>CAZXYZ010000096.1:18276-45098 GCA_964645045.1 uncultured Pirellulaceae bacterium | reverse complement strand
GTTGCGATGAGAGGTTGAAATGGAAAACTGTGCGAGCGTAACCGATGTCCGGCCGATGGGTGGATTTCGACTGGAATTGACCTTCAGTGACGGCCGGCGCGGTATCGTCGACCTATCGGGACGAATTCTGGGTCGGGGAGGCGATTTTCAGGCCCTCGCAGATCCCGCCTTTTTCCAACAGGTTCGCGTCGATCCCGAACTGGGAACGATCGTCTGGCCCAATGACGTGGATTTCTGCCCCGAACTTCTGCGCGAATGGGTGATGGCCGGGTGCGTGCCGGCCTATGAACGGGAGGAGTCACGCCAAGTCGTCTGACCGCTGAAACCTTGATCGCGATCAGCCTCGTTTTTCGCATCGCGGGCTACAGCGGGAAATCTTCCTTGGTGGCCTGCTGTTGGTAGATAGGCATGTGTCGGTAGTAGACTTCCAGCACCATCGTGGCCAGCGACGTGTTGTACAGACGCCCGCCCGCTTCGGCGCCGTGCCCGCCCGCAAAGAACCAGCTGCCTTGGGCCGGCATCTCCTTCGACTGGCTGTTGACCAGGAAGTCGCGCATCTTGGCATTCCACTTTTCCCAGACCTCGTCGCCATATTGCCGGCAGACCTGGGTGCCGTAGTAGTTGTAGTACATGTTGGCGCCGTTGCCCATCGACGGCCCTTGATTACTGAGCCATTCGACGCCGCGTTTCAGGGCCTCGTTTTCCTGCTTCCAGCCCAGGTACATCCGGCACAGCAGCCCGATGGCCGTGGTCGCCGGCCCCTGCCCGGGATCGGTGTAGCCATAGAACGAGCCGCTGTTCGCTTGGACCGTGTCCAGGAACTTGATCGCCCCGCGGATCGTCAGCGGATTCACCTGCAGATAGGACATGTGCCCACTCTTGAGGGCCATCAGCTGCCAGCCCACCACCGACGTGTCACCGGGCTGCCGCGGCGAATATCGCCACCCGCCGCCGATCGGGTCTTGGGCGTAGGAGATAAAGTTCAGCGACGCCTGGGCGGGCACCATCAGCGCTTTGTCGTGCGTCATGCCGTACGCCTCGCACAGCACGATCGCCGCCAATCCGTGGGAGTACATGCTGCCTTGGCCTTCGTGCAGCGACCCGTCGGGTTTCATGTTGTTGATCAGGAACGTCAGCCCGCCTTGGACGGTCGTTTTGTACTTGCCTTCCTTATGCGTCTGGCCGGCGCCCAGAAATGGCAAGATGGCCATTGCGGTGGCGCCGCGGCGGGCCTGGGCGCTGGTGCCCGGGTGATCCGACGTCCGCGGACGGCCGTTGAGGATCGGCCCGACCCGATGATCGAAGCTCCAACCGCCGTCCTGCAATTGATGATCGGCGATCCACCGCAACGCTGCGGCCACCGCCGCTTCGCTGGCGTCGCTGCCGCCGTTGCCGCGCGCCAGTCGCGCGCGCGCCTCGGCGCTGCCGCGGCCATCGTAGCCCGTTCCCGTGTAACTGCCGATATCCTTCATCAAGTCGTTGCGCGGCGCCGTCTCTTGGCCGAAGTCTACCAACTCGACGGAGATGGCGGCCTGGTCGATGTCGTTGGAAACGATCACTTCGGTCACGTCCTGCGGGATGGCTTCCGTGATCATCTCGACGGGGAGTGTCGCATCGGACATGACCGCATCGACGTCCACCGGCGGGGTCAGCTGCTCCTCGAATTCCTCGATCTCCTGCAGATCCTCCCCCGGCGCGGCAGTGATAATGGCTTTCACCTGATCGACATTGCCGCCGACCGTGATCATCGCCATGATCAACAGGGCCACCGCATGGACCACCATGCTGACAAGCCAAGCCGGCATGGCGGTCAAGAACAAGAATCGGTGCCCGCCCGCCTCTTCTTCGAGTTCTTCCGCCTCGTCGTACTCTTCGGCCTCCGCCTCCGCTGCTTTGGCTTCCATTGCTTGCTGTTTCAGTTCAGCGCTCATGTCTCACCTGCTCCACTTTGCCAAGTCGATCACGATCGATTGGGCTACGAACGTCCGCTTTCTGCTCCAGAATACCGCGGACAAGGACTGATGATTCCCCGATATCAGACCCGACGTTACCGTTAGATTAACCGATCCGCGGACGAACGCAAGGTCCACAAGATAAATGTTGGAAACGACTTGCGGCTATTTTTTCCCGGCCGGCGTTTTCTTATTCGCGGGGCCGGTTCTCGATTATTCCGACGGCATCCGTCGATCCGCAGCTTTTTTTCGTTCGCCTCTGTCGCGAGCAACGCGTTTTCGATTAGAATACCGCATCGCAAAGTGTTAATTGTTATGGGAGTAGGTGAGTAGAATGGGCAAAAAAGGTAAGGGAAAGAAGGCCGAAGTCGTCTTTCTGGTGTGCGAGGAAACCGGCGACCGCAACTATACACTTCGCCGTAAGCCGGGTTCCGAGAAGCTAAAACTGAAGAAGTACTCTCCCCGGCTTCGCCGTCACACGGTCCACGCCGAGAAGAAGAAGTAGGGCTCCGCCTTCGTTCCCATGCGGGACGGTTTGCCAAACCGTCCTACGAAGGAAACGATCGAAACGTGGGCAATCGGTACTTGGAGACCGGTGTACGTGGTCTGCAGCGAGCACAGCCGGCAGGGAGCACAACGGTCATGGAGAGACGCTGGCGGATACGACCGCATGACGAGGTTCGGATCGCGGCCCTGGAACGGGCGGCCGGCGTTTCCCCAGTCGTCGCCAAATTGCTGTTAGCACGCGGCATCGGTGATCCCGAACAGGCGAATTCGTTCTTGGACGCCAAGCTGACGGGATTGCGCGACCCGGAATTGCTGCCGGGACTGACGGCCGCCGCCGACCGCGTCCACGCGGCCGTCCAGCAGGGACGCCGGATCATCATCTACGGCGACTACGACGCCGATGGCATGACGGCGACCGGGCTGTTGTTCTGCTGCCTGCGATTGCTGGGCGCGGACGTCGGTTATTACGTGCCCAACCGGCTGGAAGAAGGCTACGGATTGAGTACCGACGCACTGCAGAAACTCGCCCAGCGCGGTGTGTCGATGGTGATTTCCGTCGATTGCGGGATCGGTAGCGTGGCCGAAGCCGAAGCGGCGCGTACACTCAACTTGGAGCTGATTGTCACCGACCATCACGAGCTAGGGGATGGGGACTCGCTGCCTGCAGCGGCGGGGATCGTCCATCCGCGTTTGCCCGGCAGTGCGTATCCGTTTGGCGGCTTGTGCGGCGCGGGAGTGGCCTTCAAGCTCGCTTGGGCATTGTGCCAGCGCGCCAGCGAGGCGAAGCGCGTCAAACCGGCGATGCGGGACTTCTTGCTGGCGGCCGTCGGCTTGGCGGCGGTGGGCACCGTGGCCGACGTCGTTCCGCTGCTGGACGAGAACCGGATTCTGGTCCGGCACGGCTTGGTGAGCCTGCGCGAGCGGCCGCTGCCGGGAATCGCCGCCCTGCTGCGCGTGACCGGTTTGGACAAGAAGCCGCAGTTGAGTGCCGAGGACATTGCGTTCATGCTGGCCCCGCGATTGAATGCCGCCGGGCGTTTGGGGCAAGCCCAGCTGGGCGTCGAGTTGATCACGACCGAGTCGCCCACCCGCGCCGCCAGCTTGGCGGACTATATCCACGAACTGAACGGCAGCCGGGAGACCCTGGAACGGAGCGTCTTGTTGGCGGCCAACAAGCAGATCAAGGAACAGTTCGATCCGGAGGCCGATCCGGCACTGGTGCTGGCGGGGGTCGCTTGGCATCCCGGCGTGATCGGCATTGCCGCAGGCCGCTTGGCGGAGAAGTACCACCGTCCGGTGGTGATCATTTCCTGGGACCAAGTGGGCGCCAAACCGGGTATCGGCTCGGCACGCACGGCCGGCCGGCTGAATCTGCACCGGGCCTTGGCTGCGTGTAGCCGGCACTTGATCTCGCACGGCGGCCATGCGGCGGCGGCCGGCTTAAGAATCGAGGAGTCGAAGCTGGAGGCATTCCGCGCCGATTTTTGCGAGCACGTGGCGGGGGAGATGTCTCAAGAAGACCGGATTGCCGAGGTCCAGATCGATGCCGAGGCGACGCTCAGCCAGCTGACGCTGAAAACCGTCGAGCAGATGGAAAAACTGGCTCCCTTCGGCAACGCCAATCCACGGCCCGTGCTGTGCGCCAGTGGCGTGACGCTGGCCGATGCGCCGCGGCGGATGGGCAACGGCGAACGGCACTTGTCCGTCCGGGTCCGTCAGCACGGCGTGACGGTCCGCGGGGTCGCGTTTGGACAAGGCGAAGCGGCGGACGACTTGGCACGCCTCCAGACGCTGGATCTGGCCTTCCGGCCGGTCATCAACGACTTTAACGGCCGCCGTAGCGTCGAAATGCATCTGGTCGACTGGCGTTCCTCCATGATCCCGGCGCTGGCGGGGCGGTAAACGGTAATATGAATTCCAGCTTTCTCTTTACCGTCTGTCAGCGCGGCGCGGAAAACGTCCTGAAACAGGAGGTCGCCCGCGAGCACCCGAATTTCCGCTTTGCCTACTCGCGGCCCGGCTTCGTGACATTCAAGCTGCCGGAGGGCGAGCCGCTGGACGAGGATGCCGAGTTGCGATGCGTGTTCGCCCGCACCCAGGGGTTTTCGCTGGGCAAAGTCCAGGGCGACACGGCGGAGCGTCTGGCGGCGGAACTCTGGCAACTGACCGGCGAGCGGACGTTCGATCATGTCCACGTCTGGCAGCGCGACGCGAAGATGCCCGGCGATGGCGGCTTCGAGCCGGGCCTGACGCTGCTGGCCGAGGAAGTGGGCCGGGTGATCGCCGAACGAATGCCTGCGGCCCCGCAGCGCACGGGCCCGCTGCTGGTGAATCGAGTGGCCAAGGCGGGGCATCGCATCTTGGATTGCCTGCTGGTCGAGCCCGACCAATGGTGGATCGGCTGCCATCGGGCATCCAGCATGCCGTCCCGCTGGCCGGGCGGCGTGCCGAAAATCGAATCGCCCGCCGAAACGGTTTCCCGCGCTTATCTCAAAACCACCGAGGCGCTGCTCTGGTCGCGATTGCCCATCGAACCGGGCGACCGGTGCGTGGAGATCGGCAGCGCGCCGGGCGGTTCGTGCCAAGCCTTGCTGGAACGCGGGTTGCAAGTGATCGGCATCGATCCGGCCGAAATGGATCCGGCGGTCTTGGAGCACCCGAACTATACGCACATTCGAGTCCGCACCGCCTCGTTGAAGCGCAGCGAGTTCCGCGGCGTGCGCTGGCTGACCGTCGACTCGAACGTCGCACCCGCCCACACGCTGGACGAGGTCGAGCACATCGTGACCAACCGACAGGTACACGTCCGCGGCATGTTGTTGACGTTGAAGATGCCGGACTGGAGTTTGGCGGAGGCGATTCCGGAGTACCTGCAGCGGATCCGTTCGTGGGGCTATCACTATGTCAATGCCCGCCAATTGGCCTTCGATCGGCAGGAAATCTGCGTGGCGGCATTGCGGAGCCGCGAATTGCGCCGCCCCCCCGCCCAGCGTCAGCGGACGCGGCGAACCGGGACTCGGCGCCAGCGGATGGATCAGGCTCCGGAAGCATGAACGCAAACGGGGAAAAATGTTTGGCGAACGGTGGGGCGTAAGCCCACCGGTGTATGGTCCGTGCGGGCCTTTTGCCTTCCGTCAGCTGTTTTCCCCAGAGGCAATATGGTCACCCCCCCGCATAAACGTGCGGGCCTGCGGAGAACCGGCGGGCTTACGCCAGCCGTTCGCCATTTGGTATCCAACAACCGTATTGCCCGGAATGCCAGAGGGGTTCGATGACCGACCGCCGGCCCGATGAGACGTCTTCCATCCTGCTAGCGGTGGCGTGTCTCGTGTTCTCAGGTTGTTCCGCTGAGCAGGCAGCCAGCGACCACCCGGCCTCTGCGGCAGCGGCCATGGGAGTGTTCGCCAGCCAGGTCCGCTCCGTCCGCGAAGGCCGAACGGACTGGATCGCCGTCGAGACGGAGGAAATCGCGGACGAGGACCTGCGGCAGATCCGCGATCTGACCGGTTTGCGGGAGCTGCTGATCGAGCAAAGTCGCATCACCGACGCGGGCTTGGACCACTTGAGCGGGATGGCTCACCTGGAGCATCTGCGGCTGCGCGGCGCAGCGGTCACCAATGCGGGCATCTGCAAGCTCACGCACCTGAAGCGTTTGAGAATCCTCAATCTGCCTCAAGCCGAGTTTTCCGACGCGGCCCTGGCCGAACTGGTCAGCTTGCCGGACTTGGAATTGTTGCGGTTCGGCAGCCCGAATGTGACCGATGCGGGCTTGGCTCATTTGCGGCGGATGGCGAACCTGCGGTTCGTCCACATCATCGGCTCGCCCATTACCGACCGCGGTCTGAGGCAGTTCGAGGGTCTGACGGATCTGGAGTCCTTGTACTTGGACGGCACCAACATTACCGACGCCGGCACCGAATGGCTGTTAACCGCTCTGCCCGACCTGCACGTCCACATCAATCAGCAGCACGCGGATTTTGATCCGCGCAAGGGCGATCACGTGCATTAGTTCGGGTCGGTCCCTGCGATCCGCCGGATGGCCAACTCGGCCAGTTGCTTGACCTCGGCGTCGGGATCCTGCAGTCGTTTGCGGAGTGCGTCCAGGGCCGGTTTGGCGTCCGGTCCGAGTTTGCCCAGGACAAACACGGCCAGCCGACGAACGCCAGCGTCCGCCGCGTCCAGCTTGCCCGCGGCCGGTGTCACTGCGGCGGCCCCCAGCGCGACGAGTGCGTCGGCCGCCTTCCGCCGGACACCTTCGTCGGGGTCGGCCAGTGCATCGGCCAGCGCCGGAGCGGCACCTGCGGCTGGCGGACCCAGCTTGCCCAACCGCACGGCCGCCATGCCGCGGACGCTGGCTTGAACGTCCCGAACGAGAACTTGTTGCAGCACCGCGGCGGCCTGGTCGGCGGGGGCAATGCGACAAAGGGACATCAGGCCCGCGGAACGGACGGACGCATCCGGGTCGCCAACGGCGGCCTGAGCCAGCGCCTCAGCGGCCTCACCTCCCTGTGCCTCCAGAGTCCCGATCAAGCGGGCGGCGGCAGCCCGCGTTTCGGTGCCGTTTTTACGGTCCGTCAGTACGGCGCTCAATTGCGGCAACGATTTTGTTAGAACTCCTGCCGGAAACCGCTGTGCGGCAGACATGGCAATCGCACGGACCGCCGGATCTTGGTCGGACAAGCACTTGGTCAACGCCGCCACGGCATCCGAGTCCGCCGGGTCAAAGCGATCGAGCCAATAGAAGACCGCGCCCCGCCGCACTGTCGGCGAGCTGTCTTGCAGCAGGGCCCAAAGCGGCGGCGTCCCGGCCTTGGCTGCCTGGTCCAAACTCGCGGCAGCCGCCTCCCGTGCCTGTACGGAGTCGCCGGCCAGCGCCGTGGCCCAGGCGCGCAATTGGTCCAGCGTCGGAGTCGAGTTCTCACCCGCCTCAGCCGGGTCCGGCTGTTTCACCGCCGTTGCCGGAGGCGCGGGGGATTCGTCATCCGGCACGGGAGCGATCTGCGGCGGCGAGGCGGATTCCGCCGTGGCCGGCTGAGCCGTTTTCGCTGCAGGCGGCGATTCGGCCTGCGGCGTTTCGGACGGCGCCTCTGCCGAGGCCCCCCCCAACTCCGGCGTCCCGCCCGGCGGCGAGTCCTGCGACGACGGCCCCTGCGAGCCGCAGCCGACAACGAAACTCAAAACGGCGATCCCACACCAGCGAGTCACTGTTTCCATTGCTCGTGCTCCTGAATCGGGCCTCACGTCAGCAAGTCGATCGCGCCCATCGTCAGCAAGGCCATGCTGACGATCCAGTTGACGTGAAAGAAAGCCAGGTTGACACGGGTCAGATCGTCCGGCCGGACGATCGCGTGCTCATAGAGCAGTAGTATGGCAACACCGGCAATTCCGCACCAGTAGACCGGACCGAAAGGCAGCTGAGGCGCGACCAGCGGCAGCGCTGTCAACGCCCCGATCATGCCCCAATGACAGCCTGCCGCCAACCGCAAGGCGTTCGTCACACCGATCCGGGCCGGCACGCTGTACAGTTTGGCCCGCACGTCGAAATCCACGTCCTGACAGGCGTAGATCATGTCGAACCCGGCGACCCACAGCAGCACGGCCAGCCCCAGCAAGGCGGGCGGCACCAGATCGGAGGGTTCCGCCAGAACCAATTCGCCCCGCAAGGCGATCCAGGCGGAAATCGGCGCCAGCATCAGGGCCGTTCCCAGCCAGAAATGGGCCAGCATCGTAAACCGTTTGGCATAGCTGTACCCCAACAAGAACGCCAACACGGGGACGGACAGGAAGACCGGCAAGGGATTTGGCCAAAAGAGCAGTGTCCCGGCGACAAAACCAGCGCTGCAAACGATCGTGAATGAGCCCGCGCTGCGGACGGTCAGCAGGCCGGCAGGCAGATGCCGATTGCGCGTGCGCGGATTGGCGGCGTCCAACGTCCGGTCGGCGATCCGGTTAAAGGCCATCGCCGCGCTGCGGGCACAGACCATGCAGACCAGGATCCCAATCAAGTGGACCCAATGAAACTCAATCCGCTGGCCGCCCGGCGAGGGCGTCGTCCAGGCCATTACTGCCGCCAGCAGCGCAAAAGGCAACGCAAACAGCGTGTGGCTGAAACGGACCATTTCCAGGACGTGTCGCACCGCGGTCAACATTGCAGAATCATGGGAAGCGGAAAGAAAAATGGGGGACAGAATGTTGGAGTACAGCCTTTAGGCTGCCCGGACAGGCTAAAGCCTGGACTCCAACTTTACTGCCAGTGAGCCGTTGCTTTGCGTCTCCTCCAACTCCGCGTCAAGTTCTCCCCAGCGGCGCATCAGCGCGTGCTCGATCCCCACCTGGTCCAGGATCCGGGCGACGATGAAATCGATCAAGTCGTGGATCGTGCGGACGCCGTGATACCAGCCGGGCATCGCCGGCAGCACCACCGCCCCGGCATCGCAGGCCCGCTTCATGTTGTCCAACTGGATCGATGACAGCGGCGTTTCGCGGGGCACCAGAATCAGCTTGCGGCGTTCCTTCAGGTGGACGTCTGCGGCCCGCTGGATCAAGTTGCTGCTGGAACCATGGACCACGGCGCTCAGCGTTCCTCCCGAACACGGGCAAACGATCATGCCGCCGGTCAGGAACGAGCCGCTGGCGACGGGCGACATGAAGTCGGTGTGATGATGGTAGACCACGCGGCCGTAATCGCCCCCCGCTGAGGTCAACGCCTCATCCAGTCCATGTAACATGTCCCGGATCGTCCGCTGCATTTCCGTGGCGTCGCCGGCTGAGATGCTGGGGACGGGCTGGGTTAGGTCGCGCAACCTGAAACGGTCCAAGGTGACCAGGACGCCCAACTCCTGCTGCAGTACGACACGTCCCGACGGACTGATGATCAGATGGACTTCGGCGCCCTGCTGGAGCAGAACTTCGAGCAGGCGGATAGAGTACAGCACGCCGCTGGCGCCGGTGATGGCAAGCACAAAAGGGTGTTTCATTTTCGGCCTATGTACAGGGTCGCAATGCCGCCGGTCAAGGGATGGAGGGTTACGGTGCGGAGGCCGGCGTCGCGCATCCGGCTCGCCAAGGCTTCGCCCGAGGGGAACTCGCCGACACTGTTGGGCAGGTAGTGGTATGCGCTGTGGCGGTTCCGAGTCAGCCACTGGCCGATCCGCGGCAACACCTGGCGAAAGTACCACCCATACAAGGCTCGAAAAGGCTGCCATTGCGGCATCGAGAACTCCAGCACCGCCACTTGTCCGCCCGGCCGGCACACGCGGGTCATCTCCCGCAAGCCGGCGTCGGTATCGGACACGTTCCGCAGCCCGAAGGCCACCGCCACGATTTGAAAGTGGTTGTCACCGAACGGCAACTGCTGCGCGTCGGCCTCGATAAATGTCATCCCGCCCTCAATTCCGGCCTTGCGTTTCTTGGCTTCGCCGATCTCGAGCATCTGCGGGCAGAAATCCGTGGCGACAATGGGCACGGTGCCTCGAGTCCGGCGGTAAAACGCAAACGCCAGATCGCCGGTTCCCGTGCAGACGTCCAGAATCGGCTGTTCCGGCTCCGCCCGCACGACGCGCACCGTCCGCCAGCGCCAGTAGCGATCGACGTTCAGGGACAGCAGATGATTCAGCAAATCGTACCGGGGAGCGATTTCGCCAAACATCTGCTGAACGCGTTGGCCGGACTTGTCGACAGGCATAAGCGGGTTGAAGTCTTTGTCAATGAATCCATAAGGGGAACCGCACTGGTTTGCGCCGGATAACGGAGGGCTCAGACGTACAGAATTCAATTTTCGCGGCCGATCGTCCAATCACATGGAAAAGCGTTTCCCCGCGAAAATTGAATTCTGTACGTCTGAGCCCAAATCCGCCAAGTAGTATAGTGTTTCTGGCTCCCCCCGAAAACGGCGCATCTTACGCGCGACACCACTTGAATCTCGGCAACTGATGAATCAAGCTGGACTTCCGTCAATTTCCGCGAGCCGTCGCCGGCTTCGCAACGTGTGCTGCAACGAGTGAGGAAGACATGAAGCGGCTTTTTTGTCTCTGCGGGTGGGTGGCCACCGCCGTTTTGTCAATTTCAGGAAGCCTGTCCGGAAATGAATTTCTGGCGCCGCCGGACGCGGGCAAGTTTGCGGTCACCGACCCGGCTCAAGTGGACGCCGACTATGCGTACCAAGGCGAATATGCCGGCAGCGTGTTCGAGCCGCGGCGGGGCGGGATCTGGACCGGCCTGCAGGTCATTGCACGCGGCGACGGCAAATTCGACGCCGTCCAGTACCGCGGCGGACTGCCCGGCGCCGGCTGGGATCGGCAGACCAAGCGGATGCTGGCAGGCCAGTTACACGACAACGTCCTGGCGCTGAACGCCGAGGACGGCGGATCGGTGATCGCGGACGGCCAATCCGCGTCGGTCTACGGCAGCGATGGGCGGCTGCGGGGAACGTTGACCAAACGGCAACGCGTCAGTCCGACCGTGCATGCCGCTGCGCCGCGCAACGCCCTCGTTCTGTTCGACGGCACCTCGGCCGATCAATTTAACGGAGCGAAAGTCACCGAAGACGGACTGCTGGACGTCGGTGGTGTGACCAAATTCCCCGTTCACGATTTCCGTTTGCACCTGGAGTTCCGGCTGCCTTACATGCCTTATGCGACCGGTCAAGGACGCGGCAACAGCGGCGTCTACATCCAGCAGCGCTATGAGGTGCAAGTCCTGGATTCGTTCGGCTTGGAAGGCGTGGCCAACGAATGCGGCGGCCTGTACCGCCAGCAAGCGCCGGATGTGAACATGTGCCTGCCCCCGCTGGTTTGGCAGACCTATGACATCTGGTTCACGGCCGCCCGTTTTGACGACGCGGGCAACAAGACCGCCAACGCCCGGCTCACGCTGGTCCACAACGGCGTGGTGGTTCACAATCACCGGGAGATCCCGACCAAGACGGGAGCCGGCAAACCGGAGACTCCCGAGTGGCTGCCGATCCTCCTGCAGAACCATGGCAATCCCGTGCGGTTCCGCAACATCTGGATCGTACTCGAACCGGAGTTCGAGAAAGCCGCCCCGTGCCGCAAGCCCGCCCGCTGCCGCCCGCTGCGAAACCTGCTGAACTGCCTGCGTTGCGGGCGACAGTAGCCCGCCTGCTGGAGGTCAAGCTTTAGCTTGCCAGTCATGCCCGCACCGGGCCTCGAGCGGAACATAGGAAGGATCGTTCAAAAAAGACGTGTCAGGTGCCAAGTGAGCAGCAAGGCACTAGCCGCCGGTAGCAACCCGGGCCGAAAGCGGGAAGTTATTCCGGCCTACGCTGCTAACGGGAGCTATCAGCGAGGAAACGCCTCGCTCCGCCGCAGAGACAGCGGGTTAGCGCACGCCCAAATTACGTTCGATTTCGCGGGCTCGATCGTCGATGCCGAGCATTTGGCCGGGCGGGGTCGGTTTGCGGATTTGGGCGCCCATTTGGGCCTCCGGCTCAGGTTCGCCCTGTTGCGGTAGGGTGTCCAACGAGGCACAGCCGACCGGTCCCAGGCACGAAAGCAGCACAAAGCCAAGGGTCCGGCAAAACGCATTGGCTGAACGAGGCAAGTTTGGCAACATGGCAGTCAAGGGCGATGAGAGGGACCCAGTCCGATAGCTGCTAGCATTCAACGTTGTTTCGGTTTCCGCCGCGTTGCCGAGGACTGTCTCAAAAACAGGCGGTTGCGTCCAGGCCAGTTGATCGAAAGCGCGTTACCGGGGATGATACGCGGCGTTTTGGAGAGGGTCTTGAATCCACCGCAGTCGCCACGATGAAACGCATGTCGAACAACGAGTTTTCCCCCGCGACGCTGGACGTGTTGGTCGTCGCTCCGCATCCGGATGACGCCGAATTGGGCGCGGCGGGAGCGATCCTGCGGCTGAAGGAGGAAGGCCGGCGCGTCGGCATCTTGGATTTGACGGACGGCGAGCCGACTCCCTTGGGTTCGCCGGAACGGCGGGCCCGCGAGACGGCGGCCGCCACGGAAGTCCTGGGGATCGAATGGCGGCAAAACCTGGGCTTGCCCAATCGCAGCCTGGAACCAACGCTCGACGCCCGCCGCCGGCTGGCGGAGGTGATTCGGCAGGTTCGGCCGCGCTGGCTGTTGGCTCCGTATTGGATCGATGCCCATCCCGATCACGTGGCCGCGACGCAATTGGTCGAGGCGGCCCGGTTCTGGGCCAAGCTGACCAAGTGCGATCTGGCCGGGCAGCCGCACCACCCGCAACGGATCTACAACTACTACTGCGTCCATCTCAAGCTGGCTCCGCAGCCGGCGTTCGTGCTGGATATCAGCCCGCATTGGGAGCGGAAGCTGGCGGCGATCCGCTGCTATCAAAGCCAATTTGTGGAGGGCCAGCCGACGGAAGGGCCAACCTTCTTGGACCGCCTGCGCGACGAGGCCGCTTACTGGGGCAAGACGATCGGCGTGCGGTACGGGGAACCGTACGCCTGCCGCGAGCCGCTGGGGTTGAACGGCCTGCAGTCGCTGGTTTAGCCCAGGTACTCCTTGACCGTGCCCGGAGGTGCGGGTGAGTAGCAGAACGGTTCCATCGAGCAGCCGGCGCGGCCTTGACTGAGGCTGCGCATGGCGCTCGAATAGCCGAACAGTTCCTTCAGCGGGGCGTGCGCTTCGATCACGGTCATCGACCCGCGGATTTCGGTTTTGGCGATCAGCGCCCGCCGCTGCTGGAGATCGCCCACGAAATCGCCCAGGTAGGCTTCCGGCGTGATGATGTCCAGCTTCATGACCGGTTCCAGCAGCACGGGGCCGCCTTGTTCCAAGCCTTTGTTGAAGGCGTCGTTGGCGGCGATCCGGAAGGCCATTTCGTTCGAGTTCTCGGCCCCGGCATGGCCGCCCAGGATGGACACCTTGAGCTTCATCAGCGGATAGCCGGCGATCCGTCCGCCGCCTTCGCCGCAGGCTTTCAGTTCGTCGACGGCGGCGGTCAGGAAGGACTCGGGAAGCGTCTCCGGCGGGCAGAAATTGAGCACCGTTACCGGCTGGGTGGCCGCAGGGAACGGCTCCATGCGAATCCGGAGTTCGGCGAACAACTGTTGGCCGGCGATTTGGCGGTGGCAGACGCCGGTGACTTCGACGGCATGGTCCACCGTTTCGCGGTAGCTGACCTGCGGTTTGTGGAACTTGACTTTCAGGTTGAAATCCCGCAGCAGCCGGTTCTTCACCACCTCCAGGTGCAGTTCGCCCATGCCGCTGATCAGCGTCTGGCCGGATTCGCCGCTGGTGACATGGAGCGTAGGGTCCTGGCGTTTGAGCATCTCCAGCGTGCTGTGCAGCTTGTCCCGTTCGACGGCGCTGTCCGGCTCGATGGCCATCGAAATCACCGTCTCCGGGAATTGGATCGATTCCAGCAGAATCGGGTGCCGCGTGTCGCACAACGTATCGCCGGTGATCGAATTCCGCAGCCCGATCAAGCCCACGATGTCACCGGCCAGCGCGTGGTCGACTTGTTCTTCCCTTTTCGTAGCGTGGATCCGCCACAGCTGCGCGACGTTTTCCTTCTTGTCTTTGCCGGGATTCAGCAAGCGGGTGTTGGACTTCAGTTCGCCGGAATAGATCCGCACCCAGGACAGGTCGCCTGTTTTGGCGGGCAGGACCTTGAAGACCAGTCCGCAGAACGGCTCCGCCGCGTCCGGTTGGCGACGTTCCACTTTATCTTTCTTGGCCGGATTGATGCCCTCCACGGCCGGTGTGTCCAAGGGGCTGGGCAGGTACCAGGCGACCGCATCCAAGATCGGTTGTACGCCAATGCCGTGCAAGGCGGAACCGCAGAACACCGGTTGGATCTGCAGATGGACCGTTGCCTCGCGGATCACCTTGCGGATCAATTCGACGGGGATCGGCTGCTCCTGTAAGGCCAATTCCAACAGTTCGTCGCTATGGGCGTACAGCTTTTCGAGCAGCAGGTCCCGCCAGAGTTCTGCGGCGGCTAGCCGGTCCTCGGGAATCTCCGTGATATGAACTTCCCGGCCTTCGGTCTCCGGGTCAAAGAACCGCATGTTCATCTCGACCAGATCGATGACGCCACGGAAGGGGTCGCCGGTGTGGGGCGGGCCGACGCCGACGGGAATCTGCAAGGCCACGGGATGCGCGTGCAGGCGGTCGGCGATTTCCCCCAGCGTCCGTTCGAAATCGGCCCCCTCCCGGTCCATTTTGTTGATAAAGGCGACGCGAGGCACCTTGTAATGGTCCGCTTGCCGCCACACGGTCTCGCTCTGCGCCTCGACACCTTCACGAGCGCTGAACACCACGACCGCCCCGTCCAGCACGCGCAAACACCGTTCCACCTCGGCGGTGAAATCAACATGTCCCGGCGTATCGAGGAGGTTGACGTGGACGTCCCGCCAGTCGAACGTGACGCAGGCCGAATAGATCGTGATCCCGCGTTCCTGCTCCTCCGCGTCGCAGTCCGTTTCGGTGGTGCCGCTGTCGACCTCCCCCACGCGGTGCTTGGCGCCGCTGTAAAACAGCATGTGCTCGGTGACCGTGGTCTTGCCCGCGTCGATGTGCGCGATGATGCCGATATTACGGATTTTCTCGATTTCGCGTGGCATAGGCGTGAGCGCATAAAGAACGCCGCGCAAGCGCGCGGCGTCGTCGTGGGGGAATCAACTACCAAGCGAAATGGGCAAACGCCTTGTTCGCATCGGCCATGCGATGCGTGTTTTCCCGCTTGGTCATCGCTGCGCCTTCCTTGCGGAACGCCGCGTACAGTTCTTCGGACAACTTGATGTAGGTCGGACGGCCTTTCTTCTCGCGGACCGCTCCCAGAATCCAGCGGATCGCCAGCGACTGTTGCCGGGCCTTGCTGACCTGCATCGGCACCTGGTACGAGGCACCACCGACGCGTTTGGAGCGGACCTCGATGTACGGCTTCACGTTTTCCAGGGCCTGATGAAAGACTTCGATCGGCTCCTGGTCCGGCAGCTTCTTCTTCAATTCGTCCAGGGCACCATAAAAGACCTGTTGTGCCACGGTCTTCTTGCCGCTCCACATCAGGCAATTGATGAACTTGCTGGCCAAAACGGAGTTGTACCGGGGATCCGGCTTCAACTGTGACTGACTTGCGGTAAAGCGACCCATATCTCGACTCGAAAAAAACTCGTTTTGCTGAATTTGGTACCGTGTGCTCCGCCCGACTAAGACTTCTTTGCGCCGTAACGGCTGCGCGACTGCTTTCTGCCGTCTACGCCCAAACAGTCCATCGCCCCCCGAACCACTTTATAGCGGACACCGGGCAAGTCGTGGACGCGGCCACCGCGGACCAGGACGATGGAGTGCTCCTGCAAGTTGTGACCTTCGCCGGGGATGTAGACCGTCACTTCTTTGCCGTTTGACAACCGCACACGGGTGATCTTCCGAAGCGCCGAATTGGGCTTCTTCGGTGTCATCGTGCGAACCAACAAGCAGACCCCCTGCCGTTGTGGGCACTGTTCCAAAACGGGCGCCTTGGTCGTCCGCCGCTGCGGCTTGCGTCTCTTGCGAATAAGTTGGCTAATCGTTGGCATAATTTTCCAGTGTTCCAGGCAGGTTGTCAGATCCGCTGTTTCGCAAACTGTAAAGGTTATCGTCTTGCGGCTGGCTGTCAAGCCACAACTGCAGCCAGAAGCTCACTCCTTATCCCCATCCATGTGTCTTGGCGAACCCCTGGCGTAAGCCTGGGGGTCAACTGCCGCCAGAAGCTTACTCCTCATCCCCATCCATGTGTCTTGGCGAACCCCTGGCGTAAGCCTGGGGGTCAACTGCCGCCAGAAGCTTACTCCTCATCCCCATCCATGTCGTCGCTAGGGCCAAACAGGTCGTCGACGGACACATAAGTTTCCTCGGGCGTGATGTCTTCGTCCAGAATCGAGGGCTGCGGCAGCGTTGCGCCCCCGGCCATCGCGGCAGGTTGAGCCACGGTTCCCGCATCCTGCAGCAGCGGGAAGCTGGCTTCCAAGCTACCCACCGTGTCGCCTGCCATCGCTTGCAGAGCTTCGGGGCGGTAACGCACTTCGGAATCCTGGTACTGCCGAAAGCCGGTTCCAGCCGGAATCAGATGGCCCAGGATGACGTTTTCTTTCAGTCCCACGAGATTGTCGACTTTGCCGGCCAGGGCCGCCTCGGTCAAGACCTTGGTGGTTTCCTGGAAGCTGGCCGCCGAAATAAAGCTGGAGCTTTGGACGGACGCCTTGGTAATCCCCAGCAACTGGGTGCTGGCCGTGGCCGGCTTGGGCCGCACGCCTTTGGCGGGATCGCCTCCCATGGCCTGGATTTGCGAGTTGACCTGCTCCAAAGCATCCTTGGGCACCAAGGTACCAGGCTCAAACTGGCTGTCGCCCTTTTCCGCGATCTTGAGGCATTTGGACAGGTCCTGATTGACCTTCCGGAAATCGAAACGATCCAAGACCAAGCCCGGCAACAGGTTGGTGTCCCCCGGGTTTTCGACGCGCACCTTGCGAAGCATGCGGCCGACGATGATCTCGACGTGCTTGTCGTTGATTTCCACCCGCTGGCTGCGATAGACGCTCTGGATTTCGTGCAGCAGGTACTTTTGCACTTCTTCTTCGCCGGACACCCGCAGGATATCGTGCGGCACCAGCGGCCCGTCGACCAAGGCCTGTCCGGCTTTGACCATGTCGCCGGAATGGACCAAGAACCGCTTGCCGTGCGGGACCAAGTGCTCGCGCTCGATGCCCGTTTCGCTGCGGACGACGATCGCCCGCTTGCCGCGCCGTTTTTCGCCTTGGATCTCGACCGTGCCGTCCACTTCGGCGATCACCGCCGGATCTTTTGGCTTGCGGGCCTCAAAAATCTCGGTGACTCGCGGCAGACCGCCGGTGATGTCAGAGATGCCCGTCGCTTCACGCGGGGTCTTGGCCATCACCGAGCCGGCCGACAGGAGCGTGCCTTCGGCGACCTCGATATGTGCCCGTTCGGGCAGGTAGTACACGTCCAAAGGCTTGCCGTCGGCGTCCTCGAGCACGATTTGCGGGTGCAATTCGCCTTTGTGATCGATGATCATGCGGCGGATGGTGCCGCCGGGGTCCTTCTCCATGCGCATGGTCTCGCCTTCGACCACATCCTCGTAACGGACCTTGCCGCTGACTTCGGCCAAGATCGGGATGCTGTGCGGATCCCACTGGCAGAGGACTTCGCCGGGCTTGATCTCCTGGTTCTCTTTGACCATCAGTTCGGCACCGGTGGGGACTTCGTACTTCTCCAATTCCCGGCCCTTGGGATCCAGCAGCGAGACTTCGCTGTTGCGGGAGAGCACGATCTCTTTGCCTTCCTCGGTGCGGACCGAACGGATACGGACGAACTTGACGATACCCCCGCGTTTGGCCCGCGACTCGCTCTCTTCGACGCTGGTGTTGACCGTGCCGCCGATATGGAACGTACGCATCGTCAACTGGGTGCCCGGCTCGCCGATGCTCTGCGCCGCAATGATGCCGACCGCCATCCCCTCTTCCACCATCGCACCCGTGGACAGGTCCATCCCGTAGCATAGCCGGCAGACTCCCAACGCCGCCTCGCAGGTCAGGGGGCTGCGGACCTGAATTTTCTCCAGGCCCAGTTCCTCGATCCTGCGCCCGATTTCCAGCGTGATCATTTCATTTTCGCGGACGACCACCTCGTCGGTGACGAGATTGACGATGTTTTTCCGGCTGACGCGGCCGTGGACGGCTTCCTTCAAGTGAACTTCGACTTTCTCGCCCCGGTATTGGACGCTCTTGGTGACGCCTTGCGTCGTGCCGCAGTCGTGAATCGTCACGACGACGTTCTGAGCGACGTCGGCCAGTTTTCGGGTCAGGTAGCCGGAGTCAGCCGTCTTGAGGGCCGTGTCGGCCAGACCTTTGCGGGCCCCGTGCGTCGAGCTGAAATACTCCAGCACCGTGAGGCCTTCGCGGAAGTTCGCCTTGATCGGCGTTTCGATGATCTCGCCCGTCGGCTTGGCCATCAAACCACGCATCCCGGCCAGCTGACGGATCTGCTCGATTCCACCGCGGGCTCCGGAGTGGGCCATCAGGTACACGGGATTCACGTAGCCCGCGGTCCGCTCGTCGGACTTCATCGCGTCCATCATTTCTTGCGTGATCCGCTCGCGGGCATGCGTCCAGGTGTCCAGCACCTGGTTGTAGCGCTCTTGTTCCGTAATGACGCCGCGGTCGTACAGCTTCTTGTATTTCAGAACCTGCTTGTCGGCGTCCGCGATATGCCGCGATTTGCTGGATGGAGTCACCAGGTCGTCGGTGGCGAACGACAATCCGCTGAGCGTGCTCTGCTGGAAACCAATCTTGTTCATGTCGTCCAGCAAACCAATGGTGGCCTTACGGCCCAGACGCTGGTAGCAATCCGAAATGACCATCGCCAGTTCGGCGGACCGCAACGGCATGTTGTAGTAATCCATGCCCTCCGGGAGGATCATGTTGTACATGATGCGGCCGTAGGTCGTTTCAATCATCGCTCCCGGCTTGGCCGACTCGTCTTCCGACTTGAGCCGCCGGTGCTCCGGCAAGCGGACCTTGATGCGGGCGTGCAGATCGATCACGCCCAGCGCGTAGGCCAAGTCGGCCTCGCGGAGCGAGGAAAACATCATGCCGTCGCCCTTCCGGTTGGGCAGGTCCAGCGTGATGTAGTAGCAGCCCATCACGATGTCTTGCGAGGGGCTCATGATCGGCTTGCCGTTGGCGGGGCCGAAGATGTTGTTGGTGGACATCATCAGCGTGTGCGCTTCAACCTGAGCCTCGATCGACAGCGGCAAATGAACGGCCATCTGGTCACCGTCGAAGTCCGCGTTGAAGCCTCGGCAGACCAGCGGATGGAGGTGGATCGCGTTGCCTTCGACCAGCACCGGCTCGAACGCCTGGATCCCCATCCGGTGCAACGTCGGGGCCCGATTCAACAGCACCGGGTGGTTCTGGATCACCGATTCGAGGATATCCCAGACTTCCTCGTCCTTGCGTTCCAGCATCTTCTTGGCGCTCTTGATCGTATCCGCATGCCCCAGTTCTTTGAGCTTGCGGATGATAAACGGCTGGTACAATTCCAGCGCGATTTTCTTGGGCAGGCCGCATTGGTGTAGCCGGAGCGACGGGCCGACCACGATCACGCTGCGCGCCGAATAATCCACGCGTTTCCCCAGCAGGTTCTCGCGGAACCGTCCCTGCTTGCCCTTGATCATGTCGGTCAGCGATTTCAGCGGCCGGTTGCTGCTGCCCAAGACCGGTCGCTTACAGCGATTGTTATCGAACAACGCGTCCACGGACTGTTGCAGCATCCGCTTTTCGTTGCGGATGATGACCTCCGGTGCGTTCAGATCCACCAGCTTGCGGAGCCGGTTGTTGCGGTTGATAATCCGCCGGTACAGGTCGTTGAGATCGCTGGTGGCGAAATTGCCGGAGTCCAACAGGACCAGCGGACGCAGGTCCGGGGGGATGACGGGGATCACGTCCAGGACCATCCACTCCGGGCGATTGTCGCTGTCGCGGATCGATTCCACGATCTTCAGGCGGTTGATCAGGTCTTTCTTCTTTTGCTTGGAATTGGTCTCGACCAAATCCTTGCGGAGGTCCTGCGACAGCTGGACGAGGTCCAAGCCGCCGAGCAACTTGCGGACGGCTTCCGCCCCCATGTCCGCCTCGAAGCCCGTGTCGCCCCACTGCTCCCGGGCCGCGCGGTACTCTTCTTCGGTCAACAGTTGCTGCTTTTCGAGTTCCGTCGCCCCCGGATCCGTGACGACATAGTCCTGGAAGTAGATCACCTTTTCCAAGCTCGTCGTCTTCATGTCCAGCAAGTTGCCCAGCCGGCTGGGCATGGCCTTGAAAAACCAGATATGGACCACGGGCGCCGCCAATTCGATGTGGCCCATGCGCTTCCGCCGAACGCGGGAATGGGTGACCTTGACCCCGCAGCGGTCGCAGATCATGCCCTTGTACTTCATGCCCCGGTACTTGCCGCACGCGCATTCCCAGTCCTTTTCCGGACCGAAAATACGTTCGCAGAACAGGCCGTCCTTTTCGGGACGATAGGTGCGGTAGTTGATCGTTTCGGGTTTTTTTACCTCGCCGAACGACCAACTGCGGATGTCGTGCGGCTTCGCCAAGCTGATCTTGACTGACGCGTAATCGTTAATACGATCGTAGGAACCTTCGCCGGTGGTCATGTGCCCCTGCTCCTCTGGAGGATCGGAAAATTCCGGTCAGATCGTCCGCCGTTTTTCCAACTGCATGTTTAAAGCCAAACCGCGGATTTCGTTGGTCAGAACGTCAAAACTGGCCGGCGTGCCCGCCTCCAACGTATTCTCGCCCTTGACCATCGATTCATAAATTTTCGTACGGCCTTCCACATCGTCGCTCTTGACCGTCAACAACTCCTGCAGAATGTACGCGGCCCCGTAGGCTTCCAGGGCCCAGACTTCCATTTCGCCAAACCGCTGGCCGCCGAACCGTGCTTTCCCACCCAGCGGCTGCTGCGTGATCAGCGAGTAAGGGCCGGTGCTGCGGGCGTGGACTTTGTCGTCCACCAAGTGGTGCAACTTGAGCATGTAGATGTAGCCGACCGTCGTCTCCTGGGACATCGGTTCCCCCGTCCGGCCGTCGCACAGGCGGATCTTGCCGTGCGCCGGCAGACCGGCGGTCTGCAGCGCTTTGTTGATGTCCTGCTCGGTGGCCCCGTCAAACACGGGCGTGACGGCCTGAAAACTCAACTTCGCGCCCGCCCATCCCAAGTGGGTTTCCAGGATCTGGCCGACGTTCATGCGGCTGGGAACGCCCAGCGGATTCAGCAGAATCTGCAAGGGAGTCCCGTCCGGCAGGAAGGGCATGTCCTCGACCGGCAGGATCTTGGCGATCACGCCCTTGTTCCCGTGCCGGCCGGCCATCTTGTCGCCGACCGAAATCACGCGTTTGGTCGCGATATAGACTTTGACCATCTGCAGCACGCCGCTGCGCAATTCATCACCGCGTTTCATGCTGTTCAGTTTGCGGTCGCGGGCGTCAATGGCGTTCTCGACTTCCGGCCAGTGCGTCTTCTGCACCTTCTGCAGGTCGGCGATCCGTTCCTCGCTGCGCATCTTGTCGGTCACCCAACTCAGGCGGAAATTCTGCGCCTTCTCCGCAACGAACTTGGGGTCCTGGTCGCGGACCAGCGGCGTGCCGTCCTCGTCGGTCAGCACGCGGCCGACGACTTTTTCCATTTCTTCGATCAACGCGCCGAAGGCTTTGGCAATCGCCTGATTGCCTTCCGTTTCGGCGTGCTTCAAATCCTTCTCGAAGGCTTTGCGTTCGTCCTCCGAAAGGCTCATGCGCCGCGAAAATTTCTGCGTGTCGATGACGATCCCCTCAATGCCCGAAGGCACTTCCAGCGAATCGTTCTTCACATCCTCGCCCGCGCGGCCGAAGATCGCGTGCAGCAACTTTTCCTCGGGCGTCAGCTCGGTCTTCGACTTGGGCGAGACCTTGCCCACCAACACATCGCCCGGTTTGACGTAAGTGCCGATCCGCACGACGCCGGTCTCGTCCAGATTGCGCAACGCCTTTTCGCTGACGTTGGGAATGTCCCGGGTGAACTCCTCGCGGCCCAGTTTGGTCTCGCGAATCTCGACGTCGAATTCCTCGATGTGCAGCGAGGTATAGACGTCGTTCTGGACCAGTTCTTCGCTGATCACGATCGCGTCCTCGAAATTGAAGCCGTCGTACGACATGAATCCGGCCAGCACGTTCCGGCCCAGCGCCAGTTCGCCCAGGAAGGTGGCCGCGCCGTCGGCGATGACCTGTCCCTTTTCCACCTTCTCGCCCAATTGGATGATCGGCTTCTGGTTGAGGCACGTCCGCTCGTTCAAGCCGCGGAATTTGCGCATCTCGTAGACATCGGTCCCGATCTCGATCCGGCTGGCGTCGACATACGTGACCTTCCCGGCCCGCCGCGCTTTGACGACCATGCTCGAATTGCCGGCCACGTGCCATTCCATGCCGGTGGCCACAATCGGCGGCTCGGTGACGAGCAACGGCACGGCTTGCCGCTGCATGTTGGAGCCCATCAAGGCCCGGTTGGCGTCGTCGTGTTCCAAAAAGGGAATCAACCCGGCGGAAACCCCCACCATCTGATTGGGCGCCACGTCGATATAACTGACCTGGTCCGGCACGACAATCTCGAAATCGGACCGGTGCCGCGCGATCAAGTTGGCCCCGCCGACGAGTTTCCCATCCGCGACTTCCGTGTCCGCCGGCGCAACATAGGCGTCCGACTCCTCGTCCGCCCGCAGCCAAACGATCTCGTCCAGCACTTTGCCTTTCTTGATCAGGCGGTACGGCGTGATCAGGAACCCGTATTCGTCGACGCCCGAATAAATGGCCAAGCTGGAGATCAAACCGATGTTGGTACCTTCGGGCGTCTCGATCGGACAGATCCGGCCGTAGTGCGAGATGTGGACGTCGCGGACTTCGAATCCGGCCCGCTTGCGGTTCAAACCGCCAGGTCCCAGGGCCGACAGTCGCCGTTCGTGCGTCAACTGCGATAGCGGATTGGTCTGGTCGACCACCTGCGACAGCTCGCCGCGGCCGAAGAAGTACTCGATAGCCGCCGAGACGCTCTTGGGATTAATCAGACTGCGCGGCGTCATGTCTTGGACGTCCTTCAGGCTCATCCGCTCCTGGACCGTGCGGCGCAGCTTAAGGAATCCCTTCCGCAATTCGTCGCTCGCCAGTTCATCAATCGTCCGCAGGCGGCGATTTCCCAAATGGTCGATGTCGTCGATTTGCGCCGACTCTTCCGAGCCGTGCAAGGCGACCAGGTAGGAGATTGAGGCGATCAGGTCTTCCGGCCGCAAAGTCATGACGTCCTCGGCGACACCGAGTTTGAGTTTGCGATTGATCCGGAACCGGCCCACGCGGCCCAAGCGGTAACGGTTGACGTCGAAAAACTTTTCCTGAAACAGCGTCCGGGCCTTTTCCAACTGAGGCGGATTACCGGGACGCAAACGCTGGTAGATCCGCAACAGGGCCTCCTCGTGGCTCGTCGTCGAATCTTCCGCCAAGCTGGTGAAGACCAGCGCCGTCTTCTGCGCTGGGAGCACTTCGACCTCGGTCAACCCCGACGTGCAGATGGTCTCGGCCACGCCCTTGCTGATTTTCTGGCCAGCTTCCAGAATCAATTCCCCGGCCCGCTCGCTGGCCTGAGGATAGACGATGTCCTCGACCGCAATTTTGCCCTCGATTTTGCTGACACTGCGGCCATCGACAATGCTCTCGACCGTGACTTCGTTGGGGTAGAAAGCGCGGATGATGTCCGCATTGCTGCTGTACGGGGGCTTTTTCGTCGGGTCGGGGTTCATCGCCCGCAGCAGCGTCATCGCCGAGAACTTGCCGCTTTGGTCGATGCGCACGCTGAGCGCTTCCTTTCGCGTGACATTGATCTCGATCCAACTGCCGCGTTCGGGAATGATCCGGCAGCTGGGAAGCCTGCGGTCGGTCGTGCCTTCCTGTTCGAGCACAAAATCCACGCCCGGGCTGCGGTGCAATTGGCTGACCACCACGCGCTCGGCCCCGTTGATGATAAACTCGCCGCCGCCCAACATCACGGGCAGGTCGCCCAAGTAGACTTCCTCATCGATCGGCTCTTCCTTGTTCAGCCGCAGCCAAATCCGGAACGGCCGGCCGTAGGTCAAACGCAACTGGCGGCATTCATCGGGCGTGTACCGCGGCTTGCCCAACTCGTACCGGAGGTAATCCAGCTTGATCTGTTTGTCGTAGCTCTCGATGGGGAAGATTTCGCGCAGCACGGCCTCCAAACCTTGGTTTTTCCGTTTCTCCGGCTGCAATTCCTCCTGCAGAAACGCGGCGTAGCCGCGGGTCTGAATTTCGGTCAGATCGGGGATAAAGGGAGCTTTATTCCCGCTGCCAAAATGACGTACTTCCTTGGGCCTAAGACGTCTTTCGACTGGGGTTGCCATTGGGCGAGTGCTCCAGGGTGAGAGATGCCGGCGCAGAGCGCGAACCAGCGCGGGCGATGCGACGTAAACCGATAGATAGGCGAGGCGCGCACTGCGACCTGGGACAGAAAACGCCAGAAAACGCAGTCGCACTGGGAGTGATCGGAATCAATCCTTCGGTACCTACACTGCCCGGACAGACGCCCCCCGGGCAGTGGTCAGTCGTAATCACGGAAAGAACAAAGCTTACTTGAGTTCGATCGAAGCGCCTGCTTCTTCCAACTCGGCTTTCAACTTCTCCGCTTCGGCCTTCGACACACCCTGCTTCAAAGTGGCCGGAGCGGCTTCCACCAACTTCTTGGCATCCATCAAAGACGCCCCGGTGATATTCTTGACCACCTTGACGACATTCAGTTTCTTGTCCCCAAATCCGGTCAACACGACATCGAATTCGGTCTGCTCCACGGCCGCAGGCGCCGCACCGGCACCACCAGCCATCGGTCCAGCCATCATGATCGCCCCGCCGGCGGCCGGCTCGATCCCGTACTTTTCCTTCAGGCAGTCACTGAGCTCCTTGGCTTGCTTCAGAGTCAACCCGGCAATCTTGTCAGCAAATTCGACGATCTCAGCATTAAAATTGAGCGTTGCAGCTTCGGACATCGCGGTTCAGGCCCTTTCTCACAATGCGCACCTAACGGGGTCGACCTTCGGTGCAAAACTGTTACAAAAATCAATTCGTGGGTGGTTATCCGCCGGGGTTGTCCCCGACAACATCAAGGTCCTTTCGACGACGCAAGTCCGGCTGCAGCGCTGTAAGATCGCACTAATCGCCAAGGAACCGCCGCGGTCGAAGGCTCTTCCTTTTTCCTAGGTCTTCTTTTCTAGCTCTTTGTTCTAGGTCTTTTCCTCGGTCGGGGCCTCGGACTTTGCCTCGACAGTGACTTCCGCTATCGGCTCGGCCGTGCCTTCGGCTTTGACCTCGCCAGCGATTTCGCCGGTGTTTCCGCCAGCCGTCTCAGCAGTCCCCTCGACCTTCCCTTCGGGCTTCGCGTCGGCTTCGTCGCCCGCTTCGCCCTTCGATTTTTCTTCGATCTGACTGGCCAATTTCCGTCCCGGCGCCAACAACTGGGACGCGAGATTGGCTCCCGGCGACAGGATCTGGCCCAGAAGAATCCGGATCTGCTCCTGGCGGCTGGGCCACAAGCTGACGGCCTTGACCCGTTCTGCAGTCAAGTGCTCGCCGTCCATTACCCCGCCGCGGGTCTGAAACGTGGGAAACTCCGCGCTTCCATCCAGTGCTGTGATCTCTTTGCTCAAACTGACGAAGTCCTCGCAACCCCAGACCATCGCCAGCGTACCTTCGACACCTTGGAAAGCAGCCGCCAAAGGGGTTCCTTCGGTCGCCCGCCGGGCCAAGCTGTTCTTGATCACCATCAGCTGGATATTCTTCTCACGCAATCGCCGCCGCAGCACAAAGGTCTTGCCTGCATCCAAACCGACGACATTGACCAGCAGCGCGTCGCCAACCCCGTCCAACCGGTGCGCGATCTGTTTACTTACCAAGTCTTTTACGTACTTGCTCATGGCCTACTCGTATCCTGCAAATGCTCTGTTCTGCCCGGGGATGCCCGCACAGCCGCTGTCACTGCGCCTCAACCGTAGCCCTGTCGGAACTACCAACCTACGCGGCCACACGCACCGAAGGGCTCATGGTGGCCGTCAGCACAATGCCCCGCACGTAGGTGCCCTTCACACTGGCTGGCTTCAACGATAGTATGTGGTCGATGAACGAACGGACGTTCTCCAGCAGTTTGTCTTTCTCAAAGCTGATTTTGCCAACGACTGCATGGACGTTTCCGCCCGAATCGTTACGGAATTCGACTTTTCCTGCTTTGTATTCGCGAACCACGCGAGCCACGTCCGGAGTCACCGTGCCGGCGCGAGGCGAAGGCATCAGACCCCGTGGACCTAGCACCTTGCCCAACGGCCCCACCAATCCCATCATATCGGGAGCCGCGATACAGGCGTCGAAATCCGTCCAGCCTTCCTTAATTCGTTGCGCCAAGTCTTCCTGGCCCACCGCGTCCGCACCGGCTTGCCGCGCGACTTCCGCCAAATCGCCCTTCGCGAAAACCACCACCCGCTGCGACTTGCCAATGCCGTGCGGCAGCACGATCGACCCGCGGACGATCTGGTCCGCCTGCTTGGGGTCGACGCCCAGCCGCATGTGAATTTCGACCGACTGGTCGAACTTGGTGGTCGCAAACTCTTTGACTTTCGCGACAGCGGCTTCCAGGGTCAGCGTTTGACTACCCGTGGCCTTGGCCTGCAGCGCCCGAAATCGTTTGGATTGTTTCGCCATGTGTACTTGCGCCATGCACTCAAAAGTGTTCTCTTTACCAGACCGCCTCAGTATTCGCCTGTCAGTATTCGCCTGTC
>CAZXYZ010000096.1:0-18176 GCA_964645045.1 uncultured Pirellulaceae bacterium | reverse complement strand
AAAGTGTTCTCTTTACCAGACCGCCTCAGTATTCGCCTGTCAGTATTCGCCTGTCGGCCGTTGCCGGCCGTCAATCGACCACATCCAAGCCCATGCTCCGCGCGGTCCCTTCGATCAGCCTGCACGCGGCATCCACGCTGCCCGCATTCAAGTCGGGCATCTTCTTTTCCGCGACCTGCCGCACCTGTTCCCGGGTGATCCGGCCTACCTTGTCTTTGTTGGGGACACCAGACCCCTTGGCAATCCCCGCAGCCTGCTTCAGAAGCGCCGCGGCGGGCGGGCACTTCGTGATAAAGTCGAACGTCCGATCGCTGTAGACGCTGACGATTACCGGGATGGGCGTGCCGTTGTACTCGCGCGTCCGATCGTTGAATTGCTGGACAAACTGGCCCAAGTTGATGCCGAATTTACCCAGCGAGGTCCCCACCGGAGGCGCGGGAGTGGCCTGACCTCCCGGAACCTGAAACTTTGCCTGTCCAACCAATTGTTTTGCCATCTGCCAAATCCCCGCCGCATGTTTCGCGTGTTTCAGACCGATTCTACCTGCCAGTGCTCTAGTTCAACAGGTGTCGATCGATTGAAAATATTAATCATCACCGTGATGCGGCCGTTGGCCTCGTCAATCGAATCGACCTCCCCCTCAAAGTTCTGAAAGTGACCGTCTTTAACGCGTACTCGGTCACGGACCTTAAAGGGAATCGCCGTTTTGATTGGCACGCCGCTATCGCCCTGAGTCACTCCCAGACGCAGGATCCGCTCCACATCTCGTGCATTCATCGGTGTGGGCTTGCCCGAGGACCCCGTAAAATCGCCGACTCCGGGAGTCTCACGAACCAGGAACCACGTATCATCATTGACGGCCATGTGGACCAGAATGTAGCCGGGATAGAGCTTCCGCCGAACGATCTTTCGTTTTCCGCTCTTGTTGAACTCAGCCACTTCCTCGGTGGGAACCACAATCTCGTCAAAATGCTCTTCCAAACCCTCGATCTTGATCCGCCGCAACAACGCCGCGCGAATCGAATCCTCGCGGTTGACCTGCACCTTGAGGATGTACCATTCTTTGACCGCCGGTGCCTCAACGGCCTCGTCCGGTTCGCCGCCAGCGTCCAATTCCGCCTCCGCTGCCAATGGCTCGTCCAGTTCGGCAGCCGGTCCTAAATCCTCTGCTTCGCCATCGTCGCCACGACTCGCCCCGTCTTCGTCGGCAGCTGACTCCAATTCGGTAGAGTCCGTGTCAGCGACCGGTTCCTCGGCCTCCATGATCGCTACGTCGATCATCCCTTCGTCCGCGCCGTTTTCCGGTGCCAATTCACCCTCCCTGCGGTCTGCCTGAGCAAGATCGGGAGTTGACGCGGGGGACACGAATTGGCCCGTCTCGGCTTCCTCCTCTGGTTGAGGATTCGCCGGGACAGGAATTCCTGTCGCGTCGCTTTTGGTGGGATCATCCGCGACCATGGTTTCCGCCCCTTAGGAAGACTTCTTGAGGATGCCAATTGCCTCGAATAACCAACCCCAAAGCAGGTCGAACCCGAACAACACCGCCATCAAGAAGAACAGGACGAAAATCACTACCAACGAACTGCGGATCAACTCCCCCTTGGACGGCCAGGAGACCTTGTTCATCTCCGCCTCGACCGCGATCAGGAAATCCGCAAACCGCGGCATATTCACGACGCGGAAGCTGATCCACATGCCGCCTACGAGCAACACGGCAGAGAGGATCATCGCCATATTGCTGGAAAGCCACAGCCGGTGGTACGAGAGCCGCCAAGCCGCAAGCGCGAAGGTAATCGCCAACGCCGCAAACGTGACCTGTCGTGCGATCCTACCTTGACTGCGTTTGTAAACGCCAACTTGAAACAACTCGCCGAACCACATAACCGTCGAGACCACCTTCTCACTGGACATCGTGTCTGGCATCCCTGCGACAGGTAAATCGCCTGCACCGGCGGCCGCACAGTGCCGCCGATGCAGGAAATATGGCAGGGGCGGCGGGAATTGAACTCGCAACCCCCGGTTTTGGAGACCGGTGCTCTGCCAATTGAGCTACACCCCTGTATTCACTCCGTAGTGGAGTGAATGTCTCTTCTCGAGGTCTTGTGTTACTCGAGGATTTTCGTGACCACTCCGGAACCCACCGTGCGGCCGCCTTCTCGAATGGCAAACCGGACGCCGTCATCCATGGCGATCGGCTTGTGCAGTTCGATGGACAATCGCACGTTGTCGCCGGGCATACACATTTCCGCATCCACCAAGTTGGAGGTCCCCGTCACGTCGGTGGTCCGGAAGTAAAACTGAGGGCGATAGCCGCTGAAGAAAGGCGTATGACGACCGCCTTCTTCCTTCGACAAGCAGTAAACCTCCGCCTCGAACTTCGTGTGCGGAGTAATGCTGCCCGGCTTGGCCAGGACCTGACCGCGCTCGATGTCATCCCGCTTGATGCCGCGCAGCAGACAGCCGACGTTGTCACCAGCCTGTCCGCTGTCCAACAGCTTTTTGAACATTTCGACGCCCGTGACGATGACCTTACGAGAGTCGGTCAGACCGACGATCTCGATTTCATCACCAACCTTGACGACTCCACGCTCGATACGGCCCGTGGCGACGGTGCCGCGGCCTTCGATCGAGAACACGTCTTCGACGGCCATCAGGAACGGCTTGTCGACCGCCCGGACCGGCTCGGGAATGAACGCGTCAATGGCGTCCATCAGGTCCTGGATGCACTTGGTCTTCTCAGGATCGGTGGGATTCTGGTAGGCCGGCAGCGCCGAACCATGCACGACCGGCGTGTCATCGCCAGGGAACCCGTACTTGTTCAGCAGTTCGCGGATTTCGAGCTCGACCAACTCCAGCAACTCGGGGTCATCCACCAAGTCGCACTTGTTCAGGAACACGACCAGCGCCGGCACGTTCACCTGGCGAGCCAGCAGCACGTGCTCGCGTGTCTGAGGCATCGGGCCGTCGGCGGCCGACACGACCAGGATCGCGCCGTCCATCTGAGCGGCACCCGTGATCATGTTCTTGATGTAGTCGGCGTGACCCGGGCAATCGATGTGAGCGTAGTGCCGCCTGTCGCTCTCATACTCGACGTGGGCGACCGCGATGGTCACCGTCTTCGTATCGTCGCGGACCGTGCCGCCCTTGGCGATATCCGCGTACGACTTAAATTGGGCCAGCCCCTTTTTCGCCTGTACGGCAATAATCGCGCCCGCAAGCGTCGTCTTGCCATGATCAATGTGCCCAATCGTCCCCACGTTCACGTGGGGCTTCGTTCGTTGAAATGTCTCCTTAGCCATCGCTTCTTACACCTACGTTTCAAAGTGCGACATTACGGTTCACAACACAACCCACAGTGGTTTACGCTTTCAGCCCGTCGAGCTTGCGCCGTCGAGACTGCTTCTGCCGAGAGCTGCTGACGGGAGTCGGACCCGTGACCTCGTCCTTACCAAGGACGCGCTCTACCGACTGAGCTACAGCAGCCAACATATTAGCGAATGTTCATCCGGATTGCTACCGCCCTCTGGCTGCTTACGAGAGCGGGTGAAGGGAATCGAACCCTCGTCTTCAGCTTGGAAGGCTATTGCTCTACCATTGAGCTACACCCGCCCATTCGCTAGTCTTCCAGTCTTTTTTTTCTCCTGAACGCCCAGGATGCTACTCAATGGGGGGTGCAGGATTCGAACCTGCGAAGGCGTAGCCAACGGATTTACAGTCCGTCCCCTTTGACCACTCGGGAAACCCCCCGATACCAAACCCTCTGCTTTTCGAGGGGTTTCGCCCCAGCACAACGCACGCGGAGCCAGCGGAGGGATTTGAACCCACGACCGGCTGATTACAAATCAGCTGCTCTGCCAACTGAGCTACGCTGGCTGGTAAAACAGTGAAGGCCAAACTCCCCGCTGTGAAAACCAGCTAATATACCGACGTAGCGGATTCACGCAAGTCGCAAACGAGAAAAAAACCGCCTTCAGGGCGGACTGCGACAATCGCGACATCAGTGGATTTCAATGACGCGCAAGTCGCCAGCAGACCGTTCTTCCGGTTTTTTTCCAGGTCTTACTCCGGAACTTCGATCTTTTCTCGCTCGGCCTCCACCCGCAGCTTGTCGAGGGCGCGGGCTTCGATCTGACGAATACGTTCCTTTGTGACCCCCAATTGGCTGCCCACTTCCTCGAGTGTTTTGGGCTCCTGGGCGTGGTTCAAGCCGAATCGGCTGATGATGATCCGCTGCTCGCGTTCATCAAGGCGTGATAGGATACGCCCGATCTGCTGTTCCCGCAAGTGCTGCGCGCTTTCCATGGCCAGTGGCGCGGCCCGGTCGTCCTGCTGTGCATCGAACATTTCGTCTTGGCAGGTCCGGAATCGCTCGCGATGCTTGAATTCGTCGGGAATCGTGCGGGCAAAGTTTCGCATGACGGCCCACGTGGCATACGTGCTGAATTTGTTCCCGCGGGCATAGTCGAATTTGTCGACGGCCCGCATCAAGGAGATATTTCCGTCGCTGACCAAGCTGAAAAAATCGTCGGAGGCACCGACGTGGCGTTTGGCAATCGACACCACCAGCCGCAAATTCGCTTGTACGATCCGATTCTTCGTCTTGACCGCCTGCTCGTACAGTTGCTCGATGCGATCCATCAAACCGGTGGTGGCTCGCGCGGGAATCAAGCCGGCCCGCAACTGTTGCGCCCGGTACTTCAAGAAATTGTACTTCCGGAAGACATGCTGCTCCTGCTCCCGAGTCAGCAGCGGCACCTCGTACAGGGCACCCAAGTACGAAGGCAGGCCCGCCGGAACGCGTTGCTTCTTGCTCTCGTCGCCGCCAGAGGGCAGCGGGCCAAGGATTTCCTGATCCGCGTCCGGCAGATCGAATTCTTCGTTGTAAATATGGTCCAACGGCAATTCGAGCAGTCGCCGGGCCCGTGCTTCGTTGATGATCCGGTAGATCGAGGTGCGTGTCCGCCCGAACCGTTCGGCCAAGTCACCCACGGATTGGCCGCGGCGGTAATCCTGATAAATGCCCTCTTTCGATTCGTCCGTCAAGGGACCGCTGCGGTCGGGAAACAGGGCGAGCGCGGGGTACTTTTGATCGAACAGCTTCAGCGTGTAACGGATCGCCTCGACGCTGCGATTCAGACGCCTGGCAATCCGCCGCGCAACCTCCGCTTGCCCGGCCCCGGCGCGGGCCAGGCGACGGGCACGCGTGATGATCTGGCTGCGTTCCTGGGCGGTCAGCTGGCTGAATCGCTCGCCGCGCTCGATCCGGTTCCCATGGCTGCCGACGAACCGCTCGACGCTGCTCTGCAAGAAGCCCACCCGCTTCTTGCCGCCGGCAAAGACGAAGCGGCGACTGACCAATCCCAATTCGCGCCACCGCGAAATCGTCTTCGTCGAAACATTGAACATCCGGCTCAGGTCTTCGACCGTGTGGACCGGCTCGGGAAGTTCGCCCACGCGCAGGTTCGCCGCGTCGGAGACGTCCTCGACAAACAACCGCACGTCGTGCCGGGCTTCTTCGCCCGAAACCACGGATTGGGGCGAGGAATCCGGCCGATAGTCGGTGATGCGGAAGCACAAATACTCGTAACTGTACGTCCGGGCTGGATCCAACTCCGCCAGCAGCCGCTCGGCACGATCGACTTGCTCCAGTTTCTTGGCGCGCGGAGCGAACCGGACTTGCTGGTCCCGCAACTCTTTGATGACGTGACTACGATATGCAGAATGCATGACGGCCTCTTCCATTTCCGGAACCTGCGGCGTTCCCTGCGGCTCCCACCGCGCCGGCAAGCCCCCATCGCTTGGGCAGGCATCCCGTTCGCAGGATGCTCCCTGGCACCGAACAGCCGCTTGCGGTCGCTCGGATAACGCTTACTACGCAACCCCTATGCCGCCGGTTCAATTCCCCTGGGCACCGGGATCGCCTTCAACGCTCGGACAAGCATAGGCAAATTGTTGCAGGCACGATGGTTAAGTCGCGCCTTCGACATGTCTGAAAGGTGTTGATACTTAGGTCGCAAATCCAGCGCGAAAGTTCGCGCCGGCACTCTCAAGTCTTTCGGCACGCCCCTGGCGGGCGTACCGTTTCGCGGCGAACCGACGCAAAACGATTCAACCGAACGGACACGGCTGACCGATGTACCGATTGCGCAAAGTTTTTCTCCGGCTCCGGATTTGCCGTGATAGGAGTACTGACGTGCTGCACCATCCTGTAGTCGATGGTATTTTAGAAGAATTGTCAAGAAACTCTTGCGATTGCCGCCAGGGACATGCGATTCCGCGTGGCGTCCTGATTGCCTGTGTGGCTGCCATCTACTGCACAACTACTTTTGCTGCAGAGACTTACAATCTGAAAGCCAGTTTGAAACCGGACGCCGTACAACAGGTGCAAGCGGTGGTCGAAGTCCGCGGGGATCTTTTGGTCCAGGCGGGGGATGGCGAGCAGCAGAAGCTGCCCATCGTGGTCAGTGGCAAGGTGACGTATGACGAACGGCTGCTAGCAGTCGATACGACCAAGGGCTCGCGCCGATCCGCGAGGAATTACCAAGAGGCGTCCGCCGAAGTCAAAGTGGGACAGGGGTTGGCAACCCCGCAAATCAACTCGGAACGTCGCTTGGTTGTGGCCCAAATCGATGCCAGTGGTTCCACGCTGTTCTGTCCGATGGGACCCTTGAGCCGGGAAGATTTGGAGTTGATCGACATTCAAGGCAACAGCCTGGCCATTTCCGGATTGCTTCCCGACCAGCCCGTGCGTGCCGGAGAACTTTGGCAGGTCAACCGCGACTCCCTGGCCATTTTGCTGGGATTGGATGTCATCACCAGCAGCGATGTCCAAGGGACGCTGGACAAGATGGACGGGACGACTGCCATCCTGACGATTCAAGGATCGCTCGAAGGCGCGGCTCAGGGCGTCGCGTCGAAGATCGAACTGAAGGCCCGGGCCAATTTCGACACAGCCCAGCGCGCGGTGACTTGGCTGGCGGCCAATTTCCACGAACGTCGCGAAATCGGCCACGCCGAGCCGGGATTTGACGTCACGGCACGTTTGCGAGTGGCCATCACGCCCCAAACGACCGCCGACGCGCTCAGCGATACTGCGCTGCGCGACTTGCCTTTGACGGCTACGGCGGGCGCGACGCTCCTGGATCTGCGGCCGCAGCAAAGCAACGTTCGCTTGATTCACGACCGGCGCTGGCGGGTGCTGTTGGATCGCCACGACCTGTGCGTGCTGCGCTGCGTGGACGGCGGCGATCTGATCGCACAATGCAATCTCTCGGAGCTGGCTGACGCGGAACCGGGCAAGCGGCTGGCCTTGGAAACCTTCCAGGCGGAGGTGCTGCAGTCGTTGACCAGCAGCGCGGGGCAAGCCGTCGAAGCGTCTCAAACCGCGACGGACGATGGTCGCCGAATCCTTCGTGTCCAGGCCACGGGCATCACGTCCGAAGTCCCGATTGCGTGGGTCTTCTATCACGTGTCGAACGAGCAAGGCCGGCAAGCCGCGTTATCGTTCACCTTGGAAGCCAAGTCCGTGGAACGCTTCGCCGAGGGCGACCGCACGCTGGCGGAGTCGTTGACGTTCGTGCCGCGCCCGCCGCCACAGGAAGCCAAGCGGCTGGCGCCAGCCGCGTCAACGGCCCAATGACACGTGGGACTCGTTGCCCTGCCGCGCGGCGTCGCAAGGTTTCGCCCTCGCTGGAGATTCAACGCCGGGCGTCGTCTGTGAGGAATTCCGAGCGATGGCCGCACATAGCCTTGGGCGTCAGCCCAAGGATAGCACGAAACGGGGAACCGTTAGCCGCGAAGCGGCGACAGCAAGCCTCTGGACAGATGCAAGTTAGGCCACCGCCGAGCTTGTCTCGGGGGAGCCCGTGATTCTGCACCAGGTACGCCAATCCAATACCCCTCCTCTTCCTTCCCTGCCGCCGCCACCGCCGCGAAGCGGCGGTGGCGGCGGCAGGGAAGGATGAGGTTTTCTCCAGCCGGTCGTAGTGCAGAATTATCGCTCCGCCGACGCAAGGTCGGTGGTGGCGGAAGTGCTTATGCTTTTGCGTGTTACATCGCTTCCGCCACTGCCCTACGACATGCCCGGCGATTTTGCCGAGCCCGTGCTGCTCGATCCACCCGTCCCGCCCCCGCCGGGTGGCTGAGGCATTTTGTTGCACGGGGCGTTGGGACGTGTATCATCTGCACTCGAAATGCAGGGTTTGGTTCGCCGGTCCGTAGAGGGGAATTAACTCCGCTCACCGTAGAGCGGAATTCATTCCGCTGGTGACGAAACGGATTGAAATCCGTTCTACGGCAAACGTGCCGGTGGTGGCGGGCCGTGGTTTCGGGGAGTAGGTAGACGGCGGCCGAGTTCGTACCGCGATTCGCAGCAAGCGAGGATTTATTCCATGACCGTAGGTTCCGCCTTGCGACGGATGTTCCAGCGCCGGATCGCCAAGTCCCAGCGTCGAACGCGGCACTCCACCCTCTCGCTCGAACCGCTCGAACCTCGCTGCCTGCTGACCGGCGGCTTTCCTAGCCAAGCAAATGCTGCTCCGGTGGTTATCGACTTGGGCGAAGAGATTACCGTGCGCGGCGTTACTCGACTTGCTGACGGTCGAGGGGTTCTTGTTGGCTACTTCCGCGACCCTTATACAGATAGCCTCGAAGGACGGCTTGTTGTCATCGCTGCAGACGGCGCTTCCTTTACATCTACCACCCAGGGATCACTTGGCGGAGAGACATTCGCCTGGGCTATTTCCCCAAACGGTCAGTATATCGCTGGCTCTTCATTCTCCCCGACCTCAAGTCCTCGCGGTTCGGGGGAAGCCACGATCTGGCGCTTGCAAGCCCCGGAAACGGCAATTGGGATTGGTTATGTTACACGCCCCGACGATCCAATAAATGATTCCATGGCCGTTTCCGTATCCAACAACGGCGTAGCCGTTGGCCATTCAAATGGCGGGCTCGTACCTTTTAGATGGGAGGAGACAGTGGGCATGCAGGCCCTGCCAACAGTTGGGGTATCAACTGGCGGTGGGGTTAGCGCAGACGGCTCGCTTATTGTTGGGTTTGTCTCAGATGGCCAGAATCTTTCCCCAAGCTTCTGGGCTGGCGGCGTGCTTAGTGCTCTTGCCACTCAGGGCATGGACGGCAATCCTCGGGATATCTCGCCAAACGGTTTGTACATTGGCGGCTCGACGAACTATTTTGATATCGACACTTTCGATACCGTCAATCAGGCGACACTCTGGATCGATGAGGATTTGACGATCGCGGTGGATCAGACGGCCGCGGATTACCGCATAGTGCTGCTGACCGACGAAGACGGCAATCCGTTCGACGGCGAGGTGTACGGAGTGACCGACAACGGCTATGCTGTCGGCAGGGCCAATGCCTATAATCCCGATGCCGGCCAACGGGGCTTTATCTGGCATGAGAGCTTTGCCGGGGTGCGGCTGTTTGACGAGTGGCTCTTGGACGAATACGGCATCCAGCTTCCCACTCCCTCCGTTGCCATCAACGACGTGTTTTTCGACGGCGTGAATCTGAGCTTTGCTGAGCTTGGCAGTTCTTATTTTGTCACGGTTCCACCGAAGGAGCCGACGTGCGAACCGCCCGGCCCGTCCTTCGATGTCAATCGCGACGGGGGCGTTTCCGCACTCGACGTGCTGCTGGTGATCAACGACATCAATTTAGAGACGCGCGGAGCTTGCCGCCGTGCTATTTCAACGATTTCCCCAACGGACCCTTCGTGGACGTCAACGCCGACGGCGACGTGAACGCCGCCGATGCGCTCGACGTGATCAATTACCTCAACTCCCGGATTTCCCCCGGTCGGGCCGAGAGTGAAGCTGCTCCTACGACGTTCATCCAGGCCGCGTTGGCCGATGAGCTGTTTTCATTATCGGCGGCTCAGTTCTCGTTTTCGTCCGATACCACTACGCTGCCGATTCCCGCCCGCGCTGCCAAGCAACTCGGCGACGATCACCCGTGGCCCGGCATCCAACACGAGTCTCGGGACAGCTCAGCTTTCTCCACGCCAAACTCCCCCGCCGATCCGCCCTCGCTCGACCTGTTCGAGGAATGGTTGTTGGATCTCCCGTTCGTCCTGGAATCGCCACTTCTGGCCGATCTACTTGCCTAGACCCGGCCAGTGAATTGGCCCGGATGACCTGGTGTAGGATGGGCAGTCCTGCCCCGTAAAGGTGTCAAATAGGTTGGAGTCCGCGCTTTAGCGTGTATCGGCGGCGGGCTTCGCCCGCCGGGCAGCCTAAAGGCTGTACTCCAACTGAATCGTGTGCCAGCTTTTCTTGAGCAATCCGACCTTTACAGGGCAGGAATGCCCATCCTACAAGGTAAGACAGCTTCTGCTGCTCGCCTTAACGAGCCGGCCTGGCCGATGAAATCGGCACCTCGCAGAACGTCAGCGCCGCGATGCCGTTGGCGCCGTCGAGCAACCGGTCCTGGCTCCACGACTTGCTGTCGAGGTACGTGATGGTCCCGGCCGCCGAGGCCTGCTTGAGCGTCAGCGTCAGGACGTTGCCGGACACGGCCCCGGAGGCGACCGCGCCGCTCCGGCCGTCCAGGTAGAACTCGCTGGCCAACGCGTCCTTCCAGACCACCGGCTGGTCGAATTCCAGAGCAATCGCGTCCTTCGCGTCGCTCGTGTAGGAAGCGCGCCTCAGATCCGGGGGCGTGACGGAGCCGGCCGGCGCCTTGCCGTACAAATCCCGCTCGATCAGCGGCCGGATCAAATGCGCGAACTCCGACCATCCGGCCAGCGGGTAATGGCAGGTGCCGGGCGGCCGGATGCCCAAGGTCGACATGATGTCCATGTTCGAGTACATTCGCGGCAAAGTCCGCTGGACTTCCCGCAGCCGGTTGTCTGATCCATCGCGGCCCATCGAGCAGGACCGGGGCCAGATCTGGTAGATGTAGTATTGCTGAAGATTGGGGAAATCCTGCTTCCAGCCGGCCGACAAACTCACGAAGTACTGCGGGTAGGTTTCCCACCCGTAGCCGCCACTGGGGCCGTCGGCGCCCTGGTCGCTCTCACCCTGGTGCCAAAGCACGGCGCGGATGCCGTGCGTCAGCCCCGCCTCGCGCACCCGCCACAGCAGGCGGCCGTAGATCGTCTGCAAATCCTCGGGGTCTTCCGGATTCCGCTGGTGCTGGTCGATCCGCGTCCCGCCGACGGCGCCGTTGATGATGCAGATGGGAACTTGTTGGCTTGCAAGCAGGCGATTGGCCAGTTCCATCCCCCACCAGCCAAGCTCGGCCTTGTGCTCGTGGCGCGACGCCGCATGGGCCTCGCCCCCCTCGAACTTCCAAACCGGTTTGCACCACAGATTTTGCCCCAGCTTCCGGTGGTACTCCTGGTCTTGGTGAGAACCGAAGCTTCGGATCCACGTGTTGGTTTCGCGCGGGGCTTCCTCGCGGGTATCCGTGGCCAAGGCGTTGGATTGGCCTTGGATGATGTAGGCGTCGCCGCAGACGAGGTTGTCCGCCCGGTGCAGAACGGTCTCCCGGCCGCCGCGACGCGAGCCGAACTCGGCGCGGTACTTGACCAAGCCGGGCTTGAGCTTCGCCGACATAGCGTACTGCTTGCCGTCAGCCAGGTCCTGTGTTTGCTGCTGGTACGGCTGGCCGTCGCAGTAGACCCTCAGAAACACACTGTTGGCCGGTTCGTCCAGGGTGCCGTTGGCGTGGAGCGTCCCTTCATTCTGGTCGTCGCGGGCGTAGAACTGGCCGTCCACGGGCATCTCGTCGGCAGACGGCTGGCGATGCACCCACGCATCCACGGCGGGTTCGGTCACCGCGATGGTGGCGGTCGCCGTGGCCGGCTCGCCGCCGTTGCTGACGGTCGCCGTCACGGTCAGCTTGCCGCTGTTCTGCGCACGCTTGAGAACCAGCTTGCCCGGGGTGGTTTCCTGGATGACGGCCAGGCCGGAGACTTCCCAGGTGGTCATCAGATCGGCGGCGTCGTGCTCCTGCAGTTCCTTGAGGTTGTTGATCGCGGGCAGCAGTTCGAGGGTCTGGCGCCCGTCCCAGGCCGCCGGGGCCGAGAGTGCGACGCGCGGCTCGGGAATCGCCTCCTGGACCGTCACGGGGATGTCGCGTGTCCTAACGCCGTCGGGGTAAATGGCCTTCAATCCGATCGACAACGAGGTATCGCCAGTGACGCGACCGGCGTCGAAACGGAAGGTCAGGCGGTCCACGGCCGCGAGGGTTTCTTTGCCGTCTTGGCGGATGACCCAGTAGATCTTCTGTGCGCCGTCGGCCTGGGCGGTAATCACGGCGCCAGCACCCTCCCGCACGGTCAGCCGGTCGGGCGAGACCGACCAGGCGGTGCCCTGCCGGACGATCGGTCCGACAAGGGTCTGGAGCGGCTTCTGGTTTTCGTACTCCAGTCTAACCCAGTCCGCCGAACGGGCGACGCTGGAGATACGCAACTCGTCGACGTCGCCGGTAAAGTTGTAGTTATTGTACCAGCCGCCGATCCACAACCGAGCCGGGCTCTGGATCGACAGGGGAGTGCCCCGTGTCGGCCCCTGCCCGGCGAGGGCGCCGTTGACGTAAATCCGGGAGCCACCTTCTTGGTAGGTATGCACGACGTGCAGCCACTGGTTCCTGGGAAGCGTGCCATCGCTCGCCACGTTCCCATCCGAAAAGTAGCAATCCATTCTCACGTGCGGCGGGCTGGCGAACTGCATCACCACCTTGCCTTGGGCCTGCTCGTTGCCCCAGGCCAGGACCGTGCTGTTGATCGTTTCGGAGCGGAACCACGCTTGCGAACTGTGCGGGGCGGCGCCGGAGGGGAGCTTCTCGATCTTGTCGCCGCAGAAAACGCCCTTGCCGCTCGGAAAACGCCGCGCCCGGCCGATGATGCCCGCGATATCGGCCGTGCCGGTGTCGTTCGAATCGAGCGTGCCCACTTCGTCCTGCACCGGCTGGTCCATGTGCCAGACGCTCACGTACCCGTTGGATGCGTTGAACACCGCCTTGCCGTCGGAATCGTTCGCGGCGCCGGGATGGCCCCAGTGCATCTTGATCTCCTGCCGCGCATTGCCCCGGATCTCGGGGATCCGGACCCAGACTGCGGCCGTGCCTTCCGCAGCGTCCCACAGCTCGATCTGGTACGGCAGCGGCTTGCCCTCGGCGGTAAAGAAGCGGACGTCCGCCCCGCCGGGCTGGGCCTGGCTGAAATCGAACCAGTCCTTGTCCAACCGCACGAGCAGCGGGAAATCTTCCACCGAGGCGGTTGCCGGCAAATCGGCCCCTTCCGGCGTGGTCAACACAAACAGCGAGCCCGAGTGCCGCCAGGAGTTCTCTTGGGCTCGCGCGGAACAGGCCAAGGCCAGCAGCAATGCGATGCTGCAAAGAAGACTTCGTTTCATGGGTTCTTTCCGTTGGTTTCGTACACAACCGTCCCTCGCATCATTTCACGCGGGTGTTGATGGCTGTCCGGACGCAGTGGCTGATCCTCCGGAAAAGCCCAACGAGGACCTGACATGGCCAGCCAGCATTCTACGGCTGGCCGCTGGAAATGCACGCCCATCGCTGGCAAAGACAACCGCCGTCTTCGAATGAAAGCTCGGACACGCCAAACCGATTTCAGTAAGAAGACACTGCCGCGAGGGCCGGCTCGCCAAGCAGCAGGATCACCGCCGCTTTGATGCCGAACGGGAGCAAGTTCGCGATGATATGGAAGTGCTATCCGGTTGTCACGTCGAAATCCGGATCGGCGTGGTGGACCATGTGCAATCGCCAGAAGACCGGCACGGCGTGAAATATCACGTGCTGGAGAGACTCCGGGCTGGCGTCGCTCCAATCCTTAGCAGCCCCCACGGGCATTCGAGAGCGCCACTGAGGACCAGATACTCGTGAAATGCGGCGACTCCCCATCCGGCCAGCGCCAGGGGAAGTGTAACGAACCAAGATAGCGCCGCTTGCGCCGACGGAAAAATGCTCCACGCATCCGGTCGAAAAAAAGGGGCCCTCGGCGCGGGAGCGACGAGGGCCAAGTGGTTTCTGCGGAGGACCGGAATTGTCCGCCCCTGCAAGCATTTTCTGGCTCGGTCAAGCAGCGTCCTTTTCGGGCTAGGCTGGGATCGCAGGCACGGCAAGCCGCGCCGGATGACAAACAGCCGGCATCGCAAGACGGGGCCAGCGTCACACTCCGGTAGGCGAACAAATGTTCACAAACCGCTTCTGCCGGTTCGGTGGTTCTCCTTGGTAACGTTACGGTTTGAAACCTCGGAAACACGACCATCGAAACTCGCTCAAACTGGCCGATCCGCTCTGGATCGCCCTGCGGAACCGCGGCCAAAGCAAGCTTCGATCACACTTCGAGAGACCGCAGCAGAGGGTCTCTCATACTCTACAGCCAGGTGGTAATAGCATGTCTGCCTCCCTAAAAAAGAGATGCGGGAAGGACAAGGCACGACTGACAAACGAACGTTCTGCCTTTATCTTATCGGCGAGCTCAGACGAGTCAAGGTTTCTTTTTCTTTTTTTGCCCGCTATCACCCGTTTCTGTCCCGTCGTCTTCGGGACCGTAGCGGCCCCGATATTCGGCCGCCGGGTACTTCCGCTCATTCTTTCGCATCTTGTCGCGCAGGGTGTCGCTGACATCCAGCCCCAACTCGTTGGCGATGGCCAGGGCGTAGCAGATCACATCGGCCAACTCCTCGCCGACTTCCGCCAGTTTCTCCGGCCGATCCCGGATCGCCCGTGACGCCTCCGGCGTGATCCACTGGAAATGCTCCATCAACTCCGCCGCCTCGATGGCCAGCGCCATGCTCAGGTTCTTGGGCGAATGGAACTGCTGCCAATCGCGGGCGGCAACGAACTCGCGAACCGTCGCCCGCAGTTCCGCCAGCGTTGTGTTTTGATCGGCCATCGGTAAACTATCCTTCGATCGGCGTTCGACGTGTCTTGGCCGCTTGCCAAGCAAAATAGTTTACCGCACCCCGCAGGTTCATGCGATGCCACTGGATGTTGTGGAAACGCTTTGCGATCTCGTCCGTCTGCCCAGCGTCAATCCGATGGGCCGCGATGTGATCGGCGACGAGTATTTCGAGTACCAGGTCACCGAGTATCTGCAGCGGCTGTTCGAACGGCTTGGTTGGCCGTGGCGCCGGCAGGCGATCGAAGCCCGCCGGGACAATATCGTGGCCCGCGTGGACGGCGACGTGCCGCCGGAACAGGGCGGCGCGATACTGATGTTCGAGGCGCATCAGGACACGGTGCCGGTCGACGGCATGGCCATTCCGCCTTGGACGCCCGAGATCCGCGGGGGCCGCGTGTATGGCCGCGGGGCGTGCGACATCAAGGGCGGCATGGCCTGCATGTTGACGGCTTTGTCCCGCTTGGCGGAAGAACGTCCGGCCGGGCGGCCCACGATCGTCATGGCCTGTTCGGTGAACGAAGAGTACGGGTTCGGCGGCGCCCCGCGGATGAGCGAACTGTGGGCGGACGCGGCAGGTTTCCTGCCGCGCGCACCGGATGCGGTGATCGTCGCCGAACCGACCGGGCTGGATGTGGTCGTCGCGCACAAAGGCGCGGCGCGCTGGCGGTGCCATGCGCGCGGCCGCGCCGCTCACAGCTCGGCACCTTCCGCCGGCGACAATGCCTTCTACCGGATGGCCCGCGTGTTGAGCGCGTTGGAGCGATACGCCCGCGACGTGGCTCCCACGCTGGGCCGGCATCCGTTGGTTGGCCAACCCTCGTTGAGCGTCGGGCTGATCTCCGGCGGCGTCAGCGTGAATACCGTGCCGGACCGCTGCACCATCGAAATCGACCGCCGCGTGCTGCCCGGCGAAGACCCGCGAGCCGCCTTTCAGCACGTGGTGGAATATGTGGACCGCGAGTTGAACGATCCGCAGGTCGGGCACGAACCGCCCTACTTGATCTCCCGCGGATTATCCGACGAATTGAGCCGCTCGTTCGCAATTTGCCTGAGTGCCGCGATTCGCCAAAGCGGCGGGGCCGGCCGCTGCTTGGGCGTGCCGTATGGCACCGATGCGCCGGCCTTTGCCGGCCGGGGTATCCCCACGGTCGTTTTCGGACCGGGGGCGATCGCTCAAGCACACACAGCGGATGAGTGGATTGCCATCGAGCAACTCCACCGGGCAACGGAGATCCTGTACCGCTTCGCCAGTCAAGCGTGGGATGCCCACGCATAAATGAGAGGGCCAAGTCATGCTCACATTGAAAGCCAGTCGGCCGTTCGTAATTCCGCTGATCCTGGCGGCAGCAGTACCCGTGCTCGCCGAGCCGGCTGCCGCGCCGAAGACTGTTCGCCTGTGCGCGGTCTCACAATCCCGGGCGAGCAACAACCGCAATCTGGACCATGTGCTGGCCATTCTGCAGCAAGCCGCCGAGGAGCGGGCCGAGGTCGTCTGCCTGCCGGAGGACTGCGTGCCGTGCGACGGCGGTTCGGAGGCCAAGGCGGCGCTGGACGCCATCGCCCGGGCGGCGGCCAAGGGCCGAATGTACGTCGCGGCGAACCTGAACGAATGGGACGGCGGCCAGCGGTACTCGACGTCGTATCTGCTGGGTCCCGCCGGCCAGGTCATCGGCAAGTACCGCAAGTCGCACCGGCTGCCCGACGAGGACATCGCGCTGGGCAACGAGTTGCCCGTGTTCGACACGCCGCTGGGCAAAATCGGCCTGATGATCGGCACCGACCACTACTGGCCGGAAATCCCCCTGGTCATGGCGTTGGACGGGGCCGAGTTGATCCTGGCATCGCTGGGAGTCGAATCGGTTCCGCAGCAGTTTCCCTTGGAGGTCACGCTGCGAGCCCGGGCGTTTGACGACCATGTGACGCTGGTGGCCTCGAACTATGCGGGCGATCTGCCGTACCTGTGCAGCAACTATCCGACGTACACCGGCGAGCCGCTGGGCCGAGGCGGCGTGATCGACCGGAGCGGGATCGTTCTCGCGGACACGGGCATCCGCCCCGGCGTGGCCGTGGCGGCGGTCGATCTGGCCCGCCCCAAGGATGTGTATCACCTGACGTTCAAAGAAGACCGCAGCTTGTTCCACGATCTCGCGGATCCCGATCTCGCACCGAACACGTTCCGAGGTCCGCGGCGCAAGATCCGCGTCAGCATCGCGACCGTGGACTTCGAGCACGGCCCGAACCCGCGGCCGGATTCGGAGTTTGCCAAAATCCTGGACGAAGCCGGGAAGCTCGGTTCGGATGTGATCCTGATGACCGAGTTCGGCTTGGCGACCGACGACCAGAACGGCCAACGGACGCTGGCGTTGGTCGCCGAAAAAGCCAAGCAGTACCGCAGCTACATCATCATTGGTGGCCTGCGCGATCCGCAGATTCCATATTCCAGCGGCGGCCGCGCGTCGTGGGCCTACTTGTGGGACCGCAGCGGGCAGGTGGTTGGCAAGTACCGGATTTCCCAGTACGGCGACAGCGTCGCATTGCCGGTCTTCCAGACCGACTTTGGCGTGATCGGGATCATGCTGTGCGGAGACGTCTACTCGCAGGAGATCAGCCGCGCCTTGGCGTTGCAGGGAGCGGAGATCATCTTTTGTCCATCCCAGTCGTGGGGCGCGTCCGGCCAGTTCAACCTGTGGCTGCAGCAAGCGCGCGCCATCGACAACGGTGCCTGGATCGCCGCCGCCCACCTGCCGATGTCCGAAATCAGCCAGCGCAGCTACGTGCTGGATCCGTATGGTTTCGTGCAGGCTGCCTCGCGCTATTGGACCGACAGCGTCTGCACGGCCGAGGTCGATCTGGAGGCGGGGCCGACATGGTTTGCCCGCTCGGACAAACCGGGCCGGGCCGGCCAACCGGGCTACTTGGCCGGCTACTACCCCCGGACCATTCCGGAACGACGCGACGACCTGCGATCCGTGCTTTTGGCCGGCCGCCGCCCGGAATTGTACAAGTCAATCCCCGAAAAAACGCTGGCCGGACGGATGTACTCCGACGAGGTCCAGAAACGGATGTCGGAGCCGCGGCGGTAGGCCCCTTTTGTCGCAGCGATGGAGAGATTACTGAGCGGCAAGGCGCTAGCCGCCGGTTCCTGATCGATCTGATTGGCGGCGATACCGGCGGCCAGCGCCTTGCCGCTCACTTGGTACTTGATTGCGGTGACTGGTCACCGCTCTAGCCTGGATTCCCACGGTCCGGAGTCCGCCTAAGTGTTTTGCTTCGGAAAAGG
>CAZXYZ010000095.1:0-45181 GCA_964645045.1 uncultured Pirellulaceae bacterium | reverse complement strand
GCGCGCGATCACGCTGTCCATGTCAGCCGGCGCCGCGTGCCGCCTCGGAGCCGATCCCAATCGCGGACACCGCACCATCAACGCTGGAGCACGGGAGCCGACGCCCCAGAGCAGAGCGATGGAAGTGTCAACCACGTTTTCCGGTGCCGAGTTTGCGAGCGTGAAAGCCGGCCATGCGGTTGGCGGGATGTGTCTCGGCGAGGCTTCGGTTCCTCGCGGACGATCGGCACCGTGAACGAGACGGGCAGGGGATCGCCTCCAAGCCGATCACCCAAACGCCGTTGGGTGCTATCGTCCGACGCCCATGAAGAACGTAAAGACGCGCGTGTCGTCGGTGTCGGCCTTGGCCACGGGGAAGGCAAAATCGAAGGCCAGCGGAGCGGGGCCCAGCGCGGGGACGTTGATCCGCACGCCGAAGCCGGGGGCCACGCGGTAGGTGTCGGCGGACAACCGCACGTCTTCCTCGACGGTCCCGAAATCGCAGAACAGGGCGCCTTTCAGCATGTCGTCGGCAGTGAGCGGAAAGACGTATTCCGCAGCGCCCAGGAACATGAACGTGCCGCCCACCCGGACGGTACTGTCCACGGGCGACGCACCGCGGAACTCAAACCCGCGGAGGGTTGAGTAGCCGCCGGCGAAGTAGTTCTCGAAGATCGGCGTGTCCGAGCCGCTGAAGCCCAGGCGGAACAGGAAGCCCAGCGTGTGGCGGCCCGAACCGTCCGGGCGTTCCCGCACCAGGAAATACTTGCGGAGATCCAAGTCGGCCCGCGGAAAGTCGAAGCTGCCGAACGCCTGTTCGACGCCCAGTTCGATCAAATGGCCTTCCGTCGGTGCAAAGGGAATGTCGCGGGTATCGTTGGTCAGCGTCAGCCGGCCGCTGAACAGGTCGTTGCTGCCGAGCACTTCGCTCAATTGCGGTATGAGGACCCGGGGATCGGAGATTTCGACGTTTTCCGCCCGCAACGAGGCGGCGACGGACAGGTCCGGGGTCAGCCGGTATCCCAGCGACATGCGTCCGCCCAGACGCTGTTCGCTCCAGTCGTAGAACCGGCGGTCGTATAGAAAGCCGCTCAGGTTGAAACTGATGGGCGTGTCAAACAAGTAAGGCTCGGTGAAACTGACTAAGTAGCGTTGGACTTGCGTGCCCGGCATGGCTTCGATGCGGAACCCCTGGCCGGCACCGCGAAACGCCGTGCCTTCGGCAAAATCCCGCCAGCTGGTGGGAAGCCGCGTGATGTCGAAGTTCCGTTCGTCGATCACGATCTGGCCCGTGACGCCGGCGTCCGAGTTGATCCCGGCTCCGAACATGAAGCGGCCTGTCTGCGTTTCCTCGACCATGATATCGACCGGCGTCGACATGGCCGGATCGATGTCCACATGCGGCTGATCGGGGGTGGCGAAGGGCTGTCCCAGCCCGCCCGAGCCTGGCAGGAGCGGCTCGATCACTTCACCCGGGGCCGCGGACATCCCCGTGCCCACTGCGGGGCCGGCCGCGGGTGTTCCCGGACCGCTTGCGGCTCCCGGCACCGATTGCGGCGGCGGACCGACGGGAAAGGTCGAGCCGGCCGGCGGTGTGGGTGCCGTGTACTGCGCCAATCTGACTCCGCTGCGGAACAAGGGATCCGGTTCGTCGGCGGCTGGCGGGTTCTGGCCGCGGACCACGGCGGGCTGACTTGCCAAAACCGCCGGTGGTCCCGAGGTGGCGGTGGCCGGAACGCGGCCGGCCGGCAAAGGCCCCGGCGGCTGGTACAGGGCGGCCTGTGGGCCTCGCGACGATGCGCAACCGCCCAGGACGGCCAGCCCGGTGACCGCAAACAGGACAACGACGATTGCGCGGCGTTCGTTCAAGATGCCGTCCTCAAACACATGACGTAGTCAAACGTTTCGCTCGACTCTGCTTCGCTCAGTAATTGCCGCCCGGACTTTGCCCGCGATACGACCCGCCGCGCGGGCTCGGGCCTTCGGCCACCATGGATTCCTGCAATTCCGGCGGACGCACGACCACTTGCGGTGCCGAACCGGTCATGGGGTCGTTCTGGAACAGTTGCGAGGATTTCAGGCGGCGCTCGCTGGCCCGTAGTTCGCGCGTATCCAAAATGTCGCCCGGCCGGATGGACAGGCGATTCAACACCACGCTTTCCCGCGTATGCGGATGCTCGCCTTCGATGTTCACGTTGATTCGGCCAGCCCGCCAAACGCCACCCTCTTTGACGTTGTAGACCAGGTCCAGTTGGCCGGGCTCCTCCAGGAACCGCGGATCCGCTTGGACATCGGCAAAGATGTGTCCCTGGCCGCCGTAGACGTCGCGCAGCGAGCCCACGTCGCGGCGCATCTTGGCCAAATTGAAATAGTCGCCCGATTTCAACTCCGTCTCGCCCAGTAGCGATTCGGTGGGAAACTTCTCGTTCCCGGCCACCGTCACGTTCCGCACGACGTACCGCGGACCTTCGTCGATCACGAACGTCAGCGTCAACCACTCACCCGACTCGCCGAACTCCAGTTCGCGGCCGATCCGCGCGTTGAAGAAGCCCAGGCCGCGGTAGTAGGCCGTCAAGTTTTCGATGTCCTCGTCGATCTGCTTGCGGTCGACCTGGCCGCGGAACAGGTACCACAGGAAGCCCGGCTTGGATTTGATCTGCGTCTTCAGCCGTTCGTCCGTCGCGATCGTATTGCCGACGAACTTGACCGACGCAATCCGTTCCAGCTGGCCCTCGTTGATCACGAACACCGCACCCCCGTCCTGAGGCTTGTCCCCTTCCAAGATGGTGACTTGCGTCTTGCCAAATCCTTTGGAATGGTAATACTCCTCGATCTTCCGGCGGGCTTCTTCGATGGCGTACCGGCTGAGTGAATCGCCGACTTCGATGCCGTCCTGTTTGGCCAGCGATTTGTCGTTGATGTTGCGGTTGCCCAGGTACTTGATGTACCGGATCGTCGGACTCTCGACAAACTCGAACGTAACGATCACGCCTTGCGCGGTCTGCTGCGTATACGTCTTGACGTCGTGGAACCGGCCCGTCGAAGCCAGCCGCCGCACATCCGCTTGCACCACGTCCGGATCGAATTCGCGGTCTTTGCGCGTCTTCAATTGCGATTGGATGAACTGTTCTTTGACCGCGGAATTGCCCACCAGCCGGACGCCCGCGACCAGCACCCGGGGCTGGTAGGGCATCTGCGCCGCTGGCGGTGCTTGCGCATCGAGCGCCCGCGGCAAGAAAGCGAGGCACCCCAGGATCAGGTAAATCGATCCGCGGTACACGAGATCCGCACGAAGCCAATGGTTACGCTGCATGTGTCGTTTGCGTCCTTGCATGACGAGTTGTTGTGACTAGACGCCGACTAGACAAGATAGCGAAGACTGCCGCCACCCCCGGCCGGTTCCCGGCATGACGGTTCACAGCCGCCACCGCCGCAATCTCGACCGGGGCGAATAGAAATACAGGAAGTTGCGTTTAGCGGCAAGGTGAATTGGCGGACTGTGGGACGATTTTTGAAACTCAAGTCCCCGTTGCCAGCGTCGCTGCCAGCCGGTCCCGCAGTTGGCGGAGCAGTTCCTCCTGCTCCGGGCTGAACGAGCCGCGGCGTTGGCCGTAGGTATCCATCCAGGTGAACAGCCGCGACTGGGCGTCCGCGTCCAGTTGCACGCCATGGTGGCCTTGCCGCAGCAGGGCTGCCAGCGGACTCTGCTGCGCCGCGCCCGCCCCAACCGGTGAAAGGCCTTGGCGATAGCGTTCCAGAACGTGCGTCCGCAGACTGGGCTGGCCATAGTCGACCAAGGCGTCGTAGGCCCGTTCGCCTGCCAGGTTCAGAAGCGACGCATCCGCATCGGGCTGATGGCACTGGACGCAATGCCGTTCCAGCACCGGCCCGACCAGGGCGTCGAAGTGCAACGGCCACGAGCCGCCCGGCCCTGGTTCGATTTGCGAAGGCAAACGCACGGCTGCTAGCGGCGGGCGGCCCGGCGGGGCGGTGTTCCGCGGTTCGTGACAGCCGATGCAGGTCACGGTCTGGCCGGGCTGGACGTAGGTGGCACTGCGCATCGTCTGCACGGCCACGCCTTGCTTGTCCAGCGCCTGGACAAAGAAGGTGACGCCCGCCGGCACGCGGAAATGGGCCGAACCATCGGGCTCGACGGGGACGGTGCCCAGCACAAATTTTCCGGGGTCGTCGTGCGTCAGGCCCATCGGCGGATAGTTCATCGTGGGATGCGTCTTGACCGGCACGCCGACCAGCCGCAGCTGGCGGATCGCGCCCCGCGGCACATCGGCCAGACCCTGGTAGACGTCCGCCACAATCATGCGGCCCTCGCTAGCATCCTGCCCGGCAACAGGCTGGTGGACGAGCCGTTCCGGGACGCGCCGCCGGATCGGCAACGGCGTCTCGCTACCGATCTGCGGATCGCGGTAGATCAAGTTCAAGTTGCCGAAGGCGTCGAATAGGTACAGTCCCAGGTCGTTGGCCGGCCCGGGCATGCCCCACGCGGGCCGCGGCGTACCGGGCGGCAGCGGCTGAGCGCTCCACGCGGTCAGGTAGTGGTTCTCGGACAGCGGAAACGGGCTGCCGAAATACGTCTGCGGCCAGCCTTCCGATTCGGGAAAGCAGACCTCCGGCGTCAACCGCGTCATGGCCGCTTCGCCGTCCGCCGCACGATGCGCGTCCAGCCGCACCAGGCTGCCGCCGGTGAACGCGTGATGTCCGGATGCGGTGAAGATCAGCTTTCGCGAAGCGGGAATCCGCCGGGCTTCGAACACGCAATGCGGATTGACGGTGTAATTCCCGAAGACGGCCTGCGCATTGGAGCCGTCCGGCAACGTGGACCACAGGCTCATATACGGCATGTTGTAACGATCGACGTAATCCCAGCGGGTGTACAAGATCCGGCCGTCGTTGTCGATACTGGGCGTCCACTCGAACATTTCGAACGGTGAAATCTGGCGGATGTTTTCCCCGTCGGCCGCCATCACGTGCAGCGTGTAAACGGCGACCGGCCGCTCGGGGCCGCCCCCGCAGCGGACATAACAATCGGGCAGAGCGCCGTCGCGGCTGGCGTGTCCCGATTCCGAGCCGCATTGGATATACTGTCCGCGCCGCGTCGACAGGAATACGACCTCGCCATCGGGCAGATAGCGTCCGTCGAAATCGTCGTACTTGCCGTGCGTCAGCCGCCGCACGCCGGTGCCGTCCAGGTTCATCTCGTACAGGTGAAAGAAAGCGTCTTCCGGGACATTGTTCTTGTCCAGCTTGTTGGGCTCGTCTTTCAGGCTCGGATAATGCTTGCAGTACCCGAACAGGACTCGCGTGCCGTCGTGCGACAAGTCCGGCCGCAGGAAGGTGCCGGGCGGGAAAGCGCCGGTCAAGCACCGCAGTTGCGGCTGGTCGGATTTGAAATCCTCCAGGACGAACACGCCGCCGCCCGGCCGCGAGAACCAGCCGTAGTACTGGTCCGACATGTGCGTAAAGCTGCCGGGTACGCGTTTCACAAACAGCAGGTCGTCAAAATCCAGCAGCGGATTGGCCAGCGCCATCCGCCGCACCGCCCAGCGGGCCTGCAGATACAGCTGTCGCCGCTGAGTGGCGGGAACGACCTGGCCAAGGTTCCGAAACTGACGTTCCACCTCGTGCAGGATCTGTTCCTGCGGCGTGACGTCGGTCCCCAGCCGATGCAGGTCGGCAGCCAGCGCCGCGCCGCGCGTCAGCACTTCCTCGACCGGATAAGCCGGTTCCGGGACTGCCGGCGTCTGAGCGGCCGCCACGGCGGCCAGGGGCGTGTGCGGTTTCGACCATTGGCTGACGCTCGACTGGTCCGCCGGCCGGTGCAGGGCGACGTTGTCGTTGCCGTCCGCACGATACACTTCCACTTCATCCAAATGGAAATACAGGCCCGCGGGCTGCTGCAGCCGCACGAAACGGGCCGGCTTGCCGCCGGCGTCCACCGTCAGCGGCGGTCCGCCCGTCTGGCCAAAGAACTTCGTCCCGTCGTGCTGATACACCTGCTGCCACGCGGTGCCATCGTCGCTCAGCAAGACCGCGACGCGCGCGGCCCGGTCTTCGACTTTGCCATCGCAGCGGTTGTAGATGACAATCCGGCCCAGCGGCAGGCTTTGTCCCAAATCGACCTGCCACCACGGCGCGGCATCGCCCGCGGTATGAAATCCGTACGTGCCGTCCTTGATGCCGTCCACCGCGCCGGCGGCATCTTCGGCCGTCGTCACCGCTGCGCGCCGCGCCGTGTTCGGATCTGCCGGAGGCAATTTCCGCACCACGTCCTGCAGCAGCCAATCGGCTTCGATCTGCTGCGGCGTAATGGGCGGCGACGCTGGCGGATCCGCCGCCCGCAAGACGGCACCGATCGCCGACGTCGACACGACAAACACCGCAAGGACACGCGTCAATCCGGCAGCAGGCATGGCGAGACTCCACGTGGGGAAAGGCAAGTCATCGAGCAGGCACGTTGGTCATTGTCGATGCAAGGCACTTCGTTGTCCAGATGGCGGGTCCGCGGTCGGGATTAAGAGCACCTTAATCTTTCACCTAATCTTTCACCTAATCTCCCCGCTCCAAGGCGGTAGGGAAAAGATTAAGTGAAAGATTAAGTGAAAGATCGAGGGGAAGATTAGGGTTTCAGGTCCCGGCGCAGCCGATTACGCTCAACGTGAGTCATTTCCCGATGCGATCCACTTTCTCCCGCGGCTAAACCGAGGTGAAGTGCGGCAGTTCTACTCGCCTTCGCGGTAGCGGCGGAAGTACTCGCGGGTGTGCTCTCGCTCCTTTTTGGGCAAACGAAGATCGATCAGCGGGTCCGCCTGTTCGCTGAAGCTGCTTTGCAACTGGTCCTTGGCGTCCTGCAGCGTCTTGCCGGCCTGGTTAGGACCGCCGGCCGAACCGGTGCGGACCGCCTCGCCCGGCTGGACGTTGCCCTTGACGCGGGATTCATAGAAGCTGGTGTCGGTCTTGGCCTCGGGCCGTTCGCCCTGCCCCTGGCCTTCGCCCAGCCCCATGCCGGGCAGATCACCCTCGCCGCGGCCGTTCCCGAATTGACCTTGGCAGGCTCCGCAGCCCTCGCCGTTGCACTGTTTGCAGCCCATCGCTTCTTTGGCCATGGCGATTTCATCCAGCATCTGTTCGAGCGTTTCCAGTTGGTCCGCCTGATTCTGCAACTCTTGCAGGTTTTGGGCCATTTGGTCCAACTGGGCTGCCGCGGCTTTGCCGTCGCCGTTCTTCAAACACTCGCGGCACTGACCTAATTGCTGGGCCATCTTCTGCAGTGCGTCCATCTGGTCGTTCATGCGATTCAACTGGTCCAATTGCCGCTGCAACTGGCCGGCGCCCTCCAAGTCGCCGGCGTCCTGGCGCCGCTTGATCTCCTGCTCCAAATCGCGTTTGGCCTGCTCGTGGCTGTCTTTCAACTGCTGCAGCCGGTTCTGCATTTGTTCCAGTTGCTTGGCTAATTGCTGTTTCTCCTCCTCCGTCAGCTGATCGCTCTTCAGCTTGTCTTGCAGATTCTTCAGTTCGTCCAGCGCCTTTTGGAAGTTGCCCTCTTTCATGGCTTCGGCGATCTTGTCCGCCGGCCCGCCGGCCATGTCCTTCAGCCGGTTTAACTGCTCGCGCATCTTGTCCATGCCGCCCATCTGGTCACGGCGTTCTTGCAGCGACTTGGCCAAGTCATTCATCTTGACCAGCGCCTTTTTGTGATCCACATCCGTCTTGTTGACCAATTCGTCAACGCCCTTCTGCAGTTCTTTCAGCAAGACGTCCGCGTCGTCCAGGCCCTTGGCCTCGGCCTTCTTCTTGACGCGTTCCATCTGCTCCTGCAGCTTCTTGGCACTGCGTTTCACTTGCTGAGCCTGCTGCGACTGCGAATTGGCGGCCGCCGCCTGCTGGTCGGGCACCGCATTCGGAACCAGCACGACCAAGGCACAGATCGCCGCCGCCGGCAGCAAGGGCAGCAGGATCCGCCGCTGTGGACGGACCACGAAACGGTCCCGCACGTCGACGCGTTCCACGCGGTAGATCGCGTCCTGGACCAGGGCCTGACCGATCTCGGTATCCATTTCGTCAGGCGTCAGCGACAACGCGCTGGAGACGCGTTCTTTGAGCTGGCAGCGGCGGTCGATCTCGATCGCCGCATCGATCGCAGAACGGCGCACGCACCAAGTCCACACGCCCGCGATCAGCAGTCCGGCCCCCAAACTGCCGCCGACCCAGGACCATGTCCAGATGGCAACATCCGCCTGCACCACCCAGATCTTCGGTATCGCGAGCCCTACGGCAGCAATCAGCAGCGTGGCGAACAACGACCAGGCGATGATCCCAAGGAACTGCTGGACGATCATGCGGTGGCGTGCCACGGCGACCTGTTGCTTGATTTTATCCACGGCGAGTGTCTCCTGGCTGAGGCCGGGAAGTTAAGATTGCGAATCCGTCAACGGTTTATTATATCGATGTGGCTGAGTTCTGCACGGTTGGACTTGAATCAGTAGCATACGCGGAAAAGGCACGAGAAAACCGACCTCGACGAGCTGCTTATGAGCAACGCAACATCGAACCTCCCATTCCTGACACTGCCGTCGATCGTAGATCGTCCTGACGCGGACGTCGTGATTTACGACGGCAATTGTCCGTTTTGCCGGTCCCAGGTCTCACGGTTGGCGGCCTGGGACAGCGGCGGCCGTCTGGCGTTCGTGTCGGCCCACGATCCGATCGTCGCCCAGCGTTACGCCGATCTGCCGTTGGAAAAGCTGATGGCTCAAATGTACGTCGTCGATCGGCGGGGACGCAGGCACGGCGGGGCGGCGGCGTTGCGATACCTGTCCCGGCGGCTGCCCCGACTGCGGTTCCTCGCCCCCTTGTTGCACATTCCGTTCTCGCTGCCTCTTTGGCAATGGGTGTACCGGCAAGTGGCGGCGCGCCGCTATCGATTGGCGGGCGGGCCAGCCTGCGCCGACGGCACATGCCGAATTGGGACGCCGCGATCGAATGCGTGAGGGAATTCTACCAGTAGGTCGGCCACTCCGGGCCGACCCGACCCGCGACGGCCCGGAAGGGCCATCGTACAGTCCATAGCGGTATTTTATTTCCTGCGAGCAGCCTTAGCGTCGCCCCGCTTCGCGCAAAATCGCGTCGGCCCAGCGGGCGTCCGCTTCACCCAGTCGAGGAACGGGCTCCGGCCCATAATCGATCCGGTCATATCGGCCGTCCCGATAGCAGGCGTCCAGCAGCGGTTGCAGCGGCAAGACCACGTCCTGGTCGGACGGCCGCAGCGGCACGGGGATGTTGGGTAACGGCTGACGAAGCGGCATGGGGTACAATTCGGCTTCGTCCCGCCGCGCCTCGCGGCGAATACAGACCATGTAAGGCGCACGGCAGACGGACGGCAGGCGGTTCTCTGGAATCGCCAGCACAAAGTTGCCCGCCCGGATCAGGTCGATTTCCACCAGGTTGACTTTGGCGTCCAGGAACTCGCGCTGCTTCTGGATGTAGATCAACTGTCCGGTCGATCCGACCTTGTTCGCGGGACTGAGGATTTCGATGGCCGTCACCAATCGGCTGCCATCCTTCGTATCGACGATTTCCAGATGCCGGAGCGTCAGGGGTTCATCGATGAGCTTGACCACGTAGGGTTTGGCCACGTCCAACGTCATGACTGCCGCCGCTGCGGGTGTCGTGGCCATCGCCACACCGGGTTCGTTGACCACGCTGACATCCGGGTACACCGTGCGTGTGGCTTCGTCATGCTCCATGACCGCCAGGGACTCTTCCACGCGAGCTTGCAGGTCGTCGGGCAGCTGGGCATTGAGCTGATTCGACGCGTAAACCATTAACCTCGTGTGGAGGTCGCCCCAATGCGACTCGAGGTACGGATCCATTCCCGGGAAAGGGCTTTTCATATCGGATCTCCGTGGACGCGAACGGTTTGGCGCCAACCGATTATACCCGAGATTGCCCTTTTTCCAACTTCAGCAATTTGGGATACTTGGCGTCGAAAGGATGCATGCGTATGAAGGTTTTCTTTTCTGTGGGCGAACCCAGCGGGGATTTGCACGGAGCGAATCTGATCAAGGAGTTGCGTCAGCAAAATCCGGGCATCGAGTGCGTCGGATATGGCGGACCCAAGATGGCGGACGCAGGATGCCAATTGCACGCGGATCTGACCGTACTGGCTGTGATGTGGATCCTGCACGCCCTGCTGAACCTGCACCAGTTCTGGCGGCTGTACCGGCGGGCCGGGGACTATTTTCGGGACGAGCGTCCGGACGCGGTCGTGTTGATCGATTATCCCGGGTTCAATTGGTGGATCGCCCGCGCCGCCAAGAAATGGGGCATCCCGGTGTTCTACTACGGCGCTCCGCAGATGTGGGGTTGGGCCGGGTGGCGCGTGCGGAAGATGCGGCGTCTGGTGGACCACGTGCTGTGCAAATTGCCGTTCGAGGCGGATTGGTACCGCCAACGGGATTGTCACGCCACGTACCTTGGCCATCCTTACTTCGACGAGGTGCAGCGGCAGCGGCCGGACCACGTCTTTCTGGATGCACAGTCCAGCCGCCCCGGCCGACTGGTTGCGATCCTGCCGGGGTCGCGCACGCAGGAGGTCGTCAAGAATCTCCCGGGGTTCCTGGCCGCGGCAGGTGAGATCCACCGACGAGTTCCCGACGCCCGTTTCGCAATCGCCGCGTTCAACGAAAAACAAGCGGCGATGGCCCGCGAGCAGGTCGCCAGCCTTGATTTTCCGGTGGACGTCTTCGTCGGACGGACGCCCGAACTGATTCGCTTGAGCCATTGTTGTCTGGCCTGTTCCGGCTCCGTGTCGCTCGAACTGCTGGCCCACACCAAGCCGACGGTCATTCTGTATCGGGTCGGCCGGCTGTTTTACACCCTCGGCCGCACCTTTTTCATGAAGGTCAAGTTCATCACGCTGGTGAATCTGCTGGCCGCCGAAGATCCGTTCCTGCGCGGTGGCGCGAAGTACGATCCGCGTGCGGCATCGGATGCGGGCGTACCGTTCCCGGAATACTTGACCTACGAAGACCGCTCGGCGGAGATGGCCGGCCACATCGTCCGCTGGCTGACCGACGACGCGAGTTACCAAACGCGTGTGCGGGAACTGGACGAGCTGAAACGACGGTACGGCACCGCCGGTGCTTCGAGTCGGGCTGCGGCGTACATCCTGCACCATCTGCGTCCCGGCGCGTCGCCGCTGCCGGGACCGCACTTCGGACTGGCAGCGAGGAGTGAAAGCGGCAAGCGGCAGAACTTGGCGGGCGGTGCGACCGGGAAGGGAACGGCGGACGCCGCCGGAGTTCATTCCTCCGGATCGTTCGACTCGGCTTGTTCCAGCATGTCGGCCTCTGCCAACAAGCGTGACATGGGTAACTCGAATCCGGGCAGCAGGGGAGGCATATAGACGTCGCCTTCGCGGACGACGAGTTTCGGAACGTCGGCGGCCAATTGGCGAAAGACGGTCATCTGGCGGCGGAAGCGGTCGATGACCCAGTACTCGGCGATGCCGGCTTCGCGGTATTCATCGCGTTTGGCCTCGTAATCACGCTGGTGGCTCCGCCGGCCGGCGGAGACGAACTCGATCACGATCGTCGGCAAGTCACGGCGGACATTTGGCACCCGCCCCAGGCCGGCCCAGATCACGCGATCCGCCCGGCGGCGGTTCCCGGCAGTTACGACCGGATGTTCCGTGAGCGTGTAATTCAGCGCCGATCCCAGTGGGTGATGGTCCCCGTAGTCTCGCAGCAGGTGGCCGAGCAAATCGTTCTGGCTGCGTTCGCCTGCGGCGGGTGGTGGGGTCACAACCAGCACTCCATGAATCAATTGGTAATCGTACAGTTCGTCGCCGATTTCGGCCGCATCGAACTCCTCCGCCGTCATCAGGCTGCCGGCCAGTTCCGGACCTAAGAGGAGACTTTCTTGGACAGTGCTCATATCGCTTGCTCCCTGGGCGGGGACCCGCCGCATTTCCCTTATGCTACCCGCCCGTGGCCACACGGGCAACATCGTGGGACCAGACCGCGGACAGCAGTCCGTCTCACCAGGATCCAAATACTACGTGAAAACTCGCCTCTTCGTGGGCGCGGCCGTAACCCAGCGAGACGCCGGGCGTGGTGCGGGTGAGGGCGACGTAAGTGCGCGGCTGCCATGTCTGGACGTCGGCGTTCAACGTGGCCTGCAAGCTACGCTCCAAAATGCCGGTGGCGAGCGTCGGTGCCGGCAGCTCTTGATCGACATCGCTCCAGCCCAGGTAGTAACTGCTGCGAAAGCCCAGCGCCCCGGTGAAGTTCGGATTGTAACCCGGCGGATAAGCCGGCGTGTTGGCGCCCAAGGCTTGTCTCAGCTCGTGCAGTGCGGCGCCTGGATCGATCGCATTCAAGCGGCGCCGTTGTCCCGGATCGAGTTGCGTCGTCCCGAGGGTGCGTCCCTGCCCGTCTTTGACGACCAGCCGGTCGATCGTCGCGTCCAGCCGGTTCGTCACCCAAGCCTCAACGTCGCCCAGGCCGGATTCGATGAACAGCCCGCGCGAATTGGGGCCGGATTCCACGACCAGGAACTGCGCGGCCGATCGCGAACTGATGTAGCCTGAAGCGAGGTTCTGCCCCTCGTCCCAGACCAGCCATTGTGTCCCCAACTCACCTTCCCGGCGCTCGGCCGGGTACCGTTCGATCGGGAATACGGCCGCCGTTTCCGGAAAGGTCAGGCCGCCGGACGGCGCCAATCCCGCGTAGTACGACTGACGGGACCAGGAAACCGCCCGGCCGGCCCGCTGATCGATTTCCGTGAAGCTCCGCACGCGGACGCGGCCCCCTAGCCCATCGCTAATCAGGGCATAGGCAAACAGCGTCAGCGTTACCAAGGCGGCGCCCAGCGGGACGGTGACCAGCAACAGATACAGCCGCCGCCTGCGGCGGAGCAGAAAATAATTGATGGGGCCGATCACGATCACAAAGGCGGTGATTAAGATCAGGAAGGAGCCGACCGGCGCGCGGCCGATGCCGGGGACGAGCCAGTTCCAGTAGTCGTCGTTCGCCCGGTGCAGCGACAAGCCGTGCCGCTGGTACCACATCCAGGCGGGGCCGCCCAATTCGTTAAACAGCCAAGCCGCCTCGGGTGCCCGTGCCGCCAACGGCTCGCCGGTCTGCATGGCCACGACACGGCCTCGATAGAACGGCCGAACTACGAACGGCTTGGGTTTTCGGGCCGGGGCCGTTGCGGGCGCGGGAGGCTGCGGCGCCGCCTTATCCTCTTCGACCTCGTAGCTCGTTCCGCGGCGGGGCTGCAGGGCCCGGATCTCCTCAGTGATCTGACTGGGGTTCGCCGTCTGCCAACCGCCTTGCGAGGCGGCATCGCGCTTCGGCTCTGGCGAGCCGGCCAGCCCCAAGAGGGCCTCCAATTCCGCGAGCCGTTCGTCCGACAGTTCCATATCGAAGACACACAACGTCGCCCCGCTGGCGGCCCAATCGCACAGAGCCTGCCAAACAAGGGGCTGACCTGCCGCCAGCGTTTTCAAGTCCGCCAGCGAGATGCAAACGAGATCGAAGCAACTGTAGTCGATCCACCGCGCCGGCAAGTCTCTCGGCGTCAGCAAGTCGACGCGCGGCAGGTTCTGCAGCATCCGCAAGGTGCCGAGATCATCGAGTTGGTCGTCGGGAGGAAGCTGGAATTGTCCTCCGTTCAAAGTGAGCGATTCGGGGAACAGCGTCGCCAGCTGTCGCACGTCCGGCAGGCGTTGAACGCTTTCGGCCTTGCCGGCCGGCGAGCCTCCCAAAGCCGGTTGCCGCAACTGCTGTTCCCGCGTGGGAGCGTCGGAATCGATGATCAGGATCGTCGGGATGGCTTCGCTGTTGTTGACGTAGCGCTGCACGGGAATCCCCACCGACTCCGAGACGTCCTTCAACAACGCGCCGTCCTCGTATGCCATTACCCAGATGGAGCCCCACTGGTCGGACTGGGGAACCGCGAGGACCGTCTCGCCGCGGGCCGCACCTTCCGGAATCTCGATCCGGCCGCTGACACGGATCGCCGGCCGCGACCCGCGCCAACTGCTCGGCTCGATCACCACGCGGATGCTGCGGTCGGCCAAGGTGGGCCCGAGAGGCCAGTTGATGGCTTCGATCCGCACGGGCCGGTAACCGTTGGCGTCGACCCAGCGGGTGTCGATGGTCAGCCGCAGACCGTTCTTCGGTTTCTTGTTGCCTTGAGGCAGGTGGATGACTCCGCCGGAATATGCCTCCAGCCGGGCGGGCATGGCGGCCAGGAGGATCAGCAGGATCAGCCAGCGCAGGACGAGACATGCTGGAGTCCAGCCTTTAGGCTGTCCGGACAGGCTGAAGCCTGAACTCCAACCAGGAATCAATCGACCGCCGTCCATCGTCGCTACTCCGGCTCTTCCGGGGGAATGATCTGCGCCGGCGGCTCGGCCGTTGCGAACGGGGTACCGCCGCGCGGCGCTGGCCGCAGCAAGCCCCGCGCCGCTGCGATCAAGGCCGCCAAACCGAACACGACAGCGTAACAGAGAAAAGCGAGCAGCAGGCTGCCTACACTCAGCGAAACGGCGATCGCCCACGCCTGGCCGCCAACCGCGAAGGAGAGGACGAGAAAGAAGAAACTGCTGACGGTCATCAGCAACAGCAGCCAGCGGATGGTAAAGCGGGGAATCAGCATTCACCTTTCCCCTCGCGGACGGGTCCGCTGTCCCGGCTCGCCAAACCGCTGAAATCCGGCTTGTCCTGCACGGGCAGGTCCAAGTCGTTCAACGACGCAGCCGAGCCCAATTCCAAGCGGGGCCGAAGCAACTGCTCTTCGACGCGTTTGTCGCCCCGCCACGGATACCAGGTGTAGAATCCGGCCAACAGAATCAGCACGACAAACGCGATCCCGCCAATCCAGCCCAGCCACTGACTTGCCGAATTGTCGAACTTCACCACGCGCGGCTTGGTGGCGATAAACAACGGACTGACCTGCCGCTGCCGGTCGTCAAAGGCGGACACGTACTCCGATTTGTAAGCCCACAGCTTGAAGTAGGCGCCGGCAAAACGCACGGGGACGGCAATATCGTCCCGCGCCGGCAGGCCGGCAGGCAAAGCGAGCACACAGCAGGTGACCGGGTACTGATTGCGGAACACGGGCGCTTCCTTGTTTTCCCCTTTCGGCTCGAACCGAATCTCCGTATTGCCCAAGGAAACGAACACGTCGACCTGATAGTAGTGGTCGATCCCGAACCGTTGCCGGACATCCGGTTCATCAATGGCGATTTTCTGGACCCGCTTGGCCGTGCCCATCAGCGACACGAGACGGCCGTGTTGAGTTTCCGGCTGAGTCAACATCGGCGTCAGGTCAGGCGCGGTCTCCGCGTGGCTGAACACGTCCGCCGGTTCGGCCCGTCCGACCGCTGCCAACAACTGGTAGAAGCCTTCGCGATCCTCGCCCGTGATGACCTTGCGGTTGGTGTTTCGAACCGAGTCGAACAAGCCCGCGTCCATGCCCAAGCTTGCCAAATACACGACGCTGGGCGTCACGCCCAAACTCGGTTCCGGCCGCTGCGGAAGCCAAGCCGGGCGTTCGGCGGCAAAGATCAATTCCTGGTGGCCGGTCTCGCCGCCACCGGTTTTCAGAAACAATCCATAACAGCTGGCGGGCTCATCGAGCTGGCCGGCTGATTCCCAAGCTCGAGGCACGGCCCGGCAGCAGACCAGCACGGGATACGGAGCGTCGGCCAATTGGAGCCGGACGCGAAAGTAGCTGCTGTACTCCAAGCGTTTAGCCATTTCCGCCGACAAGTCCACGCGCTGCACGCCGGTGGCACGGCCCGTCACCTGAAACACCTCCAGGCGGCAGGCGGCGGGCTGCTCCGCCAGTTCCGCCCAATCGACGCCGCTCTTGCTCCATGCCTCGATCTTGTCCAGTCCGAACGAAGGCAAGCGGTACAAGATTTTGAACAGGGTTTCGTCTTCGTCCACGATCAACGGGCGACCGTCTTCCAGTTGCCGAATCTGGCTGGCATCGACGGAAAACAGTTCCAGCATCTCCCGGGCGCTCGACAACCGGGGCGTCGGCGGCTGGACGTCACCTTCCGACGGCCGGTTCCACGGCAGCACAGTCCCCGTCTCCGGAGCTTCGGCGGAGGACTCGGAAGCCGCGTGGGGCGGAGACGCGTCGTCTGCCGATTTCGCCGGGAACGCGCACCACAATAAACCGACGATCAGCGCCGTCAACGCGGTCAGTCTTTGCCCGGAAGCACGAAACTCGAATCTCGAAATCCGAAACAAATCGAAAGCCCGAATGACCGAACCCCAAAACCGAGCCCGCATCAGCCGTTTTCGATATTCCGATTTTGGATTTGGTACTTGTTTCGGATTTCGGATTTCGGATTTCGGATTCTGACGATTGTCTCCCGGCCGTTCCCTATGGATGTTCATGGTTCCACGTCACCTTGTTCGAGGAATTCCATGTGCAGCGGCACGCTGGGGGGCGGTGACCGCCGCGTGAGCGCAAAGAAGATCAAAGCGAAGCCGATCCCGAACACGCCCGTACCGCCGAAGACAGCGGCCCAAAACCACACGCTCGGAGGCTGGTTCGCCGCCTGATCGGATTCGGGCCGCCGCTCCCAGCGCGGCACCTTGGCCAGGATCAGCGGGGCCAGCCGCGTGTCATCCTGGGCACGGTACGCCCAGCGTTTGAAAAAGTATCCGGTGAACTCCGCCTGTTCGTCCAACGGTGGCCGCTCCCCTTCGCGTTCCAGTTTGGCGACATCGGGAAACCCGTGGGGAATCTCCAGGCAATACACCACGATCGGCGACTTGCCGCCCGCAGGCTTCAGCCAGAACACGTAATATCCCGGGATGCCATACAGGTTCTGGGGCGCTTCGCGGTAATATCCCATGCGGATGGTGCCCGCGACCGTAACGAGTTTTCCCCGGTACGCGTCCGGCTGTTTGTACAGTTGCAGAAAGCCGACGTAGCCCGTCGATTCACGCCGCAAGGCGGACAAATCGCGCTCGTTCAGTTGTTCCAGCATGCGGAACCAGGCGTCCTTCTCGGCGCCGCGGAAGACTGTGTTATCACGGACGGACTCGAGGAACACCTGATCCAAGGTGTTTTGCACGTCGACGGCGGCCCTTCGCTGCTGGCTGTCCAAAGGTTTGCCGGTGCCCACCGCCTGCAGCAACGGCTGGACACGCTCCTTCCACTCGCGTTTCAGCGCGTCGATGACGTGCAACCAGCTTTGCTTCTCGGCGTCGGTCAGCCGCCCGCCGTCCTGCCCCACCGCCAGAAACGCCTTGGTCACATAGTCCTGCCAACCGGCTTCCAATTGCTCGACGACGTGCGTCCAGGCCGGCAAGTCGTCCGTGGCGAAGGCCTGCCCGTCCCGGGCCGCTTTCAGGCCGGCAAGGAATGCCGTCCGCGGTTCGTCCCCCAACGATTCCAATAGCCGCGACCAGAGGTCGTGCCGAGCTTGACGCAACGGTTCACTCGTCTCCGGCTTGTCAGACGCGGGCTCGGAGTCCGCCAGGGTGTTGTCCGGCAGCGACGTACTGGTTTGTGGTACCAGCGCCGACCGGTCTTTGCCCTCCGCTTCGGGCCGCACGTCGGCCGGCAACGACGCTTCCCCGTCGGCGGAAATCAGCAGGGCTCCCGCCTGCTCGCCGCCCGCGTCCGTTTCGGATGGATTGCGGAGACGCGTGTCGACGTCAGCCTCGGCGGGAGCCTGACCGCCGCCGACCGTCCAGATCCACCGCCAATTCTCCGGCTTGCGGGCTTGTTCCATCAGGAAGAAAACCAGAAAAAGGCTGCCTACCAGCGCAAAGATCCGGTGCTGGGTGCGCCGCGACAGATAATCTGGCGGTGGTTTCCGGCGAAATCGCCCGTCGTCCGGTTTTCCCGTAAAGTCCAGCGGCATCGTAGTGAGTCGACGTCCGAGTTGAGGGTCTTAATCCTTGGGTCCACCGCAAATTGTAACAGATTTGGGACCGCGACGAGGCCAGCCAAATTCGACGCTGTCCCAACATGTTCTTCGCAGCTTCGTCGCCATGCTATTGCCCGTCGCAAATCGACTTGCCAACCCGGCGGCGTGAGCGGTAGGATGATGGTATCTACTTGTTTGCGTCCGATTCGTGGCAGTCGCAGCAGATCTTTACGCAGCATGGACTTGCGTCTTCCCCGCCAGGCGGGTTTCCTGGATCTGGGAATAAACGGAGTTGGGCGGTGCGAATGTTCGGATGCCTGACGGGTGGCAGCACCACCCAGATCCCGGAAGAGTTCGGAGAAGGGTGTCTTGGCGCTCAATCAGGCGGATTTTAACCGATTGGTCGAGGAGCACGGTCCTGCGTTGTACCGGATGGCCTATCGTATGATCGGCGACCAGCACGAAGCAGAGGACATGGTCCAGGAAGCCTTCCGCTCGGTCTGGAAGAGCCGGTCGCGGTACGATCCCGAGCGGGGCGATCGTGCGTGGCTGGTCTCGATCCTCCGCCGCCGGATCATCGACCGGTGGCGAAAACGTCCGCCGCCGCGGGTGTTTGCCGAGGACCATCCTCCCGAGATTGGCATTGTCGGCGAAGACCCGTTCCGCGACGAGTACACGGACGAAGTCCAGGCGGCTTTGGATCAATTGCCGCGCGAGTTGCGGGAAACGTTGCTGCTGGTCGTGGTCGGCGAGTTGACCCATCAGGAGGCTGCCGATTTGTTGGATGTCCCGTTGGGAACCGTGCTTTCCCGAGTTAGCCGGGCGCGGGTGCGGCTGCGTGAGTACCTGAGTGCTGCCGCGAGATACCAATGACGCGTTGGACGATTGATCGTAACACGGCGATGACAGACGGCCCCTTCGAACCCACCATTGACAGCCTGCTGAACGACTTGGCGGTCCCTGCCGGATTCGTGCCGCGTCTGCGTGATATCTCCCATCTTAGCGATGATGAATTGGATCTCCGCCTCCGCGATATCTGCATTCCGGCTGGTTTGGTCGACTGTCTCCAGTGGCTAGTGGCCGACGAAGCACTCGACATGGAACTCCGCCGCGTCTCGGTCCCGGTTGGCGTCCTGCCGCGGACCCGCAACATCCCGCACGTCCGCCGCCGTTCGCCGCTGCTACAGTGGGCCCTGGCGGCCAGTCTGATGCTGATGGTTGGCGCCGGCCTGACGGCGCTGCTGGGCAGCATGGTGTCCTCGATCCGCCCCGTCCCACCACCGCCGTTGGCGATGGTCTTTATCGATCAAGGTCCGCTCGACCTGGTGACTCCCGTGGAATCGTCGGTGGCGATCCTACCCGAAATGGACGAAGATCGTGCGCGGCCCGGTGCCACGGGGTTGAGCGACGAGACCATGCGTTTGCTGGCGACGTTTGACCGGCCCCAACTGGGGCCGGCAGGCCAGTTGGCGGAGGACATCCGGGAGGTTTGGAACCCGTGGGACAACTGGCTGTTGATGCGCTGGGGAGCTTTGGGGTATGCGCCGGCGGTCAGTGCGGCGTTGCCCGAACTGACCGCCTTGACGGCCCCCGTGGCGCAAGGATTGGAAGCGTCGCTGGTCCGCGGTTGCGACCGCGAGTTCCTGTACAGCCGCGGCGTCCAACCTCCGACGCTCACGGCCTTCGACCCGGCGGCCCCGGGTTTGGACGTCCCGCTGGCCTGTCGAACGGACAACGTGGCTCGAATCCGTCGTCTGGCGGCGGCGGGCCGCTTGCCGGCGCCGGAGCAGGTGCGCGTGGAGGATTTTATTGCGGCGGTCCAGCCTCACTCCGGCGTCGCGGCCGAGCCGGGGACGGTCGCGATCCGCACGGCCGGGGGGCCGTCGGTCTTCAATCGGTCGGCGGCCGGCTTGCTCCAGATCCGCGTTCAATCCGGGCTGCATCGGCAACGCAACTTGCCCGCCACCCACCTGGTTTTGGCGATCGACACTTCCGCGAGCATGATTTGGGATGGGGCTCTGGAGTCGGTGCGCAGCGCGGTGGCCGGTGTCCTGCAGCACCTGGGCCCGCACGACCGGCTGTCGGTCATTCTGTTTGCCGGTGATGTCGTGGAGATCGTCCGGGAGGTGCAGCGGAGCGACCAAGCCGAATTGGCTCAACTGGCCGCGGTCCTGGAACACGTCGGCGTTGGCGGCGGAGCGAATCTCGGCGCTGCCCTCCAGCAGGCAATCTCCCTGGCTTTGGAATCCGAAACCGCACCGGATCTGCCGCGGCGGTTGGTGCTGATGACGGCCAGCCGGCCCGTGTTGAGCCGCGCCGAAGCCGACGGCACGCGGAAGATGTTCGCCGAAGCGGCCAAGGGGGATTTTCACTTCGAGGTCTGTGATCTGGGACAAGAGGAAGTGTCCGCGGCGGATTGGCTCGAATTGGCGGGGCAGGCCGCGTGTACTGTTCGTCGCCCGCAGACCGCCGACAAATTGCAGTGGGCCTTGGTGGAAGCCCTGACGGGCACCCCCTCGCTGGCGGCCACCGAGGTGAAATTGCACGTGGATTTCAATCCCCGAGCCGTTGTTGCTTATCGCTTGATCGGCCACGATTCGACGAGTTTTGGGGGTCTGCTGCCCGCGGCGGTGGAAACCGATCTTCACGTCGGCCAAACCGCGTCGGCGCTGTTTGAGGTTTGGCTGGTTCCGAACGAGGAAGACGACGTCGCGACCGTGGGCGTGCAATGGCGCGACCCGGCCAGCGGGGAATCGCGGCAGGCGGGTCCGCAGCGGGTCAGCCGCCTGCAATTTGCCACGGCGTTTGAAGGTTCGTCGCGATCCCTGCAGGCGTCGGCCATCGCCGCCGAGGCCGCCGAAGTCCTGAAGCAATCGTTCAATTTTGGGCTATTGGCTCCCGACCGATACCGTTACGAGCCCAAGCCAGGCAATCTGACGCATGTGCTCGTCGAGGCTCGGCGGACCTCCAGCGGTCTCGCGAATGATCCCGCATTCGAACGGCTTGTGGAGTTATTGGAGGCCCTCTCCCAGCTGGGGAATGCCAGGTCGGCCGTATCGGCGCGTTCCGGTACGCGGGGAATCGTGGGCGATCAATGGCGGGAATTTGGACTGAAGTGACGCTCGGTCTTGGAATCGCATATCTTGCGGGAGCTGGCCGGACACGATAACCTTTATTGATTCGCGGATGAAGGAACCCGAGGTGGGGAGTTGGCGATGATCAAGTGTCGTGATGGCAGGAATCAGTTCTGGGTTGCTGCGATTGCTTGGCTGGTCCTATTCGAATCCGCCGGGGCGCCCGGTTCGGAGCCCGCCCGCCAGTTCCTGCAGGGCTTGCGGGACCGCGGCTACTTTGACACGGCCGTCGAGTACCTGAACACGATGAAGACCAGCAAGCTGGCCCCGGTCGATCTGAAAGAAACGCTGCAGTACGACTTGGGCTCGACGTTGATCGAAGCCTCGCGGTTGCAGCGGGACATTGCGCTGCGTGAAAAGCAACTGGACGAAGCCCGTGACGCGCTGACCCGCTTTGTCGGCCAGAATCCCGATCATCCGCTGAACAACTCGGCGAACAGCCAATTGGGCAACCTGTTGGTCGAACGGGCGCGGATCAAGATGGAGCAATCCAAGCAGCCCAAGGCCGACAAGGCGGCCATGCTGGCCGCCGCGAGACAGCAGTACGAGGATGCCTACAAGGTGTTCGCCCGGTCGCAGAACGACCTCAAAGAACGCTTGGCCAAATTGAAGGTGATCGACCCCAAGGACACCAAGGCCATCGAGGCGCGCGATCAGTTGCGGGCCGATTACCTGCAAGTTCAGCTCCTGTCCGCCGCCGTCCGCGAAGAAACGGTGGAGACGATGGCGAAGGGTTCGCAGGAATACACGGCCATGCTGACGGACGCCGCGAAGGAATACGGCGAGGTGTACGACAAGTACCGCACGCGGCTGGCCGGACTGTATGCCCGCATGTACCAGGGACGGTGCCACCAGAAACTGGACAAGCTCAAAGAAGCCTTGACCTATTATGCGGAGTTGCTGGAGCAACCGGATAATCCCGAGGAGTTCCGGGCGCTGAAGCTGAAAACGATGCTGCTGGCGTCCCAAGCCTGGTTGGCCAGCAAGCCGCCGCTGCATGAAGAGGCCGTCAAGCGGCTGGAGCCGTGGATCGAAAATGCCCGGCCGGCGGAAGGCCGCCAGCCCGAGTGGCTGGAGTTGCGGCTGGCGCTGGCCGAAGCCCAGTGGGGCTCGGCCCAAGCCGCCAAGAAGACCAAAGCGAACGATCCGCAAGTCAAACGTTGGGAGACGGATGCCCGCCGGAACGCGCTGTTCGTGTCCCGGCAGGCAGGCGACTTGCAAGCGAAGGCCCGGGAATTGGTCTCCAAATTCGGCGGCCCGGAATTGGCGGAGGACGCCGGCAAGAAGGAGCCCAAGACGTTCAGCGAGGCGAAGGATGCCGGCCGCGAAGCCTTGGATGCCTTGCAGACCGCCAACATGGTGCTCCAGTCCTACCCGGCCCGAATTGCCGGGGAAACGGATGCCAAGATCAAGGCGGACTTGCAGAAGCAGCTGGAAGATGCCCAGCAGACGGTCAAGACATCTGTCCAGGACGCGATGGCCTATTACAACAAAGCGCTGCAGTTGGCGGATGACAAGACCTCGGCCGACGACCTGAACATCGTCCGCTACTTCCTTTGCTTCCTGCACTTCTCGGCCAACGATTACCGTGAGGCGGGGTTGTTGGGCGAGTTTGTAGCCCGGCGCTATCCGGACAGTTCCGGCGCTCGCCAGTGTGCCAAGATCGCGATGGCGGCGTACTTGAAAATGTACGCCGAGAACACGACGGACGACAAGGAGTTCGAATCTCGCAAAGTCACCGGCATCGCCAACTACATCGCCCAAAAATGGTCCGATCAACCGGAAGCCATCGATGCCTTGAACACCCTGGTGCCGCTGATGATCAAGGCCGGCAAGTTGGAAGCGGCCGAGAAGTATTTGAACGACATTCCTCCCGATTCGCCCAAACGGGGCGAGGCGGAGATCAAGACCGGCCAGGCGATGTGGAGCGAGTACCTGCGCGGGATGCAGGAGATCCGCAAATGGGAAAGCGGTGAAGAGGCCAAGCCGGAAGACGTCGATCTGGCCGCCAAGAAAGCGATGTTGGAGCAAATCAAGCTGCGGGCCCAGAAGATTCTGGAAGACGGTGCGGCCCGGATGAAAGCCACCGGCAAGGTGGACGAATCGGCTGCCACCGCTTCGCTGTCCCTGGCCCAGATCTACGTCGACACGGGACAAGCCGACAAGGCCGTGACGGTTCTGGAGGACGCGCAACTGGGACCGCTAACCCTGGTCAAGGCGAACAGTCCCGCCACGCAGCGGCCAGGCTTTGCGGGCGAGACCTACAAGTCCGCTCTGCGGGCCTATATCTCGTCGCTGGCCGGATCGGCGGACGCCGACACGGTGGTCAAAAAAGCCACCGAGGTGATGGCCGCGATGAAGGAAGCCATCCCCCCGGACCAGTTGATCGTGATCTACGTCAGCTTGGCCCGGGACCTGGAACAGCAGATGAAGTTGGCGACGCCGGAAGCGAAGAAGGCTTTGTCGAAGGGCTTCGAGACGTTTTTGAAGCAGATCCGGTCGGCGACGACCGAATTCACCGTCCTGAACTGGGTCGCCGAGACGTTCAGCGGCATCGCCGCCGGATTCGACACGACGGCGCAGGGCAAGCCGGTGCTGACCGCCGAAGCCAAGAAGTACTACGAAGAGGCGCTGGCGACGTATCAGACCATCCTGGACAAGGTCAAGTTCGACGATCCGAAATTGAAGACCCAAATCCTGTTGCGGCAGGGGAATGCGTACCGCCATCTGTTTCAATTCAGCAAGGCCCGCGACATCTACCGGGACGTGTTGAAGGCGAGCAATACGATGCTGAACATTCAGGTCGAGGCCGCCAAGCTGTACCAGGAATGGGCGGCGCTGGCCAAGGACGAGGACAAGTCGCAGTTGTACTTGCGGGCCATGGCCGGCTCGGAGAAAGACCCCGCGACCGGCAAGAACATCATTTGGGGCTGGGGCCGGCTGTTTCAGGTGGCGGCCAAGTACCCGAACTTCCGCGACGTGTTCCACGAGGCCCGCTACAATCTGGCCTTGTGCCGTTTCAGCATGTCCCGTGTCCAGAAGTCGAAGAGCGAAGAGCAGGAGCAGCTCAACAAGGCCAAGGATGCGATTACTCAAACGCAACAATTGTTCGGCTCGGGGCCCGAATGGGACGCCGCGAGGCCGCGGTATGATGCGTTGATGAAGGAAATCCAAAAGGCGCTGGGCGAGAAGCCCTTGGGGCTGCCCCAGATTCAGCTGCCCGGAGCGGCCGCTGCCGGGAAAGAAGCGAAGGAGCCCGCGGGCAAACCGGCGGCCAGTCCCGGGCCGCCCCCGCTCAAGCCGCCCGCCGGCCTTTCGCCGCCAGCAGCCAAGACGGCGGCGTGAGTTCGTCGCCGAGGGGCGGCGATGCACACGGATCTTGTAGCAAACCAGAAACTTTGAGCTTTGCAGGAGTGATCATCGATGAAACGTTGCTTGGCCCTTTGGACCGTGGCAGTCGTCTTCGGCACGGCGCCGGCGCTGGCACAGCAGGACACGATCGTCGGCAAGGGCGGCTCCCCAATCCGCGGAACGATTGTCGGAATCAGTCCCACGGCGGTGAAGATTGAGACCACCGGCGCCGCACGAGACATCGAAACGCGGGAGATTCAGAAGCTGTCGTTCGGCGACGAACCGGCGGACCTGACCACCGCCCGCGATCAGGTGCTGGCCGGCCAGTTCGATAACGCCCTCGCGTCGCTCAAGAAGGTCAACCTGGCAGAGATTCAAAACGCCGCCATCAAGCAGGAAGTCGGTTATTACTCGGCCTTCTGCAATGCCAAGCTGGCCATGACCGCCGGCGGTGACAAGGCGGCGGCGATTGCGGAATTGAAGGCGTTTATCGGCCAAAACCGGACGACGTTCCATTTTTTTGAAGGCGTCCAATTGTTGGGCGATCTGAACTTCGCGGACGCCAAGTACGCCGACGCCGCGACATTTTATGGCCTGTTGGGACAAGCGGAGTGGCCGGAATACAAGATGCGGGCGGCAGTCCAGCAAGCGCGCGCCCAAACGGCCGAAGGCAAGTATCCGGAAGCTCTTGCGGCCTACGACCAAATCCTGGCCTCGGGCTTGAATACCCCCGAGGCCGCCGTGCAGAAAATGCATGCGACGGTGGGCCGAGCGGTTTGCCTGGCCGCCACCGGAAAACACGAGGAAGGCATCACGATTATCGAAGACTTGATTGCCAAGAACGACCCCAGCGATGCCGCGCTGTTCGGCCGGGCGTACAACGCGTTGGGCGCCTGCTACGAAAAGTCGGGCAAGCCCCAGGACGCGTTAATGGCCTACCTGCACACGGACATCCTGTTTTTCAAAGACAGCGAGTCCCATGCCGAGGCGTTATATCGCCTGAGCAAGCTCTGGGCGGCGGTCAACAAGTCGGACCGGGCCGTGGAAGCCCGCAGCACGTTGCAGGGCCGGTATCCCGGCAGCCGCTGGGCGGCCATGAATTAGGCGAAACCGAACCCCATCGAGAGCAGAAGGCGTAAATCTCACGATTTTTCGTGCGGTCCTTTACCCCGGATGGCAAGCGTTATTAGAATCTAGGCATAGTTCGTTGTCCGACCGACAGAGCGGATCCAGCGGGGGCGACCCCCTACTCAGAAACTCGGAGGAAATCATGCGGCAAGGTGTTCTGAACGGCTACCGGGCGAGTGTTGTGTTCTGGTTGATGGTTCTGTTGGTGGTGGGGGTGTTCGCCACCGACTACCTGATTTCCGCCGGACCCGCCTTTGCGGCCGACGAGCCAGCCGCGGCGGCAGACGATGTGGCGGCCGACGAGGCGGCGGCCGACGACGAGGCGGCGGCGATGCAGGAGAGCTACCTCGTCTGGTTCTACAAGGCGTTGGGGTTCAAGTACGTGGTCGTCTTCCTGGCGATCTCGTTTACCCTGGTCGCCTTCTTCGTGATGAACCTGCTCGTCTCGCGGCGCGACAACATCTGTCCCTTGCACCTGGTCGAAGCGTTTGAAGGCCACTTGAACGAAAAACGCTACCAGGAGGCTTACGAGTTGGCCAAGGCGGACGAGTCCCTGTTAGGACAGGTTCTGGCTTCAGGGCTGGCCAAGCTGTCGAGCGGCTACGACAACGCCCTGGCGTCGATGCAGGAAACCGGGCAGGAAGAAAGCCTCAAGTTGGACCAGCGGCTGAGTGTGTTGGCCTTGGTGGGGACGGTCGCTCCGATGTTCGGCCTGCTGGGCACGGTCGATGGAATGGTCGCCTCGTTCCAAGTCATCGCCCGCAGCAGCACTACGCCCAAGCCGTCCGAATTGGCTCAAGGTATTTCCATGGCCTTGGTGACGACGTTGATCGGTTTGTGGCTGGCCATTCCCGCCATCCTGTCGTTCAACCTGCTGAAGAATCGTCAGCAGAAACTGCTGTTGGAAGCCGGCATCATCAGCGAAAACCTGATGAAGCGGTTCCAAGGCGTCAGCACGGGCCCCAAAACTTGATGTCCCGGCGCCCAGCCCGTGACGCACACCCAGTTGCTCTGTTCCTAGCTCGCGTGAGGGATTGATCGTCTATGAAGCTCTCGAAGGTCAAAACCGAGGTCGTTGAGCCCGATATGACGCCGATGATCGATATGGTGTTTCAGCTCATCGCGTTCTTCATGATGCTGATCAATTTCTCCGAAGGCGATCAGAACGAACGGATCCAACTGCCGTCCAGCGAGTTGGCCAAGCCGGCGGTGTCTCCGCTGGAATCCCCCATCACCTTGCACGTGACGGACGAAGATACCGTGATTATCGGCGGTCAAGAGGTCTCCGTGGACGGGTTGAAGCCGTTCTTGGACCGGGAAGCCAGCGTGCTGACCATGCGGGGCAAGAGTCCGTCGGTAGCCACGGTCATCATCCGCGGCGATATGGATGCCAAGACGATTACGGTTCAAGATGTCATCAAGACCTGTCAGTTGTCCAAGTTCGAAAAGTTTGTCCTCCGCGCCAAGGAAGAACAGGGCTACTGAGCGCCGATAGATGACTGATCAAGTCCTCGTAGGACGGTTTGGCAAACCGTCCTACGACGCAGCCTTCCGGCCGTAGCCAAACGCAGATCCGAAGGTAGCCCCAACGAATTAAGGCGTCAACGAATGACCGTCGAAGATTCGTTGATTCCTTCATTCGTTGGGGAAAAATGCAGGCAGGAAAACGACAAATCGGCGTAGTACAGGACGCCCGGTGACGGGACATTTTTCTTCGACGACGGTATACGATCATGAAAATTGAAAAGAAGGGTGGGGAAGCCAAGGTCGAGATGCAGATGACGCCGATGATCGACATCGTGTTTCAGCTGCTGACCTTCTTTATTATGACCTTCAAAATCGTTGCCGCCGAGGGCGATTTTGACATCAAGATGCCGTTGGCGGCCCGTAGCGAAGGCCTGCCTCCGGAGGACAAGTTGCCGCCCATGAAGGTTCGCTTGACGGCCAGCAGCGGCGGTCAGCTGTCGAAAATCAAATTGAATGACAACGATTTCGGCATCAGTTTCGACGGCCTGCACAATTACATCATCAGCGTGATCGGCGACGAGCGCGGACCGGGCAGCAAGCAGGAGACGGCCGAGGTCGAACTGGACTGCGATCCCCAACTGCACTACGAGCACGTCGTCCGGGCGATCACCGCCGTGTCCGGCTACTCGGATGCCGACGGCAATATCGTCAAGCTGGTCGAAAAGATCCGCTTCACGCCGCCCAAGAAAGCCGGGTAGGCACACGTAGCCGCGTCTGGCCCAGACGCGATGGCGAGTCTTGGAAAGACTCGCCTACGTGGGCGTCTACTTCGCGCCCTGCGCAGCCAACTGCGGCGTTTGACGGTACTCCTGAAAGCCCACCGCCTCGAAATCCGCCATGTAGCTGCCAGCCGTCTCGATCCGCTTGCGGTCGGTGTTGGAGAGCCGCCAGTTGAAGATATGCCGGCTGTGGACGACCAGTTTCCGTCCCGCCCAGCGGTTCTTGGGCTCCACGGTCAACTCGACTTCCTCCGGAACTTCTTGCCGTTCGCTCAACACGCGATTCAGTTCCAACCGCGCGAAAGGCGGCAGGTTGCCTGGCCGCGTTGCGTTCAGCCGCGCGTACCAATCGGCAAAGTCGTGGAAGGTGGCAGCGGTCTCCGGCACCTGGGGCTTCATCCCTTTCGCCCGGTAGGACAGCAAGCTGCCGGACAGCGTCAGCCAACCCGACTGGTCGTCGATTTCCCGTTTGAATTGCGGATCGGCGGCAAACGCGAATACGCCGTCCAGTTGTTGGGCCTGCAACTTCATGGCGGCCGTGATTTCCAGCAACTCTTGCGTGAGCAGCGTTGTTTTCGTTTTGCGCGGCACATCCAGAAGAATGAACCGGCCGCGCGCGGCGTCGAACACCGTAATCTCTTGCGGGCCGATCAGGGGGAAATCGTACACCAGGCCGCTGCTGAACAACGTCACACTTTGGGCGACCGGCTCGTTTTCGGCACTCAAGAACACGTCCGTTTCAATGCGGAAATCCTCGGCCGCCGCCGAGACCGCAGGAATCTGACCGGCAAGCAACGAAAAGGCGGGAATCCAAAGAGCTTTGACCATGCCGATGCATCCTTGCGCTGGTGGACGTCTGGGGATTGTCGCAACCGATGACTGGTTCCGGCAGAGCGTACCGCAAGAGGGCTTCTGATGTCCATTCCATTTTTGCCGCCGCCAGCATAAGATTACCACGGAAGGTGGCGGTTCATCGCAGGCGAACGGCAGGGGCGTAAGCCCGCCGGTAACACGCCAGCATAACATTAGCACGAAAGGTGGCGGTTCAGCGTCGGCGAACGGCGGGCGTAAGCCCGCCGGTAACACGCCAGCATAAGATTACCACGGAAGGTGGCGGTTCATCGTCCGCGACGGGACAGGATTCATGAGACATGGTTCTTCGATCAACGTGGTCCTCCTGCTGCTATTGACAGCAGTGCCAGCGTTCGCTGCCGAGGCGGAGCCCCGTTCGCCGCCCGGGCAGATCCGGCAGTGGATCGCCCAGCTGAACTCGGAACGCTTTGTGGATCGGGAGGTCGCGACGGAAAAGCTGATTTCCGCCGGAGCGGCTTCCGTGGGGCCCACGCTGGCTGCCGTGGCAGATAACAATCTGGAGGTCACAACACGGGCCGTGTACGTGCTGCAGGAACTGGCGCTCAGCCCCGACCTCGACGCCTCCGAGGCGGCGCACGCGGCGTTGGAGAAGATCGCCGAGCCGCGATTGACGTCGGCCGCGCGCCGCGCCCGTTCCACGCTGGACCGCTTGGACCTGATCCGCCAGGACCGGGCGATTGGAGAACTGAAGCGTCTGGGGGCCAACGTCGGCGCTCGGCAAGCAGACCTGGGGTTCGGGTTGATCGAGGGCTACGTCATCGAATTGAATGAAGGCTGGCAGGGACAACCCCAGGACCTGGCCCGGCTCCGTTGGCTGCGGGATGCGGGCGAGTTGATCCTGCAAGGGCCCCAGGTCACCGACGAGTGGCTGAAGTATGTCGCCGCGATGACCGGTCTGCCCGTGTTAACGGTCAAGCGGGCAAAGGTTACCGACGAGGGCTTGAAGCACCTGCTGGGCATGAAGGAATTGTCGCTGCTGAGCTTGATGTACGTACCGATCACCGACCAGGCCATCGACCATCTGCAGCGGCTCCAAGGCGTGAGCAAACTCCGCATTTACGGAACCCGCCTGTCCGTGGCCGCGGTGGACCGCTTGCGGATTGCTCTGGCGGCCAGCGAAGTCGACGTGCGGCGGGGCGCCTTCCTGGGCGTCCGCTGCCAGGATGGGGTGGAAGGCTGCGTCGTCCATACGGTCCAACCGAACAGCGCGGCGGAAACGGCGGGTCTGCTGATGAACGACGTGATCTACGAATACGAAGGCCAGAAGGTCGCCGATTATAAAGCCCTGACCGCAGGGATCGCGAACAACGTCGCCGGCGACACGGTCACCGTCAAGATCGTCCGCGACGGCCAAATGCTCAGCAAACGCGTGACGCTGGGCGAATGGGAGTGAGGCCGCAGGTACTACCGTCCGGCCAAAATCCATTCTGGGTTGCGAAGCTCTGCCTCGCACCTCTGTAAAGGTGTCAAACAGGTTGGAGTCCACGCTTTAGCGTGTATCCGCGGCGAGCTTCGCCCGCCCGGGCAGCCTAAAGGCTGTACTCCAACTGAATCGTTCCGCTGGCTTTTCTTGAGAAATCCGACCATGACAGCGGTAGCTCCGCCTCGGGCCGGCAAAACGATGCATTCCAGGCGGGGAGCCAAGACAGCCTGTGGATCACCGGCTGGACTGGTCTCCGAAACGGCGGAGCGGCGTTGTCTCATGGCTGGTCTGCGTTACAATCTAGGTCTATTGGGGTCGGCGTTTTCTTGGACCCGCTGTTGGTCCTGGGAGCCGCGGTCTTGGAGCTTGGATTTTTGGGAAAGGAACGGTGCTGTGACGAACATCTACGTCGGCAATTTGTCCTACAATGCCACCGAAGACGATCTACGGCAAGCCTTTAGCCAGTTCGGCGACGTGTCGTCGGTCAGCGTGATCAAGGACCGGGAGACGGGACGCCCCCGGGGCTTTGCTTTCGTCGAAATGCCCGACAGCAATCAGGCTGCAGAAGCGATTGAGAACATCAACAATACCGAGATCGCCGGCCGCAACGTCACCGTCAACGAAGCTCGGCCGCGCGAAGACCGCGGCGGCGGTGGCCGCCGGGGTGGCGGTGGCGAGCGGCGCTACTAAGTGCTTTCGGCTCGCGCGTCCGAGCGCCCCGCCGGTTTGGGCTTCTTCCACACCAACGACAAGCCGACAATCACGCCGATGGCGGCCGTGGCCAGCCAGGCGGCCGGCATGTGGGCCTGTTCCTGAACGCCCCAGCCGCGCGCGCTCAGTTCGTCGCGGTAGTAGCCCAGCGTCAGCAACAGGCCGTTGTGGCAGGCGTGCAGCAGCATGCCCGGCACGGCGCTTGCCGTACGCCAAGCCACCCAACCCAGGATCAGTCCCAGGAATGTGCTGGGCAGCAGCCGTCCGGCGGCCAGCGCGTCGGTGGTCAAGACGTGAAAGATGCCGAACAGGACGGCCGAAATCACGATCGAATTACGTTCCGAGGTGGCGGCCAGCAAGGCCCGCAACACGTATCCGCGGAACAGGAATTCTTCGCATATGGCCGGGGCCACGGCCAGCACTGCGAGGACCAGCCACAGCGGCACTTCCGGCAGGGCAGCCAACAGCTTCTGAGCGTAGTCGAGCTGTTCCGCGCTCAATGCCCTGAGTCCGATGACTTCGTTCAGCAGGTAGATTTCGTGCGCCATCGGCCAGAGGCTCAAGCCTAACAGCATGGCACCGCCGAAGGCCAGCGGCCGCGCCCCGTGCAGGCGAAACGTGTCCCGTAGCGGCAACCTTTGCACGATCGCCGCCGCCAGCGGAAAACCGGCGAACAACACGACGGTCGAGACTCCGTTGAAAGCCAGCCGGCTGGATAGCGAATCGCCAGGCATCTGGGCCAGCAGGCCGCGGAGGAGAAAGCTACCGGGAAACAGCAGCGCCAAGCAGAACATGGCGCCCGACACGCTGGGCACCGGCCGAGCCCGGGGCGGACGGCGGAACAAGTCCGACCAGCTGGCTTCGCTGCCGTACAGGATTGCATCGGTGCCGAAAACCCGGGCGGCCAAACCGATGGCGGCCAGGGCATACAACGCCGTGGTCAGCACGGCCGCCGTCGCCAACGTGGGATCCACACCGCCTTCGATCAGATCGCGTGCCAGGAGCACGATGTTCAGTAACGGGGTCACCGCCAACAGCGCGTTGAACTCCACGCCCGGCGTCAGGCTGATCAACCCCGGAGCCAGTGACAACAGCATCACCGGGATCAGGTACGCCTGCGCCTCTTTGAAACTGCGGGCGAAACTGGTCAGGGCCAGCAGGACGGCCGAAAAGAACCCGGCGAACAGAATCAGCAGGGCGAAAATCTCGCCGAGGACCAACAGCGACATGCCGGACTTGCCAAACAGCAGTTCACTCAGCCCCGTGGCGCTCAGCGTGACGGTCATCGCCAGCAGATTTGCGCCGGCCGTCAACAGCGCCACCGTCACGACCGCCACGTACTTGGCGGCCAGCAATCCCAGCCGCGGAACGGGAGCCGCCATCAGGGCTTCCAGCGTGCCGCGTTCCCGCTCGCCAGCGGTGAGATCGATGGCTGGATACACAGCGCCGGTGATGGTCATCAGGATCAGAATCAGCGGAATCAATGTCGTCAGGGAAAGCGCCGCGTCGGGCCCGCGGACCGTGCGGCGGGTAAGCCGCGCCGGATACTGCAACTTGCGGCCGAGAGACCGCAGCTGCTGTTGCACGGAGAATTCGTTGACGGCTTGCAGCCGCTCCTGCACGTAATCCAGGGCCGCTTGGCTAAGCGTCGAGCCCGCGCGGGAAACCAACTCGCAGCGCAGCGGGCCAAGGCTGCTGTTCCGGCCCGCAGATGCCGGCCCGCGTTGGACGAGCACCGCCAGATCGGCTTCCCCGGCGGCGACGTCGTCCTCCGGATTCGGGCGGACGGTCAAAGTCATCTCGATGCGCGGCTCCGGCAGCGGCAATTTGGCATTTTCCGCGGCGGCTGGCTTTTTCGGCGGGCTGGCCGGCGTCGGCCTGTCCCGGATCAAGAGCTCGCCATACTGCAGCATCTGTTCGACCCGCTCGAAATCCGCCTGCGACCGGACGGCGATCACGCCGCGCACTTGGCGGCTGCTGTCCAGCGACGTCAGCAGCATCCGCTGGAAACCGAGGCTGAGCAGGGGATAGACCAGCAGCGGCATTAGCAACAGCGTGACGATCGTCCGCCGGTCCCGGAGGATCTCGCGCAGTTCTTTGAGGCACAGCCGCGTCAAGCGTCCTGCGGCGGGCCGCCAAGAATGCCACGGCGGAAGCTCCGCAGGTCCCGCGTCGTTGGCAGTAATCTCTTCCGCTTCCATTCACCTTGCCCGCTCGGACTTAGATGTCCACAATGACTTCCGCCATCCAGCCGTCGCCGGTCCGCGCGACTTTCAGCCCGTGATACGTGATCGCCTTGACCTCATGATCCAGTTCATGCCGCGACCGGTCAACCCGTTCGCCGCGGCCGGTCGCCCGCAGTCCCTCGGGGCCCAGTTCGATCTGGAATTCGCACAGCAGCAGATGTTCCGTCTCGAAGGTATACAGCACCTCGTTCAGCCAGTCAAACAACAGGTACTCATCCTGCTCGCCCGCCAGTTCGTAATGCCGCTCCTCGACCGCTTGCACGGCGTCCAAATTCACGACCACCAGCGAGAACAGCGCCCGGGCGGCCTCGGCAAACAGCGATGATCGGTCCGGGGCAAAAACCCGCAGGCCCACATCGGCAGTGTGATCGAAGATTTCGTACATGCTGGGCTCGTCTTTCACGCGTGGGGAGGACCCGGACGTCGCAGCGATCTCCCCGGGGGACGCATCGCCAGTCCATCCTACTCCTTGGGCAGTCATCGCGAAACACGCGACTCGCCCCATTGCACGTCCGGTCTGGCCGCGTAGCCCTGCCAATGGCCGGCCACGCGGCCCTGCGCGGCATCGCCGCGGTGCAGGACAAGCCGGTAACGCAGCTGCAACGGTTGGGCCGGCTCGATCATGTAAGACTTCTCGCCGCAGAATGCCGCTCCGGCCCAGCCGTCGTTGCGGCAGTGCCACATCGTCGGATGGTTCGGATTGGCCGGATGATCGAGAACGGCGATCCCCGACCAGCGGTCCGGCAGGACCGGGCCGGATTGATCCAGCCACTCGGCACGCTGCAAGTGGACGTTCTGTTCGTTGCGTTGCCCGCGTGCGTTGACGATTTCGCCTCCGCCGTCGAACGGAGTCAGGCAGGGGGCGACGCGCACGGCGAGAAACCCAAAGGTGGTCTGACCTAATTCGACCGGCTCCTTGCCCGCGGGACGGAACTGCACATCGAAATCCATCAGCCGGAAGTCCTCGCCGGCAACGAACACGGTCACCGCCCGCTCTTCGTCCAACAAATCCGTCTCGCCGTCACGCCAGCGGGTGCGGACGACGATCCGGCAGAAGACCGGGCCGTCTTCCAGCAGCACGATCTCTCGGTGGAGAATGAGGCCGCCGTTGTCCGCCCAGAAACTGCGGCCGGCCACGTTGTGGTGAGCGATCCACAGCGAATAGTGATGCCGATGGCTGCCGGTCGGATCGTGCGCTTTGCCGAATTCCGTCAACGACACGCCGTCCGGTCCGTGGACGGGATAGAAGAACGGGCGGCGGATCGTCGGCAATGGCCGAGGCAATCCCGGCGGCGTTTCCAGCGGCGGCCCCAAATGGTAGCTGGTCACCGGCACGGCCTTGTCGGTAATGTGCAAGACGCCGTCCAAGGGCCATTGGGGCCGGATCTGCATGCGCGGGAAATACGCCAGCGGCGTCGCGCGGTCCTGGTCGTCGAACATCCGCCAGTTCTGCGGCGGGTAGGGGACTTGGATCGCCCGGCCGCGCCGCAGGACGCCGAACTGCAAACGATAACTGGCCCGGCCGTCCGAGCCGCCCTGAGCGACCCACCAGAGCTGGCCGCCCGCCGGAACTGCCGGCGGAGACTCGGACGCCGCGACCTCGGCCAGGTAGCTGACGCCCGGCACGGTCGCAGGCAGGAACTGCCGCTGGGCCGCGCGCGGTTGCTCGCGGGCCAGCAGCTGTACCGGCTGTTCGCGCTGACTGCCGTCCGGCAAAATCTGGAACAGCCGCACCGACCGCTCGTCCACCGCGCCGGACTTGCCCAGTCGCTGCAGCAGCCCCCCGAAATCGACGTCGCCACGGACGGGCGCTGGCTGCCCCTCCGCTGGCAATCCGCTGACCGCGATCGGCACTTCGAACAGGTCGTACAGCGGACCGCGGTCGCCGCTGGGTGCATCGGCGGCCAAGCCGCCCGCGGCGGCGCTGGCGACGACGAACAGGGCTACGCAAAGAATGCCGCCGGGAATCGCACGCATCGTGTGGGTCTCCTCGCACTCTAGGATACGGGTATGCCGCCCACAGGCCAAGACGGCGTCGCGACTTGTTGGAGTCCACGCTTTAGCGTGTCAGGCGGGCCACGCCCGCCGAGACAATGCACCGATGGGCTGACGCCCACCGTTCGCCGGGATTCTACCGTTCCGGCGAGACTTCGCGGACTTCACCGTTGACGCGGACTTTAACCTTGGCATCCTTGTCCCGCGCCTTGTCGGCCACGATGTGGAAGGCGGTCACTCGGCCGTCTTGCCAATCGCAGTCCACACGGTAGCCGCTGCGGGCGCGCAGGCCGGCGAAGGAACCTTCCCGGCCCCAGTCCTTGGGCAAGGCCGGCAACAGGGCGATTTCGCCGGAGTGGCTTTGCAGCAGCATTTCGGCAACCGTCCCCGTGATGCCGAAATTGCCGTCCATCTGGAACGGCGGGTGGTTGCAGAACAGGTTCGGCAGCGTGTTGTAGGTCAGCAGCCCGCGGACCATGATGCCGGCCCGCTCGGCTTCGCCCAGACGCGCCCAGACGCCACAGCGCCAGGGCCAGGTCCACGAGCGGCGGCTGTCGCCGATCGTCGTCTCGACCGTGAACGGCTGGCCCGTCGTCTCCTCGTGGTCGTTGCTGCGCACCTTCAGACTCTTGATGGCCGCGGCGGCCAGGTCCGGTGTTTGCGTCAGACTGATCTGCCGGCCGGGATACACGGCGAATAGGTGCGAAATGTGCCGGTGGGTGTCGTTCGGATCGTCTCGATCCGCCTGCCATTCTTGCAGTTGGCCCCATTTGCCGATCTTGTTCGGAGCCAGGCGGGCTTGCATGTCGGCCACTTTCTTCTGGTAATCCTCATCCACGCCCAGGGCCTGGGCCATGTCGAGGTAGTTCTGGAACAGGTCCCAGATGATCTGCTGGTCGTGCATGACGCCGTCCTCGCGCGGGCCGTGCTCGGGCGACCAGCCGTTCGGGGCGACCAGCGTGCCGTCGGGCAACTGCTTGAGGTGGTCCTCCCAGAACTGGCAGATCTCCTTGACCATCGGGTAGCCCTGCCGGCGGAGGAACTCCTGGTCCTGGGTAAAGGCATAGTGCCAGGCCATGTGCTGGGCGTACCAGGCGCTGGCCGGGATATTCCATTGCCAGCCGTTGCCGCCGAAGATGCTCTGACTGGTGCGGGCCGTCCAGCCGCGGGTGTTTTCCCCGAAAGCCTTGCGCGTGGCGATGCGGCAGGATTCGGCGCAAGCGGTGACGAAATCCAGCAGCGGCTGATGGCACTCGCCCAGCGCGGTTGGCTCGGCGCCCCAATAGTTCATCTGGACGTTGATGTTGCTGTGATAGTCGCTAGCCCACGCCGGCTTGTTGCTGTCGTTCCACAGTCCTTGCAGATTGGCGGGCAGACCGCCGGGACGCGAACAACTGGCCAACAGGTACCGCCCGTACTGGAACATCGTCTGCTCCAGATCGGGATCGCCGGCGCCCTGGGCATAGGCGGCCAGCCGCTGGTCGGTCGGCAGCGCGAGCGTGGCCGCGTCGGAACGGCCCCAAACCACACGCACGCGGGCCAGCAGCGTGGCGAGATCGTCCAGGTGCGCTTGACGCAAGGCCGCGAATGGCTTGGCTTCAGCGGCGGCGATGTCCTGAGCGGCCACGGGAGCAGGCGGTTCGCCACGCCAGTTCGCCTCGTAATTTGGGGCGTAATCCGTGCGCGCGGCGAGCAGCAGCGTCAGGCTCTCGCAACCGGCAAAGACCAGGAAGTCTTTCTCCGCCGTAACGCGGCCGCCCGTGTGCAGCAATCGGACACAGCAGGCGTGTTTGAGTCCGTTGGGCATGGCGGCATCCCACGACAGGCTGTCGGCGTCAGCAACCAACGGGACGTCCGGCTGGCCGGGTTCCAGACGCAGCCTGCCGGAGAGAGCCGGGGCCGGTTTTCCGTCTTTCTCCGCCGCGTAGTGAAAGACCAGGACCTGATCCGGCCGGCTGGCAAATGCCTCGCGGGCGAACGCGACGCCCTCTTGCGAAAACACTGTGCGGTGGACGCCGGTCGAGATATCCAGTTCGCGGCGGTAATCGGCCGGAGCGTCCGTGGATGGGCTGTTGGCGAACACGACCCCCGCCAGCGCGATTTCAGCCACCTGGAAATGACTGGCGCCCCTGGGGACAAACGAGAAACGATAGAATCGGCAAACCGCCGGCTGGTCGACGGTGAACGACTTGGTCTGATGCCGTGACTCGAACGGTTTGTCGAGGACCTGACGGTCGAGTTCATTCCAAGTCTGTCCGTCGTTGGATCCGGCCAGTACCCACTCCTGCGGGTCTCGGGCTGGGATGTCGTTGGCGCTGGTCAGCGAGTACGACGCGACCGGCTTGGCCTCCGGCAATTGCGCTTGCCACACCACCAGCGGCCCGGGTTTGTCGATGCACCACTTGGTATCCTCGCGGCCGTCCACACAGTTGCCGACGACGTTGCCATCACCCCGTTCATGGCCGCTGGGCGAAGTCACAACGACCTCGTCCGTCTTTCCGAATTCCACGAACAAATCGCCAAAGTTTCGATAGCTGCCGAATCCGTGGTCGCCCGTTTCGTATTCGCCGTCCCAGTTGTTGTCGCCCGACCACAGGGAATTCTCGTTGAACTGGATCCGCGCGACCGTCACGCCGCCGAACAGCATAGCCCCCAAGCGGCCGTTGCCGATGGGCAGAGCCTCGTTCGGCCAACTCTTCGCCGGCTTGGCGTACCACAGCACGCGGTGCTCCGGTTGCAGCCTCGCGGAATCGTCCCCCGCGCTGCTCGTCGAGTCTTGAAAAAGGGGGGACGCCAGCAAAGCCGCTACGAAGGTCAACACAGGCGCGTATCTCATCAGAGGGTTCCTTTCTCGGAGACGAATAGCGGGCGAAGGTTGCCCGCATTCTAATCCAACGACGGACGCGTCACCACCACGGTGACATCCTTGACAGCTTGTCGGCGAGTCTAGAGTCTTAGCTCGCAGGAAATCGAATGCCATCACGAGCGCAGGATGGCCTTTCCAGGCCGTCGCGTGTCGGCCTGGAAAGGCCGACCTACGGCACGTTGCTTCCCGCCGCCTGCCTCAGTCCGTAGGATGCGCGCGCCTTGCGCGCATCTTGCAGAGCGGGGTCCAAGGGATGCAACCACGAATCATACGAATGACACGAATGGGAAAAAGGAAGAGAGTCGTTCCGGGATTCGTGTCATTCGTGGTTCTTCAGCGGTTTTGGGTAGCCTTCTGGGTTGCGGGCGCCAGTCCGCGTTCAGCCAGTCAGGCCACGCCCGACGACGGGGCACGCCCGATTCAGATCCTCGCCTCAGCAGGGGTCCAGTTGGGCGACGAGCCGCTCAAACGCGGCCGGTTTCTTCCGGCTGAAGCGGCCGTGGGTGAAGTAGGTCTCCAGGAACCGGCGATTCTCCTCCAGCTTGTCCGGGCACTCGTCGTGCCACCGCATGGCCTGGGCGACCGCCGGTGTCACGGGGGCGTGATCGGGCACCATCAGGATGCCATCTTTGAGTAGCGGCACCAACAGGTCGCACTGGCGGAAATCCGTCGAGACGACGGCTGCGCCGGCGTAAATGGCTTCATAGTGCCGATACGTCCAACGCGCATTGCCCGCGGGTACGAGCGCCACCTTCGAGCGACACAAGTGATAGAAATAGGAGAAGAAGTTGATCCGACGGCGAGCCCAGGTGATCCGGTCCAGGTCACCGTACTTGCTCTGCAGTTCGGCGAACTGATGCCGTTCGGACTTGGCCGGCGCCAAACCACCGAATAACGAGAAGGGCGAGTCGGGGCGAGTCAGTTCCAGAAGCCACTCCACGCGCTGATCATACATAACCAGCTGACCGTCTTTGGATTCGAGGATCCGCGTCGGCGAGCCAAAGAAACATACATCGTGATGGCGGCGATGCGGGCGGCCCGTCACCCGTCGATACCAATTGTCCGCACGGATACACCACGCGAGGTTCGGCTTGCGATACAGCGGTAGTGTTCCCACGCGCAAGCCGAAATCCCGGCTCCGATCGACAAAGGGCCGCAGATAGACGTCCGTCAAGGACCGCAGCAGAACCTGATCCGAATTCTGCCAGTCGGGTGCCGCGGCGTCCGCGTAATCGAACAGCGCGGCGCGACGATAACGGACACCGCGCAATTGCTCCCGCTGCAGCGAGGTGGGTACGCCGATGAACAAGATGTCCGTCGACAGCGGCCGCCGTGCGTCGAGTTCCGACGGCGAAACGGCCGCTAATTCGCCCTGGGGAACGAACAGCTGCAGGAACGTGTACAACGGACATCCAATCGCTCCCCGCTTGGACAGCGGCATGTCGTTTAGCAGGACCAAGAATTTGAGCATCCTTACGTCACTCCGTTATCCGCCACTCGCCCCACAACCGCGGCGTCAACTCCGCTTCGCTGGGCACGTCGCTGGTGATCGCCGTCGCCTTGTTCGACCAGTAGACACGCTGCAGGGTTTGAAAACCGTTGCCGCGCAGCAGTCCCACATCGCCACGGAAGGACGACCCCGCCGAGGGATTCCAGCCGAGGACGGTCAACGGAACGCTGAACTCGTAGCAGCCCTTGCCGTCGGTCGCCAGCTGCACGTGCGGACTGATATCCTGCACCGAATCGAGCGTAATCGTCCGCCAGGGGCTGCTGAATGCGACGGGTTCTTTCGTCCCCGGAACCACGGCTCGGTACAGCACGGCCCGCGTCTGGTCTTGGACCATCGTCACCAGCAGCCGTAGATCTCCGGCGACCGGTCGATCCCGCTGCGGGTCCGCTTGAGGATCGGTCCCCAACATCACGTCCAGGCAGCCGCCCGTCTTGAACGGCGCGGTGGGCGTTTCGCCGCTGTTTCGCAGCAGGTCCTTTTCTGTCGTGCGGAACGCGACCAACAGCCGTTCGCCGGCCACGCAAACCGCCGCGCTGGCGTCGTAGGGTTTCGAGTCGCTATTGAAATTGGCTCGTGTGCCGCGGCGATCGATGACGGCCCACGCGGTCGACGCGGGCCAATCGTCCAGGTTGCCGTCGACGGCCGGCGCCGTTTCAAGCAGCGCCACGCGCAACGGTTGGCGGACAGCCGCCGCCTGCCGCGCAGCCTCGGCGGCGGCGAACCAATCGCGGGCCTGGGCGAGTTCGTCCGTCGTGACGGTCAGCGTCTGGTCGGGCAGCCGGCGGACGGTGTCCAGCCCGTCGATGCGCACCAGGCTCGTGCGTCCGCCGTCGACCAGGTAGACCTGACCCGCGGCGGTCTGCGTGATGCTGGGCCAGAAGTTCTCGTCGTGCAACGAAACGTCGGTCACCTCCATGCCACGGGTCGCGGCGGGCATGGCCCAGTTCGGCCGCAGCCGGATATCGTGGAACAGCGTGGCGACAAACAAGCCGTCGGCGGTCAGCAGGTACATATTTCCCATGTTGCCGTTCACACAGAACATTGGCCCGCCGTCACCAGGCGGGCGAACCCAACCGCCCAGCAGTCGCGTGTGCCCGACGATCATGCCCGGCTGATCGGGTACGGCGGCCTCGTGACTGGCGTGCAGGCCAGGCCAGACGCTGGGATAGCTCCAGCGCGGCTGGCCGCGGAACACGCCGCCCAGGCCGAAGTTGGAGTAAGGCTCGGGAGCGTTCGTCAAGATCGTCCAGCCGTCGGGCTCGAACAACGCCTGATCCCCACCGGACGACGCTGGGCGTTGAGCGCCCTCGGCCAGCACCTGCGGAGCGGTCAAGTCGTATTGCGGAGCAGCGCAGGGACTGAAGCCATTCGGCGAGAATCGTGCGGCTCGGCCCTCCAAGTCGGCGAACACGGGCGACAAGTCATTCACGATGGTGACGCCGCCCGAGGAGGCTCGTACGAAGCGGACTTCGGCCGGCTGAGGCCGCGCGTCGCCATCCAGGTCGCTCCAGCAGAAGACGGCCGGGTTCTTCCAGCGGTCCCCGGCCGGGTCCAGACCGTCCGGCCATAGCTTGCGGAACGGTTCTGTCTTCAGGAGATCCCATTCATGAGCCGAACCCAGGCCGGCAACCAGCCGCGCGGCCTTGGGTTCGTCGAGCCACAGGAACGCCGCGCCCGCACCGTTGGTCGGATTGTACGTGTAGCAGCTGGTGAAGTATCGCGCGCCGGGCCGCGACTCCGGATACAGGGGCGTGTCCGGCGAATGCGGACCGTAATGAGCCCGCAACAGATCATCCGGCCGGTAGAACACGCGGACCAGCTGATCGCTGCCGTTGTCCCAATCCAGGCGAAACTCGAGCCCCTTGTAATAGAACCGCGCTCGATCGCGTGGATCCAACACGCCGCCGCCGCCGTATTCCGTTGGCCCGTAGAACGCCCGCAGCAATTCGCCCGACTTCGACCAGACAGAGATCCGTTTAGGATGGTAATCATCCTCCGCCACCCAGATGCGTCCCTGACGGTCGATCGCGATACCGTTCGGCTGGTTCATTCGCAACGGGTCGTAGGGTCCGACCGACGGCTCGCCCGGTTTGCCGATGGCCCGCACGAACCGGCCGTCGCCGCCGAACACCTTCACTTGATGCGACCCGCCGCGGTCGGTGATGTAGAGGTTACCCTGATCGTCGTTGGTCACGTGCCGAGGATCGTCCAACCGCTCGCCGACCGCGACTTGCGGCGGCGGCAAAGGCTTTCGAACGGCATCCTTGTCGACCGCGGCAAACCGCAACAGACGTTTGCCGGACAGCACCAGCAGCCGCCCGTCCCGGTCGAAGGCGACGCCGCGAGGATTATCCACTGGCGTCTTGCCGAGCACCGTTCCCTGCTGGGCGTCGATGAACATGAGTTCGTTTTGACGAATCAGCGACGCGACCAAGATCCCGTTGTGCGCCGCGATTCCGGCCAATACAAAGCGGCGGTCGCCGCCGTCGAAGCCCGCCAATGGTACAGGCCGCTGGTCCGCGGCCAGTTTTTGGGGAGGCGGATCGTCTCCCAGCGTCTGCTTCAGCACCGGCGCGTCTTTCAGTTCCCGCGTCTTGGCCGTCACCCGCAACTCGCCTTCCCAAACCGACCCGACGTAGGCCAGATGTTCCGCCACGGCCTGCGGGCCGCGATCGACGGCCAACGTCGGTGCTCCGGTCCAGACTCCGCCGCCCCAGCCCTGACCGCCGACCTTCTGGCCGTCTTCGCGGACCCATTGCAGCCCGTGACCGCCTTCGGCCACAAAGGCGCCCATCAGCAACAACGGTTGCCCGTCGGAAGTACGTTGGCCGGGCACCAGGGCCACACTCGTGGGCGGCGTGTGGTTGGTCATCCAGCAGCCGGTTCCGTCCGCCGTCTCCCACGGGGGCCGCCCGGCGCTGTAAACGCTGCACTCGTAAATCAGTTTGAGTGGTTTTCGCCACAGCCCGCGCACCTGGTACGAACCCGGTGCCACAAACCGCGTCGGCACGTGGTACAGTCCATGGCGCGCGGCGTCCGGATCGCGCAGGAGATCGTCGCTGCCGTCCCACCAGGCTACGTTCTCGCCCGCGGGAAAAAGCGTCTCGCTGACCAGGTTGCGAATCCGCCGCCCTTGTTCGTCCTCGATCACCAGTGTCACCAGTCCCGGCTCCGCCAGCGTAAAGCGGACCGGGATCGGCGGCGGCGGCGTTTCGGCACGCGGCAGGATCGCCGTTTCCAGCGCGGCGTCCGCAAGCGGCGCCAGCGCCATCATCTCGCCCAACCAGACTTTCCGCTGTTGGCGCACGGAATCGGCCAGGTGTGGATGATTCGACTTGGGCCCCGCCGTGATCCGAATCCGGACCGCCCGCGTCTCGACGGCACGGCCGAAGTCCAGCCAGTTCGGCCCAAACTGCAGCGGATACCAGGCGTCCAGCCGATCCGATTCGGCAACTCGCTGCCATTTTGCCGGCGGTGCGGCCAACGGCGATTCGTCCGGCGAGCCGGCGAAGGCTTCGACTTGGGCAGCGGAAAAACCGGTCCACAACAGGCACAAGCCCTGCAGCTTGACAGGACGCGGCCAAGCCAGCAGCAGCCATTCGGCGTTGTCCGCCGCGATCGGCCGCGCTGCACCTTGGTCGCCGTTGCTCCACGTCTGCCACGTCCGATTGTTGTTCTCGTCGTGTACCAACGCGGCCGCTTCAGGACGAGCGCTGGCCGTGACGACCGCCTGCGGGGCCAGGTTCACCATCCGCTGCGGCAAGTCCCAGACCCCACCCAGCCACCCCGCCGGTTCGCGGTCGGCGGGCTTGGCTTCGTGCGTGAACCGCAACGCGCGTGTCACCGTGCCGGGCGGCAAGACCCACAGCGAATACCCTTCGCGATCGACCTCGGCATTCCCGACGCGTCCATCGGCCAGCCGCTGAGCCGCCAGCCACAGTTCGTCGCGGGCTGGATCGCCGGGATATTCGGCATCCGCCTTCAGAACGCTCAGCCGTCCGCCACCACGCACCAGCACGGAACCGATCGGGACCGTTTCGGTCAGACCGATCCGCAAATGGCGGACGCCGGGCGAGCGACTGTCGCCAAATTGGATGCCCCGCCACTCGGGTCGTCCCTCTTTCGTCCAGACGACGTCGCGCGGCCCGTTCTTGGCTTCGCTTTCCGGCACCGGCATCTGGCGGCCATCCACCCACTGACAGAACGCTTCGCCATCCAACATGGCGGTCTTCAGCGGCGTGGCAAACGTGCCGGCAGCCATGTCCTGCGCTGCGGCCGAGCACGATGCCAGCAGTCCTATAACAAGAACGCGGATGGGTAATCTCCTACTTCTCATTTGGCGGTTCTTATCTGATGCAAGTTTGTGTGGCACGGCTTAGCACCGTTCGAGAAACAAGTGTCGTCTTTCGCTCCGCGAAAGAACGTCCTTTCGCGGAGCGAAAGGCGACTATGTGACAGTTATTTTTCGAACGGTGCTTACGCGTTAGCCGTGCTTCACTGCTTGCGGGCAAGCAGTGCCACAAGTACCCAAAGCTGGCAACACATGCTGGTCCATTCTCGCCCTTACATCCGTCCGACACAAGCGCCCGTGACGTCCCGGCGAACGGTGGGCGTCAGCCCATCGGTGCGTTGCCTCTGTGAGCGCCTTTCCAGCCGTCTGCTGATTTCACCGAAGCTGGTATTGCAAATTCCTCGTGCAAATGTGCGGGTATGCGGAAAAGTCCACATACACGCTGCACGCCGACACCGCCGCTTCATCCAGCAGCCGCTGACATTTTCGTGAGACTCCGGTTCAGCCGGCTTGTCGTCCTCGGTCTTGCGTCCTGGAAACAGATTCCACCAGCGGCGAGCCACCTCCTCGTCGCTCCACTGGCCCGCGATATCCGGCCGGTTCCTGACCACCACGTGAAGGCATTGCTCATGATGGCGCAAAAAAATTCGCCACGACTCCGACAGTTTTTCGATTACATCGTTCCTGGCCAGCACCCGTGAACAAAGCTCCCAGCGGTCTTTATCGGGGTCAATCGTCTCCTTGTAACGGAGCTCGAACACGTCCCGGGCTTTCTGCCGGGAATGGATGTACTGGTCCATCATCTCCTCCAGCTTTTCGACGCTCTCGATCCAGTCGTCCTCGATCGTGTCCGGCAGACCGCCGAAGATGTCGAACTTGTCCTTCAGGCGACGCGAAAGCACCCGGTAAACCTCCTCGTCCTGCGTGTCGTGGTAGACCAGATTCAGCATGTCGACGGTCCGCCGGGCCTGGCCGAACCGCTTGATGCGGCCCAGACGCTGCTCCAACCGGGAGGGATTCCAGGGCAAGTCAACATTGATCAGGGTCCCCAGGGTCTGCAGGTTCAGCCCCTCGCAGGCCGCGTCGGTGGCGACCACCAGCCGGATCTCGCGTCGCTTCACCGCGGTCTTGATGTCCTCGCGTTCGACCGCCGCAAAATCGCCTCCGCGAAACAGGCCGCTTTTTCCAAGGCCGGCATAAACGGCGACTGGCTCGTCGGGGATCGCCTTGGCCAGTTCAGCGCCAACCCAGTACGCGGTGTCGTAGTACTGGCTGAAGATGATGCATCCGTGTTCCAGCCATGTCTTCCCCTCCGAGCGATGCTCGCCGAGGAAGTACTGCACTGCGGCCAGTTTGGGATCGCGGGCTTCCGTACGGGACAATTCGTCTACGATGGTGCGGAGATGGGTGGCCTCGTCAGGAGTGATCGCGTTGAGCAGGGCCTCGACCAGGGCTAACGCGCACTCTGGGTAATTTGGGCTAGCGCGGCAGTTTTGAATTCA
>CAZXYZ010000094.1:0-45835 GCA_964645045.1 uncultured Pirellulaceae bacterium | reverse complement strand
ACAAACTTCGTCCTAAATCGCAGAGCCCCAACCCTACTCGCCCGGAGCCGCCGATGGCGCGGGTTTTGAAGTCATAGTCTCTTGGCGGCGGCCCGGTTATCGCCATTCATTCGTGCCATAGGGTGCGCGGGTCTGGGGTGGCGACGTGAATTGGCTCGTGGGCTCGGGCGATGGTACTTCGGCGTCCGCGATGGAGATGGGGGGGGGGCTCCACGTGGCAGCGGCGTGCTGGCGATGGCGGCAATTCGAAGTTGCGCGCTGGCCGCTGGCAACCTTGATCGGCGTGGCGACGTGTCGAAGGGCAGTCCCGGGTCTCACCGCCGAACCCGCGTCGGCGGAAGGGTGACTGGCAGGCTAGACGGCCAGACCCCAGAATCCCTTTCCCTCCGGTCTCCCGCCCGCCGCCGCAGGCGGCGGGCGGGAGAGTGAAGAGTTGGTGGGTACGGGTGAGGCGGCGTCTAGCCTTTCAGCCGTGGCTCCGCCGACGCGGGGTCGGCGGCGGCCTGAGATTCGTCTCCGGATCCTTCAACCGGAAAGCCACGTTCTGGCGGTCGGGCTGTTCGGAGTGAATCTCGACCGTCACCTCGTGAATCTGGTTCGGGTCCGCAGACGACACGAGGTGCAACGTGGCAAGCCGATGGCAGGTGCAGTAGCTGTCGAACCGCGGAACAGGCTTTGCTCCGGTCTTGCCGTCGACGGCGATAATGACCTGGCCGCCGTCGGAGCCAAGCAGATATCACTGGACACCACCCTGGAAATCGACGACGCCAAGGCAGTCGCCGAACACTGCCCGGCGGTGGTCTTGGCGGCCCCGGCCATCAGCACGAAGCTGTCGGTCCGTTGGGAATCCGAAAACGCGATCACCACGGTCATCGGACTTGCGCCGGACGGCTTTGCGGTCCGCAACATCGCGATCCGCTCCGGCCGTCCGTTCGACGCGGAAGATGATCGAACGCGGCGGCGCGTGGCGGTCCCGGGACCGACGGTCGCGCAGAATCTGTTCGGGCAGCAAGATCCGCTCGGCCCGGATATCCGCATCGGCCGGGCGTCCTTCGAGGTGATCGGTTTGTCCGACGCCAAGGGCATGGGTGCCAACGGCCTGGATCAGGATGACTTGATCCTCGTCCCCTTGGGAACCGCGATGCGACGGCTGTTCACTGTCGACCACATCGACGCGATCTACGCGCAGGCCCGCTCGGCCGAGTCACTGGACGCGGCCGAGGCCCAAATCCGCGACCTGCTCCGCCAGCGGCACCGGCTTGGCGATCGGCCCGACGACTTCACAATTCAAAGCCAAGCGACGCATCTGGCGGCGGAACGCGAAACGGCCCGAGCGTTGACGCTGCTGATCGGCAGCGTGGCCGGCATCTCGCTGCTGGTGGGCGGTATCGGCATCCTCGCGTTGATGCTCATTTCCGTGCGCGAGCGGACTTCCAAGATCGGTTTGCGTCGGGCGCCGGGGGGCGCCGCGCCGCGAGGTGCGTTTGCAGTTCCTGTTCGAATCGGGCCTGCTGGCCGGCTCAGGCGGGATCTTAGGCGTCGTGGCCGGCGTGACGACGGCGATGCTGGTTTCGCGGCTGGGCTACTGGCAAACCGTCATTTCCTGGCCACGGCCGCCGTAGGCTTCATCTTCTCCGTCGCGGTGGGCGTCGTGTTCGGAATCTACCCGGCCATGCGAGCGGCATCGCTGGAGCCGATCGAGGCGTTGCGGTCCGAGTAGAGCGGGGCGGGTGTTTCAACGTCGTATGCACAGACGGCCGAGCGGGCAGCCAAAGGTGAACCGCCCGCCCCGGACGACGTTGGACAAGAGGGAGATTTCCGGGCGGCCGGGAGTAGCCGTCCTTGACGGCTTCTTCTCTGGTCCCGTCTGGCATCCGCCGGCACTTGTTGCAAAGATCGGCCGCCGTTGCCTAGGGCAACGACGTCTCGGCGGACTGCGCCGCGTGGGGTTTGGCCTTGCCAAACACGAGCAAGAATCGGTCCGCAGCGGGACGCCGGCCTTCGGACTGCAGGGCAAAGCCGGCAGCGGTCAATTCCTGTTTCACCGTCTCCGGATCGATCTGCCGGCGGTGACTGGCGTCGCGCCGCGGCAGCGGCTCTTTCGCTGCGCGGTCCAAAACGTAGACGCAGCCGCCGGGTGTCAGCCGTTCATACAGCTTGGCCAGCAGCGTCTTGCTGTGGAACAGCAGGTGGTACGTATCCAGGAAGAAAACGGCATCGATCGGCTCCGATCCCAAGTGCGGATCGCCCAGGTCCGTCAGCACTGAGGGCAGCGATACGCCCGCCGGCAGCGGCGGCCGCTCGTCCTTTTGGGTCGCCCATTCTTCCAGGACAATCTCCAGTCCCATGCCGGATGACCGCTGCAGGATCGGCGGGATCAACTCCCGAGCCTGTCCCAACGCGACGATTGCCGGACGCTGAACGTGTTTGCCGGGGGGCAGGAGCATGGCGGAAACGTCGCTGACCGCCAGCGGCAGGAAAGGATCGGGGTCGCTGCCGGGTTCCAGCCGGTTCTCGGGACGTTGGAAGATCAGCACAAAAGGGTTGTCCTTCGCTTCGCACAGTTCATCGGCGCAGGCCACAAAACGAAATCCTTCTTCGCGGGCTTCGCGCACGACCGTCGTTTCGGCCAGCCAGAAGTGTTTGCTCGTGCGTTGCTCGCGGGGCACCCAGTCGCGCAGCGTGCCAGGCAGGCGGTCCACCACGACGAAGTAACCGCCGGGCTTCAGTGCCCGCCAAATCTCCCGCAGCATCTCGCGAGGCTTGGAGAAGTGATGGTACACCAAACGCATGTACGCCAGATCGGCGCTCGCGGGCGGGAGAGCAGGACTGTCGTCGCGTCCCAAGACGGGGCGGACTTGCGTCATTTTCCGCTTCTCGGCTTCCGTCCGCAACGACTTGATCTGATTCTCCGTGATTTCTTCGGAGTACACGACACCCGACGGGCCGACAATCTCGGCGAACACCCACGTGTCCCCGCCTTTACCGGCGCCGATATCCGCCACGACGTTTCCCACCCCAATGTTCAGCCGAACCGCCAACGCGCGGATCGCTGCGGGGCGGTCTTTGGGACGCTGCTGTGTGGCCGAGCCGGCCTGCTCGCCGTCTTTCACCGCCTGGCCCGAGACTTCGGCGGCGCAAGCGGGACTCGCAATCTCTGCCGGTACGATGCCCGCCCAGAGCAGCAACACCGTCATGGCAACAAGCAGAATTGGAACCAGACAAGGAACGATGCGTTCCGACCGACGCCACAAGCAACGTGTAACACAAGACATCGAACTCATTCCCTCTCACCAGAACGATTCGCTTTCGCCACGTCGCCTGCCGCGGTGGCTAAGCAGCTTCTGCACAACTCTTCACAAACACCCTTGCGTCGAGGTGAATTAGCGATGACGACAATTCGTCCGAATCACGTCCCGCCGGCTCTCCGACGCCAGCCGCAAGCAGACAGCTTATGCCGGCGGCTTCGTGACCGCAACACCTGCGACGCGAACAAACTCGGTCCGGTGGCCCTTTCCTTACAGCGAAATCACGGATATAAAATGCGTTCATAGAAACCAGCTGATCCCGCCACTTTAATTCGTGACGAAAGACGGTTGTGTCGCCTCCTGCCTCGTCGAGCCAAGAACAGCCGCTTGGTTTCACGCCCGGTTCACTTCGAAATGAGGAAACAAATGAAAATCGCGTTACCATCCAAGGGGCAGCAAATCGACGGTCACTTTGGCCATTGCGAGTCCTTCACGGTCTTTTCCGTCGATAGCAACCAAAGAATTACATCCCAAGAAACACTGACGCCACCAGCGGGATGCGGTTGCAAATCGAGCATTATTCCCCAGTTGGCTGATATGGGCGTCAAGGTGATGCTGGCGGGAAATATGGGCGACGGAGCGGTGAACCTGTTGTCCAGTCACGGCATCTCGGTCGTACGAGGGTGCGCCGGAGACGTGCGGCAAGTGGCCGATGCTTGGTTGGCGCAAGAAATCCAAGACTCCGGCGTCGGTTGCCAAGCACACGGCGCCGAAGGTTGTTCCGGCCACTAGAAACGGACGGATGCCGTTGGTTCCGCGAAGTGATTCCGGGCCGCACGCCGCCCCCTGCGTTCTGGGAAATGCTCCTCGCAGTGCGGCAGGCTTGCCTTGAGCGCGGAACTTGAGCAAGACGCTGGTGTCAGGGAGACGGGTTGGGTGCTGGTTGCATCCCTGTAAAGGTGCCAAATAGGTTGGAGTCCACGCTTTAGCGTGTATCGGCGGCGGGCTTCGCCCGCCTGGGCAGCCTAAAGGCTGTACTCCAACTGAATCGTCTGCCAGCTTTTCTTGAGAAATCCGACCTCTGCAGCGGTGGGTGCTGGTTGCACGCCTGTAAAGGTGCCAACCTCGCTGGAATGTACGCTTTAGCGTGTTTTTTTTGAGGCGGGCAGGAACCGCCCAACACGCTAAAGCGTGAACTCGAACAAGGCACCGCACTCCTCGCTTGCCGGCGTTATTCCCCCGAGACTTGCTGGCAGCGTGCGTGTGCCTGGACCAAGGCCCGGCGCGTCGATTCCTCGGGGTAACCGTCGGCCAACGCATGCAACGCGTCGGCGTCGGCCGGACTGGCTAAGCGTCCCAAAGCCGCGGCCGATGCATGGCGCGTATCGGGGGCATTGTCCAGGTTGCCGACGATCGACATCAACACCGGCACGGCGCGGCGGTCGCCGATTCGGCCCAATGCCCAGGCGACCGCAGCTCGCCAGCAGGGCGTCAAGTCGTTGTGCAGGAACAATACGCCGGGCCCCACCGGATCGGGATGCCCGCTCGAGGCTTCCGGCGGCGAATTCTCCAGCACGGACACCAAAGGGGCCGCCGTTTGCGGAGCGGCCAGATTGCCTAACGCTCGCGCAAGGTAAAAACAGACCCAGTTCTTCAACGGCAGTTCCAGCACCACGGGGATGCCCTTGTCGAACACCCGCGGAATGTTGACCGGCTGAGCCCGGTAACGCTCGAAAGCGGCCAGAATCGCCGGCGCGTACTTCGGATCGCGGCAGACCAGCGACAGCACCTGGGCGGCGCGGATTTCCGGTCCGGGATGACCGCCCCAGCAGCGAATTGTCGTCGAGTTGGCCTGCTCCAGGTCCGCGTCCCGCGCGGCTTGCGAGTCGCCCAGCATCGCCAGGCACGTCTCGGCGACGATTCCTTCGGCTCCGTGGCGCCGGATCACGCGGCCCGTCAGGGTCTCGCAGTCGTCGCTCTCCAGCAGCAACGCCCGGTCCTGGTCCACGGGCAGTGAACGGATCAGGTGCGGAAGGATCGCGCGGGCGCGGGTCGAGTTCAGCGTGTCAAGCGCTGCGGCAATCAAGTAGTGGACGGGTGAAGCGTGGCAGGCCATCAGCGCCGGATGGTCGCCGTACCAAAGGGTGTACTTGGGATAGTCGTCCAACGCCGCAAAGGCTTCGATCAGCGCCGTTTCGACCTCGGGCGTGCCGATGCGTCCCAGGGCTTCCACCGCGGCCTCGGCCAAGAACAGGTTGCCGGTGTCCGGATGATCGTGCTGGGCCAGCGTCTCGGCCAGCAACGGCACCGCGCCGGCGTCGCGCAGGTACCCAAGCGACCGGGTCACCGCCTGCAGGGTGCGGGGATTGGCCTCGGACAGCGAATTGAATTGGGTGCCGTCCACCTGATGAGTCTTCTTCCACTCGGGATACGGATTAATATCGCGGTGCTGGACCAGATACTGCCGCAACGGACCGCAGGCGGACGCGCTGCCGGTGTGGCCCAGCGCAACGGCAGCCCGGCGGACGACGTCGCGGTCGGGGTTGGCCAGCCGGGCGATCAACTCCTCCTGGATCGCGTCCCAAGGATGCGCGGCGATCCAATCCCGCCACGCCTGCGCCTGGGGATCGCGGTCCTCGGCGGCCACGAACGCGTTGAAGAATTCCGTGTGACCAGTCAGGTTCTCCAGGGCCACCGCCGCAGCCTGAGCGACCAGCGGTTCCCGATCGGCGAGGGCGTCCAGCAAGGGCGGCACCGACTCGCGCGTGCCGCAGGCGGCCAGTGCCATCGCCGCCGCCACGCGCAGTTCGCGGGAACCGCCCTGCAGGTTGTCCGCCAACGCCGGTGCCGCGGCCGGATCACGAAACACGGCCAACCGTGCGGCCGCCGAAATCCGCTGCGGTTCATCGTCGCCACGCAACTGGGCGACCAGTGCCGCCACGTCGCCGTGTGCGGCCGGCGGGTCGAAGGCCCGGGCGTGACGGTTGATCCCCGCAACTTCGCGGTAGCGGTCGAATTGCAACTCCATCAACCCAGTCACCGCCGCATTGTTGCCGCGGAACCGCAACGGCTCGCCGGCGCCGGTCAGCCGCAGCGGGCGGGTCCGCAAAGCTTGCGGCAGCGAGCCGACGTGCAGCGGGGCAACTTGCCGGTCGTGATGACAGCCAATGCAACCTCGCCGTTCCCCCGGCCGCACGTAGATCCACGACATCTCGTTCAATTCGGACCGCCCCTCCGCGTCGACCGCCTGGACCGCGATCGGCGTGTCGGCCGGCACCTCGACGGCAAAGGAACCATCCGGCGCCAACGGCACGGTGCCCAAATCCGTGACTTGGCTGCCCGCATGGACGATGTACGAGTGGGACGAGCGAACCGTCAGCCCCTCACCTGCCAGCACGCGGATGGCCCGCACGTGCTGCCAGCCGGCGGTCGATTTCTGAGTATATCGCGCATTCTGACAAAATAGCACGCCCGTCGCTTGCGGATCACGCTCCCGAGTCAAATCCATTTTGGCGGCCAATTGCAGCGGCCGAGGCCGAGCCCCGAGGTAGACGGGCGAGTGCAGTGGGTGGCCGGCGGATGTGTGGATCACCGTCAGCCGCGGCGGCCGGCTGTCGGGGTCCAGCACCGCGATCTTCTCGTAGCTCGGCTCTTGAATGACCTTCTTCTCCTTCCCCTGCACGATCTCGCGCGGCACGTTGACCGCCGTGGTACACAACAGCCGGCCGTCGGGCAGAGCCGCCACGTCACCCGCCGCAACCGACAGATGCTGCAAGTGCTGCGGCGGGTAACCGAGCTTGCCGACCGTGATCCCGGGGCCGGACAGGAAAGCCAGCCGGCCATCGGGCAGCGGCGCGGGGCTGCCGCACAGATTCGCGCGCAACCGCCGCCCGTATTCCGGGCGGTTGTTCAGTCCGAACTCCGTATAGCCTCCCGCGCCGTCCGGGTGTACCGCGTGCAGCAACGTCTCCACCTTGCCGCGGTCAAAGAAGTTGTCCGAGCGGATGAAGACGATCCGCCCGTCGGCCAGAACCTCCGGCTCGTTGTCGAAAATGATCGTGTGAGTCAGCGGGCGAAGGTCGCTGCCGTCTGGGTACATGACAAACAGCGACCTGGACGGCGGGTTGTGGTACTCCTCGAACCGTCCGATTCGCGTCGAGGTGAACGCGATCCGCCCGTCGGGCAATTCGACCGGGTCGATGTCGTGAAACGGGCCGTCGGTCAGCCGCTGCGGCGGGCCGCCGCCGGCCGGGACGCGGTAGATGTGGTAGAACGGTTCGTCCTGGTACGCCATCGAGATCAGGATCGATTGACCGTCGAAGGTCACGCTGGGCGAGCCCAGCGCCCCGCGGCCGGCGTCCACCAGCAGGCGTGGAGGTGCGTTTGGCAGCGTCGGAGTCAGGGCAAACAGCTTGTGCCCGACCTTCATCGGCGCAGGCAGGTCGTGTTCCGGAAACACGCGGGCCTTGCGCGGGTTGAAGATGGTAACATTCAGGCTGTCGTACGCCGTGCGGTCGCGGCCGGGTGTGCGGTACAAGCTGCAATCGTCGCCGACGAACACGATCGCTTCCGGCCAAGCGAAATCGGCGGCCGGCTCCACCTGCACAACCGGACCGACTTGCCCTTGCCGGGATGCTTCCTGCCGGACGCCTTGGGCGGCCTTGGCCACCTCGCCCACCCGTTCGCCGCCCGACGCGGCAAGGGGCGGGATGACAAGGTTTCCCCAGGGACGGACGCCGTAGTCGCCGACGACAACGGCCGAGTTCCATTTCTGATCGTCAAACTCGGGTTGTTGCCAGTTCGCCGCCTCGACGGCCTGGCACTTCCAATTCCCGCCGCTGGCCAGGACGATCTTCTGCCCGTCGGCCAATTCAGCGACAAATTTGACGATCAGACCCGCCGCGCCGGGCAGCGTATTAATCCCCTCGGCCGCCAGGACGATCCGTCCCGGCACGATCATGCCGGTCACGTCCCAGCGTTTGGCATTCTTCCAAGCGTTGTTCCCGGTTTGACTCTCGCCCACCGGGCGGCCGTTGACGTACAGCACGAACAGATTGTCGCAGGTCACGATCACTTCGGCCGATTTCAGCGCCGGGTTTTCCGGCGCGTCAATCTCCGCCCGAAAATAGCTCGCGCCGGCGGCCGTCGAGGCCCCCTCGCCGTCGGCAGACCAGATCCACTGGGCGCCCTCGAAGCCGATCGGCTCCGCTTGCGCCGGCGCGATGGAACCGAACGCCAAACAACTCATCGCCATCACCAGCCACGCGTTCGTTCTCATCCATCGCCTCCGCCTGCCGCCGATCTCAAAAGGGATACGCACCTAAACATTCCAGGAATCTAGGCGGGCTTGGGCACGACGTCAACCGGACCCCCGAATTCTCGTTTTCCCTCGCAAATCCGTGGGGCTCCTTTCCCACGTGCCCACGGATTCGTCCGCGATGCCTTGCCCTACTTCATTAGCCTTCATCAGCGGTGCCTGCAGGCCGGTGGCGCAACGGGTTGCGCGGGTGCTGGGTGTATGACCTGCGCGGGCTGGTTCGCGGTAGCGGACGCGAGGTTCCACAGAAGCCGATGTCGCCGTAGCCGGCCGTTAAATGCAGATTCAAACTCAATCGCGCAATAAGACGACCCGGCCTTCGATTCCTGGGAGGCCGTTGTGCGACTCGGTGTATTCGACGGTCCGGGCTAGGCAGGGGAGATGGTACGCGGTAGGCGCGAACGGCGGTGGCAATCCGGGTTCCCCAGTTTTCATCCCCGTGTGTCAGCTTTATCATGAGAACCTGTGACGAACGAGACCAAGGAGCCGAGACAATGCGCCGGGCAGTCCGCCCAGGGCAGTTCGTGGCAGCGGTGGTTCTGCAACGCGGGGTCGGCGACGAGCAACTGACGCACGCCCCAGCCGCTCGATTTGGAACAGACGATGCTCTTCGGAATCCGGTCGGGCCGGTACTTCCCGTGGTCTGCGGCGAGCGGCACAAAGGATACCTGCTATGGAACGTAGAATCTTCTTTCAAGCCGTTGGAGCGGTTGCGATCTCGACAATACTCCAGTTTGCCAGGGGCGCCGAACCGACCGATTGGTTCCACCAGGCCGGCTGGGGCGTGATGACGCACTACCTGGGCGCACCGCCCAGTTCCCAAGGCGGAGCGGAGTTGACGGCGGAGATGTGGAACCAGCAGGTCGAGGCGTTCGACGTCAATGGGCTGGCCGATCAACTCGTCTCGACCGGCGCGAAATACCTCTTGTTCACCCTCGGGCAGAACTCGGGGCACTTTTGCGCGCCGAACGCCACTTACGACAAGATCGTGGGGATCCGTCCCAGCAAGTGCTCCCGCCGGGACTTGGTCGCCGACCTCGCGAAGGCCCTTGCGGCTCGGAAGATCCGGCTGATGGTCTACCTGCCCAGCGGGGCACCCGCTGCCGACCAAGTCGCCCGCAAGAAACTCGATTGGCAGTGGGGCCGCCCTGGCGGATGGCAACTGCCGGACGAGCCGGTGGGCGGACGGTTGGCCGAGTTCCAACGGAACTGGGAAGCCATCATCCGAGAGTGGTCGCTCCGCTGGGGCACGGGCGTCTCCGGCTGGTGGATCGACGGCTGCTATTTCGCCGACGAGATGTATCGCTTCGAGGACGAACCGAACTTTGCCAGCTTCGCCCGGGCCCTGAAGGCCGGCAACCCGGAGGCGATCGTCGCCTTCAATCCGGGCGTTCGTGTACCGGTCATCTGCCACACCAAGTACGACGACTACACGGCGGGCGAAGTCAATCTTCCCAAGCTCTCCAAGGCGATCGAGTCCTGTCCTGGTCGTTGGCTGCAGTGCGAGGGTCACAAGGTGCAGTTTCACATCCTGACCTACCTGGGCAAGAGCTGGTGCAAGGGCGACCGGCCGGAACGGTCCGACGAGCAGGTCGTTGCGTGTACGAGGTCGGTCGCCGACAACGGCGGCGTGATAACCTACGACGTTCCGATCCAGGAGAGCGGCTTGATCCCGCAGCCGTTCGTCGAACAACTCCAGGCCGTAGGCCAAGCGATGAAAGGCCAAACCCGGCGTCCTGAACTTCCCCTTCTTGGACCGGCCCAATCGCATCCAGCTCGTGACGGAGAACAAGGCCCGGAAGATGCCCCCTAGAGGTTGCCATGATTACACGAATCTCCTACAGTCTCGCGGTGTGGTGTGCCCTCAGCGGTACGTGCCCGGCCCAACAGCAGCCCGAATTAGTGGGGCACTGGAAGCTCGCGGGCGACTGCCGAGACGGCTCCGGCCAGAGCAATCATGGGGTGAACCACGGCGTGGACCTGACGGCCGCAGACGGCTCGCGATTTGATGGCATGGAGGATTTCATTGAGGTCCCCGTCACGGACGCTCTGAAGCTGGGCAAGCAGGACTTCTCGATCGCTGTCTGGGTTCATACCGAGGCGGAGTTGAATGACGTCCCGGGGGACATTCTCAGCCAGTACGACCCGGCCACGCGGACAGGCTTTACGTTAAGCCTGTTGAACTGCGCGGGCGTGACCTCCTCGCAATCCAACTACCGGAATCTCGCGTTCGGCATCGACGCTGGCCGAGTGGACCAGGCCTGGACCGATCGCGGGCGGCCGGGTAACGCCCGCTTCGTGATGGCCATGGCCGTGTACGACGGCCAGTTGTACGTCGGCACGTACGAGGAAGGGGAGCACGAAGCGGGTCACGTGTATCGCTACGAAGACGGCGGCAAGTGGATCGACTGCGGCCGTCCCGGCCAGGCCAATGCCATCGGCTCCCTGGCCGTCTACCAAGGCAGTCTGTACGCCGGCAGCGCCCGCTACAACGCCGAGGGATCGGCGCTGGTCAAGTCGCCCAACTGGCGATCCGGCGGCTGGGTGTTCCGGTACGAGGGCGGGCAGAAATGGACCGACTGCGGCAAGCTGGGCGAGGCGCACGAGGTGATCGGCATGGCCGTCTTCCAAGGTAAGCTCTACGCCACGCCCTTGTACCAGGACGGCAAGGGGCTCTACGGCTATGAAGGCGGCTGCCAATGGACGCATTTCGGCGGTCCCGGCCGGCGCGTCCAGCCGCTGTTCGTCTACAACGGTGCTCTGTACGGGGGCAGCTATGACCAGGGACATCTGGTGCGCTATGACGGCCAATCCAAATGGACCGACCTGGGGCAGGTGCCCGATACGACGCAGGTTTACTCCTTCGCCGTACATCAGGGCCGGCCCTACGTCTGTACCTGGCCGACCGGCTGCGTCTTCGTCTACGATCCGCCCAAGAACCAGTGGACCAACGTGGGGCGGTTGGGTCAGGAAAAGGAAGTGATGGGCGTGGCGGTCTACAACGGAAAGCTCTACGCCGGCACGCTCCCGCTGGGGGCCGTCTTTCGCTACGACGGTCCCGACCAGTGGACCTTGACAGGCCAGCTCGACACGACGCCCGACGTCACTTACCGGCGCGTGTGGTCGATGGCCGTCTTCCAAGGCAAACTTTTTGCCGGGACACTGCCGTCGGGACACGTGTTTTCGTTGGAGGCCGGCAAGTGCGTGACCTACGATCGCGAACTGGCGCCCGGCTGGAGACACATCGTCGCCGTGAAGGCCGGAGGCCTGCTAAAGCTCTTCATCGACGGCCAGTGCATGGCCCAGTCTTCCCGATTCGACCCGGCGGAGTATGACCTCTCCGCGCCGTCGCCACTGCGGATCGGCTTCGGTCCGCACGATTACTTCAACGGGCGGATGAAGGACCTGCGGCTGTACCGTCGCGCGCTGGGCGAGGCGGAAATCCGTTCGCTGGCGTCTGGCCAAGAGCTATCCAACCGCCCATGACTGGAATGCCCGACGCTGAGACCGCCTGCTACCATGGCTGCAACAATCGGCGGTTTTGTCATGCGAACGGCTGCTCCTTTCGTTACAAGGACATCACGATCAGGAATCCAAGGACATGGTCAACTGGCCGACGATTGGCCACGCGTGGCCCCGACTGTCTTGGGAACTGAAGATCGACACGACCAACGGTCTATACGTGAGCAGCGCTGCGGACATCCGTGGCCCGTGGACCGAACCGCATCTGATGCTCAGGAAGACTGGCTGGACCGATCCGGCGGTGTACTGGGACAGCGAAGGGAAGCAGGCGTACCTTGTGTGCAACTTCGGCCGCTTGGAGGCCCAGAAGCCGGGCAATCAGCTCCGCTTGTTCAAGATGAGTTGGGACGGACGGGAATTGCTCGACGAGGGCCAGATGATCCACGCCGGAACGGGTGCCGAGGCGGCGAAAGTCTACCGCGTCGAGGGGCGCTGGTACATCTTCTTCGCGCAGTGGTTTCGCCCTGATCCACACCGGCCGGATGATCCGGGTGCCGACAGTGGGGACCGCAAGCCAATGGCGTTGCGTTCTCAGACCGACAGCATCGATGGGCCCTACGACGTGAAGGTGGTCTACCAACGCGGCAACGGTGCGCTGACATCCTGACATAGGGGCAGGGCTCGCTGGCGTGCCCTGCCCCTATGTCAGGATGTCAGATCTCTGGACCGGCCGGAAGTAGATTGCTGTTCCACGTCTTAAATGGAGGCGTGGGGCGGAGAAGTTTGTTTTCCCGTCAACCTCCCGGGCACGATCTTCACCAAGAAAGGACAGCGGGGCTGATCGGCCGGAGTCTCCGGCTGATTAGCCCCGCTGCTTCGACGGTCTCCGGCTTCTCGGATCCCGGAGCGGTATTCGGTCGCCCGGGCGACTGGCCTACATTCGCAGGGTCAAGCCGACCGACAGGCCCTGCAGCCACAGGCTCGAATCTTTAATTCCGCTGAACGAGGGGTGCGAACCTCCCGTAGCATCCAGGGCACCCCCGAACCACTGACTGGAATTGACCACCGGCAGGTTGCCCGCACCCGTCTCAATTTGTTCGCCCGCCAGGGCCAGAGTGCTCCAGTAGATAAAGTCGTAGCCGACGGTGGCTTCCAGGCGCCGCGTGAGCTTGAAGGTCAGCTTGATTTCCGCTTCCGGGATTACCGCGAACTTGTCCTGCTTGTAGGTCCCAATGTTCGTGGGCAATGCCATGATGCCGCCGTTGTAGTACGACGTGAATCCGCCTGCGTCGGTCAACGCCGACTGTCCGGCGATGCTGACCACTTCGTTCATATTGCCCAAGCCAACCTTGGCCAAGACCGACAGAGTCACCGGGCCCCGGCCGAATTCACCTAACAAGCCCAACTCGCCGCCGTGGAATTTGTTCTGCGTGTCGAACAGATCCTCGGCTTCAAAATGGGCGCCAAAGATCTGGGGTTGATAGTCCGTGCTGTTGTTGATCTGCAGACGGTCGTCTACTCGTGAGAACTGGTATCCGCCAATCAGGTCCAGCCGCCGTCCCGGGGCACAGTACAGCAGGTACCGGAGGTATCCCTCCGCGCCCATCACGTCGGTCTGGGTAATGGCCTGAACATCTCCGGTCAACGTGAACGGCAGCGTGCCGACGGTGGTTTGGCCTGTGACCAGGAACGAGGCCGGCCCAACGCCACCGCTGGCGGACGGCCAAGTCTCGTAGAACGGACGGGCCAGCAGCGGGCTGCCGTTGGCATTGGAAGCGGCGTGGAAGCCAACGGTTTCCGTTTGAACTTCGAAGAACTTGCCGCCGGCCCCCAGCCGCTCGGACTCGTCAAACCAGCCACCAACGGACAGTTTGCCAGCCGCCTGCCGGTTGCCACTGATATCTTCCCCGCCGAACAAGACCGTGGAGCCGGGCACGACACCCTGCGTCCCCGGCGGACTGGTGCTCACCAGCGGCGGCACAAAGCGGCCCTGCAGCCACGTGTTCATGTATTCGAAGCTGACCCACGGGCTGTAGACCCCAACGCCGCCCGAGTGATTTCCTTTGCCAGCTCCGGCCTTGCCATCTTTCTTGCTGGAATCGTACGGCGAATCGTACTTCATGCTCGCCGGCTCGTTCGCAAGGACCGCTTGAGGAGCCGTGTCAGCGATCTCCGGCGGCTCCTGCAACTCGGAATCGTCCCCGATATAGCCGCTGTAACTCGCTTCCGCCCCAAAGCCGGGAGCCTGGGAAAACGGCGAACCGCCAGGCGCAGCGGCCGCGTCCTCCGCATGGATCTGGGAAGCTCCCGTCAGGAGCACAATCGCTACCACCGTCAGTCTGGCGATTCTTGATTTCATGATTACAACCCGCTTCGGCTGAGTATTCGTTACCACGCTAACGACAAGATCGTCCGGCAGCTACGGAATATCGAGCAGATCCGTCACACCACACAAATCTTGCGCAGCCACCCCCGCTTAACAGCCGCTACCCCTTGTGCGGCCCCCCTGGCGAGACGCGACCTTCCGCCTTCCTGCGGAACACGCATGGCGGCCGGCGCATCTATCGTTGATACCGTTTATGTCGGCTGTATCTGCCGCGCCGATTAGACGAATTTGAAGGGTTGTAGCGAAGTTGCGGGCTCCCGCCGGCAAACCGTGCCGATAGATAAAGTATTGGGCCTCGATCGAAATGTTGCACATCGTAACCCGAAGCGTCAGCGAGGAAGAGCGTAATCTCCTCGCTGACGCTTCGGGTTACGATGATCCGATGCTGGCGTTCTGCGCCGCAATCCGATCAAGGACAGACGTTGAGGTGCGATGGCTTTCGCCTGCCACGAATTACATGCGATGGAGAAATCCCCGGGTCGCGATATAATGCCGGCTGCCTGGGAATCGTCGCTACGCAATTGCCGATTGACCGTTCAACTGAACACGAAGGAACGAAACCACCGATGACCGCGCGCGATCCGTTAAGCAAGCTTCCCCGCGGGCTGCACGCCCGATTTCTCACGGCTTTCGGTGGCCCCATCGCGCGCCGGATGGCGCTCTGGGGACGCCTTTTGGAGCAGATCAACGAACTCGAACCCGTTCTGCAGCAGGAATCCGACGCCCAGTTGCGGAAGCGAAGTTTGTCGATGCGGTTTCGCGCCAAAAGCGGCGAGCGTTTGGACAGGATGTTGGTCGAGGCTTTTGCGTTGGTCCGCGAAGCCGCCGTCCGGACGCTGGAACTGCGGCATTTTGACACGCAAATGATCGGCGGCATGACGCTGTTCTACGGGAACATCGCCGAAATGGACACGGGCGAAGGCAAGACGCTGACGGCCACGCTACCGATGTACTTGCGGGCCCTGCCCGGCAAGGGCGCTCACCTGGCCACGGTGAACGATTATCTGGCCTGCCGCGACGCGGAGACGATGGCCCCGATCTACCGCCTGCTGGGAATGACGATCGGCGTGATCGAGACCCCCGACACGTCGGACAAACGCCGCGTGGCCTACGGCTGCGACATCACGTACGGCACCGCCAAGGAATTCGGGTTTGACTTCCTGCGGGACCGGCTGCTGCTGCGCCGGATGGGACGGCAGGCGGCCGATTTTCTGGGCGAGGGCAGCAGCGAGCGCTGGGACCAGAGCGGCGAGCAACCGGTGCAGCGGGGCGCCTATTTTGCCTTGGTGGACGAGGCCGACAGCGTATTGATCGACGAAGCCCGCACACCGCTGATTATCGGCTCGCTGGGCGACAAGGCGCGCGAGCAAGTCGTCGCCACGTATCAGTGGGCCGCGGAGCATGCGCCGGAGTTCATCGAGGACGAACACTACGACTACGACCACGACACCAAGAAAGCTGAATTGACCGCGTCCGGGCGTCAGTTCCTGCGGACGATTCCCCAGCCGGAGTTACTCCGCAGCGTGGGCCTGGTCGACCTGTATCAATACATCGAGCGGGCGATCAAGACCCACCGCGATTACCATTTGGACCGGCAATACGTCGTCCGCGACGGGGAAATCGTGATCGTCGACGAGTTCACGGGACGACTGGCCGAAGGCCGCAAGTGGCGCGACGGCATCCATCAGGCGATCGAGGCCAAAGAACGTGTCGAAGTCACCGTGCCGACGGGACAAGCCGCCCGGATCACCGTCCAAGATCTGTTCCTCCGCTACCGGTATCTGGCCGGGATGACCGGGACCGCACGCACTTCGGCCCGCGAATTCCGCAAGATCTACAAGATGCGCGTGATCGCCGTGCCGACGAACAAACCCGTGCAGCGGCGGCGGTTGCCGACCCGGATTTTTGGAACGAACGATGCCAAATGGCAGGCCATCGCGGACGAGATCTTCGAGTTGCACCAGCAAGGACGGCCGGTCCTGATCGGCACCCGCTCGATCGACAAATCGGAGCATCTGTCGCAGTTGCTGTCCCAGCGAGGCACGCCCCACCAGGTGCTGAACGCCAATGAAGTGGCTAAAGAAGCCCAGATCGTCGCGCTCGCAGGCCAGTCGGGGAAAGTCACGGTCGCGACCAACATGGCCGGCCGAGGCACCGATATCAAGCTGGGTGAAGGCGTGCCGGAGGTGGGCGGCTTGCACGTCATCGTGACCGAAATGCATGATGCCGCGCGCATCGACCGGCAGCTGTGCGGCCGCTGCGGCCGCCAGGGAGACCCCGGCACTTTCCGTTACTTCCTGTCCCTGGAGGACGAAATTTTGGAATCCGGCCTGGGACCGAAGAAGGCCGAGAAATTCAAGGAATTCGGCGCCCGGACCACGGGTCAGGTCGATCGCCTGGCCAGAGCTTTCCGCAAGGCGCAGCGGATCGTCGAACGGCGTCACTTCCGCGACCGGAATGTGCTGCTGTACCACGAAAAGCAGCGTAAGAAGTTGCAGAAAGAAATGGGACAGGACCCGTACTTGGATACGCCCGACTAGGCCCTTTCACGACAACGTGCAGCCCTCGAATCTTTCTTCAAAATCCGAAATCCGAAATCCGAAACAAATCCGAAATTCGAATGTCGAAAGAAACTCGCGACATGGTCTCGTTCGTTTTTGAACGGCTTCGCCAGGCACGTTTAGAACTTTCGGACTTTGGGCTTCGAATTTGTTTCGAATTTCGGATTTCGAGTTTCGGATTTGTCTCCGCTCTGCCGCCTCACGCGATCACGATCTCCTTCTTGACCACGTCGTCTTGATCGGAAATCGTCAGCTTCAAACCGCGATCCTTCGCCTCGGCCGCGACCCTCAGCAACGCGATCCCCATTCGAAACACGTCCGCCCGGGACGTCTTGCCGAATTTCTCTTTCAGTTCGTCGATCGTGCGATCGAGGTTCTCGTCGATCCCGACGGTAAACGTCTTGTAGGACCTGTCCGCGATCACTGTTCCCGTCCGACTGTTCACATCGGTCTCCTCGGTGTCCGTGCTAGCCGACCGACGATGCTGGCTCCCTGCCAGATTTCGGTGAGACGCAAGGTCGGACAGTTAGACTTGAATCTCGAGCGAGAGTTCCGCGGGTCCGAACCCGAATTACGAGCCGCCATGCCCCGTCGAAGGCGGCCGGCAGCATCACGAACAAACCCGCACTCCTGTGCGTGAAGAACGTGAGCTGGGACTCAGCGCGATCCCATTCCACTCGAATCAGACCCGTATGCTAATCGGATACTACCTGCCAAGTCAAGCATTATCAAAGTAATCAACCGTTATTTTTTACTTGAATTTCAAGTGCCCATGCTTGAAATCAACCCGACTTATTGGTACTGTGACATCGCGAGCGAGGATTGTACGCGATGCGGCCTGAGCTACCTCCACGCGGGATCGAAGGTCGCGGACTCGCGGATTCCTGCGGAGAAATCCCGGCCGTGGGCGAGATCGCGCGGATCGGTTCGAAGGGCACGAAATTGGTTTATCCGTAAAGGTTTGCGCAAATTCACAGGCTTCCGATCAGTTCCTGAGGGAATTCCAGATTCACGTGCTGGAACTTATCGCGCAGATTGGCATCATAGTTACAATTCGATTTTAACTGTTTTCTGGCTTCGATGGGTTCGATTGTTACTTGAAATCTGCGCATCCAGCGCGCGGGCGTCGAACAGTGTTGTCGGTGATCTCCACTTAAGATCAAACGGTGTTGGGAAATGTCCAGCGACCAAGCAGTCAATGCAGACACCATCGAGCAGACCAAGCAGCAGATACGCGGATTGGTAAGCGAGATCGCGCAGCTGTCCAAGAGCGACCTTGGGCCGGAAGAGTATTATCCCGCCTTCCTGCAGCGGATCGTATCCGCCTTGGCGGCGATCGGCGGTGCCGTCTGGGTGATCCGCGATGGCCGGCGATTGGACTTGGCCTACCAGATCAAGATGAGCGAGACGCTGCTGGCGCCGGACTCGGAGGACGCAACGCGGCATTTCGGGCTGCTGACTCGTGTTGCCGCCAGCGGCGAGCCGAGCCTGATCCCGCCCCAGTCGGGCACGGCGGACGAGCAGGGCGCAGCCAATCCCACACGCTTCTTGCTGGTCCTGGCGCCGATGCGCAGCGACAACCAAGTGGAAGGCGTGGTGGAGATCTTTCAGCGTCCGGACGCCCAACCGGTCACGCAACGGGGCTATCTCAAGTTCCTGATGCAGATGTGCGAGCTGGCCGCGGAGTGGTTGAAGACCCGCAAGCTGCGCCAGATCAGCACGCGGCATTCGCTGTGGGAGCAGGCGGACCATTTTGCGCGGCTGGTTCACGAGCAGTTGGATGTGCGCGAAACCGCGTATGTGATCGTCAACGAGGGCCGGCGGATGGTGGGCTGCGACCGCATCAGCGTCGGTTTGATGCGCGGCCGGATCTGCAAGATCGAAGCGATCAGCGGGCAAGACACCATCGAGAACCGCTCCAATATCGTCACGCATCTGGGCAAGCTGTCCACGCGCGTCGTCGCGACCGGCGAATCGCTGTGGTTTGACGGCACCGACGAGGACCTTCCGCCGCAGGTCGAAGAAGCGCTGGACCGGTACATCGACGAGTCCCATACCAAGCGGCTGGCGATTCTCCCTTTGCGGCGTCCCAAGGGCGCAGGGGACGGACGGGAAAACGCCACCGGCGAAGCGGACAGCGAGAGCAACGAAGCGAACGAGATCATCGGGGTGCTGGTGGTCGAGCAGATCGAAAGCGATCTCCCGGAGGAGGTGCTCCGGTCGCGGACGGACTTGGTTTACGAACACAGCGCCCGGGCTTTGACCAATGCCGTCGACCATGAACGGATCTTCCTGATGCCGCTGTGGAAGACGATCGGCAAGTCGCGCTGGTTGTTCAACGCCCGCAACATGCCCAAGACCGTCGCAGCCCTGGTGGCCCTGGTCGTGCTGGTGCTCGCCTTGTTCCTGGTCAGAAAAGATTTTGAACCCAGCGCCAAGGGGACGCTGCAGCCGGTGGTCAAGCGGGACGTGTTCGTCCCGGTCGACGGCGACGTGATCGATGTCAAAGTCAAGGACCGCGATTTCGTCAAAGCGGGAGATCTGCTGATCAAACTGCGGAACACCGACTTGGAGGTCAAGTACCAGGACATCATTGGTCAGATTCAAGTCAAACGCAGCCGCTTGGTTTCCGTGCGGCGGTCGTTGTTCGAGCAGCGGGCCCGCTCCGACCTGCGGGCGCGCGAAGAGATCGAGCGGATCCGTTTGTCCGGCGAGGCCGAAGAACTCGAACAGGAACTCGTCACGCTGGATGAACAGTATCAATTGCTGACCAAGAAACGCGAGTTGCTGGAAATCCGCAGCCCGATCGCGGGTGAAGTCATGATGTCCTGGGACGTCCAAAAGTCCCTGATGTACCGCCCGGTGACCACCGGTCAGTTGCTGCTGAGCGTTGCCGATCCGAAGGGGGATTGGGAACTCGAGTTGTACATGCGGGAGAGCCGCGGCGGCCATGTGCGCCGCGCGCGGGCCGACAAGGAACTTCAGACGCGTTATCCAGGGGCGGGCGAACGAGTGAGCTATGTGCTGGCCACCGATCCGGGATCGAAGCGGAGTGGCAAGGTCAGCGAAGTCAAAGAGTCTACGGAAGTCCGCGAGGGCGAAGGCAACATCGTGAAGGTCAAGGTGGATATCGACCGCAGCGAACTTGGCGACCCGCATCCCGGTGCCACGGTTACCGGCCAGGTGTTCTGCGGCCGCAAGGCGCTTGGCTATGTGTGGTTCCACGAAGCCTGGGAGTGGCTGCAGACCCACGTCTTCTTCTACCTTTCGTAGCGCAGCGTCGAACAAACTTTCCGAAACACCGATTTCCCGCTTCGCCGGCTTCCACGCCGTTCCCAACGGAGCCCTTGAGCCATGAATATGACGATCGTGCTGATTGCGAACCTGATCCTGGCGGCTCAGCCTGCCGACCTGGGCCGGGCCCCGAACGCCGCGGTCCTGGAACTGCCGAATTGCCTGATTTCCTTGATCGACGAAGTCAGTCTCCCGGCCCAAGAGGCGGGCGTGCTCCAGGAACTTGTCGCCAAGGAAGGATTGCGGGCCAAGGCGGGTGAAGTCTTGGGCAAAGTCGACGAAACGGAAACCTTGCTGCGGCAGAAGGCGGCCAAATACAAACTGGATGTGGCCGACCAGAAGGCGGCGGATGACTCGCAGGTCAAGGTCCAACGGGCGATTATCGAGGTGGTCAAAGCCGAATACGAGGAATCGCTTGCCATCAATAAAGACAGCGGCGGTTCCGCCGTCCCCCCGACGCAACTCCGCCGACAGCGGGTGCAGTGGGAGAAAGCGGCCCTGGATTGTGTCGCTGAGGAGATGAAGCTCAAGATTGCGGCCCTGGAACGTAACGTTTCGGCGGCCGAGTTGGAAGCGGCCGACAACGAACTGGAACGGCGCACGCTCCGGGCGCCGTTCGACGGCGTGGTGGTCGAGATGTTCCGCCGTCAAAGCGAATGGGTCCAGCCGGGTGAACCCGTGTTGCGGTTCGTCCGCATGGACCGGGTGCGGATCGAGGGGTTCGTCAATGCCCGCGAGTTCGCCCCCGGACAAGTCGAAGGAGCTCAGGTCGAGATCACCGTCAGCTTGCCCGGCGGGGTGTCGGAAAAACTGTCGGGAGAGATCAGCTACGTGAATCCGGTGGTGGGCTCGAACCGGGAGTATCGCGTCTGGGCGGAAGTCGATAATCCGCCCGGCCGCGGCGGTTATCCGTGGTTGTTGCGGCCCGGCACCACGGCGGGCATGGTGATTCGCCTGAAACCCGCCGCTTAACGTTAGTGAGGCCGGAACGGCGGACCCGCACGCGCCAAGTCGGCGGTTCCCTGTAGCATGGCTCTCCAGCGCCGTGCAATCGAACGCAAATACCGAGGAAACCGGCATGGCCCTGGAGAGCCGCGCCACAGGAAATCGACGCGTCCATGGCAACGCTTGCGGATAGTCTGGTCAGCACCACGTCGCGAACGCTCTCGCTGCGCATGCGCCCGGACCTGTTGGTCCGCAAGCATCGCTACCACGGCGAAGGCTATTGGGTTGTCAAGGAACCCGTCGGGCTGAACTACTTCCGTTTTCACGAAGAGGAATTCGCGATCCTGCAGATGCTCGACGGCGAGTCGACGTTGGATTCGATCAAAGAGCGCTTCGAAGCCGATTTCGCCCCGCAGAAGCTCACGTTCCAGGACCTGCAGCAGTTCATCGGCATGTTGCACCGCAGCGGACTGGTGATCTCCGAGACCGCAGGCCAGGGTCGGCAACTCAAAAAGCGGCGAGACGAAAAGAAACGCCGCGAATGGCTGGGGCGGCTGAGCAACGTGTTTGCCCTGCGTTGGCGCGGGGTGGACCCGGAACGGTTCTTGGACTGGATCTATCGTTTCACCTGGTGGATCTTTCATCCCCTCTGTGTTGCGATGTGTCTGGCGACGGGCCTCGCCGCACTGCTGTTGATCGCGGTCCAGTACGATGTATTCTACTCCCGCCTGCCGACGATGCATGAGTTCTTTGATCCCCGGTCGCCGGACAAGTGGATTTATCTGGCGCTGACGATGGGGGTGGTCAAGGTCCTGCATGAGTTGGGCCACGGATTATCCTGTAAGCACTTCGGCGGCGAGTGCCACGAGATCGGTTTCATGCTGCTGGTGCTCACGCCCTGCCTGTACTGCAACGTGTCCGATTCGTGGATGCTGCCCAACAAATGGCAGCGGGCGATCATCGGCGCTGCGGGGATGTACGTCGAGGTGGTGATGGCCTCAATCGCGACGTTCCTGTGGTGGTTCAGCGACCGGTCCACGCTGCTGAACAATTTGTGCCTGAATGTCATGTTCATCTGTTCGGTCAGCACGCTCATTTTTAACGGCAACCCGCTATTGCGGTTCGACGGTTACTACATTTTGATGGACCTGTCCGAGATCCCCAATCTGCGGCAGAAGTCCACCGAGGTATTGAAGCGGTTCATGGTGGGACTGTGCCTGGGGCTGGAGCAGCCGGAGAACCCCTTCCTGCCGCAGAAAAACCGCATCCTGTTCGGGCTGTACACGGTGGCTGCGGTGGTGTACCGCTGGATCGTCGTGTTCTCCATCGTGATGTTTCTGATCCAGTTATTCGAGCCGGTCGGTCTGAAAGTCGTCGGACAAGTTGTCGCGGCCACCGGGTTCTTTGGCCTGATTGTTCAGCCCTTGTGGCAGTTGGCGCGGTTCTTTTATATGCCGGGGAGGATGCACAAGGTGAAAAAGCATCGGGTGATCGCATCGCTGGCGGTGGTCGCCAGTCTGCTGGCGGCCGTCGTGTTTCTGCCGTTGCCGCACAGCGTCAAGTGCGAGTTTGAAATCGGCCCTCGCGATGCCGCGTCCGTGTACGTCGAGGTTCCCGGTTTGGTCGATGAATTGCTCGTCAAAGAAGGACAGACCGTCGAGCAGGGGCAACCCTTGGTGGTACTGAAGAATGCCGATTTGGAGCTCTCCGTGCTGCAACTGGCCAGCCAGTTGGACAAGACGAAAGTCCAGCTGAAGACGGTCGAACGCGAACGTTTTCACGACGATCAGTCCGGGCTGCAGCTCGGCCAACTGTCCGAGCTGTTGACGACGACGGAGCAGCAATTGGCGGAACAACAGCGGGAATTGGCGCGGCTGCAAATCACCGCACCCGCCGCCGGCGTGGTGATCCCCGCGCCGCCTCGACCCTCGCGCGACGAAATGGAAGAAGGCCGGCTGCCGGGTTGGAGCGGCTCGCCGCTGGCACCCAAGAACCTGGGAGCGGCCTATACCGAAGGCGAATTGCTCTGCCGCGTCGGCGACCCGGGGAAACTGGAAGCGTTGCTGATCGTCGACCAGGCCGACATCGACCTGGTGGATGCGGCGATGGGCAAGGATGCCAAGCCCGAGGTCAAACTGGAGGCCGATGCTTATCCGGGGCGGTATCTGACCAGCCGCGTCGAACAGGTCGCGCGAGTGGAATTGAAGGATGTCCCGGATAGTCTGGCCAGCCAAGCGGGCGGCCGGTTGGAGACCAAGATGGAGCGTTCCGGAGCGGTTCGTCCCTTGAGCACATCCTACCACGCCCGCGTCCCGCTGGACGAGCAAGGCGGACTGCAGGGCCTGCTCTGCAACGGCATGAAGGGCCGCGCCCAAATCTACACCCAATGGCAATCCTTGGGCCAGCGTCTCTATCGGTTCCTGGCCCGCACGTTCCACTTTGAGTTGTAACCGTACGGGTTCCGAAGAACCCGAAGTGTTTGTGTTGTTTGCACCATTTATGGAGAGGTAGGAGAGTTAGTATGTCAGAGAACGCGCCTCAAGTTGCGGAAGACCAAGCTGCCCAGACGCCCGCCGCACGTCCGGCCCAGGCTCAGTTGCGGGTCGACGACTCGAGCATTCTGGCCCTGTACGCGAATTTCTGCCGCGTCACCGGCACCCCCGAAGAATTGATCATCGACTTCGGCCTGAACCCGCAACCGGTCGGCATTCCGACCGAACCGATCAAGGTCGGCCAGCGGATCATCGTCAATTTCTTCACGGCCAAGCGGCTGTTGGGCGCGCTGTCGATGTCCGTCCAGCGGCACGAAGCCGTCTTTGGCGTGCTGGAAACCGACATCAACAAGCGGCTCCGCATGCCCCAGGCGACCGGCTGATTCCGCGGTCGGCCATGATCCGGGTGAATTGCCAAGGGCTGCGTTTCTCGCGTTGGACGCGAGGAACGCAGCCTTTTTCCGAATCGGACAGTTCCCAAGCGGTTCTGCCTGGGGGCCGACGTCAGAAGTCCGAGGGTGCCTCACCGCCGTCCTTAGCGACAACCTGCTGCCGCCCTGCGACCCGCCGGACGAAGATCCAACGTTTCTAGATCGAATGAGCCCGAATTCGTTGGACGACCTGTTTGGCTCGCCAGCCCGTGACGGACAATCCTACCCGTCCTTCAGCTGGGTAGACCATTTTCCGCCGCTCGCCCATGACGCCGAGACCGGATTCCGCGTCTCGGTGAGACGCGGACACATCAGTCGCCGGAAGCCGGTAAACTGTGCCGGTCATCGCGAACGGTGGGGCGATTCTCACATGCGCGGATCGCGCGGCCGGGAAATCGCTGTTCCGTTCGGAACGCGTCTGCCGAAAACACGACATGTATGGGTCCTGACGAAACCGCCCCATCGCCGCCCTGAAGCCATTTCTATTGTGTTTAATGCGGAGCCGCGAAAAATGAACTGCCGACGAATAACGTTGCTGCTGACGCTCGTTCTCCTCTCCGCCCGGGCTGCCCACGCCCAGTCCTTTGGCGTCGAGGTGTTCAACAACTTGATGCCCGCTTCGGGCGGAATGGCGGGGGCTAGCATTGCCTCGCCCCAAGACGTCCAGTCGGCGATTTACGGCAATCCTGCCACGCTGACGCAGTACCGCGGGACGCAGTTCGCGCTTGGCGGAGCGTGGATCGAACCGACCTATAGCTTGTCGGTCGCCGAACCCTTGCCCTTCGTCGATCCCTTTGCTGCGAAATCCGATGCCCAAGGCATCGCCGCGCCGAACATTGGCGTGACGCAGGACTTCACTGCCTGGGGACTGCCGATGACGATCGGCCTGGGCCTGATGGCCGGCTCGGGTGCCGGCGTGGATTTTCGCGAGGTCCCGGAGTCCAAGGGAACCTACGCCAATCTTGTCGCTCTGGACATTGTGGCGGGTGCCGGAGTCCAATTGACGGATCGTTTGTCGTTCGGCGCCTCAATCATCCTCTCGAATGCCAACTTGGGCGGGCCGTTCGTTGGAATCACGGGTTCGTCGATCGATTACGCGTTACGCGGCAGCTTTGGATTGGATTACCAATTGACCCCGGATACGAACCTGGGATTCTTCTGGAAATCGAAGGCTTCTTATACCTTCGAGAGCCTTGTCAGTTTCCCCCTTCCTCCGCCCGGCACCTACCTCGACATCTCGGCCGATCGTCCGCAATCCCTGGGCTTCGGAATCGCGAACCAGAGTCTCCTCGATGGCCGTCTGCTGCTGGCCTTGGATGCGGTCTACCAGCAATACAGCGATACGGAAATGTTCGGGCAACTCTTCAACGATCAGTGGGCGCTCCAGTTGGGTGCCCAGTACGCGATCAATCAGCGCGTGCGTCTGCGCGTCGGGTACGCCTGGAACGAAAACCCTATGCGTGATTCGGTCGGCGACCGCCTCGGCGGAGTTGTTCCGCCGAGCGGCGTCCAGCAGGTCCAGTACATCGAAGCCCTGTTCGCGGCCATTCCGCAAGACCGCATCACGGGCGGCGTAAGCGTCCGGGACGTGCTGCCCGGCGTCGATCTCGATCTGTTCGCCGGAGGCATGTTTGAGGAATCGCAGACCTTCGGCGTCACGACCGCCACGGTCGAGTCGTACTGGGTCGGCACGGGGATTACCTGGCGATTTGGCCGCGGGGGCTGCTCGGAAGACGAGTGCAAATAGGCGGACGATCTGTCGCGAAACCGGTTCGCCCCCACCGCTTTCTTGAAACGCTCCCGATGAACGAGCCGAAACCTCGACGCCGTACGATCCGCAGCGGACGTAGCCGCCAAGGCTATCTGCTTGGTGCCCTGCTGGTCCTGGTCGCGATCGCCCACGGCCGCAACGGGGCTGCGGACGAAGGGGTGCGAGCCGACACGGCCGGTGGCGGTTGGCGGGGTAGCGAATTGGCCGAGCCGCCCGTTCGGCTGCCGTCGGCCGAATTGGCTTCCTATGACGCCGAGGCGATGTTTGAGCCACTCCCACCGTCAGAATCTTATGTCGGGTACAACAGCGGCTTCGTGATCGCAAATCACGGTCTGGACAGCCCGGCAACGAGCGACTTTCCGTTTTTCCTGCGGGTGAACAGTTGGCTGCAACTGCGGCACACGCTGTTCAACGCGGCGGACCCCAGCGAAGACCTCAATCTGTTCTCCATCGAGCGCTTGCGGCTGGGGCTGGGTGGTCACGCGTATTCGCCCAGCCTGAAGTACTTCTTTCAGTTCGACGGGAACAGCGATCAAGCGTCGGAAGCGATTTTTCTGGACTACTACGTGACCTACGACTTGGGCTGCGAGTTCTTCGGGTACGACGCCAACAAACTGGGCGTCAAAGCGGGCAAGTGGAAAGTCCCGTTCAGCCGGTCGCGCGAGGAGTCGGGACGACGACTTCAGTTCACCGAACGCTCGACGTCCAACCTGTTCTTCGACCTGAACCGCAGCATCGGCGTCGGCCTGTTTGGCGAACTGGAGGCGTGGTCGACGCCGATCCGCTTCGAGACGGCCATTTTTAACGGTTTTCAGTCCGGCGCCGACACCGACATCCGCGATTCCGGATTGGATCAGAATTTCGCTTGGTCCGCACGGGTGTACACGGATTTGTTCAGCGAGTTCGGCGGTGACGGCGAGCCGGATTTGGGCTGGCATCCTGAGCCGGCGCTGCGGCTCGGTTTCGGTCTGGCCGGGACACGCGTGGACGCCATCGGAGCCAACGATTTCAGTCAGCCGCGCGTTGTCGATTCCGGAGCGCAGCTGGCCAGCCTGCTTCCGCCCGTAGCGACCGCGTACGACATCGGCATGTACACCGTCGACGCACACTGGAAGCACCGCGGGCGGTCGCTGATCGCCGAATACTACTGGCGCTGCCTGGCAGATTTCCCGGGCGGCGATGTTCCCGGCTTGTCGGACCATGGATTCAATCTGCAGGTGGGCCAGTTCGTGGTTCCGTCGAAGCTGGAACTGCTGGCGCGCTGGTCGCGGATTGCCGGAGATTCGGGAACCCTGGGTGTGACGCGGCAGAGTACCGACGAGGCCTGCGTTGGCGCCGCTTGGTATCTCAAGGGACATAACGCCAAATTCGTTCTGGACGTGTCCCGAGTGAATGGCATGCCGCTGAGCAGTCCCCGCTTGGATATGCTGCCGGGTTCCGAGGGCTGGCTGCTGCGGACCCAGCTTCAGTTCGGGTTCTGACGTTGTGGCAGGCAACGGAGAGTTGACGGATTCATGGGCTTCGTCTTTTCTTCCTGAGGGCAGAGAGATTCGGGGCGGAAGGCATCGCCAAGGCGCAGTAAACTTGTGGCGAGGCAGGCCGCAAAGAACTGGCTGCGGTGATGCAACAACGTCCCCATCATGGCGCCAGCAGCAGCCGGCTGGGGGCTTCCAGGTAGCCGATGATGTCGTTCATGAACCTGGCCGCAACGGCGCCGTCCACGATGCGGTGGTCGTAGGACAGGCTGAGCGGCATGACCAGGCGGACGGCGATCTGGTCGTTTTCGACCACCACCGGCAGCTTGCGCGAGCGGCCGACCAGCAGGATCGCGACCTCGGGGACGTTGATGATCGGCGTCGAGTACGTGCCGCCGACCGCGCCCAGGTTGCTGATCGTAAACGTGCTGCCGCGCAGGTCGTCGATGGTGAACTCGCTGTTGCGGACCTTTTCGGCAGTCACCGCCAATTGGCGGGCGATCTCCGGGATGGACAAGCGGTCCGCACCGCGCAGCGACGGAACCACCAAACCGCGATCGGTATCGACGGCGATGCCCAGGTTGATGTAATCCTTGTAGATGATCCGTTCGTTTTCCATATCGAGCGACGCGTTGACCACGGGATGGTTCCGCAGCGACATGGCGACGGATTTGATCACGAACGGCAACGAGGTCAACTTGATGTCACGGGCCGCATAGTCGGCCTTGCTGGACACGCGGATCCGTTCCAGTTCGGTGACGTCGGCGTCGTCGAAGTTTGTGACGCGCGGGCACGTTTCCCACGACTTGAGCATCTGGATCGCGATCGTGCGGCGAATCTTGGGCATCTTTTCGATGCGGATCGGCCCCCAGTTGTCCTTGGACGGTTCGCCCGGGCCCGCGCGGACGGCCGGTGCGCCGGCGGCCGCGGTCTGACTCGCTTTGCGGACGGCTTCCAAGACGTCTTCGCGCGAGATCCGCCCGCCGGGGCCGCTGCCATGGACCATCCGCAGGTCTACGCCGACTTCGCGGGCAAAACGCCGCACCGAAGGGCTGGCGGCAATGGAGGCCGACGCCGCCGTACTGCCTGGCTGGGGCGTGGCCGGGCTGGCCGGCGGCTCGTTCGAAACGAACATGGCGGCCTCTACCGCGGCGGTCGGCTTCGGCGGCGGAGCGGCGGCGGGTTGCGGCTTGGCTTGGTCTTTCGTCGCTGCGGGCTTGGCGGTGCCCGCGGGCGTGGGCTTGGCCGGTGGTGCCGGCTTGGCCGGTGGTGCCGGCTTGGCCGGTGGTGCGGGCGTCTCGGCGCCGGCGGCGGCTTCGAGCGTCACAAGCACCTCGCCCACTTTGACGCTTTGGCCCGCCTTGATATGGACCTTGGAAACTTTGCCGGCTTGGCTGCTGGGGACCTCGACCGTGGCCTTGTCCGTCTCCAGCTCGACAATGCCCTGATCCTTTTTGATCTGATCGCCTTCGCGGACCAGGATTTCCAGGACGTCGCCGGATTCGATGCCGTCGCCCAGGTCGGGGACGCGTACTTCGATGCTCATGGCTGTTTTCACCTCACGCCCACAACGGGTTCTTTTTCTCGGGGTCAACCCCCAGGTCGTCGATTGCCTTGGCGACCGTCTCCGCTTTGACGTCGCCTTGCTTGTGCAGCCGGTACAGGGCCGCGATCGCGATCGATTCGGCATCCACTTCGAAATGCCGCCGCAAGGCTTCACGCGTTTCGCTGCGGCCCATGCCGTCGCAACCCAGGACCCAATAGTCGCCGGGAATCCAGGGCCGCAGTTGCTCGCCCAGCGCCCGCACATAATCGGACGCCGAAATGAACGGGCCCTGTTCGCCGTCCAGGGCCTGTTCCAAATAGCTCCTGCGCGGCTCGGCCGTGGGATGCAGCATGTTCCAGCGGGCACATTCTTGCGCGTCGCGGCACAGTTGCGTATAGCTGGTGACGCTCCACACATGGCTCGACACGCCGTAGTTTTCGGCCAGGATTTGCTGAGCCCGCAAGGCCGAATTCAGAATCGCTCCGCTGCCGAACAAATTCACCTTCAGCTTGCGCTTTCCCTTGCCGCCCGCCTCCGCCGACGACAGCTTGTACAGCCCGCGGATGATCCCTTCCTCGGCGCCGGCCGGCATCTCCGGCATGGCGTAGGTGTCGTTTTCGACGGTCAGGTAGTAGATGGCGGTCTCGCCGTCGGCGTACAGCTTTTTCAAACCGTCCAGGACGATGACGGCGGTTTCGTAGGCGTACGCGGGATCGTACGCGCGGACCATCGGGAAGGCGATCGCATTCAGCAAGCTGTGGCCGTCCTGGTGCTGGAGGCCTTCGCCGTTCAGCGTGGTGCGGCCGGCGGTCCCGCCCATCAGGAATCCCTTGGCCCGCAAGTCCATCGCCGCCCAAATCAGGTCGCCGATCCGCTGGAACCCGAACATCGAATAATAAATGAAGAAGGGAATCATGTTCAGCCCGTGCTGGCTGTACGAAATCCCGGCGGCGATGAACGAGGCCATCGAACCGGCCTCGGTGATGCCTTCTTCCAGAATCTGTCCGTCGGTGGCTTCCTTGTAGTACATCAACTGCTCGGAGTCCACGGGCTCGTACAACTGACCGACGTGCGAATAGATCCCGATCTTGCGGAACATGCCCTCCATGCCGAACGTCCGCGATTCGTCGGGCACGATGGGCACCACGAACTTGCCGATCCGCGGATCTTTGCACAGCTTGTCCAGCAGCCGCACGAAACCCATCGTCGTGGACATTTCCTTGCCCTTGCTGCCGCCGAGAAACTCCTGGTACTCGGCGATCGTCGGCACCTCCAGCTTGGGCACGGCCGTAGCCCGGCTGGGCACGTAGCCGCCCAAGGCTTTGCGGCGTGCTTTCAGGTAGCGGATCTCCGGGCTGTCCTCCGCCGGGCGGTAGAAGGGCGTCTTGTCGATCTGCTCGTCGGAGACCGGAATCCCGAATCGGCTGCGGAACTCGCGCAGCTCCTCTTCGTTGGCTTTCTTCTTCCCGTGCGCGATGTTCTGCCCTTCGCCCAAGCCGTAGCCCTTGATCGTCTTGGCCAGGATGACCGTCGGGCGATCCTCGCTCTCCATCGCCGACTGATAGGCCGCATAGACTTTCTCCGGATCATGCCCGCCGCGGCGCATCTTGACGAGCTTTTCGTCCGAGAATCTCTCGACCAGCTTCAACAGTTCCGGGTACTTGCCAAAGAAGTGCTCGCGGATGTACGAGCCGGGCATCGTGGTGTATTTCTGATACTGGCCGTCCACGCACTCTTCCATGCGTTTAACCAGCAGCCCGGTTTCGTCCTTTTCCAGCAACGCATCCCAGTCGTCACCCCAGATGACTTTGATCACATTCCAGCCGGCGCCGCGGAAAAAGGTCTCCAACTCTTGAATGATCTTGCCGTTGCCGCGCACCGGGCCGTCTAACCGCTGCAGGTTGCAGTTGATGACAAAAATCAGATCGTGCAACTTTTCGCGGGCCGCCAGCGTGATTGCGCCCAACGTCTCCGGCTCGTCGCATTCGCCGTCGCCCAGGAACGCCCAAACCTTTTGGTTGCACGTGTCCTTGATGCCGCGATCGCGGAGGTACTTGTTGAACCGGGCCTGATAGATGGCCATGATCGGTCCCAAGCCCATCGAGACCGTGGGGAATTCCCAGAAGTCCGGCATCAGCCAGGGATGCGGGTACGACGGCAGCCCCCCGCCGGGCTGCAACTCGCGGCGGAAATTCTCGAGGTGCTTCTCCGTCAAGCGGCCTTCGAGGAAGGCCCGCGCGTAAATGCCGGGCGAGGCGTGCCCCTGGATGTAGACCTGGTCGCCGTCGTAGCCGGTCTCGCCGCGGCCTCGGAAGAAGTGATGGAAGGCCACCTCGTACAGCGTGGCCGCCGAAGCAAAGGTCGCGATATGCCCGCCGATGCCCTCCGAGTCGCGGTTGGCCCGCACGACCATCGCCATCGCATTCCAGCGGATGATGCTCTTGATGCGCCGTTCCAGTTCGCGATTGCCGGGATAGACCGGCTGCTTGGCGACCGGGATCGTGTTGACATAGGGGGTGTTGGCCTCCAGGGGAAGATCTACGCCTGCGAGCGTGGCCTTCTTATGGAGCATCGACAGCAGGAACTTGGCCCGGTCGGTCCCTTTGCTCTTCAGTACGTAGTGCAGTGAGTCGAGCCACTCCGCCGTCTCGGCCGGATCGACGTCCAGGACTTGACTGAAGAAGGCTTCTTCCAGCTTCTCTTCCGCTTGTTCTTGTTCGATCGTTTCCGTATCGGTCATGAATTTAGCCCTCTCGCTGGCGCTTCGGGTTACGGTCTATGTTCGGATTTCGAGAATCGGATTGGATCACGACCGCGCTGTGTCAGGGTTTGTAAGTCAATCAAAGTCGGCTTTCGCTCCGCGAAAGCACGTCCTTTCGCGGAGCGAAAGGCGACTCTGCCTGTCGGTTCTCACCGCCGCGGCTTGTAGATCTCCGTTGCGGTTCCAAAGAAAACTTCCCCCGCATTCATCAACGTCTCGCTCAGGGTCGGATGCGGATGGACGGCTTCGGTGACATCGCGGACCTCGCAGCCCATTTCGATGGCCAGCACGGCCTCGGCGATCATCTCGCCGGCGCCGGGCCCCACCATGCCGCAGCCCAAGACCCGTTCGGTTTCCGGGTCGACCAGCCACTTGGTCAGCCCTTCGATGCGTCCCAGGGCCTGGGCCCGGCCGCTGGCCGCCCACGGATAAGTGGCGATTTCCACCGGCCGCCCTTCGCGCTTGGCCTGCTCCTCCGTTAATCCGGCCCAGGCGATTTCCGGGTCGGTGAAGACCACTGCGGGGATCGCGATTTTGTCGAACTCCGCCGCCCGGCCCAGCACGACCTCTACAGCGACCTTGGCTTCGTGCGACGCCTTGTGCGCCAACATGGGCTCGCCCGCCACGTCGCCAATCGCCAGGATGTGCGGATCCGCCGTCCGCTGCGTGCGGTCGCAGACCACGAACCCGCGTTCGTTGACCTGAACCTGCGTGTTTTCCAGCCCGATCCCGCGGCTGGCGGGCCGGCGGCCCACCGACACCAGCACGCGATCGTAACGCTCGACGCCGTACTTGGCTGGGCCCTCGAAAGCAACTTCCACTTCGTCGCCCTGCAACCCCAGCGAACCGACCTTGGTATCCAGATAAATCCGGTCGCCGAACAGTTCGTTCAGCCGCTTGTGCAACGGTCGCACCAAATCGCGGTCGGCGCCAGGCAGCAGCCCGGACGTTAATTCGACCACGCTCACCTGCGAACCCAGATGCGCGTACACGGTGCCCATTTCCAGCCCGATGTACCCGCCGCCGATGACCAACAGCCGCTTGGGCACATCCTGCAAACGCAACGCTCCGGTCGAATCCATGATGCGGTCCGAACCCAGGTCAAATACCGGAGGCATCGCCGGGGTGGAACCCGTCGCCAATATCAGATGATCGAAGGTGATGCTGCCGCCTTCGGGAATCGAGGGATCGGCGCCCTCGAGTTTCAAAGTCGTCGAATTCTCCAGCACACCTTTGGCTCTGATGATCCGCACATTGCGGCGTTTGGCCAGTTGCCCCAGCCCTCCGGACAGCGTGGCAATCACCTTGTCCTTGCGAGCGCGGACTTTGTCGATTTCGATCTTGGGAGCGGAATACTCGACGCCCCAAGCCTCACGCAACTCGTCGACCTCCGAGATGACCCGCGCCACGTGCAATAATGCCTTGGACGGAATGCAGCCGCGCAACAGGCAGGTGCCTCCCAACCGGCCTTCGGATTCGACTAGAGCCACGTCGAGTCCTTCGTCGGCCGCTAGAAAGGCCGCCGCATAACCGCCGGGACCGCCGCCGAGAACGACCAACTGTGCGTGCGTCATGGTTCGTCCAATCACTTGCGAAAGAAGGGATTATAACAAAAATGGCTGCGAGTCGAGCGCAGCCAAACCGGCATTCAGATTTGCCGGTTTCACCGCGTTCGACCCCAGCCACACCATGATACTGCGGTCAGATGTTCAAGGAGAACAACGGGACTCTGAGAACAACGGGACGCTTGGCCGTCTTTCTAACGGGACAGAAATTCGACCACCATGTTCACATCGACCGGCAGGCTGATGTCGGACTGGCCGGGCGTGCCCTGAACCGTGGCCCGCAGCGTTTCCGCATCGAACGCGACCCAGTCCAGCCGCTCGCCTTGCGATTGATCGCTCAGTCCGCGATACAGCATCAGCAGGTTTTCGCGGTTGCGGACCGTAATCACATCGCCAGGCCGCAACACATACGAAGGCTTGGTGACCTTGACGCCGTTCACCTGAAAATGACCGTGAGCGATGCCTTGCCGCGCTTGCGGACGAGTTTTGGTAAAGCCGGCCCGCCGGACTACGTTATCCAATCGCCGTTCGCACAACTGCAGGAGCATCAAGCCGATGTCTCCTCCTTTGTGCCGAACTCCGTCGAACGTACGACGCAGCTGCCGTTCGCCTAAACCGTAGTAATGCTTGATCTTCTGTTTCGCTTGCAACGCCGTCCCGTAGTTTGACGGGCGTTTCGAACGTGCATGCATTCCCGGCGGGGCTTCCCGACGCTCGGACGCGCGCACAACACCGCTATTCTCGTAAAGTAAGGCGCCCAGACGACGGTTTATTCGCGCCTTCGGACCAGCGTAACGTCCCATGCAGTCTTCTCTCCTTCAGCACCAGAAGGGAACCAGTTTGGCATCATTGCAGTGGTGTAAACCGCTTATATTTATCAATTTGCCGCGTTCATACAAGGGGGATGGCCAGAGTTTTTCGCCGGTAGATGAGACGAAACGTTGGTTTCCGGGTTCATGATTCAGGGGAAAAGTACTCGATCGCACGGAGTTGAGAACACACCTCAAAGTAATCCGAAGCGTAAGCGAGGTAAGAGGTTAGTCGCCTCGCTGACGCGTCGGGTTGCCGTGATCCGCCGCGAGCGTCTCGCGCAACTGTCAAATCAAGGCATCGTCTTGTTCTTACCAACTCACGTCGCCACCCATTCGGGCGCATTCTGTCGCCGTGCCGTTCACAACGGCCACGGCTCGCGCCTCGCGCGGCTGCAGCGGCGGCTGGCCAGGGGGTCGTCGACAATCTGTTCCTTGGCGGGATCCCAGACGATCCTTCGGCCTTCGCGAATGGCAATATCGCAGACATGGCTGATCATGTCGGACCGGACGGCGTCGTCCACGTGACTGACGGGGGTGGCTCGCGATTTGACACAGGCGACAAAATTCCGCTCGTGGTTCGGACTGGCCGGCAGACGCACGTCGTTCGGCCCCAGCACGACTTGACGCAACGATTCGGGCTCGCACACGAAACCGCCGTAGTACAATGCGATCCAGCCTTCGGTGCCCATCAACAGGGCGTAATTCCCCAGCTGGGTCAGCCGCGGATCGAGGTCCGGCTTCAGGCCGTGCGAACGGTATGTCAACGGCACCCCGTTGCCCAAACGAATACGGCAATCCCAATCGATTACCGCATCGTTGCAGCCTTCGGTCGGGATGACGCCGGTTCCTTCGACCTCCCAGGGGCCGGCCAAGTGCGTGTCGTAGGCCCACAGCAGCAGGTCCAGCGGGTGGGCGCCCCAACCGGCGATGAAGCCGATGGCATAGTCGTACACGTGGAACCAGCCCGGTCCGCTGTCGGGACAGCCGGAGTACGGCCGCCACGGCGCGGGGCCGAGCCACAGGTCATAGTCCAGATCCGGCGGCACGGGTTTCGGCTGCCCAGAACCGCCACGAACGCTGTTGGGGGCCGTGATGTGAATCTCGCGGATCTCGCCGATCCGCCCGTTGCGGACCAGTTCGCAACCTTGGCGGCAGGCCGCCATCGATCGCGCCTCCGTGCCGTACTGAAAGACGCGCCCGAAACGTTGGATCGCCTCGCGACAGGCCAAGTCCTCGGCGATGCAGACCCCCAGCGGCTTTTCGACATGCACGTCCTTGCCGGCGCGGGCCGCGGCGATCGTCATCGGCACGTGCCAATGGTCCGTGCTGGCGATGCCGACCGCGTCGATGTCCTCGCGGGCGATGACTTCGCGGAAGTCCTGGTAGGCTTGGCAATCGGCGCTGTGGTAGTGGGCGTCGACCACGGCCTTGGCCTGCTCGCGGCGGCCCTTCCACACGTCGCAGACCGCCACCAGCTGGGCGTCGGGACAGGCCAACTGGTCCCGGACGTTGACCATCCCCCGCGGGCCGACGCCCAAGTACCCGAGCACCACGCGATCGCTGGCCGGCGGGCGGCCTTCGCCGCCCAATGCGTTCGAGGTGATCACGTAGGGCGCCGCCGCCGAGCCGACGGCCAGGGCGGCGCACTTCAGAAAGTTACGCCGGCTCGGGCGGTCGGCGGGACGGCGAGTGTGGGGATTCATTTTTCGGCCTTCTGGCTGAGATGAACAAAGTTCCCTTTCTTGTTGCCCACGATCACGTCCGGCGTACCGTCGCCGTTCAGGTCGGCGGCGGCCACTTGGGTTCCCACGCCGGAGTCATTGTCGATCACGTGCGGGATGAACACGGGTGTCTTGTTTGGCTCACGCTTCAATTCAAACCAAAGCACCATCGCCGGGGCATCCGGTTCGGCATCGCCTTTGGGGCCGTGCGCCCAAAACCGCTTGCCGGTCAACACGTCCAGCAGTCCGTCGCCGTTCATGTCCACCAACTCGATGGCATGCAGCTGGCTGACCCGCAAGTCGCTGCTGTTCATGTCCGGCTGCGACGGCAGGATCACGTGCTGCTGCCAGGAAACCTCGCCTTGAGCGTTCTTCTGCTGCTGATACCAGACCATCCCGTACAGATGACAATGCCAGGCGGTGATCACGTCCTTCAAGCCGTCGCTGTCCACATCATAGGCAAACATCTGAGCGGCGGCGTCCGCGAACTTGAACGGGTGCAGCGTCCACGTCTGGCCCTCGGCCGCGTTGGCCGGCTGTTCCCACCAACCGTTGCCTTCCAGGATGTCCGTACGTCCGTCGTCGTTCACGTCACCGAAGCCGATGCCGTGGGTGTACTTGTGATAGCTGCCTTTCGGCGTGATCGCATGGAACTTCCAGGCTTCATCCGGTTTGGCCGGGTCCCAGGTAGCATAACCCAGGTGTCCGTCGGTGTTGAACACCAGGTCCGGCCGGCCGTCCAGGTTGACGTCGCCCCACATCGGCGACTCGTTGTCCACGCAGCCAAAGGCCAGATGCTGTTTCCAGGCCGCGTCCTTGCCGGCCGGGTTTTCGTACCAATAGCCTTCCTTGCCCGGCCACGGAGCGTAGAAGATGTCCGCCCAACCGTCGCCGTTGAAGTCGCCCGCAAAGGTCAGGAAGTTATCCGAGTAGCCCTTGGGGTCGAAGCTTTGCGGCGGCCGAACTTCGTGCTTTTTCTCGAATGCCGGCCCCTCGTACCAGAACGGCCCGGCCACGACGTCCAGCTTGCCATCGCGATTAAAGTCGGCGTAGTACGCACCCTCGGCGTAGAATTGGTCTTCCAGCCGGATCTTCTTGAAGGTGATCGAAGCGTCCGCCCCACAGGACGCAGACGCAATCGCGAGAATCAGGGCAGTAGAAATCCACGAGAGCTTGAGCATCGCAGTTCCTCCAGAGGTGTGAAATTTGGGAGTGAGTTCCAGTTGTGACGCGCCGTCCTATTGTACACCCTGCCGTCCCGCCGCCAATCAGGCGGAGCCAGAAGTGTGTGGCCGTGGTTTCTGGCCGGTAGCCGCATTCGCCAGAATGCGGGAACGCGAAGAAAGCCCGCATTCTGGCGAATGCGGCTACGCAGAGCTTGCCGGGATTCCTGACCACGCACGCCGGTTTGGCGAGCGCTGAAAATGACTGGCACCACAACCAATCGTGGTTTGACCCTATTTCAACGTGTCTTCGTACAGGGGCAGATGGCGGTAGTAGACTTCCAGGGACAGGATGTTCATGGTGGTGACGTACAGACGGCCGGCGTGGGGGGCCCAGCGATCGGGGATGGTGCCACGCGGATCCCAGCTGCCGGCCAGCGGGCCGGACTTGAGCTGGGCTTCGGTCAGCAGGGGGTGCAGGCGGTCGTTCCACGCTTTCCAGTAATCGCCGCCCATGTGGAACATGACCTGGGTGGCGTAGTACCAGTAATACGTGTCGCGCTGCGGCTGGCGGGCGGTGCCTAGCGAGGGGAGGTTTTCCGCCAGGTACTTGGCGCCGTTGACCATGTTGGGATTGTCGCGCTGCCAGCCCAAGTACAACCGCATCAGCAAGCCGACGGCGGTCATCGTCTTGCTGGTCTCCCGGCCGTGAGCCTGCTCGGGTGTGTTGGGGGCCAGGGGGTTGTAGCGGTACAGATGCGGCTGACGCTCCGACGCTTGGGATTTGTCCAGCCACTGGCGGATCTTGGCGTAGGGTTCCTTCGGCACTGTCAGGCCGGCGAGTTCGCCGCTCTTGAGCGCCATCATCATCCAGCCGCTGACCGACGTGTCGCTGCCGACTTGCGGCGCGTACCGCCAGCCGCCGCGCTCGGGATGCTGGGACGCGAGGATGAAGTTCAATGCCTTCTGGGCCGGCTCTTTGAGGCTCGGGTCCTGCGTCATCCCGTAAGCTTCGCACAGGGCCAGGGTGGCCAGGGCGTGACTGTACAGCCAAACGCTCTGATTGGACGTTTCGTCCATCGGCAGGAACAGGTCGCCGTCGGGCTTCTGGCTCTTGAGCAGATAGTCGATGCCGCCGCGGACGACGTCGGCGTATTGGTGCTCGCGGTGGCTGTAGCCGGCGCCCTGGAAGGCCAGCAAGGCCAGGGCGGTCGCTCCGGTGTCCGTCATCAGCGACGCCGGCTCGCCGGGGATGCTCTGCAAGCTCCAACTGCCATCGGCCAATTGCTGCCGCACCAGGAAGTTCAGGCCCAGGTCGACGGTCTCTTCGGTCAGCGGCGGCGGACTGCCTCGACCTTCGCCCCAGCCGCCCTCCGTGCCGCGCGGCCGGCGGCGGCTGAACGATTCGGTGGGTACGATCGCCGCCGTGCTGGTGGACGGCAAACCGCCCACCTGGTGCCGGACAAACCGCGCGGCGTTGACCGAAACCTGCATGCTGTCGCGGACGGCCCGGCGGTTGTTCAGGCCCACGTCGACGGACGTCCCTGCGCCCAGGCCGCCGGGGCCTTCGACGGCGTCGAGGTTGACGGCCAAGCCGCCCTCGGTCGCTTGACGGGACATGTCCAGATCGCCGAGCGCGTCGCCGGGACTGTGATCGGCGTCCGCACGCGAGTCGGCCGCAAAGGAACCGCGACTGGGGACGTCGACCATAGCGACTTCGACCGAACCGGCTGGCAACGCGGCGCGTTCCGATCGTTTCAGCGGCGCGCCAAGGTTAGCCGCTTGCCCCAGGGCGGGCCCGTCCGCCGTGCTGGGCGATGTCAGGCGAGTTCCGGCCGCCACGCCGGGCGTTCCGACGATGGCCACGTCGATCGTCGGCTGGCCTGCCATGGCCCCGACCGGCCCCAGGTTGGGCGGAGCGACTCGGCCAGCCGGCAAGTTCCGGGCTTCGCCACCCAGCGAGGCCAGCGGCCGGCCGTCGGCGACGCCGCCCGACTGCGGCATTCCGGCTAGTTCCACCGCCTGAGCCCGGATGTCGGCCGCCAGGCTGGGACCAACCGCAGCGCGAGTCGGCGCAGCGGTTCCGCCGCCCAACTGGGGATCGCCGATCGCTCCTTCGGCGGCTTCGGCCCGCTGGTACTGGGCTGCGGCCAGCAGTTCGCCGCCGCTGGCGGCAGAGGCCGTGGCCGGCACGTCAAGATCCGCCGCCGGGCCCGCCATCGGTCCGCCGCCGCCGGCCAATCTGATGGCGCTGGCCGCCAACGGATTAGCATCCGGGCCTGCGACCGGCGCACCGGCAAGGCCGCCGCCCGCGAGTAACTCGCTGGCCGGTGCGGCGGCAGCCGTTGTGGGAGTCCAGCCTGCCAAGGCAGCCCGCGCGGCGTCACCGCCACTGCGCCGGGCCAAGGTCGGCGCGACTTGCGCATCGGCGGTCACGTCGGGCTGACCGCCTCCCGCAGCGGTTGCGCCGGCTGCGGTCTCGGCGGCAGCCGTGCGACTGATGCTGGCCGCGGGGATCATGCCAGCAGCTTCGGTGGCCAAACTCGCGGGCACGTCACCCGGATTTCCGCCAGCTGGCGCAGCGACGCTGGGTTCCGTTCGAGCCAGCGCGGTCGCCGCCGCGTCGGCCGGTTGACCGGCTGCGCCACGGCTGTCCGCCGTCCCGCCGGCAACGCCCGGCAGGACCACCGCGACTTCGAGCGACGGCGCACCTGGCGCCGGACGACCGGCCCGAGCCATTTGCGGCGCTGCCGTCCCGATCTCAACCGCCGGACTGCCAGCACCGGGTTCCGCTCGAGCAACGCTCGCGGCAGCAGCCGACGCCGGCTGGCCAACATCCGCGGTCACGCCGGCTGCGGCGTTTGCGGCGACCGGTGGTCCAGCTTCGGCGCGAGCGACGCCGGTGGCCGCGGCGGCTGCCAGTTGTTCTCCGGGGGCGGCCTCCGTACCGGCCGGCGCGCCGGCCGATGCCGCTTGCAGCGAGGTGCTCGGAATCGCCGGACCTCGCGCGGCACGCGCGACGGCGGCGCCATCGGCGAGAGTTGCCGGTCCCGTCGGCATGTCCGGTGGAACTTCGGCGCGGCCGACCACGGGCGCAGATCCGGCGGCTGACGCCGTTTCGCCGGGCGCGGCTTCGGCTGCCGGCGTGGAGGAACCGCTGGCTGCTGCGTCTGCGGCCGACGCTCGCCCGACGGCGGCGCCGAGCGCCGCGAGCGCTTGACTGGCATCGCCGGCAGCTTCTGCTTGGGTGTTGATCCCTTCCGCCGTGGTGGGCGTGGCGAGCGCCATGGCTTGCGCTGCCGCGCGCGCCAGCCGCCGTTTGCGTTCCTCTTCCTCCTCGTCGCTTGTGCCGCCACCGGCGGCAGTGGGATCGGGAACCGCTTGCGAGAGCTCGGCGCGGGCCAGTGCCGGTTCGGCGGCCGAACGGGCGATGCTGACCTCGGTCGGCGGCCCGACTTCAACGCTCTGCGCGGGGCCGCCCGACGACGGGCTGAGCCCACCCGCGTCCGTGCGGGCGATGGCGGTTGGAGCCAGATCGGCCAACGGCATCAAGGGCTGGCTGCCGCCGGTGGCAGCAGGCGCGGTGGGAACCTCGGCTGCGGTCGGCGAAGTCAGAGCGGCCTGCGGAGCCCCGCCGACATTACTGCTACGCGCAATTCGGGGTGCGTCGGTGTCAAAATTCAGCGTCGGTTGCCCGCCCCCGCTGCCTCGGCCGGATTGGCCTTCAGAAACGGCTCGGCTGGGACCCAGATCAATTTCGGTAGCGCCCGTCGTGCCCGTCACCGGTCCGGCTGGCGCGGCGGCGTCTGCCCGCGTCAGCGCAGCGCTAGCGCTGGCCGCCAGCTGGTCGGCCTGCTGGGCTCCGGCGGCCAAGGCGATCTCGGCGTCCGCTTGAGCCTGCAAGCTGGCCGTGGGCACTTGGCTGCCGGCCGCGGCGCGGCGGACCAGCGCCGCGGCTTGCGGCGACAGCGCGGGACCGGGTGGCGTTTCCTGGGTGGCCTGCGAGCGGCGTGCGGCGGCGGACGCGATCAGAGCAGGGCTGTCGGCGGCGGGCTGGGCGCGGTCCAAGTTGCGGCCTTGACCGATCCCGGCCAAGCCCGTCAAAGCCTTGGACAATGCCATCCGGGCCGGTTCTGCGGACGGGCTGCCAACGCCTCGCGCCGCCTCAGCCGCCGCCGGGCTTTCCACATTTTCCGGGGACGCGGCGACGGCCGTGCGCGTCGTGGCCCGGGCCACGGTTGCCGCCGGCGGGGCATCCGGCGCGATGCTCGGCGTATCGCCGGGCTGCAAGGGCCGCGAAGCTGGGCGGCCGATCTGCGTGGTCGTGCTGGCGGCCTGCGTCTCCAGAGTGGGCTGGCTGCGGGTTGCCGTAGGATCAGCACTTGGCTGGCGAGCCACGGTAGCTAACGAGGGCCGCGGTTGGTCGCTGTCGCCCTGGGCTGCGGCGGCGGGCGACGCCACGTCGGCCGCGATCGTCGTCAGGTGGGGCGCCGTCGCCACCTCTTGGCGGCGGGCGGTCGAGGCCAGCGGCGAGGCGGCGAGGGACGGAGCCTCTTCGCCGCTGGGCCGGCGCGTAGCCGACTGAGCGGTTCCCGCCGGGGACGCGGTTCCTGCGGCGGCCAAGGCGGGGGCAGCGCCCGTCGGCGCTCCGATCGCGCCGGACGAAGGCGTCTGCCGGGCGGCCGAAGTCGCGACGGCGGACGGTGCGGGGGCCGGAGCGGCGGCGCCGGTTGCGGCCGCGGCGGCGTCTGCGCCGGTGGCTGCGGCCACTTGCGGCGCGGCGGTTTGCCGGCGCGGCGTCGCTGCCGGCGCGGTCGAGGCTTCGGCCATTTCCGAACCGGCCGACTCGGCCGGGCGTCGGGCGATTTGCGGAGCTGCCGCGGCGACAGCGATCGCCGGAGCACTGGCCGCGGGTTCGGCGGAAGCAGCGGCGGCGGAACTGCCCGCAACGGCCTGCCTGGGGGCGGTCACGGCGACCGCCGCAGGCTGGGCGGCGGCCGTTTCGCCGCTGGCGCCGACGGGCGTTGCTTGACTGGCTTCGGCGCCCGTCGCCGTTGCCGGCGCGGGGCGGTCAGCCGTCTGGCGGCGAGGTGCTGCGGCGGCCAATGTCGAGGCGGCCGTTGGCGACTCGGCCGTTGTAGGCGATTTGCGTGGTGGCAGTTGGACCGTCGCGTTTGGTACGGGCGCGGCGGGTTCGGCCGGCGCAGCGAGCGCCGGCGCGACGGGTGTCTGCGTCGCGCTACGGGCCAGCGATCCGCCTTGCGGCTGAGGCGTCGCGGCCGTCGCGTTAGGCTGCGCGGCTGCGGCAGCCACGTTGTCCGCTGCGGTCGGGACCGCCGGCCGCAACGGACTGGGCGCTCGGCGCGCTGGCGCCGGCGGTTCCGCCTGAGCCACCTGCGGCGCCGTCGGGGCTTGCGGCGGACGGGTCGGACTGGTGGGCGTGGTGGGCGACGTCACCGCCGGCGCGGGCGTCGGAGGTTCCGCGGCAGTTCGCGCGACTTGGGTGTCCGCGGTCGCTTGCCGGTCGGCGGCCGTCGCGCTGGGCTGCAAGCCTTGGGCTTGACTGTCGTTCGCCACGGGCGCCGGGCGAGTCGCATCGGCCAAAGTACTGGAGGCGATCGTCCGGCGAGGTGTCTGTCGCTGCGGCGTGGGGGCGTCGGGAACATCCGTCGGCGGCAGCGGCGGCGTGGGTGCGGCCTGGCGCGCGATCTGCACGGCGCTGGGTTGCGGCTGAGCGGCCGGAGTCTCGGCGGCGGTTTGTTGCGGCAACGGTGTCTCGGTCCGCGTCCGCGGCACGGATGTGGCGACGGCTTCGGCTGCCGCGGGCTCCGGCCGGGTCGGTGAGGGTGTGTTGGCCGGCGTGACCGCGCTGGCGGCGGTAGCAACTTCCGGCCGATTCGTGGCCCGCGTCCGCTGGTTGGGCACGGACACGGGCGCCTGGGCCAATTCGGGCTGCTGCTGCGTCCGCAATTGGCGACGCTGCGGATCTTGGGCGGCGGTCCGCTCGACTTCCGGCGTCGGTTCTGCCGGCTGCTGGGGGCGATCCGGGCTGGCCGTCGCCTGGCGCTGGGCCGACGTCGTCTGGGGCTGGATCTCGTCGGGACGAGTTCTCCGGGCGACCGAGGGCGCACCTGCCAGATCGACCTCGGTCCGCGGGACTCGGATCGGCCGTGCGACCTGCCGCTCGAGCGTCGGCGTGGCGGACGATTCGGCCTGCGGCGCTTGCTGGGGCGTCCGGCGGGCCAGGTTGGTTGCCGGCTGCACGTCGGTCGTCGTGGGCTCCTGCGGCGCGGCTTGGCGGGCGACCTGAGCCTGGGTTTCCCGGCGGTCGACGGCGGCTTCTTGCGCCTGGACATTGGCCGGAGTGGCCGGTGCAGGTTGCTGCTGAGCCACGGTGGCCGCGGCGGTCGTTGCGGGCAGGGTCTGGGCGGGCGTCATGCGGCGGCTGAGCCGCGAATCCTGATCGCTGAGACGCGGTGAGGTTTCCTCCGTCGTCGGCTGTTTGACAACGGCCGGTTTCACCGTTTGCTCCGGTTCAGGAACGGGGGTCGGCTGAGGTTCCGGCGGCGTCGTTTCGGGTTCGGGCGGCTGACGTTCCAGCGGTTCCGGTTCGGTTTGGGGCGTCTCGGTTTCGACCCGGCGCTCGATATCCTGCCGAGTGCGGTTCTGCCGCGTCGGCTGGATGTATTCGGGAACCGTCACCGGCTGGCGCCGTTCCGCCAAATCATTTCTGGCCAGGAAGACCTGCACCGCTTTCCCAAAGATCTCTAATTCGATCGAGACGACCAGCAGGATGGCATGCAGCAGCAAGCCCAGCAGGATGGCCAATTGCATACTGCGGCGAAAGGTGCGATTGTCGACCAAGGTCAGCGCCGCCGCAGCGCCGCCGAAGACCAAACCGGCGACGACCAGCCAGGTGACGGCGTTGGCATACCAGCGCGGATCGTCAAACCGCAGGTAGGCCAGCAGAGAGCCCATCGTAAAGCCGCCCAGGACGACCAGCGCCACGATGACCGGCCACAGCTGCTCGTCGAGGGGCTGGAATTGCGGCGGCTTCAATTTGCGGATAATACGCCGGATTTTTGCCATATTGCCAGTCTCTATTAGGTAGCATGGGTCTCCAGACCCGTGTGGCACGGCTCAGGAGAGCCATGCTACAGGGATCACGGCTCGGGAGAGCCATGCTACTAGTTTTCCTCGCCCGACGTCGTCAGCGTGTAATCAAAAATGCCCGCTTGGTTGCAGGCGTTCATCACAAACACCGCCGAGTCCAATTGGACTCGTCTGTCAGCACGGATGATGACGGATTGGTTGGCCGGATTGTCGGCGGCCGCTTGCCGCAAGATCTGCGCCACCTCGTCGCCGCTGACAACCTTGCCTTGGATGAAATACTGGCCTTGATGATCGATATTGACGAACAATTCGCGCGGCTGGGCGATCAGCGGCCGGGCTTCGCTGGCTGCCGGCAGCATCACGTCCAGTTCGCGGTCCTCGGCGGCAAACCGCGTCGCCACCAGGAAGAACAGCAAGAGCTGAAACACGACGTCGATCAACGGCGTCATGTTCAGTACGTCCAGCGAAGAGCCCTTCTTGATGCGGACAGCCATCGGTGATTCCCTAACGTGCCGTTTGGTCGCAAGCTAAATCGAATCTCAAATCTCAAATCTCAAAATCCGAAATCCAAAACCCGAAATCCGAAACAAATTCAAAACCGGAAATCCGAATGTCCAAAACGAGCCGCTGCCGCGGGTTTTGGATTTCTGTCATTCGACATTGGCATTTGTTTCGGATTTCGGATTTTGTTCTTGAGATATTCTTTCTCGTTCACTTTCCCGCTGCCGGCACTTCCGGCGGCGGCTCGGGGCCGCTCGGCTGGTCGCCCATGCGGGGGCCGAAACGCACACGGCCTTCGTAACGCTCGACCAAGGGCATCATGTTGAACAGCATTTCGTCGATTTCATGGAACAGGGCGATGATTCGCGTCTCGTAGAAATGGGCGAGCATCGCCGAGGGAATAGCGACCATCAGGCCCCCCAGCGTCGTGACCAGGGCGACGTAGATGCCTTGCGCCAATTGCGTCGCACGGTCTTGCCCGGGATTCAGCAGGGTTGTTTGATAGAACGCGAGGATCATGCCCCAGACCGTCCCGAGCAGCCCCATCAGCGGCGTGACGCTGGTACACAAGTTCAGCCAGCGGACGTTGGCATAAGCCCGCTCCGCTTCCCGCTCGGCCGCTTCGGACACCGCGTGTTCGACCTCCGAGTGCGGACGGCCGACCTTGACCAGCATAGCCCGGATCACGGACGACGCGGCGGAGGGAAACTGCTGGCACAGGCGATACGCCTGTCGCGGGTCGAAGCCTCCTTGACCGCCGCTCAATTGCCCCAGTTGGCTGACCAATTCGTCGGGCACCAACCGGCTGCGCCGCAGTGCCATTCCACGTTCGATGGCAAAGGTGACCATCACCAGCGACATGCCGATGATCGGCACCATCCACATCCCGCCCGCCACGGCCAGGGAAAATGCGTTGCCGACGTCGAACAGGCTGCTGGGCGGAGTCACGGGGGTGCTGGGGGCGGCCGGTTGGTCGTCGGCCGCCGCGGGCTCGGGGCCATCTGCCGGCGCGCCGACCGCGCTGGGGCCGGCCGCTTCTTCGCCGGGCGGTTGGGCCGCCCAGGCGTACGGCCGGAACACCAGGAACCCGGCTACCAGGAGCACCGCCAGACCGGACACCCAGGGCGTGGTCCGACGCCGGGAATCAGCATTCAGAGGCATACTTGCGTTTCCTTGTAATAAATTGAATGCGAGGGATGTTGGAGTCCAGCCTTTAGGCTGTCCGGACAGCCTGAAGGCTGGACTCCAACAGGGCTGTCCGGACAGCCTGA
>CAZXYZ010000093.1:0-46060 GCA_964645045.1 uncultured Pirellulaceae bacterium | reverse complement strand
GATTCGCGTCTCTTAAACATCCTGAAAGGAAGGACTTAAGATGCGGTTGCCCTGACACGCATCGGAAGAGGTATTCATCGCGCAACCACGGCTTGTAGGACGCGTAAGCTGAATGGCCGCGCGGGCCGTGACGCCGCGCCAAGGAAAGCGGATAATCAAACACGCCTCGCGTGGATTGTCGAAGCAATTCAGTCATCGGACGAATCTGCGATCTGCCGAGCCAACTGCTGGTAGGGTTTCAGCGCATCGAGCATTCGTTGGTCAGCGGGCTCGAGCACCTTGGCGACCGAATCTTGAAGCTGTTTCAACTCGACCTCCTCGGCCCGGTCGAGGCCGGTCGAGTAGCGCTTCTGAATCAGGTCAAAGCGGCGCCGATTAAGGTTGGCCCAGCTTCGCAATTCGTCCGGGTTCTCGGCCGCGTGCCCAAGGATTGTCAAAGCCCATTGTTCGACGCTGAGCTGTCGCGTTTGCGCCTGCGTCCGCAGTTGCCCGGCTAAGTCATCGGTGAGCGTTGGGACCGGCAGGCGAACTCGTCATGTCTTCATCGCGTGAAAGGCCAGCGGGAGCGTCCGGCGCGTTCGACAGTCGTGCTACTATACCAAAAAAAGGCGTCCGAGGTTATGACGACGTTCTTGGTAGTCTGAGTTGGCACGAGAACGAAGCAGCGGTAAGGTCGTTTTGGATCGATGGATTGCGACGGCGTCTCCTCGGTCCGACACACCGATGCAGGCAATCCGCTCAGTCAGGCCAAGTCAGAAAACATTCCCTTGTTGGCACCCCGGTTCCAGCCGCCTTCCCGCCAATCTAGCGACTCGGCCCCCGATGTCAATCAACCGTTCGAGTTTTGGGCGCGTGGCCAGCCATGCCGAAAACGTCGTCTGCTTTGGAATTCTGGTGGCGAGCCGGATGACGGGACTTGGTCACTTCCGCCTCCGCCTGAACACGTTCGGCCGACACTCCCAGCCCAATCTGGTCAGACACTGTTGCGCGCTCAGGTGATGCCGTTCGGCCCTCAGGTCAAACTCACCTCGATCACTTTCGCTGCTTGGCAAAAGTGCATAGGTCGCGCCCACCCAAGTCACAAACTGCGATTCGTCGAGCCCGATTTTTCCAAAAGCTGATATTCTTGTCTGGTATGCGCGATCTTGGAGGACCATAAGCACCGCTGATATGCCGGCCCGCCGGTCGGCGAGCCACGGCCACGCCCGGACCCGGCGCAAGGAGTGGCCAAGTGATTGCAGAACAGGATGTGAAGAATCACGGGTACAGGCCATACTCGCGTTCGACGATGCTCGCCAGGCTGGGGCCTCGCCAGTACGGCTCGATCCAGCGGAGGGATTGGTCCGTCCAGTTCTGGCCGGGCCGCCGCCAGTGCCCGCGGACCATGAATCGGTGCATGAGCGTCCGGCCACTGGGTCCGCGTGCCACCTGCTGCAGTTTCCTCATGTGCGAGATCTTGATCTTGCCGGGCAGGTAATACACCTCGCCGCTGGGAAGGCATGCTGCGGGCTCTTGGCGGTTCGGTTGCTGCGGCCGGTCCACGCGATGCTGCTCGAACTTGAAACCGGCGCTGGTCGTGTACAGCGTCGCATTGATGACCGCATCGAGCAATGGCCGAAACAGGCCGGCAGAACGTGTCTTTGCGCGTGCCAGCCCGTCACCGACGATTTTGTCCAGCGTTTCGTTGGGATCGACGTGCAGCTCCCAACTCAGCAGATGCGGCGGTTGCCCTGCGAAGGCATCAAACGTCAGGCCCGCCTTGATGCGCGAGCCGTCGGGCCCAAGCTCAAGGATATAGGCGCACAGGACGGCGAGCATTTGGCCACGCAACGGACAATTCTTGTCGCTGGCCAGCGCGCGTTCCGCGACACCCAAGGTATGGCGGTCCGTATAGACCAGTACGTAGCTTGGGAATGGGAGACGAAAGAGACGGCTCTCCGCATCCACTTGCGTGTTGGCCAGCATCCAAGCCAGCGACTCGTCGACCCAGAACGTCTTGCGCCGCTGCATTTCGTAGTTGCAGTAGAACTCGAGATGGTCGAGCAGCGTACCCGGACTCAGGCGGCCCGCGTTGTTTCTTATGAACTCCTCAACCTGCGTCTCGGCCCGCAGTTCCTCCTGCGTCACGGCCGTTCGCACAAGGTCCTTTCCCGCGGCGGATTTTGGCTCAGCCACGGACCTGATCGCCTGCGTGACGCCCGGCAGATGCTGCTCCATCGACTCGTGCGCCAACCACACGGGATGCCGAACGCGCGGCGCGTCCTGGTGGTCGGCGAGCCCCAGTTCGTCCCACATCCAAGTCGGATCGAACGCGGGCTCGCCGGCGGCGAGTGCGCCCAGGTACCGGTTCTCGATGTCTTTGAGCAACCCCACCAGCCGCGGCCTCACGAACACCACCGGATCGCCTTCCGCAGTCTGAAGCGTAGGGATTTGGGGATCGACGATCGTTGCCAGCCAGATTTGGTGAAAGATCGCGCCCAGTTTCTTGAATCGGCGCTCGCTGTCGCCCCCGTCCGGCTGTTCGTCGAGGTAGTCGTAGAAAACTTCTGCCACCTCCGCGTGTGCGATCGGCGGCATGAGCAGGGCCCCCATCTCGATTTCCGGTCCGCCCGAAGGGCCAAGGGGGTTCAGCCGCGTCACCAGCAGGTCCCACCGCTTCAGCGTCTGGGACGCCCTTCTCTCACGTACTTCGATCTCTTCCTGAGCACCAAGCCGGCGCAGAACCACGGATTCACCGGGCCGCACGGCGAGGACTTCGTAGGGCAATACGGCGGTGTTCCGCATCTGTTCGAGGTAACGGCGCTCGCCGTCCGACAGAACGGGATTGGCCTTCAGGACCCGGTCCACGACGTAGGATCCATCCTCCAGCTGGCGATCGAACGCGAACCAGAAAAGGAAGGCCGATTCGCTGACGTCTCGGAAGTGCTCGGTCATCACCGGCACGTCGATGTCCAGGTCGGCATAGAAGGCGTCTCTCGCTTCCACGCTCTCGTTACATGTTTCGACGTACTTTCCGAGTACTTCGATCGCCATGCTGCGATCCAAGTGGGTAATCGCCGGGGCTTTGCGGTAGCAGCACTTCTTGAACTTGAGACCGCTGCCACAAGGACATGGATCGTTGCGTGAAACCCGCTCGCCACTCAAGTCTGTTCCTCCTTTTCCCGCCAACCTACGTGCAGGCCGCCCTGCTGTCAATTAACGGTTCGGGTTTTGGCCTCCCACGATCCGACAGCCTGTTGGGGGAGGCGACTCGGTGCGGCAGGTTAGAACCCGTCCGAGTACGACTCGGCGATTTCCGGTAGTAGTATGGCCTTTCCAGGCCGTCCCGACGGCCCCGAAGGGCCGTCGTACGTCGGTTGCCGCCCGGGCCAAACCCAACAGGGCCGGCTCCCCGCCATGCCGGTTGAGAACGGCCTCGTGGACGGCGATGGACTGACGCAGGGGCGTCTCCCCCGCACCACCGCGGACCAGGACGACGGACGAACAAGCACCGTCTGGAGGTGCATTTCGTTACGTCGCCGAGCGGAAATCGAATTCGAAAAAACGCTCTTGACCCGAGTTTGAGAATGTCCTATCTTCCCGCCTCGTCACGATGACAAGTGCAACCAGGACGCGGCGTGCAGAACTCTTTGTGAATTCTGTTTTGCCCGTCAAGCGGATGTCGCGTGACGCTCGGTCGCTGGTAGCGACGATCCTGCATCGGGAGCGCGGCACGCCGCGTCTCTGCGGATCACGAGGCCGGAAGCCGGCATGGAGGCTGGCGGATGGGTCTCGGCCAGCGCGGCGACGGAGAAAAAAATCTGCGGACCAGTTGCCACCGGCAGGATGCCGTGGCGGTTGAACGTCCAATCGCTCCCGGAGCAAGTTCGGAATCCTTTGCCCCCCTGGGATACCGTGACTGCCGGGAGCTTTTTCTTTTCTTGGCCTGGGCTCGGCCTGAAGTTATCCGGGCCGGATGCCGATCACGATTATAGTGGCTGTTAGGTTCGCTCTGGGAGTTTTGCTTTGGACGCCAACGCCGACGTGCTGCAAACGATCCAGCAGTTGATGAACGACATTCTGGTGTGGATCGGCTTCGGCACGGTCGTCGGCTTGCTGGCCAAAGCCATCATGCCCGGACGCGATCCGGGCGGAGCGGTCGCCACGATGGCGATGGGCATTGGCGGGACGGTCATTGGGTGCGGGACGCTCACTTTCCTGTACGAAGGTCAGCGCGTAACCCCCATCAGTCCCATGGGATTTGCCGTCGCCACCGGGGGCGCCTTTATCATTCTGGCTTTCTATCGTTTGTTGGCCGGTTACTGGTTTGTCGAAGGCGAGCATCATCCGCATCCCCGGATGCATCTGCGGCCTCAACCTCGCCGTCGGCGGCGATACGCCTCGTACTCTTTTGACGACGATTGAGCCGCCGGAAAATTACCGATTTTGCCACGGCGGTCGGTTGACCATCTTTGCCGCGTCAGATAAAGTGGGCGAGACCAACGAGGCTGGTACAACCTGCAGCGAGGACCGGGGCGCTGACGCATCCCCGTTCGCCGAGGTGGGCGAGACCAGCGAGGCTGGCACAACCTACGAAAGCAGGTTGGGGTGAAAGACGCGGTGGGCATGGTGCCCAAAGGCGGTGTTCCCCCCTTGGTCTCGGATTGGTTCCACTTGGCGTGCAGCCCCCTCCTGACAATCGTCCCCCGCTAGCTGCGGCACTGGAATGGGTCTCCCAGATTACGGCGATTGCTCTGGAGATCGTCGGCTGTATCTGGTTGGGCCGATGGTTGGATGGCCGGCTGGGTAGCAGCCATTGGACTGCCGTGGGCTTGATTGTGGGACCTTTGGTGGGATTCTATCATCTCCTGACGGTAACCGGAGTCGTGAAAAGCAAGAACAAACGAGGGGATGGAGGCGATCGCGGAGCGGGTTGAGCGGCCGCGCAAGGAGGCCGCAGAAGGACGGTTGGCCACGGAAGATAACCTGCAAGAGGTCGGGCAAAAGGTCGTGCAGAAGGTAATGTGTTGTCGCGAAGTCGTCCCACCAGCCTTTGGACTGCGTCAGCGGCGCTGACGATCGTGACTGTCGTGGTGTTCCCGGCCTTTGCCGGCATCGGGCATTGGCGGGCGGGCGAGTTCGGTGTCGCAGCGGCGGGAGTTGCTGCGGGAGTGTGCTGGACGGGTGGATTTCTGGCCTTGATTGCGGCCGGACTGTTTCGTTCCAGCGAGAACGCCGTGAACGGAATCCTGGTGGGCATGGCGTGCCGCACGGGGCTTCCCTTGGTGGCTGGCGCGATGTTGCACAGTCACGGCGGGGCTCTGGCTGCTGCGGGCGTGTTTGGGATGATCCTCGGTTATTACTTGGTGACCCTGGTGGTAGAAACGTTGTTGGCGATCCGCGTGACGGACGCCTCGAAACGCGACGGCGAAACTGAAGTCATGTAGAAGCTATGGCCTCGTCCGCACTCCACATCAAAGACGCCTATTACTTCGAGGTGCCGCAGCTCCTCTGGCCGTCGAATCGCCAGGGGAAGGCCGCCTTTCCTGACGTCTGGGTCAAATTGGATCCGGATTTTCAGCTGTGGGAAGCACAGCGGCTGCGCGCCGCGCTGGCGGAGACGGCCGCCGGGGTCCCGGAATGGCCGGTGCTGGAGAAAGAGTACCTTGCGTGGAAGCAAGAGGACCACAACGTCGGCAAGCCGCTGGACGTGATGCTGGAAGAGCGGTACGCGGAGGCCAAGCTGGCGTACAAGACGAAATACCTTGCCGGACATGCGGCGGCGGCGGGTGCGGCACCTGCCGTACCGGCGTTTGACGCTTACGTGCAAGACACGCAGAAGCCATCCGCTTGGTTCATCCGCCAGCTGGAGCAACCGGAATTCGCCGGTCAGTGGGCGCAGATCAAGCAGCAGGCGGGCGATGTCGCCGCGTACAAGCAACTGTCGCCGGAGTGGTCGCGAGAAAAAATTGAGGCGTACAACCATCGGCTTAGCGGCAGAGTGCTGATTCCCCAGCCCTTCGGCCAATTGCGGAATCTTTACGAGCCGGAGTCGGGCTTCTGCATCTCCAAATTCCTAGTCATCGAAGTTGCGGTGGCCGTGGTGTTGCTGTTTGTCTTCGCCCGGCAGGCGAAACGCGTCGCCGCCGGCGAGCCGCCACGCGGACCGCTGGCAAATCTGCTGGAAATCTTTCTGGTCTACGTCCGGGACAAGATCGCCCGGCCGGCGATTGGCGAACACGACGGCGACAAGTATGTCCCCCTTTTGTGGACCATGTTCATGTTCATCCTGGTCTGCAACCTGTGCGGATTGTTGCCGTGGGTGGGTTCGCCGACCGCCTCGTTCAGCGTGACGACGGCCCTGGCCTTCATTACCTTCTCGACGGGGGTCGCGAGCGGCATGAAGAAGTTCGGCCCGCTGGGCTTCATTGCCAATCAGGTCCCCTCCATGGATCTCGCCTGGCCGATGGCGATCGTCATCAAGCCGATGCTGCTGGCCATCGAGTTGCTGGGGTTATGCATCAAGCATTTGGTCTTGGGGATTCGTCTGTTGGCCAACATGGTCGCCGGGCACCTGGTGCTGTTGGGTGTCATGGGTTTGGCGTTCGGGGCCGCCGCCGCGGCTCAATTCCACGACGCTCCGGCTTGGCAATGGGGCCTGACGGCGGTGATCTCCATCGTCGCGTCGACGCTGTTCAGCTGCTTAGAGTTGTTTGTGGCCTTCCTGCAGGCCTATATTTTCACGTTTCTCTCTGCGTTGTTCATCGGGGCCGCGACGCATCACCATTAGCGCGGCGCCCGCCGGATAAGCCAGACGACGTTGTCCCGTTTTCAAAGGAGAAAGGTTCCGTGAACAAGTTTGCGAAATTGCTGTTTTGGGGTTTAGGTATGACGCTGGTGCTGGCCGTTCCCGCCTTGGCCGCCGACGGTGGCAGCGGGGATGCGTCCGTGGTCTTTACCAAGTATTTCGGCGCGGGTCTGACGGTGGTCGGGGCGGCGTACGGGATTGGCAAGCTGGCCAGCAGCGCGTACGAAGGCATGTCGCGCCAGCCTGAGGTCGCCGGAAACATTCAGACGGCGATGATCATCGCGGCGGCGTTGATCGAAGGTTTTACCTTCTTCGCGCTGTACATCTGCATGAGCTGAACTTCGGGCAGGTCGACCAACGGGAGGCGATGGTGGTGTTACGACGATCCTTCTGCAGACTGGGGGCGGCGATCACAGGCGTCTGGCTGGCGCTGGCTGGCGGAACGCTCCTGACTGAGCGCGCTTGCGGCGCCGACGAGGCGAGCGCCAGCACGACGGTGGAAGCCGCCGAGCCGGCACAGGGCGCGGTCTCCGGAGCGGACGCCCATGCGGCCGGAGGCGGGCACCACGATCCATACGATCTGAGCCATGCCAACGCGGGCCCCAAATTGGATGACCCGACGGAATGGCGTTTCGACATGGCGCTGTGTACGCTGGCCGTCTTCATTCTTCTGCTCGGGCTGTTGGCGAAATTCGCCTGGGGGCCGATCCTGATGGGCCTGCACCGCCGCGAACAAGCCATCCTCTCGCGCATCGAAGAGGCCAAGTCAAGCGCCGACGAAGCTGCCGCGCAGCTGGCCGAGTACCGCGCCAAGCTGGCCGCCGCAGGCCAGGAAGCTCAAGAGTTATTGACCAGGGCCCGCCGCGATGGCGAGGCCTCGGCCGACGCGATCCGCCGCGCAGCCCAGGATGCGGCCGCCCGCGAGCGCGATCGGGCGATCGCGGACATCCAAGCCGCCAAGAACGTCGCGGTGGCGGAGATCGGCCGGCATGCGGCGGATCTAGCCGTGACGTTGGCCGGACGGATCGTGCGCCGTGAGCTGAGCCCGCAGGACCACACGGCGATGATCGCCGAGGCGCTGGAAAAGTTCCCCAGTCAGAATTAGCGGCAGTCAGAATTAGTTCGTAGCGGATCAGTACCGATGAGCGAAACCGTCCGGCAACCGACCATCTTCGACTCGGGCCAAGAGCACGTCGGGGCTGTGTACGCCAAGGCCCTGTTGGGCGCGGCGGTCGCGGCCGGCCAGGCGGCTGCGGTGGTCGAGGAACTGGATTCCTTCGTTGCGGACGTGCTGGACCGCTTGCCGGTTTTGGAAGCCACACTGGCGTCGCCCCAGGTGCCCGCCGAGGCCAAGCTGGCGTTGTTGGACAAGGGCCTTAGCGGGCGCATGTCGGGTACCTTGCTGACGTTTCTCAAGGTGGTCTGCCGGCACCAGCGGTTCGATTGCATGCGGGCGATCCGCAGGGCCGCTGGGCATTTGTGGAACGAGTGGCAAGGCCGCGTGGATGTGCTGGTGCGGACGCCCACGCCGCTGAGTGCCGAACTCCGCGGACTGGTGACGCGACGGTTGGAATCGTTGCTCGGCAAACAAGTGAACCTCGTGGTCCAGGAAGACGAGAGCCTGATCGGCGGGATGGTGGTGCGCGTCGGGGACATGGTTTACGACGCCAGCGTAGCCAATGAACTGAACCGGCTGCGTGAATCGGCGGTGGGGCTGGTCGTCCACGCGGTGCGGGCATCCTTGGATCGCTTCGCGTCACCGAAATGAAACGCATGAACAGATAAGTCGGCGGATCCGGAAAGGTTTTTCCGGACCGCAGGTTGTGAGGACACAGATGAGATTCAATGCAGACGAAATCGCCTCGGTCTTGCAGCAGGAGATCGAGCAGTTCGAGAGCCGGATCGACGTCCGCGAGGTGGGCACGGTGCTCGAAGCCGGGGATGGAATTGCCCGCGTGTACGGCCTGTCGGGCGTGATGTCCGGCGAGATGGTCGAATTCCCCAACGGCGTCCAGGGCCAGGCGTTCAACCTGGAGGAAAACAGCGTCGGCGTGATCATTCTTGGCGATTACCTGGGCATCGCCGCGGGCGACGAAGTCCGCTCCCTGGGCCGGCTGCTGTCCGTCCCGGTGGGCGAAGCGGTGGTCGGCCGGGTGCTGGACCCGTTGGGCAATCCGCTGGACGGCAAAGGCCCGGTGGATGCCCGCGAGTTCCGTCCCGTCGAAGTGATCGCCACCGGTGTTTCTCAGCGTCAGCCGGTCTGCGAGCCGTTGCAGACGGGTATCAAGGCCATCGACGCCATGACACCGATCGGCCGCGGGCAGCGCGAGTTAATTATCGGCGACCGCCGCACCGGTAAGACGGCCATCGCGCTGGATGCGATCATCAACCAGCGGGACTCCGGCGTGAAGTGCTTCTACGTGGCGATCGGCCAGAAGGATTCGTCCGTGGCCGGCGTGATCGCGGAACTGGAGAAACGCGGAGCGATGGACTACACGACGGTCATCGTGTCCGGCGCCAGTTCGCCCGCTCCGCTGCAGTATGTCGCGCCCTACGCGGGCACGGCGATGGCCGAGCACTTCATGTTCAACGGCCAGCACGCCTTGATCATCTACGACGACTTGTCGAAGCAGGCGGTGGCCTATCGCCAGCTGTCATTGCTGATGCGGCGGCCGCCCGGACGCGAGGCTTACCCCGGCGACGTGTTCTATTGCCACAGCCGGCTGCTGGAACGTTCGGCCAAGTTGTCCGAGGCGTTGGGCGGCGGCTCGTTGACCTCACTGCCGATCATCGAGACACTGGAAGGCGAAGTCTCGGCCTATATCCCGACCAACGTGATTTCCATCACCGACGGCCAGATCTATTTGCAGCCGGATTTGTTTTTCGCCGGCCAGCGGCCCGCCATGAACGCCGGCATCTCCGTGTCGCGGGTGGGCGGCAAGGCCCAGGTCAAGGCGATGAAGAAGGTCGCCGGCGGGTTGCGGCTGGACTTGGCCTCGTTCCGCGAACTGGAAGCCTTCGCCCAGTTGGGAACGGAACTGGATGCGGCCACGCAAGCGCGGCTGGACCGCGGCTACCGCATGGTCGAGTTGCTGAAGCAACCGCAGTACAAGCCCATGCATGTGGTCGATCAGGTGCTCAGCATCTATGCCGGTACGAAGGGGCACCTGGACGATGTGCCGATCACCGAGGTGCGGGCCTGGGAGGAAGGCTTCCTGGATTTCGTCCGCCAGCACAAACCGGGCCTCTGGAAGACGCTCGATGAGCGCAAGGACGTCAGCGAGGACGTGGAACGCGAGATCGTCGCGGCGATCAAGGAATTCAAGGGCCGGTATGCCGCCGCCAAAAAACCGGCGTAACCGGATGCCGGGGAAATCACCACACCGTTTACCGTTTTAGCCTGAGCGCGACGCATGGCCAACGCCCGCAAACTGGATCGAAGCCGCAAATCCATTGGGAATATCCGCAAGATCACGCGGACCATGGAGCTGATCTCGACTGCGCGCTTCCGCAAAGCCATGGACCGCGCTTCGGCAGCGGCGCGGTTCACCGAGCGGATCACGCGGTTGGTGGCGGACTTGGCCCAGGCCGGTCTGGAGGTCAAGCATCCGTTGCTGGAGCCGCGGGAGACGGTCAAGAACGCCGTCTTGTTGGTGCTGACGGCCAATCGCGGCTTGTGCGGCGGCTACAATTCGGGCGTCCTCCGGCTGGCGTTTCCGCGGTATCAGGAACTGCTGGCCGAAGTGCCGGGCGTGCGTTTGGAGGTCTCCGGCAAACGCGGCATTTCAGCGTTCCGCTTCCGCAAAATCGCCATGGCGGAATCCTACCTGCAGTTCGATGATCAGCCCAAGTTCGTGGACGTGGCGCAGATCGCCAACCGGTATCTGGACGCGTACGCGAAAGGGCAACTCGACCGCTTGGACGTGGTCTACACCAAGTTTTTGAGTGCGTCCCGGCAGGTTCCCGTCGTGGAGACTTTGCTGCCGTTGGGTGCGCTGGTCGAGGACGATGACGAATTGGATGACGCCGACCGCGTCCAGCCGCAGTATGAGTTCCTGCCGTCGGCCGAGAGCATCCTGGAAGAGGTTGTCCCGGCGAGTTTTCGGGCGCGGTTGTTCAAGTGTTTCCTGGATGCGGGCGTCAGCGAACAGATTTCGCGGATGGTGGCCATGAAGTCGGCCACGGACAATGCGACCCGGATGATCCGGCGGTTGTCGATGGCCTACAACCGGGCCCGTCAATCGCAGATCACCAAAGAGATTTCGGAAATTATCGGCGGCGTCGAAGCGCTGAAGAACAGCTAAGTTTCGCGACGATTGAGAGTATAGGAATGGCAACAGCAACTGCAGAAAAAAACGTGGGCCGCGTCAGCCAGGTCATCGGTTCGACGTTCGATGCCGAGTACCCCGAGGACAAGCTCCCGGCGATCTACAACGCGGTCAAGATCCAATCCGATCAGAAGGGCGTCCGCCTGAATCTGACCGGCGAGGTCCAGCAGCACTTGGGCGGCGGACGCGTCCGTTGCGTCGCCCTGGGCAGCACGGACGGCATGGTCCGCGGGATGGAGTGCGTGGATACGGGCAGTCCGGTCTCGGTCCCCGTCGGCGATGCCACCCTGGGCCGTGTGTTCAATTTGCTGGGCGAGCCGGTCGACGAACTTGGGCCCGTCAAGGCCGCGGAGGTTTGGCCGATCCATCGCGACGCGCCGCAGGTCCACGAGTTATCGACCAGCACCGAACTGTTCGAGACCGGCATCAAGGTCATCGATCTGCTGACGCCGTTTGTGCGCGGCGGCAAAGCCGGCTTGTTCGGCGGAGCCGGGCTGGGCAAGACCGTGATCCTGACCGAGCTGATCGCCCGCATCGCGTCGGCGCACGGCGGCTATTCCGTGTTTGCCGGCGTCGGCGAGCGGACGCGCGAAGGCACGGACCTGTGGCTGGAAATGCAGGAAGCCCAAATCGGCGACACCGGCCGCAAGGTCATCGAGCAGACCTGTATGGTTTTTGGCCAGATGAACGAACCGCCCGGCGCGCGGCTCCGCGTCGCTCTGTCCGCGCTGACGGTCGCCGAGTACTTCCGCGACACGACCGGCAAGGACACGCTACTGTTCATCGACAATATCTTCCGTTTCTCGCAGGCCGGCAGCGAAGTGTCGGCCCTGTTGGGACGCATGCCGTCGGCCGTCGGTTACCAGCCCACGTTGGCCACGGAAATGGGGGCTCTGCAGGAGCGGATCGCGTCGACCAAACGCGGGGCCATCACGTCCGTGCAGGCCGTGTATGTGCCGGCCGACGATCCGACGGACCCGGCCCCCGCGACCGCCTTCGGCCAGCTGGACGCGTTCATTTACTTGGAACGGTCGATTTCGGAAAAGGGCATCTATCCCGCCATCGATCCGCTGGCCTCGTCCAGCCGGATCCTGGATCCGCAATACGTGGGCGCGCAACACTACGAAGTGGCCCGCCGCGTGCAGCGCATCTTGCAGCGGTATCGCGAACTGCAGCAAATCATCGCGATTCTGGGCGTGGACGAGTTGAGCGACGAAGACAAGCTGGTCGTGCATCGCGCCCGCCGCATCGAGCGGTTCCTGTCGCAGCCGTTCTTGGTCGCGGAGGTGTTCACGGGCAAGAAGGGCGAGATCACAACGCTGCAAGAAACCATCCGCAGCTTTCAGGAAATCTGCGACGGCAAGTGGGACCACCTGCCGGAACAGGCTTTCATGTACGTCGGCCCCATCGAACAGGCGGAAGAACAGGCCAAGAAAATGTTGGGCTAGACGCACGATGGTAGCATGGCTCTCCCGAGCCGTGCCGTTTGTCACACAGTACCGAGGGAATCTGCACGGCTCGGGAGAGCCATGCTACGCGTGCCGGCCGCGCCGCTATCAAGGGTTCGATTTGAGATGGCAAAAACACTGCAATGCACCGTCGTGACGCCGGAACGGAAGGCCGTGGATCAAGCCGCCGACTTCGTCGCCTTGCCGCTGTACGACGGCGAAATCGGCATCGGCCCGGACCATGCCCCGCTGATCGGCCGCTTGGGATACGGGGAAATGCGGTTGCGTCACAAGGACCGGACGAGCCGTTTCTATGTGGACGGCGGTTTCCTCCAAGTCGTGGACAATCAAGTCACGGTCTTGACGGCGCAGGTCATCCCGAGCGAACAAGTCGATGAAGCGGCGGCCCGGCAGCAACTCGAAGCAGCGCAGAAGCAACCCGCCACGACCCCGGAACAACTGCAGATCCGCGAGCGGGCGGTCGCCCAGGCGCGCGGCCAATTGCGCGTCGCACGACCGGCAAGATCCTAACCCGGCGCGGCGGCCTTGTTGGAGTTCACGCTTTAGCGTGCCGGGTGGGCCATGCCCGCCGCCGGGGACACGCTGAAGCGTGAACTCCAACGGGGTCTGGACCCTTGCAAGGGCAGGTTGGAACACCTGCATCACGTTCTAGGAGATAAGAATGAACGGTCCGGATTTTGGAAAGCACGAATTGATCCCCGTCATCGCTCAGGACGACGAGACGGGCGACGTGCTGATGCTGGCGTACATGAACCAGACGGCCTACGACGAGACGCTGCAGACCGGCCGCGTTTGCTACTGGAGCCGCAGCCGCCAGAAGTTGTGGCGCAAGGGCGAAGAAAGCGGCAACGTCCAAGAGTTGCGCAGCATCTATTTCGACTGCGACGCGGATACGCTGCTGGTCAGGGTCAACCAGATCGGCGGCGCGGCTTGCCACGAGGGCTACCGCAGCTGTTTCTTCCGCAAGATCGACCCGCCCACGCGGCAAGTCGAAGTGATCGGCGAGCGCGTCTTTGATCCCGCCGCGGTGTACAAGAAGTCTTGACAGCGTCATTTGTCATTTGTCATTTGTCAGTGGTCAGTGCGCCGCCGCCTTTTTCGCCAAACCGTCAGGTGTTTTCATGTCCGACCGAGTTCTGAAACTGGGTATTCCCGCCGGCAGCCTGCAAGAGGCCACCGCGCAGCTATTTCACCGCGCCGGCTACAAGATCACTTTTTCATCGCGGTCGTATTACCCGTCGATCGACGACCGGGAAATCGAGTGCCTGTTGATTCGGGCTCAAGAGATGGCGCGGTACGTCGAACAAGGGATCTTGGACGCCGGCATCACCGGTTATGACTGGGTCCTGGAAACCGGGGCCCAGGTCGTCGAAGTCTGCGAACTGATCTTTTCCAAAGCCAGCCGCCGTCCGGTACGGTGGGTGCTGTGCGTGCCGGACGATTCACCAGTGCAGTCGGTGAAAGACCTGGAGGGCAAACGCATCGCCACGGAAGCCGTCGGCTTGACCAAGGCTTTCCTGGCCCGGAACGGCGTCCACGCCGCCGTCGAATTCTCGTGGGGCGCCACCGAAGTCAAGCCCCCACGGCTGGCCGACGCCATTGTCGAGGTCACCGAGACGGGCAGCTCGCTGCGGGCCAACAATTTGCGGATCATCGACGAGGTCCTGCAGAGCACGACGCGGCTGATCGCCAACCGGACCTCCTACGCCGATCCCTGGATCCACCAGAAACTGGACAACATCGCCCTGATGCTGCAAGCCTGCTTGAATGCGGAGGGCAAAGTCGGCCTGATGATGAACGTCCCGCGCGCAGACCTGGACAGAATCCTCGAACTGCTGCCCGCGTTGCAAAAGCCCACCGTCGCCGCCTTGTCCGATCCCGACTGGGTGGACGTCAACACGATTCTGGAAGAGACCGTCGTCCGCACGCTGATCCCCAAACTGAAATCGGTCGGCGCGAAAGGGATCGTCGAATACCCCATCAGCAAAATTATCGACTGATGACATTGGACAGCGACTGCCCGCCCGTGCCGGAGCCATATCCGCTGTGCGTCCTGGTCGTCGACGACGAGCGGAACATCCGCGCGACGCTGACGGCGTGTTTGGAAGCGTACGGCTGCTCGGTCACCGCCGTGCGCTCCGGCCAGGAAGCGATCGCGGCGGCGCGGCAGATGCCGTTCGATCTGGCGCTGGTCGATCTCCGTCTGCAGAACGAGAACGGACTCGAACTCATCCCGCAACTGCTGGCCGAATCGTCGGGCATCCGGATTGTCGTCCTGACCGCCTATGCCGCCGTCGAGACGGCCGTCGCCGCGATTCGCGCGGGGGCGACGGACTACCTGGCCAAGCCGTTCACGCCCGAACAGATCCGGCATCTTGTCGCGAAGACCGCCGAACAGCGGCAGACGCTCCAGCGGCTGGCCGAACTGGACCAGCAGTTGCGGGCCGCGATCCCCGAAACCGACCTGCGAACCCGTTCGCCGAGTATGAAAGCCGTCCTGGACACCGTGCAACGCGCGGCGGCGGCCGATGCGGCCGTGCTGTTGCGGGGCGAGAACGGCACCGGCAAAGGGGTTCTGGCAAGGCTGCTGCACGCCGAAAGCCGCCGCCGCGGCCGTCCTTTCGTCGTCGTCAATTGCCCGACGCTGTCGGCCGAGTTGCTGGCGAGCGAGCTGTTCGGTCACGTCAAGGGCGCCTTTACCGGGGCCGTGCGGGATCAAGCGGGCCGGGTCGAAGCCGCGCAAGGCGGCACGCTGTTCCTGGATGAAATCGCCGAAGTGCCGCCCGATCTGCAGGCCAAGCTGCTGCGGTTTCTGCAGGAGAAAGCATTCGAACGGCTGGGGGAATCGCGGACCCGGCGAGCCGACGTGCGGATCGTGGCGGCCACCAACCGGGACTTGGAGGCCGACGTTGCCGCGGGCCGATTCCGCCAGGACCTGCTATACCGGCTGAACGTCGTCGAGATCGTGATGCCACCGCTGCGCCAGCGGCGCGAAGATCTCCCCAGCCTGACGGAACGCTTTCTGACCTTCTTCGCCCGCACGCTAGGCCGCCCGGTTCCCACGCTCAGCCGCGAGGCGGAAGCGGTCTTGCTCGATTACGATTGGCCGGGCAACGTGCGGGAACTCCGCAACACGCTCGAACGGGCCATGATCCTGTGGCCGCACCCGACGATCGAGCCGGAGGCATTTCCCGAGCGGATGCGGCAGGACGCAAAGAGGACGCCGCAGCTGGGCGGGGACTTCACCTTGGAGCAGATCGAGCGGGAACACCTGCTGCGCGTGGCCGCCCGCACCGCAACCCAGGACGAGGCGGCGCGCGTCCTGGGCATCGACGTGACCACGTTGTGGCGAAAGCGAAAGAAGTACGAAGCGTCGTGAAAAAAATGGAGACCTGCTCCCTTTTTCTCGGGTCTGGACACGTTCCAGTTGTCTTTGAACTCGGCGATGTCCGTCAGATACGTGCCGCTCGCACCTTGCGGTTCACGGCAGCGGATCTACGTGATCCAACGCTTCCAGGTTTCGGGCCTGCTCCCAGACGTGCCGGAGTTCGTCCTGGTGTTGCGAGGCCCATTCCATCACCAATCCTGTAGCGCGGGGACGCAACTTGCCTGCAATCACTCCGAGCGTCTCGATGTCAACAATCATTTGGTCGCCACCGTGTTCCGCGTGAAAGTGCGGCGGGGGATGGTCGTTGTGGAAGATCTTGATCACGATCCCGTAGAAGCGACTGATCTCAGGCATGAACAGTGGCCTTCCGGAGACGTGGAAATACTTCGTCGGGTTGTTGTCCGGTGATCTCCAGGTACAGCGCGTCAGCACAGAGATCAACCTCGTCGCTCCAGCGAACCTCGCCTGCGGTTCCGATGGATACCCGGCCAAACGCATCCGGATCGTTCCACAGCTGAAATACGCCCTTGCCGACCAAATGCGATAGGTCGACGTCGCCCGTCACGCCATTGGCGAAGCGCAGGCGCAGTCTATATGCAGGCAGTGCCTCCGCATGAATCAGTTTCAACATAGGGGGTGACGCTTCTCCAGCCATCGCATCAACATAGCCGATCCTTGGCAGGAGGCAAGCTCCATCGTCCGAATTGACTGCCATCGTCCGAATTGACAGTGGCACCGCGCATTTTGTAGCATGCTCCACGTCACCTCGAGGCGGGTTCCGCAGCAGGCAGCTCGCCTTGCCACGCCTGCCTCTTCCCAGTCCAAGGAGAATGCGATGTTCTACCGCCTGATCGTCCCGTCGCTGTTCGCTGCCGCGCTGCTGGCCAGCCCAACTCTTGCCCAGAAAACGCAAGTGCTGCCGCAGGAGCAGCTCCGGCAATTGCTGCGACGCTTTCCCGACGCGGACGCCAACCGCGACGGCACGCTGACCGTCGAGGAGGCTCGGACGTACCGCGCCAAGATGCAGGGCAAGGACGGGAAGCCGTCCGGCCGCAAACAGCCGGCCTCGCCCGTCACCCCCACGTATGCCGACGTACCCTACGGTCCCCATGAGCGGCAGGTCCTGGATTTCTACCGGGCGAAGTGCGACCATCCCACACCGGTGATCATCTATATCCACGGCGGCGGGTTTGTCGCCGGCGACAAGCGCACGGTGAACGCCGCCATGCTGCAAGACGCTCTCGATGCGGGCATCAGCTTCGCCGCTATCCACTACCGCTTTGTCGACGGCGCTCAGACGATCTTCCCCGTGCCGCAGCACGACGGAGCCCGGGCCGTGCAGTTTGTCCGCAGCCAAGCCAAGGAGTGGAACGTCGATCCGGGGCGCATCGCCTGCTTCGGCGGCTCGGCGGGAGCGGGGATCTCGATGTGGATCGGCTTTCATGACGATTTGGCCCAGCCCGACAGCCCCGACCCGGTGGCGCGCCAGTCCACGCGCATCCAGGCCATCGGTACCATGGGCGGGCAGGGCACCTACGACCCCGTCACAATCAAGCAACTGATTGGCGGCCGAGCCCACGAACACCCCTCGTTGCTGAAGGTTTATGGCGTGAAATCGATGGACGAGGCCCTGAACCCCACACCCGCGATCCAGAAGCTGTACGACGAGGCGGCCGCGATCACGCACCTTACTAAGGACGATCCGCCGCTGTATATGACGTACAGCGAGCCCGACATTGTCCCGCCCCCCGACGCGAAGCCGGGACAATTCATCCACCACCCCAACTTCGGCCGGCAGCTCAAGGCGAAGATGGATGAGTTGGGCATCGAAAATGTCTTCATCAATGGCGGCGGTAAGCCGCCGACACCCCAACCGCCCGGCGGGATGTTTGAGTTCCTGAAGAAGCACCTGCTCGAATAGTGGCTTCCATTCTCGTAGGACGGATTGCCAATCCGTCCTACATTTTGAAATTGAACAGATTTTTCTGCGCGGAAGCTCAGGCTGGCGCCTTCGGCAGGGTGAACCAGAACCGGCTGCCTTGGCCCGGCGTGCTGTCCACTCCCACTTCGCCGCCGTGAGCCGCGACGATCTCGCGGACGACCGACAGGCCCAACCCCGACGCGCCGGAGCGGGCACCGGGCACACGATAGAACTTGTCGAAGACGGCCCGCTGTTGCTCCGGCGCGATTCCCTCGCCCGTGTCCGTCACTTCCAAGCGGACCGTCTGGTCCTGGTTCACGGCGGTCAACGTGATCGAACCGCCCTCGGGCGTGTGCCGGATGGCGTTCGCGACCAGATTCGACAGCACCACGGCAATCCGTTCCGAATCGGCCAGGACGGCGTGGGCGGAACCCAAGGGCTGGACCAACTCGATCTGTTTCTCGGCGGCGGCCGCGCGGTAGGCGGCCCGAACCGCCTCGAACAGTTCCTCGGCCGGGACCGCCGCCGGCTGCAGTTCGGCCCGGCCCGCTTGGAGACGCGCCAGGTCGAGCAGTTCATCGACCGTCGCCTGCAGCCGCTGGCAGTCCTCGCGGCCGGCTTGCAGCAGGTCCGCCTGCTTGTCGTTGATCGGCCCCGCGGTTCCCTCCAAACACAAATGGATCGCCATCCGCAGCGAAGTCAGGGGCGTGCGAAACTCGTGGGCTACCGTGGCCACCAAGTCGTTCTTCAGTTCGTCCAGGTGGTGCAGCCTGGTCACGTCTTGCAGAATCAGCGTGGCTCCCGCAACGCCGGTCGCCTGTTCGTATACGGGCGAGGCGCGCAGCAGATAATACCGCCGTCCGGCGGGCAGTTCCACGGCGATCGCGTCTTCGAAGCCGCTCGGGCGAACGGCCCCCTGCCCGTGCAACACGTGCTGCAACGCCGTGCGCAGCGGTTCCCGCAGTTCCGGCGGCGCCGTTTCGGCCGGCCCGCCCTCGCTGCCCGCCGCCGATGGCAGCAGGTCCGCCGCAGGCTGGTTCATCTCCAGCACTTGGCCGTCGCGATCAAACAGGATCACCGGATCGTCCAGGCTGTTGATCGTGGCCTTCGATGCCTGCTGGGCCAACAGCAGTTCGCCCAGGGAACTGTCCCGGTATTCCGCCAGCCGGTCCGCCATCTGATTGAACCGGCCTGCCAGGCCGCCGATTTCGTCTTGCCCGCCCGTCTGCGCCCGGGCACGGAAATCGCCTTCACCCAAACGGCCGACCGCCTGGGTCAACACCGACAGCGGCCGCAGCAGGCGGTTGGTCAAGCTGGTCGATACCAGCAGTCCCAGGGCCAGCGCTCCGAGCGCCGTGGCGATCAGGGCGGCGTTGGTCCGCTTGGCCAGCCGCTGGGCCTCCTCGCTGCGGCGAACCATGGCGTCTTGGTTGATTTGCAACAGCCGGTCGGCCGCTTGCTTGACGTGCAAGAAAGCGGGCTCGACATCTCGGAAGTAAGTCGTCCGCAGACTCTCTTCGTCCGCCAGTGACAGGTAACGGTCGAGAAGGCCCTGATAGGCCGTCCACGATTGGCGCAGATCGCGGACTACGGCCGGTTCCTCCGGTTCCGTAAGATTGTTTTCCGCCACGTGCAATTCCTGTTCGAATTGCCTGCAGTGAACGGCGATCTGAGTTGCGGCTCGATCTTGCCGCCCGGCGGCGGCAAATAACGTCGCGCTATCGATCCGTTCGGCGGCTTCCTTCATCTCTTGGGCTGCCAGGACGCTGCGGTAGTTCAACGACAGGATCTGTTGCGATTGTTCGCCCAAAGCCCCAATCGAGCGGACCGCGACGACCCCCAGGGCCATCAGCGCCAAGGCCAGCGGGACTTGCGCCCACAGCAGTTTGCTGCGCAGACTCATGGTCCAGCCTCCTCATTAGGAAAGGACACGATGTGGACATCGAAACCGGACGCTTCACGGACCAGACGCTCCATCACGGTACGCCGTCCCAACCGCCGCCACCAAGGTTGATCGGAGCGGCCGATCACGATATAGCCGACGGCATGCGACCGCGCGAAATCGAGCAGCGCTGCGGCGGGATCATGCCCCTGGAGGCAGACCACTTCCGCTCCCAGCTCTTGGGCCATCTGGATCGTCTCGTGCAGATGCCGCTGGGCGGCCGTGTCGATCAGATGCGGTGCTTCCCTGGGGGTCTGGACGTAGACCGCGAACCAATCGGTGTTCAGCCGGCCGGCCAACCGCGAGGCACGCCGCAGCAGGGCCGCCGCCCTCGGCGAGTAGGACGCCAGGCAAACCATCACTCGGGCGTTGGACGCGCGGGGACGGTCCGCGGCAGCCGCCTGCTCCGGTGCGGTTCGCTCGACGCTTTCGGCCACCTCGCGCAACGCCAGTTCCCGCAGCGTGGCGAGATTGGTCTCGCGAAAGAAGTTCTCCAGCGCCGTGGCAATCCGCTGCGGAGGGTAGATTTTGCCTTCGCGCAGGCGGTCCAGCAGGTCCTCGACGGCCAGATCGAGATTGACGACCTGATCGGCTTGCCGCAGAAAGGTGTCAGGAACCGTTTCGCGGATTTTGACGCCGGTGGTCCGTTCGACCACGTCTTTGAGGCTCTCCAAATGCTGGATATTCAAGGCCCCGATGACATTGATCCCGGCTTCGAGGATCTCCAACACATCCTGATAGCGTTTGTTGTGCCGCGAGCCGGGGACGTTCGTGTGCGGAATTTCATCCACGATCGCCACTTCCGGACGGCGGCGGATGACCGCGTCCAGGTCCAACTCCTCGACCTGCAGTCCGCGGTACTCGACGCGCTGCAGGGGAACGACCTCCAACCCCTCGACCAGCGCCGCCGTCTCGGCTCGTCCATGCGGCTCGATCAATCCGATGACCACGTCGGCGCCGCGCTGGCGCAGCGCGTGGGCTTCCAGCAGCATCTGGTACGTCTTGCCCACGCCGGCCGCGAAACCGATGTACAGCTTCAAGCGGCCTCGCTTGCGCTGCTGGACCAGTTCCAGGAAATCACGGGGATTCCGAGGTTTGGACATCGTACTATCGGACTGCCCCAAGTTGTTCATCGAGGGCCACATTCAACAAGAGCACGTTGACCAGCCGCGGACCTGGCCATCCAACTACGGGCCGCGCCGGCCGCTCGATCAGGTTCAAAACCGATTGTTCGTCAACTCCTCGTGCCGCCGCCACACGGGGCGCCTGCCACCTGGCGGCCGCCAGGCTGATGTGCGGATCGACGCCCGAGCCGGAGGCGGTCACCAAGTCGGCCGGAACGGGCCCGCGACCGGCGCCCAGCCGCTGGAGAGTCTCCCCGGCCCGCGCTGCCAATTGCGGGCTGGTGGGCGACAGGCTGCTGCCGCCAGTGGCACTGGCATTGTAATCCACGGCCGAGGGGCGAGGCCAGAAGTAGTCGCCGCGCGTAAAGCGTTGTGCGATCAACCTCGAACCGACGACCCCGCCGCGCGCGTCATAGATGAGGCTCCCTTCGGCTTTGTCGGGCACGACGGCATTGGCGAACAGCCAGACCAGGCCCGGATACACAACGCAACAGGCCAGGACCGTCCCCGCCAGCAACCGTAACGACGTCAGCAGTTCTCGCATGGTTTGTCTCCTGTCAGGCCAACCCGGCAGCCGCCAGGCCGATGTCGATCAGCTTGATCCCCACAAACGGCAGCAGCACGCCGCCCAGGCCGTAGACGAGCAAGTTGTGCCGCAGCAGTGCGTCGGCCCCCACCGCCCGATAACGCACGCCCCGCAGGGCGATGGGAATCAGCAGCGGGATCACAAAAGCGTTGAAGATCACCGCCGAGAGAATGGCGCTGTGCGGCGAAGCCAGGCCCATCACGTTCAACGCCGCCAGCTGCGGGATCGCGGTCATAAACATGGCCGGGATAATGGCGAAGTACTTGGCGACATCGTTGGCGATGCTGAACGTTGTCAGCGCACCGCGCGTCATCAGCAGTTGCTTGCCGATCTCGATCACCTCGATTAGTTTCGTGGGATTCGAGTCCAGGTCGATCACGTTGGCGGCCTCCTTGGCCGCCTGGGTGCCGCTGTTCATCGCGACCCCCAAGTCGGCCTGGGCCAGCGCCGGCGCGTCGTTCGTCCCGTCGCCCATCATGGCCACCAGCCGCCCGCCCGTCTGTTCGGCGCGGATAAAACCCAGCTTCTGCTCCGGCGTGGCCTCGGCAATGAAATCGTCCAGGCCGGCGTCGCGAGCGATGGCGCCGGCGGTCGTCGGGTTGTCACCGGTAACCATCACCACGCGCAGGCCCATCGCGCGCAGCCGTGTGAGCCGGTCGCGGATGCCCGTCTTCAGCACGTCGTCCAGGCCGATGACGCCCAGGATCCGCCGCCGATCGGCGACGGCAATGGGCGTGCCGCCTTTCTCGGCCACCCGCTGCACCAGACGATCGTAATCCTCCGGCACGAAGCCTCCGTCTTCGGAGGCCCACTTGCGGATCGCGTCGGGCGCTCCCTTGCGGATCGAGCGTCCGTCCGCACAGTCAATCCCGCTCATCCGGGTCTGAGCCGAAAACGCCAGCAGCTTCCCGCCCGCCGTTTGCGGGAGCGTTCGCCCGCCGGCTCGCTGACGGCCGTATTCGACAATCGAACGCCCTTCCGGCGTCTCGTCGCCCAGCGAGGACAAAACGGCACAGACGGCCAAGTCTTCCTCGCCCACTCCAGCTACCGGCAGGAACCTGCGTGCCTGCCGGTTACCCATCGTGATCGTGCCCGTCTTGTCCAACAGCAGCGTGTCGATGTCGCCCGCGATCTCGACGGCTTTGCCGCTCTTGGCAATCAGGTTCGCTCCCAGTGCCCGGTCCATGCCGGCAATGCCGATGGCCGGCAGCAGAGCGCCGATGGTCGTCGGAATCAGGCAGATCAACAACGCCACCAGCGTCGGCACTTCGAGCGTGATGCCGAAGTACCGGCCCATCGGGTACAGCGTGACGGTCACCAGCAGGAACGCGATCGTGAACCCGGCCAGGACAATCGTGAGCGCGATCTCGTTCGGCGTCTTCTGCCGCTTGGTGCCCTCGATCAGGGCGATCATCCGATCCAGGAACGACTCGCCGGCCGATGCGGTCACCCGCACCACGATCCGATCGGACAGCACGCGTGTGCCGCCGGTCACGCCGGACCGGTCGCCACCCGCCTCGCGGATGACCGGGGCCGACTCGCCGGTAATCGCCGACTCGTCGACGCTGGCCGCCCCTTCGATGATCTCGCCGTCGGCCGGAATGATCTGGCCGGCTGCGATCACCACCTGGTCGCCGACCCGCAGCGCGGACGAGGAAACTTGTTCCGTTTCGCCGCTGGCGGTTTGACGCGTGGCCCAGGTCTCCTGCCGCGTCTCGCGCAAGGCGCTGGCTTGCGCCTTGCCACGGGCCTCAGCCAGGGCCTCGGCAAAATTGGCCAGCAGGACGGTGAGCCACAACAGCAGGGCGATCAACACGAAATACAGCCACGGTCCTTGACCGGCCCACCACGTCTGGACCACAACGGCCGTCGTGACGGCGGCACCCAACTCGGCGATGAACATCACCGGATTGCGGACCATCTCGCGCGGGTCCAGCATCACCGCGCTGCGCAGAGCCGCGGCGCGGAGCAGCGCCGGCTGCCAAAGGTTCTGCCGGCGTGTGGCGCGGCGTTTCAACTTGGCTTCGCTTGTCGTGGTCATGGTGATCGCTTTCCTCTTACCTTCGTAGGGCGGAATTCATTCCGCCGGAACGGACGGAAGTCCGTTCTACGACTCTTTTCGAATAGGCCGTCAGCCGCTCCTCACCGTCAGATGCTCGGCGATGGGGCCCAGCACCGCCACGGGCAGGAACAAGAGTGCTCCCACAATCAGCACGGTTCCCAGCAGCACCACCCCGAACAACGGCGTGTCGGTGCGGAAAGTCCCGATCGTCTCCGGCGTCGGCCGCTTGGCGGCCAGACAACCGGCAATGGCCAGCGGGGCGATGATCGGAACGAAACGGGCCACGAGCATGACCACGCCGGTGCTCACGTTCCACGCCAGCGTATTGTCCAGCAGCCCCTCGAAACCGGAACCGTTGTTGGCGGCCGCCGAACTGAACTCGTACAGGATTTCGGAGAATCCGTGGCTGCCCGTGTTGAGCGTCGTTTCCAGGCCCCACGAAGTGACACAGAAGACGGCCGTTCCGCCGAGGATCAACAGGGGATGGAGCAGCAGCGTCAGCACGGCTAGTTTCATCTCTCGCGCCTCGACTTTCCGCGTCAGGTACTCGGGCGTCCGGCCAACCATCATACCGGCGATAAAGACCGCCACGATCACGTACAGGAACATATTGATCATGCCGACGCCCACGCCGCCGAAGATCACGTTCAGCCACATGCCGATCAGGGGCAGCAGGCCCGTAAGCGGATTCAGGCTGTCGTGCATCGCGTTCACCGAACCATTCGAGGTAGCCGTCGTCGACACGGCCCAGGCCGGTCCTGCGGCGGCGCCGAAACGCAGTTCTTTTCCCTCCAGGTTCGGGGCCGCAGCGATCGGCAACTCCGCCAAAGCCGCCGTCGGACGGCTCTCCAGGCCGACCGCGGCGGCCATCGCCGCGGCCAGCATCAGCAGCATGCTGGCCCCCAGCACCGCCGCGTGCCGCATCCGGCCGGTGATCCGTCCGAACATCCAGACGCTGGCGATGGGAATCAGGAGCACGAGGACGTTGGACAAGAGGTTAGAAAACCAGTTCGGGTTCTCGTACGGGTGGGCGCTGTTGGGGCCGAAGTACCCGCCTCCGTTGGTGCCCAACTGCTTGATAGCCACCACGGCAGCCACCGGACCTCGGGCGATATGCTGCACGCATTCCTCCAAGGTCCGTGCCGCCACCGCTCCTTCGAGCGTCATCGGCGAACCGCTGGCGGCCAGCAGAACGGCGGCGGCCAAGGCCAGCGGCAGCAACAGCAAAAACGTCGCCCGCACCGCGTCTCGATAGAAGTTCCCCATCGTGGTCTTCCCGGCCAAACCGCGAGACAAGGCTGCCAGCGCGGCGATGCCCGTGGCCGCGGAAACGAACTGCCACCAGCCGATCGCGAACACCTGCGAGAAATAGCTCAGCGATTGCTCGCCTGCGTAGTGCTGCAGGTCCGTGTTCGACGTGAAGGAAGCGGCGGTATGGAAAACCAGACTGGGTTCGAGGGGGCCCTTGTGGTCCGGGTTCAAGGGCAACCACGGCTGCAGCCACAGAACCAAAAAGCCAAATGCGAACATGACGCCGTTGAACACCAGCAGCGACCGGCTGTACGCGATCCAATTCTGCTCGACCGCCAGCCCGCGGCCCAAGAGGTGTTCGCAGGCGTGCTCGAAACGCCGACGCCCAGGCCCCATCTGGACCGGGGCCATCGCCCAGCTCATATATCCGCCCAGCGGCCAGGCCAACAGAACCGCCGCCGTGACGATCACGATAGGAATCGCCAAATCAAACATCCGTTGTTTCTCCGCTTGTCAAAACCACTCCGGGCGAAGCATGGCCATCAAGAGATAGACGAAGCTCAATCCGGTGATGATCAGGACGATCGTTCCCATGATGCTATGCTCCCCCGCGTGCGCGTCGGGCTAGTGTTAGTCCTTCTTCCTCACGTCACCCAGAACAATCTGGCTGCTCCAGCGCGGCCGGACGCCGATGCGTTTCAAGTTCTGCTGAGCCGGATCGTACGACGGGTCCAGATGGTAAGCCGCCAGGTAGTACTTGTGCGCTTGTGCGTGGTCGGCGCGAAGTTCGTACGTCGCGCCGAGCAGATTGAACGCTTCGGGCCGGTCCGGCGCCAAAGCGATCGCCCGCCGGAGGTGCTCGATCGCCGCAGCCAGATGATGATGCTCGACACACTGCCGGGCAAACCCAAAGATCGCGGCGTAGTCCTGCAACGGTTCTCCCGGGACCAGTTTCCGGTCCAGCAGACGGCGGACCAGGTCTTGCAGCTGTTGAGGATCGAACGGCTTTTCGATGAAATCCTCGGCCCCCAGCTTGATCGCCTCAACGGCCGTCTGCGTCGTGCCGTAGGCCGTCAGCATCAGCACGCGCACGTCGGGCCGCGTTTCACGCACCCGCCGAAGCACGTCCAAGCCGTCCATGCCCGGCATCTTCAGGTCGAGCAGGACCAACTGGAAATGGCTGCCATCAACCTTCTCGACCGCCTCGCGGCCACTCGCCGCCGTCTCGACGACGTCCGCCAGCGGGCGGAGCAATTCGGCGAGCATGAGGCGAACATTCGGTTCGTCATCCACGACTAAGATGCGTTTCATGGTTCCGGTCCCCACTCGCTGGCGTTTCGGGTTTCCGTAAGGGGAAACCGTGCGTTGCACAAGGCCGGAGCACCTTAAGAAGCAAAGCCCGCGCCGGGAACGAGTTAACGACGCAACTGGCTGTAGGGGCGAGACTTCCGTCGATTGGATATCGCCCGACGCGTCGGGAAGACTTTGCAGAATGCAATCTTGTCGATCCGCCGGACTGCAAAATGAAAAGCCACGTGGTGCGATGGGCAGCGAACATCGTCGCGCCGAACGTCACAACCCGTCGCCCAGCGCTGGCAGCGTCCAGCGTGTCGTCAAGCGCCGGGCGGTTCACGGCGATCGCGACACGCGATACACGCTGCGATCTTCACTCACGAGCAGGAGATCCTCGCCGTCCCAGGCGCAGCCTTCGACGCCGGATGCCTGAAAAGGAATGCGCCGCACCGGCTCGCCCGCCAGAGCTTCAACGCCCTGCTCGCCCAACTCAAAAACGACGACTTCGCGGTAGCTGCACAGCGCCACGCGGCGTTCATCGGCGGAGATGTCCGCGCCGGTCACGGTGTCGATGGCTGGTGTACTGCAAACCTTGGTTAGCGTCGTCGGCCCGGACGGCTCGCCGAGTTGCAGGCGGTACAAGTCAGTGTTCTTCCGCTTCTTGCTCACCAGGTAGATCGAACCGTGCAGGAAGAACATCCCCTCGACGTCGAAGGCATCGGCAGGAAAGCGAAACGGAAACATCTTCTCTACGAGTAGTTTTTCGGGTTCGGAAGGTGCGCCCGGCGGCGCGGCGGCTTGGCGCGGATCGGGCTCGCGCACCTTCAGCACCCAGCGGAGCGGCAGGGACAAGTTGTTGCCGACGTCTCCGATGTACAGGTTTCCTTGGTCATCCACGGCGATGGATTCCCAATCGACGTTGGCGACCTTGTCCACGGCATACTCGGCCAACAACTGGCCGGTCCGGTCGACGGCGTACAGATGAGGCAAGTTGCCGGAATCGCAGATCGTCCAGAACACGCCCGGATATCGTCGGCTGGCGACCAGCCCCGAGGCTTCCATCACAGGCGGATGTTCGATTCTGCCGACCTTCGCAAACGCCGCTGGTGGCTGGGCGCCGAGCCGACTCGACGGAATAACCCATTGAATCAAGATCGCCAGCCACGCTGCGCCGATCGAAAGCCGGTTCGCGCAACGGGCCATGCCGATCAGAAATCCAATCATCTTGTCAATCGCTCCTGAACGATGCGGAGGCCCCATCGCAACTCGTGGACAACATCGCCCTTGACCGCTTGACCCCGAGCGGCTTGTGGAGTACTTATGCTAGTGTTCGTTCAAGATTGGTTCAAGGCTGGTTCGCGGCTGCCCCCGGTTGCGCCGCGTTTGGCTGTAGCATCGTGACCAAACACGACGAGGAGGACAACGGTGTCGATCATTCGAATTGGTGCGACGAAGAAGTACGCGAGCAATTGGGGTTTGGCTTTTGGGTCCAAGCCGCAGGCCAAGGCCGGGACGGCGGCGAAGAAGTCCGCGCCCGCCGCAAAGAAGAAACCGGCTCCGGCAAAAGGCAAGTAGTTTCGAATCCGCAGGCGTCTGCAGCAGACGGGAGAACTCCGCACGTGAAAATTCATCTGCGTTATTGCGCGGCTTGAAACTACGAGCCGCAAGCCGTCAGTTTGGCGGCCAAGATTCTTGGCAAATACAAACAACGCCTGCAGGGCCTGGAGTTGCAGCCCTCCAGCGGCGGGTGTTTCGAGTTGACGGTCGACGACCAGTTGGTGTATTCCAAACTGCAGACCGGCACGTTTCCCGACGAACAGGCGATGGTCGCCGAGATCGGCAAGCGGCTGTGAATTCACAACTCGCGTCCGGCGGCCGCGAGCCACGGAGGCAAGCGGCGGTGAAGCGATTCAAACCCGTGCTGTGGGCCGTCTGCGTGTTGCTGGCCGGCGTCTTCCGGATGGCGTGCTGGGCCGTCGCCGCGGAACCGCCGCTGAAGCCCGACGCCCAGCCGGCGGTGACCGATCCGCGGCTGCATGCCTGCCAAGCCGTGCTCACGGAATTCTTCGCCCGGCACGAAAGCCCCGGAGCTGCCGTGGCGATCACGAACCATGGCCGCCTGGCGTATGCCGCGGGCTTTGGGTTCGCCGACCAACAGCGGCAGGACCGCGTCACGCCGACCAGCCTGTTCCGCATCGCCAGTGTGTCTAAACCCATTACGGCGGTCGCGATCCTGCAACTGGCCGAACGTGGCCGGCTGTCGCTGGACGAGCCCGTTTTCGACCGGTTGAAGGTGGAACCGCACTTGAGCGGTGGCGCGACGTTTGACGCGCGTCAGCGCCAGATCACCATCCGGCAGTTGTTGCAGCATCGCGGCGGCTGGGACCGCGACCAGTCGTTCGATCCGATGTTCCAGTCGGTCCCCTTCGCCGAACTGCTGCAGGTGCCGCCACCGGCCCAGCCCGATCACATCATCCGCATCATGCTGGGCAGGAAACTCGATTTCGATCCCGGCGAGCGTTACGCCTATTCCAACTTCGGCTATTGCCTGTTGGGCCGAGTGATCGAAGCCGTCACCGGCATTGGCTACGAGCGATATGTCCAAGACCAGGTCCTGGCCCCGCTGGGCATCCGCACCATGCGGCTGGGCAAGACGCGGCTGGGCAAGACGCGGCTGGACGAACGTTGCCGGCCGGACGAGGTGCAATACCACGATCCGGGCCAGAGACCGTCTGTGTTCGCCCGCGATCTGGGCCAATCGGTGCCGGACCCCTATGGTGCGTTTTACTTGGAGGCGATGGACGCGCACGGAGGCTGGCTGGCGTCCGCCGTGGACTTGGCACGCTTCGCGGCCGCGTTCGACGATCCGGACCGATGTCCGATCCTGAGCCGCGCCAGTATCGAACAGATGTATGCGCGTCCGTCCGCGTCCCCCGGCGGCGACGGAGATTCCGATCCGGTGTACTATTCCCTGGGCTGGCAGAACCGCGTGCTGGACGACGGAGACCGGATCAACCACTGGCACAACGGTTCCCTGCCCGGCACCCTGTCGATCCTGATCCGCCGCCACGACGGGCGGAACCTGGTGGCGTTGCTCAACACGCGTTTCAGCCCGCACACGAAGGAGTTGGCGTTAGAACTCGACCGCGTTCTGCACCGGGCCGCCAATGCCGTCGAACAGTGGCCGGAGGTCGACCTGTTTTCCATCACGCCATGAATCGCCCTATCTGACCCGGAGGCTTCGTCCGCATGCGTATCGTTTGCATTACCGATCTGCACGGCGACACACAGGCGCTCGACCGCATCTTGGCGGATGCCGGCCCGGCCGACGTCGTGCTGCTGGGCGGCGACATCACCAATTTCGGGACGCCCAACACGGCCGAGTTCCTGGTGCGGCGCGCGATGGAGCGTTGCCCGCAGGTCTTGGCGGTGGCTGGGAACTGCGATTCGGCGGCCATTGACGATCGCTTGGCGACCCTGGGCGTGTCGCTGTTCGGCCGCGGCGTCCTGCTCCAGGGCGTGGGATTTTACGGCGCGTCGGCGATGCCGCCCTGGACGGGCACGATGTACGAATTGAGCGAAGACGAAATCGCCGCGTCGCTCGCGGCGGGACGCGGTCAGCTGATGCAGCCGCAGCGCGAGGTGGTGCTGTCGCACACGCCGCCGCGCGGCACGCGGCTCGATCGCACCCGCCACGGCGAGCACGTCGGCAGCGTCGCCGTACGGCAGTTCATCGAGCAGGTCCAACCGGCGCTGGTCGTGTGCGGCCACATCCACGAAGCCCGCGGCGTGGACCGGCTCGGCGCCGCGACGATCGTCAACTGCGGCTCGGCTTATGACGGCCATTATGCCCTCGCCGAAATCAACGTGGACGTGCAGGTGGAGCTGCGGGACGCGGGCCGCTGACGGACTGGGTGAAGAAACAAGTGTCGTCTTTCGTTCCACGAAAGAAGGCTCTTTCGCCAAGCGAACGGCGACAATGCGACGGTAATTGACTCGCCGATCCTAACGGAGCCGCCAGACCGTCATCACGCCGGCGATCTCGCCCGATGGACAGCCTCCGGCCCCTTGCATGCACCCCTTGCGCCAACTGACTTTTCTGAAGTCGTTTCGTCAGATAGAATCCAGTGGTAAGCCCTTACGCATGAGGAATCTTCCCATGAGCACGGAACTGGAACAAGCCATTTTCGAGCCGGAAGATCTGCTGACGATGCCCGATGGCGATCGCTTTGAACTTGTCGATGGCCAGTTGGTGGAGCGGAACAAGAGCAAGTGATCGAGCTACGTGGCCGGGAACACCCATCAGCGACTCAGTAGCCGCGCAGGATCTTGGGAATGTCCGTATACTCGGCGTCGACGTTGAATACAGGAGAGCCTTTGGTGTAGTAGAGCAACTCCTGACGAACCGCCATCCAGTTCCTTTGGGTTCCGTATCCCCGCTGATTACGCATGGTGATGAAACTGCGAGCCTTGTACGGTTCATTTCGCATCATCACCATAAAATCGGGCAGCGGCTGAAAACCGTCGTTTTGGTCCGCACCCAACCAAACGTAAAGCGACGCATCTGCCGCGGTCACCTCAGTCGTGTTCCGAATCCATTTCCGGCACCATTCGATGAATTTGCCAGTCGACCGGAGATCAAAGGCCACGAGGTTGTACGGCGGGTCGTGAATCGCAAGCGTCGGTTTCGCGTGGGCAACCAGTTCCCGGATCTGATCACGATCAGCCGCATCGTTGCAGCCAATTCGATGTCTGCCTTCGGGATCGTCCCAAATACCTCCCGGTTGTAGGCGGCAGAAGGCCAGCAGGCGTTCGCGTATCTCGGCATTGTTGTCCAACCGTGGAAGGGGATTATTCTTCATCAAGTTCGTCCTTATGTCTTGCCGGCCTGCATCGTACTCCTTTTTCGGTGGTTTCGGTAGTCGTTGCTCCACCTCGCCAGGCCAGGGCAGGCTGTGGCGATGAACATTTATGTGAGCAGAAAAATCCTGAGGTAACACCTGCAACACCAGAATTATTTCTGAATTTGAGGGGGCATTTTCAGAATCATTCGTGCTCGCTGGTGGCGAGAATTCAACCGCGCCTCGCTTCTATCCAACGTGGCGGGCTGTCTGTCTAGTCAGAGTTGCGCCGCGTCAGCGAGAAGCGAGAACTCCCGTCACGGTAGCGAGTTGGGACAACTTGTCAATATGGGGGATCGGCATTGGGAAGAAACAAGCGAAATAAAGGTGAGCCGGCGATTATCATTCGTCTTCGGTTTTACATGAGGTCGGCAAGACTCTAAAGCCCCGCCCCCGCCGTCTCGTAGACGGCCCGCACGCGCCGCAAGGCCAGGTACTGGATCAGGCCGATCACCGCCAGGCTCAGGGCGAACGGAAAGACCTCGCGAAAGTTCAGCTGCAATTGCGGCAAGTACGTGACGGTGTACGCCACGTGACAGAAATAGCCCAGCAGCGCCAGGCCGGTGACATAGACGATCAGATCGGCGCGGAACCGCAGGACCGCAAACGCGACCAGCACGTGGTACAGCAGCGCCAAAGGACTCTTCGCGCTGTCCGTGACGAACAAGAAGATGGTCAGCAGCAACACGTCCCAGGTGGCCCAGAGAAAGACCACGGCCGGCCGGCTGGAACGGCGCAAGCGGCGCTGGAAAACCCACGCCCCCAGGCACCACGACACACACAGCGCGGTTGAGGCCACGCTGAATTGCACCGTCTGCTCGGGCAGCTGGAGGATCCAGTAACACACCACGTGCCAGAGGTAAAACGCGGTCACGGCAGTCCAGGTCGCCGCCAACCCCGGCTGCTGCCGCGCCCACCGCCAGACCTTGCGGCCAGTGCCCAACGGCCGGGCCTCGATCGGCTCGCCCTCCAAGTACCGCCGCAAGTCCGCTGCCAGCTGGCCAGCGTTGGCGTAACGCAAACCCGGTTCCTTTTCCAAACACTTCAGGCAGATCGTGTCCAGGTCGCGCGGGACGCGCCGGTCCAGTTTGCGGGGGGCGACTACTTCTTCTTCCTGGATCTTGCGCAGGGTGTCCAGCAGGTTGGCCGGCTCGGCCTGGATCGGCGGCCGTCCGGTCAGGATCTCGTACAGCATCGCGCCCAGCGAGTACACGTCCGAGGCAGCGGTCACGCGGTCCGCGGCGCCCATCGCTTGTTCCGGGGACATGTACCCGGGCGTACCCATGACGTCCCCGGCGGCGGTCAGCGAGGAATCGTGGTGCAGCAGCTTGGCCAAACCGAAGTCGGTGACGCGCGGCCGGCCGCTGCGGTCCAGCAGGATATTCGAGGGTTTCAGATCCCGATGGATCACTCCTTGCTCGTGGGCGTGCCCAATGGCCAGACACACGGCGTACAGCAGTTCAATCGCCTCGCGTTGGGATAGGTCCGACCTCTTGAGCCGGTCAGCCAGGCTGGGACCGTCGATGAACTTCATCGAGAAGAAATGCTCGCCGTCGCACTGGCCGACTTCGTAGATCGGCACGATCCCGTCGTGATCCAATTGGGCCGCCGCTTCCGCCTCGGCGCGGAACCGCTGCACGTCGGCGGGCGAAGCGAACTTGCCGGCGCGGATCATCTTGACCGCCACCACGCGGTCCGGCTGCCGCTGCCGGGCGCGAAACACGACGCCCATCCCGCCGCGGCCGATCTGTTCCAGCAACTCGTAGCCCGCAAAGTCCGTATGAGCCCGGTGGCAGGATTCCGCTTGGGTCGGCATGCCGGCGGTATCCAGCGTCGGCAGAAATGCGTCCATCATGCCCGCGACGAAGGACGCCGGTTCAGCCAGGGCTTCCCCATCCGCTTCCTGCCGGAGCATCGCTTCCACCTCGCGCCGCAAGTCCGGATGCTCGCGGCACGCCGCGTCCAAGTGCCGTGCGCGCTCGTCCGGCGGCAGGTCGCACACCTGGGCGAAGATGCTCGCCACGATCTCATATTCAGCCGGCGTCATGGTTGCTCAATTGCGTCAAGAGCCAGGCACGCGCCGCCCGCCAGTCGTTTTTGACCGTGGCTGGTGACACGCCCAAAGTGTGCGCGGTTTCCTCGACGTTCAAGCCGCCGAAGAAACGCAACTCGACCACGCGTGCATGTCGTTCGTGGAGCCGGGCCAGTTCCTGCAGCAGATCGTCCAGGGCCACGATATCCACGGGATTCCGCTCTTTGGCCAGTCCGATGGTGTCCAACAAGGGCACTTCGCGCCGCCCTGCGCCCCGTTTTTCGGCGGCCCGGCCGCGGGCATGATCGACCAGAATGCGGCGCATCATGTTGGCGGCCACCGCGCAGAAGTGCGCGCGGTTCTGCCATTGGACGCGCGTCTGGTCGACCATCCGCAAGAATGCCTCGTGGACCAGCGCCGTCGGCTGCAGCGTATGGTCGGGCCGCTCGCCCCGCAGCCGCTGGACGGCAATCGCCTTCAACTCGTCGTAGACCAGCGGCAAGAGGGCTTCCAACGAAGCCCGTTGGCCCTGGCAAGCCTCCAACAACAGCCGCGTCGTTTCGCCCTGCTCGTTCGACATGGGGAGGGTCCGTGCGTCCTTCGATCACTGGAAATGCCTCGGCAACACTTCTCAGTATACACCAGCAACGCGAGGGAGAAACGCCGTCAGATGTGGCCGGACCGTTCGCCCCTACTTGGCGGCGGCAAAGGCGGCCGAGATTTTTTCCATCGCTCTTTCGATCGCTTGCGGATCCTTTTCGATTTCGGCCAGCAGTTCCTGTTCGGTGCCGGGCGTGAACGGGAGGCCCGCCTGCTGCAGTTGGGCGGCGAAGGCGGCACTGTCTTTCTTGTACGCGGCCAGCGCGTTTTCTTTCGCCGTCTTGCCGAGGTTCTTTCCGAGTTCGTTGGCGAGTTTTTCGAGCACGCCGGCAACGTAGCCGAGAGCATCAAGCCGTCCGGCGATGGCCGCCGGTCCGGCCTCGCCAATCACCCATCCGGCCAAGGCCCCGCTCGGGTCGGAAAAGGCCGCCTCGCCCAGCTGTTTCTTCGCTTCGGCGAACAGCCCGCCGACAAACAGTTGAAACAGCTTGGGCGACGTGTTCCTGAGTTTTCGCAACTCGAAGAACGTCGTGATCAGGGCGCGGGCGAGGTTCTCGTGTTTTCGCAGTTTGTCCCTCAGCCAGTAGTCGATGCCGCTGGCGGTGGCGATCCCGAGCCGAACGGCCGGCCCGGCACCCGCCAGCAGTCCCATCAAGATTTCCATTTCCCATTCAGCGGCGCGTTTGAGTGCCTGGCCCCGGTCGGCGACCTGCCTCCAGACGCCTGCCTCCAGTTCGGACCGGCCGCAGACGATACCGTTGGGCTGGGCCATGACGACATTCAGCCACGGCCTGTACTTCGGCTCAGATGCGTGGACCAGCGTGAACAGAATTTCGGCACTGTTGGCGCTGAGGATCAGCCGCAATCCCTGCGGCGACGCGACGTAGGTGCCGGCCTCGAACACTTGCCCCGTGCCAAAGATGTTTGCCCGTTTCGACACCTTGTAGTTGACCAGGGTTCCCGGCTTGACCGGAACGATGCTGCAGTCCCACGCCTCGGCCTTCGGCTTCGGCGGCCAGACCACGTGAGGGGACCGCGGCAGCCAGACAATTCCCGGCCTGGCGGCATCGCTGAAGCTGCAATTGCTGCCGTCCCGCGTATGCACGCAGCCCACGTAGTTCATCAAAAACCAGTTCACGACCACCGGATCGTCGATACCAAAGAAGTTCATCCGGATGAGTTTCTTCGGGTCGTCCTCGAGCTTAGCCCGCGCCGCGACAGTCGCCCAGTCGTCTCGGCTCGTGACCTTGTAAGGGTAGAACAAGTACGGTTCCCCAAAGATGTCATACGGATCGCGCCCGGCAGGCCCGGAGAACTGCCAGTCGGCCGGACCGATACTCGGCATGTAGCCCTTTTTGTGCGGAGCAACCGCCTTGATTTTTTTCGTGTCGATGGGCTTCAGCGGGACCGCGAATTTGTCGGGAATGGGCGTCATGGCAGACTCCAAGAAATGCGGTGGCTACCGTTTCTATTACCGTCGATCGAGCGACCCGCCGTCAAACGAATGTGAAGCGATTACAAAAGACAAGATCGGCTTGCGGAAAACTCGAATCGGGACCCTGCTCGCGCCTCCGCAGCACGATCCCGGATGATTCACGATCAGGCAAAGTGGGATAGGCATCTTGCCCGTCTTCCCTGACTGACAGGCTGGAAGCCTATCCCGCGCGTTGATGAATCATCCGGGCTATCACTTTGTAGAACCCTCGCCCCGCTCGTTCAAGTGCAACCAAACCATGTCAGGCGAACGGATGATGCGACCAGCGTCAAGTTGCATTCTGTCGGCATACTTATCTCGATGGCCTCAAACTCCGTGAGCCTACCGCATTGGTCCCTCTAGCAACGGAGGCCGAAACAACTTCCTGGTTTCAGTGGGAACTGGCGGCATGTCGGGGACGTCGCCGGTCCACATCACGGGGTCCAAGGCTACGTTGCGGGGTGCAGTCTGGCCTGCGTCAGCGTGGGACGGTGTTCACAACCAGAGCGAATCCACCAAGAAGTCCGTTGCTTCGCCACCACGCTGCTTGCCAGCGTGGCGCGGTGTTCACGGGAATCGACGCAGTGATCCGGACGAGGTCTAGTCGGGAACATGGCCCCACGCTGGCAAGCAGCGTGGTGGCCGAAGAGGTCGCGGGGCGGGGCGATCTCTGGTTCTGAACACGGCTCCACGCCGGCAAGCAGCGTAGTGGCCGGAATCCCGGACGCTATTTCGGCCACCGTTGCTATGCGGCAACATAGTCCCGAATCAGCCGCATGTTCTCGGGCGGGGTCTCCAACGGCAGGGCGCCGGTTCCCATGACGCATTGCGGCCTGCCGCCGACGATTTCCAGTACGCGGTCGATGCCCCGGTAGATGCGCTCCGGCTCGTGGCAAGCCACCACGCCGGGGTCCAGGTTGACGCGGATTTTCACGTGCGGGTGCGTCCGCGCCACCTGCTCGACGAACGCGGCCTGGTCGGTTTCCACATTGCAGGCCACGTAGTTCGTGCCCGTGGACAGGATGTCGTCCAGGATCGGATACGTATTGCCGCCCATGATGCAAGGCACGGGGTGGCCGATGCAGTCGGCGGCCAGCTGCAGGATCCGCCGCAGCGCGGGCATCTCGATCTCGTGAAACTGCCGGGGCGACAGCAACGGGGGCGCTGCGGCCGATTCAAAGAAGGCGACGTCCAATCCCGCGGCCGCCACGGCCTGGCATAGCACCGCCTGGTTCTCCGCCAGCCGCATCAGCAGCTGGCCAAGATCATCGGGCCGCAACGCCGCGTCCAAGCACAAATCGTTGATGCCGCGCAGATTGAAGGCAATGGAGAACGGCCCCGCCACCGGCAGCCGCACGTCCGCGTCGGGGAACTCGTTCTTCAGCCGTCGGCCGACGTCCAGCACCATCGCAATCCGCCCGTCGCGCTGCGGGTCGAACGGCTTCAACGTCAAGCCCTCGTCCAAGGATGACAACAGCGGCTCGTGAATGGCCGGAATGGCGTCCCCGCCCATATTCTCGACCTTGGACCCATACGCCTCGGCTTCCAGGTTGTAAATATCGATACCGACGCAAATCACTTGCTGGCGATATTCGAGGTACGCCAAGCGGTGTCCCTGGAACAGCAGCTCCGGATCGCGGGACACGTCCCACGGCGACCGCCCGACGAACCGGGCAGCATGCTCGTAAATGACCGGGGTAAAAGCGATCTTCATCGGGGAACTCCTCGGGGCACGTCAAATTGTTCGACCTGTTGGGGACAATATCCCAGCTTGGCGAGCCTCTTCGTTTAACGGCAAGCCAAAGGCGTCGGCGAATCCGATACGCTGTCGCCTTCGGCTTGCCGTTAAACGAGTTGGTTTGCGACCGTCAGGCCACGTGGAGTAGTTTAGCCGAGCTTAAGCAGCCGTCACAGTCCGTGTGCCTGCCAAACCAGCTTCACTCGCCGCGCAGCTCCCACGCTCGCGCGGTGCGGGCCGGCACCGTCACGTCGCGGCGGAACGTTCGCGGGGCGGTCCATTTCTCGCCACCACCTTCGGCACTGAACTCCTCGACGGCCAGCGTTTCGCCGGGCAACTCGTACCGCGTGGCGTCAAAATTGCAGGCGACGGTCAGCGGTTGGTCGCTCACGTTGACGAACAACAGCACCAACCGTTTCTCGGCAGGCAGCGACCACGCGCCGGCCAGCAACGCGTCGGCCGTGACGGGCCAGTGGCCGCTCCACTGCCAATCGGCGGTCACCCGCGGGATCTCGCCAATAAGTTCGGGCGGCCGAGCCATCCGGCCGGCGTAGAAGTACCGCTTCAGCTGCCAACGCAGCCGAACCACTTGCCGGAAAAAGGCGAAATTTTCCGCTTCATCGACCACGGACGGACTGAGCCAGCCGATCTGCTCGCCGAAGACCAGTTGCTGGCCGGCTTTCATCCGCAAGGCCAAGTCCTTGGTCTCGCCGCCGCGGTACGCGCGGCCGAACATCTGTAGCGTCCCGCCATATACGGCCGGAAACGCGGGCACCTGGCCATCGTACTGCCAGTGCCACGTCAGATAACCGTCGAACACGTGCGTGTACGGCTCCGCGTTGCACTCGGTGGTCAGCATCCGGTCCGGCGGCATGTCTTTGCGGATCCGATTCAGCAGTTCCCAATAGCCGGCCGTCCACCAATCGCCGCCGCCGGCCGGATGGCCGTGCGATCGGTCGAAGCACAGTTGGGGTGACGCCGCCGCCACCTGGTCGATGTACACCGCCTTGACGCCACATTCGTTCATCAGACGGCCAACAATCTCACGCTGTTTGTTCCGCCAGATCTCGGTCGTCGGGCATATAGCGGCCAGCCGCACCGGATTACCGTCCGGCTCCTTGCTGCCGTACGATTCGACGTACGGCTCGCCGTTCTCGTCCTTGGTCGCCGCCGGTCTGGCCACCTTCGTGAACTCGAAATCCTCCTGGCCGCGGTCGTGCGTGTCCCACAGCCGGCCGTTGATATAGGGCATGACGTAGACCTGCCCGCGCTGCAGTTCCGCCACGCCTTCCTGGAATCCGTCCAGCGTCGGGAAGTAGTGCGGATAGTCGTTGTCAAAGGGGATCTGGTGCCAGTTGTACCAGTGGACGCCGACGGGAACGCCCAAGGCCTCGGCGAACCGTTTCATTTGGGGTACGACGCTGGCCGCACTGCCGCTGGCCAAAGCCCAAGCCGGCAGCTCTCGCATCCACAGCGGCGTGTCCGCGCGGCCGTCCGGACCCAACGCCGGCCACCATTTCGCATGTTGGCTGGCCCATTCCCGATAGATCTGCGCCGCATCGAACCAGTCGCCACGCAGCAGTTGCCAGACGGCCTCGCCGGACAGACTATACACCTTGCCGGGCTGGTCCATCCCGGCCGCCGGATGTTCGAAGGTGAAGGCGACCACGCGGTCTGCCGGCCGGCTGTCCAACTGAATCTCTTTTGTCGCAGCCGCCGGATCGTGGACGGCGACGTACAGGCCGGTGTGCCGAGCGGCGTTGTAGGCTGCGAGCCATTGCATACTCGTCCAGCCGCTGGGGTACCGGCCCGAGTATCGAAACGCCCGTTGCCACAAACCGCGTTGCACTTCGCCCGAGCCGCGCGGAAAGACGACGTCCGCCTGCGGGCCCAAGTCGGCGACGGCGATTTGCGGAAACGCGACCTGCCGCACTTGCCAATCCGCCGGAGGCTCGACGCACAGCGTCCAGCGAATCGCGCTGGCGGCCGGGTCCGACGCCGCCACCGCTTCGACCCGCAAACCATCCAGTCCGTCTTGTCGATGCCCCGACCAGGCGAGCTTTACGCGGCCGTCGTCCCGCCGTTCGATACGCGCCTCGCGCCAGCCCTCATCGGCAGCCACCCGCACGTCGTCCTTGACACCGCCTCGTCGCAACGTCAGCGAGAACAGCGGCAGAGGCTGAGCTGCCAGCAGTTGGACACCGAATACGGCATCCAGCAACTGCAGCGGCCGAATGCCGGAGCCGGTTCGTTCGAGCAGCAGTCCCAGATCCCCTGCCGACACCGTATGCAGCTGCTCCGGCAACTGGCCGGCTACGGCGTCGAGCGACTCTTGAAAGCGGCCCTGACTTTCCAAACGTTCGGCGACAGCCAATTGGAGGCGGGCCTGACGTTTCGCGTCGCCAGCCAATTCTTGCAGGTCGTCGCGAGCTTGCTCCAGTCGGTTCTGCACCTGCCCCACCGTCACTGTCACATCCGCCAGAGCCGGCAACCGCTCCGCCGCCTGTTGGATGCTCTGCAGCAGATGGTCGCCGCTGCCGATCCAGAGCCACGCCGACAGACGCCGCTCGGTGCTGCCCCACGGTGCCCACGCCGTCGCCCCGTGCGCGTGCAGGTAGGGGCCGTAGCCGCCCTTGCCGTCGTAGATCAGGATCTCGTCGCAGTGCAGCATCGCCACCGCGTTGCGGCCATCGTGCATGGCGGCCCAGTCGCGGAAGTGGGAACTGCTTTCCGCCCCCTTGAATTCGCCGCTCTGGACCGGATTGCCGCCCGCCCATTGCGGCAGTTCATCGCCCGATTGATGCAACTCCAAGAAGTGGGCTTCCGGCCAAGTGAACGGCTGCTGCTGGCGTTGGACGATCGTCACGTGTACCAACGGCGAGTCGCGGAGGTACACCCACTGGTAGACCGCTTCCGGTTTTGACTCCGGCGGCTCTCCGCCGGCTCGGACGAACCGGGCGGCCACCCGCACGGCCATGCACAGCGGCCCATCCGCAATCCGTCTCACCTGCGTTTGCGGATCGTCCGCAATCCGAAAGCCACCGTGCTGCGAGTGATACGTGCGATCCTGCCAGCGGATCGAATCCAGGACCTTGCCGGTGCCGCGAAACATCAGCCGGGACGGCAGCCCACCCTGTTTCGCCGGGTCGTGTACGATCTCAAACCCGGCGGTCTCGATCCGGCCGTCCTCTGTCTCCGGATCCGACTCGCCTGGGCCGAACTGCAGACCCAACCTAGCCGATCCGCCGCCCGGCAGCCGCGCCACCAGCACGCCCCGCACCCGCTGTTGGGGATCGAAGTCCGCATCCGGAATGAACTGCACCGTCCCCACGCTGCCGTCCGCCGCGCGGATTCCCGCCGGCGTCACCGCCCCGACGCTGCACCACCGAGCCGCCGCCGTCAGGTCGACGTCGGCGACGACGAGCCCGCCCTCCGGCACGTGATCAAACCGTAGTACAACGTCGTCCGCCCCGACGGACGAACCGGCCAAGAGAGCGAAGATCAAGGCAAGAAGGGATGTCGGAGAATTTTTCATGGCGTTAAACCCCTATTGGATCACGGATCAGATCGGCGTCACTCGCAGACGACGCGAAAGCCGACGTCGTATACCGGCTGGTCGGCCGAATAGGCTTGGCGAAAGGCCGCGCGGCACCGGTCGGGGCAATCGTACCACGAGCCGCCGCGCACGACGCGTTTTCCGCCGGGGCCGTCGTTGCGGTCGTCGTTGCGGTAGGGATACGGGCGGTACTCCGAGCGGGTCCATTCGGCGACGTTGCCATGCATGTCGAACAGGCCCCAGGGATTTGGCAGATAGCTGCCGACCGGCGCCGAGACGCGGCTGCGATCGTCGAAACGCGTGTCGGCCGGGCGCCACGGGGGAATCATGCTTGGCAGGTTCGGATCGCCGAACGTGGCGGTGGTCTGGTGGCTGAGGTCGGAGACGTTGGCCACGGCCGAGAAATCGGCATCCACGGTTCCGTACCAGAGCGGCGTCGCGGCGCCGGCTCGGCAGGCGTATTCCCATTGGGCCTCGGTCGGCAGCGTGAACGTCCTGCCGGTTTGTTGGGAAAGCCAGCGGCAAAAGGCCATCGCCTGGGTCCAAGACACACGTACCACCGGCTGCTGGGGACGGGCCAAGGTCCAGCCCAGTTCGCCGAGTCCGAACTTGATGAAATCGCCGTTTTCCCAGCGGCTGTCGTGTGTGGGATCAAACAGGGCGAACTGCTCGTTCGTCACCTCGTAGCGGCCCAGCCAAAACGGCTTGTCGATTTTCACGCCGCTCGCGGGACCCTCGTCCGGATGGCCATCGTCCTGCCCCATCATGAACTCGCCTGCGGGAATGGATACCAAATCGAGGCTGACGCCTGGGGTCAGCGGAATCGAAAGGGAAGCGTTCGGCACAGGTCTCACGACCTCGCCGATACGGCCGACCGCAGGTCTCCCGGATTCTGGAGACCTATCGGTCGTTCCGAGTGCGGGGTCGGGAGACCCGCGCACAGCGCTGTCGGGAGACCCGCGCACAGCGCCGAACTCCGGCGGCTCGTCGATGCCGGTGTACCGTTTCCGCATCTCAGCACGCCGCTCGGCTTGCTGGCGGACCAGATCGCCGATCTCGTCGCCGCGGATGTCGCTCCAGTTTCCGTGGAACGGGGCGTTCAGATCGATCCAGGTAATCAACCGGTCCCATGCCTGGGCGTCCAGCTGGACATCGTAATGTCCTTTCTGCAGGATTTGCACCAAGCGCGTCGTGTCAGCGTGGTACTCCCACGGTCGTAGAAGGTGCATGTCGCTTTCCTTGCAGGGTGTACGCACGAAGCGCCGCAGTTGGTAGTACGCCGCGGTGAAGCGGGCCGACTGGTTGTGGCGGTCCGGATTGTCGCGGACCGGCCTCAGGGGGCCGTCGGCCAGGCTGAACAACACGCGTCCATCAGCCTGGGGCTGGCCGTTGTGACAGCCCGTGCAATGCCGGTCGAGCACGGGTTGCACTTCGCGGCGGAACGCGAACCCCCGCGGCGGCCCGTGCCACGGCTGGATTTCGGCCGGGGGCCGGGTTGCAGCCAAGGGCTGGGCCAGCGGCGGAGCCGTGTTCTGCGGTTCATGGCAACCGACGCACGAGACGTCCTCGCCGGGCATGGCCGTGAACCAGGTCCGCATCAGTTGCACCGCCTTGCCTTCCGCGTCCAACGGCTGCAACGAAATGGGCGTGTACGCGGGCACGCGGAAGCTGGCCGAGCCGTCATCCAGTACCGGGACGGTCCCCAGCACACGTTTCGGATCCCACGGGCCGTCCAGTCCCACGGCGTACGGTTCGGCGCCCATGCCTTGAAAAGCGAAATGGTAGCTGATCACGCGCAACGACTTGATCGCACCGCGCGGAACACCCTGCAGTCCCGGGCCGCGATAGATGTCGGCAATCAGCACGTCGGCATCCTTGCGGTTCGGTTCGATCTTGCCCGCCACGCACGGCGGGCGCGGCGTTTTCCGCAGCGGGACCGGCTCGAACATCGCGTATCCGGGCTCTTCGTGCAACAGCACCGCGTTGTCGAACGTGTCGACCAGATAGATGCCCCACAGGGCCTGCTCGGCCGGTTTGCACGAGACCAAGAAGTACTTGTCGCTGAGCGGATAAGGGTGCAGGAATTTGGGCCAGCTGTACGCAATGGGCAGATCGAGCGCCGCCGGCTCGACCTTGCGGCCATCGCCGGGGATCCGCTGCACCACGCCGTCGGCTTCGCGTCGGCCGCGGGCCGGATCGAAGATCACCAGCGAGCCCATTCGCGGCGACTCGTGGTGCCCGCCAACGATCGCGGCCACTTTGGTCGGATGATTCGGGATCGGACGCGCATAGAACATGGCGGCCGGCCAGTACGAGTTGCTGCCGTAATACTCCATCTGCTCTGTGCCGTCCGGGTTCATGTGGAACAGAATTCGGGAGAAGGCGTGCGGCAGATCGGTGTACTCCCAGCGGAGGTACAGCACCCGGCCGTTGTTCAGGACGGTGGGGCACCAGTCGTGGTCCTGTTCGACCGTCAACTGGCGGATCCGGCCGCTGGTTTCCCGCAAATATAGATTGGCCACGTGCCCTTCGCCGTTGACACACGGGATGCCGGCAAAGCAGGCCGTCGAACTGAACACGATCCGCCCGTCGGGCAGGTAGCAGGCGTCGTAGTTGTCCACGTCCGGCTCGTCGATCAGCGGCAACTCGTGCAGCCCCGAGCCGTCGGCGTTCAACTCGAACACCCGCCAGCGTCCGGCGGCGGTTGGCATCGAGAACAGCAACCGCCGGGCATCGTAGTCCAGCCGCACGTCGCCGACGAACTCGCCGTGGGCCGGTTGATACAGCGTCGTCCGCTGACCATCGGGACGCACCGGCGACAAGCTGGCGATCTGATTGTCATAGCCGGTTTGCGGCAGGCTGGAGTTGCTCAGGTAGTTGGCCGGCAGGCCCAATTGCTTGACGTCCCGCCGGACCAGCAGCAGGCGCTGGAAATCCAGCAGCGGATTGGCCAGCAGGGCGTCGGTCTTCAGTGCCTCAAATTGCCGGGCGATTTCCGCCAGATCTGCGGCCGGCAAGGATCCGGGTGCAAGATCGTCGTGCGCCTTATCGAGTTCCGCTTGCCTTCTCTTCAATGCCTCCAGCCGCTCCCGGAACTCCGCTCCCCGCGGATACCTTTCGCCAAACGTCTCCCGCAGGTCCCCCACGGCCAACTCGAGCGATCGCCACCGCGTCTGGGGCACCCTGGGCTCGGCTGCCATGTCCAACGGGCGGTCGTCGGCCGGCCTCGACAGCGGCTGCCATGCCCGGGCATCGCTCAAGTAGCGGATCAGATTCGCGGCCAGGCATTCAAAGTTGCGCCGATATCCGGCGGCGGCATGGACGTACAGCGGATCCAATCGCCAGCCGAGCACGATGACGCGGCCCTGGCCCAGCTGGTACTCGACCAACGGGCAATCCGGCCCGCCCGGAGTCCGAGCCAAGACCGCTCCCCGGGCCGGCTGGCTCGCCAACTGGAATTCGGCAAACGCCGGGAAGACGGCGCTCGACATCCAGAGGACGCCCTGGTCCAGGTCGAGTCCCTGGAAAATCGGGTGCTTCAACGCGAGTGGGACCAGACCGGCCTGGGCATAGTCCTGTCCAGACCGGGCCGGTGCCGCGCGCAGCGTGTCGATCCCCAGCGAATTGACCATCACTGCCGCATTGCCTGAAAGCCACAGCCCACGACCGCAGTTCACAAACTGGCGCAGGGCCTCGATTGTCGCCGGCTCCAGGACCGGCTCCTGCGGCGCGACAGGATCGCCCAGGTGACACCAGATCACGCGGAAGCGGTCGAGCGGCACGTCCCGTCCCTGGCGATCGACGAACCGTCCCTTGGCGTCCGGAATGACTGCCGTCGCCGACGTCAGCCTCTGGGCCGCTTCCCGAGCCATGTCCGATTCGGTGTCCAGTCGGTCGGCCACCGCTTGTGGGACAAGAAAGCCGACGCCCGCCTCGGCCGCCGACGAGCCCGCCGGGCGGCTGCTCCAGGCGATTGCGGTCAACAACGCCAGCCAGATCCTCAGCCCGTTGTGAAACACGTTTGTCTCCATTGCCGGATCCATATTGCGGCCGTTCGAGATCGCTTCTCTTCAATCTTCCTTCACACCACAATCTTTCCGCCCGGAGGAGCGACCACCGGTTCGGCACTGGTCAACTGGCGCACACGGGCGGCCCAGGCCTGGGCGTCCTGAGCGATCGGCGGCCAAGTGTTGTAGTGGGCGGGGGCCACGCGCCGGGGCTGAATCAGCCGGATCGCTTCGATCGAGTCTTCCGGCCCCATGGTGAACAGATCGCCGATTGGCAGCACGGCCAAGTCGATTCCCGCGGCCCCGATTCGCCGCATGTCCTCGAAAACCGCCGTGTCGCAGGCAAAGTAGATCCGCTTGCCGCCGTCGAGCGTCAACAGGAATCCGCCGGGACTGCCGCCGTTGGAACCGTCCGGCAGCATCGAACTGTGAAACGCCAGCGTCATCTTGACATGCCCAAACGGCAGCTGGACCCCGCCGCCCAGGTTCATGCCCAGCACGTTCTGCACGGCATGCTTGCTCTCCAGCCAGGCCGTGATTTCGTAATTAGCCACGACCGTCGCGCCCGTCCGGTGGGCGATCGCCGCCGCATCGGCCACGTGGTCGAAATGGCCGTGGGAGACCAAAAGAAAGTCGGCCTGGATCTCGTCGGCCTTGATCGGCGCCGCGGGATTCTCGTCCAGGAACGGATCCAACACAATCCGTTTGCCCGCGGTTTCAATCAGCCATGTGCCGTGTCCGAGCCAAGTCAGTTCAATCGCCATGCTGGTTCTCCTGGTTGGGGAGTGGTTCAAGTCTCCTGTCCGATTGCAGCTGCCATTATTACGGAACCAGGCTCAGACGTACAGAATTCAATTCTCGCCGGTAACTCGATTTCCTGTACGCGAAGCCGACAATCTATGGGGCACGATCCCGGCGGGCGAAATCTGGATGGGGGCTCAAGAGACCAATCCCCAGGGGCACAGCCACGATCCGCAACCAGCTGGCGACGAATCGCCCCACAGCGGACCGTGACACTGTCGGGCGTGACACAGCAGTCCGTGAAGTGTCAAGACCGCCTCCCCGTCTTGCGCGTTCGTTCCGTAGCCCGTGGTATTGCTTCGGCTTTGCCGGGAGCAACGACATGACGTCAACCGCACGACGACCGGTTGGCAGATTCGTCCCGATGCTCGCCCCCGGAATGTTCCAAGTGCTTTGGCCGTGCTACCATGTAACGAGTGACTGACCAGCCGGAATAAGCCGAACCACGGATCGGGATCGGGGCACGGACTGCTTCGGGCTCCTTCCCACCACCATGACTCCCCGCCGGTGCTGGCAGCAATTCAGCCTGCGCCGGCTGCTGGTGCTGTTCGGATTATCTGTCTTCTGAGGGCAAGCGCCTTCGGCCGTCTGGCCCGTCGTCGCTCGAGTTGCGGATACGGCAGAAGGGATGGCACTTGCGCAGGCGATCCACGTTGGCCTGCGAGACTTCAACGGCGCAAGGGTCGAGGTAAGTCAAGCCTGGAACTTGGCACAGCAACGAGATGTCACGATCATCGAGGGACCTCCCCAGGGCCGACGCATACTAAGTGCTATGTCCCGTAAGCACTTCCATCAGGAAC
>CAZXYZ010000092.1:0-46096 GCA_964645045.1 uncultured Pirellulaceae bacterium | reverse complement strand
TTGGGATATGGCCACAGCGACGACGCGCACGATTTGATGGCGCCGGTGTTGGCGGCGTCTCCGCTGGGGCTTTCGTCCTTGGTCTCCGACCCTCTGTCACTCAGGCTTGGTTCTTTGCCGGGGAGCGGGTCGGCAGCCGTGGAAGCACTTGGACAACCCGGGTGGGGACGGGCGGCGGACGGCGTGGGAGAAGGGGCAGCTGCGCTAGCGTCCGACGCCATCTTTGCCGATTTCGGTTTGGCGCGGGGACGCGCTGCGCCGAAGCTGTCGGTGTTGTCCGAACCGGATGGGGAATCGGGCCTGTGGGCCCCGCATGCCGATGTCCGCCGGACCCCAGCGGTGCTGACCGGTTCGACGCCGCTGGACGGCCGTTTGCCGGGTGCGCGCGCCGCGCGGCGGGGTGGCCGGCAGGACGTCCGCCTGCTGGCTGACGAGGACGCCCGGGACAACGAGCACGAGCGGGAGGTGGACGCCTGGTTCGCGGCTTGGAGCCGTTTCGACGAGCAGGCCGCCTCTTAAGAAGAACCGCCACGGAACAACCATTTCGCGGCCAGCCGAGTCAGCCGATCTTCTCCGGCCTCGGCTCATCGCCGGCCGCATCGCACAACGCCTGAGGAGATCTTTTGCGCCACGACACGCCAGGGCTTGCGCCTCTGCGGAATGCGGAAAGTCCCGTCGGGCCAGGGCGCGAGAGATCGCCAGTCGGAGCTAGCCCAGAGTCCGGAACGTCCTGGCCGTTTGCTGGACGCCGGCGCTATCGAACATAAACAGGGCGCGCACGCTAGTTTAATCTTGTCCACAGCGAAGCGGTTTGGCGAGGCCGCATGGCGAGGTTGAAAGCTCCGCGGCAGAAAGTTCCACAGGACCGCTGTAACCCATTAGTTCGGCGAAACACGATCTCTCCGCATATTCGGTGCGCACTCCCTGCGAGAATGTCTACCTCGCGGCGCGTTATTTGCATCACGTAAGGATGACTCAGTGCCAACCAGGTTGGAATGGGCCGCTTGGTTGGATCGCTTTGTCCGTCCTGGATACGCGGAAGAGCGGAGTTGTTTACGCGTGCGTTCACGAATCACGACGGCTTTGTAAAGGACAATAAAGATGTTTAGACGCTTGTGGTCAGAGGAAGCGGGTTTTGTGGTGTCGAGCGACTTGACGTTGATCGCATCGATTCTGGTCCTTGGCATGTTGGTTGGGCTCGTGTCGGTCCGCGATCAAGCCATGCAGGAACTGGGCGATTTGGCGGCCGCAATCACTTCGACAAATCAGTCTTACTCGTTTGCCGGAGTCACTGGTCATACGTCGTCATCCGCCGGAACCGAATTCGCCGACACGGCCGACTTCTGCGACGGGGTCTTCTCGAACGACATTGAAGGCGAGCCTCCGATGTGCATCGATGTGATCGTCGACGCCGTGAATGAGACCTGATCCAAGCGCCGCCGCCGGAACGAGGTGCGACTGGCGTTCGCTCTCAACGCGGTACCGCGTGCGTTCGCGGCCCGCGGTCCTGGCGCCGAACGGATCGCCGCGCTAGTAGTAGTCTGGGCTGCGGTCGACGAGCGACAGGCCCAAGTCCTTCCTTACCCCGATCACCTGGCAACTGCACGTTGTTGAAGAAGGAACTCGTGAAGCCTTGGGTGCTGAGTTGGAAGGGCCAGCAGCGGACGAGCGGGCCGTGGGCCTGGATCATCGCCCACAGGCCGGGCACCAGGCTGTCGATCAATTCCGGAAGCTCCCCTTCCGCAGGCATGGGGCTGTTGCGGCCCGCCGGCGCTAGGACCAACACGGCCAGCCGGATCGGCGTGCCGTAGAATTCCAGCCGGGGACCATCGGTCGCGGGGCCATGCTCTGGAAACGCCGCCAAATCGATGTGCAGATCGGGCGGCTCGGGTTCGGGGCGAACGGCGCGCCGGCGGAAGAACAGTAACAGGACGGCAGGCAACACGACGAACAACAGCGCGGCCAATGCCACCCCGCCGATCAGCACGTTGTCCGGCAACTGCCGCAGGAACTGCAACTGTTCTTCCATCCCATCGCTCCCTGATCGACCTTTCTTGACAGCCGTTGGCCGATGGACTGCCGGGTTCCACCCGCACCCGTGCAAAGGTGCGATCAGGGAAAATTCGCACTGTCGGGTCCTGTTGGAGTTCACGCTTCAGCGTGCCAGGCGGGCCATGCCGGCCGAAAAAGACACGCTAAAGCGTGAACTCCAGCAATGAGTTTTTAGCCGTTTTGTTCCGTGGGGCGGGGTTCTCTCGCATCGACAGCCGGGCGCTCCGCGGCCCGGGCAGGCAGCGTTCCGCCAGTGCCGGGCACGATCCGCGGGACGGGATCGGACTCTTTGATGATCCGCAACAATTCTTCGGCGTCGATCGACTCGACATCCATCAGCCGCTGCGTGATCGCATCCAGCGCCGGGCGGCGGGTTTCCAGAATATGCCGCACCTTTTCGATCGATTCCTCAATCAGCCGCCGCACTTCTTCGTCGATTTCGCGGGCCGTTTTCTCGCTGTGCGTCCGCAGCCGTTCGTCGCCCCCGGCAACGGCCAAGAAAGGCGACCGGCTGCTTTCGCGATAACTCACCCGGCCCAAGCGGCTCATGCCGAAATCCATGATCATGCTGCGGGCGATGTCGGTGGCGCGTTCCAGATCGTTCTGGGCGCCGGTCGAGATATCGTGAAACACCATTTCTTCCGTGATCGTGCCGGCCAGCAGCACCTGGATCCGGCTCTCCAACTCCGATTTGGTCATCAGGAACCGGTCGCCTTCGGGGCGTTGGAGCGTGTAGCCCAGGGCAGCCATCCCGCGCGGGATGATGGACACTTTGTGAACCGGGTCGGTGTTGGGCAGCGAACAAGCGACCAGGGCATGACCGGATTCGTGGTAAGCGACGCGATGCTTTTCGTCGTCGCTCATCACGCGTTGCTTCTTCTCCAGCCCTGCCGTGACGCGTTCCACGCCTTCGTTAAACTCCGCCATCCCGACGGCGGATCGTCCCTTGCGCGCGGCCAGCAGCGCGGCCTCGTTGACCAGATTCGCCAGATCGGCCCCGACAAAGCCCGGGGTGATCGAGGCGACTTGCCTCAAATCGACCGTTTCGTCCAACTTGACGTTCTTGACGTGTACCTTGAGGATCGCTTCCCGGCCGCGAATGTCCGGGCGGTCTACCAGGACTTGCCGGTCGAAACGGCCCGGCCGCAGCAGGGCCTGGTCCAGCGTTTCCGGCCGGTTCGTCGCGGAGACCACGATCACGCTGGCCTTGGAATCGAATCCATCCATTTCGACCAGCAGCGCGTTCAAGGTCTGCTCGCGCTCGTCATGGCCGCCGACGACGGCGCCCATGCGGCTCTTGCCCAGCGCATCCATCTCGTCGATAAAAATGATGCAGGGAGCTTTGGCTTCGGCTTGCTGGAACAAGTCCCGCACGCGCGCGGCGCCGACGCCCACGAACATTTCGACGAAATCGCTGCCCGATAGGCTGAAAAAAGGCACCCCCGCCTCGCCCGCGATCGCTTTGGCCAATAGTGTCTTGCCGGTTCCCGGCGGGCCGACTAACAGGACCCCCTTGGGAATCCGTCCACCCAACCGCTGGTATTTCTCGGCGGATTTGAGGAAATCGACCACTTCGCGGACCTCTTCCACCGCCTCGTCGATCCCGGCCACGTCGTCGAACGTGATGTCAATATCCTCCTGGGCGTACAACTTGCCCCGACTGCGGCCGAACGACATGGGGGAACCGGCACCGCTCAACCGCCTCATCATGAACAGGAACAGGCCGACGAACAGCGCCAAGATGACCAGCAGCGGCATGTAGGATTTCCAGGCGCTGGGGCCCGCCTCGTTGCTGTACGGCAGGTGATATTCGTCCAACTTCCGCAGCAACTGCTGTTCGGCTTCGCTCGAAGCCGGCTTGACCGCGCGAAACATCACGCCCTTGCGTTCTGACTCGCGGCTGCCGGTCGCAGCGGACGCCGCGTCCGGCCCCTGGGAGGAGGATTCCCCAAGGTTTTCGATGTCCACCAAGCCGCTGACGGTCTGCAGGCCATTCCGCAACTCCCGCAGTTTACTGTAACGGGTCAACTTGACTCGCCCCTCGCCTGCCGCCGTCTTGACAATCACGTAAGGTGTGCTGCTGACGGGCTTTCCCTGTTCGTCCAGGCGGCTTACCTCGATCAAACGCAAGAAGTCGTAGTAGGATATCTCGTGGGACGCGTTCGTTACGAAGAACATCGAAACGAGGAATGCCGCTGCCACGATCGGGATCAGGTACCAAATCAGGTTTTGGCCGTTGGAGGGGCTTTTCGGATCGGTGGGGCGGCGGGAGTTGCCACTGTTGTCGGTCATCGAGGGACTCGCGGTAATTCGGGTTGCCTAGAGACTGCCGGGGCTCTAAAATTCGGAGCTGAACGAAACTCCATACGTCGATGCAACTTGCACCCACGGACTGTATTGTACGTTCGCTGACGGGCAAGATATTGCGAAACACGTTTTTTCGGTCACCAAGTATTTTTGACAATGAATTGCTGCTCGGCAACCAGCGATTGACGATTATCGTCCGCTCTTAGGGCATCTTTTTTCCATGAGCCGTCCGCCGCGTAACATCGTCGTCCTCGGTTCGACCGGCAGCATCGGCAGCAGCACGCTCGATGTTGCCGCGGCGTCCGGGGGTCGGCTGCGGGTGCTCGGCTTGTCAGCCAACCGCAGTTGCCAGCGGTTGTTAGAGCAAGCGAGACGAGTCCGGCCGCGATGGGTTGCGGTCACAGACGAGCAAAGCGGCCGGCAGTTTGATTGGAGCGAACTGCCCAAGGACACGCAGTTGCTGGTGGGAACGGAGGGCATGGAGCGGATGGCGGCCCACGACGAGGTCGACGTGGTGGTTGCCTCGATCGTGGGCAGTGCCGGGTTGGCCGGTGCCTGGGCTGCCGTTCAAGCCGGAAAAACACTAGCTCTGGCCAACAAGGAAACCTTGGTGATGGCCGGTCCGCTGGTGATGCACACGGCTGCCGAGCGGGGCGCGACAATCCTGCCGGTGGACAGCGAACACAGCGCGGTGTTCCAGTCGCTGCAAGCGGGCCGGCGAGACGAGTTGAAGCGGATCATTTTGACGGCTAGCGGGGGCCCATTTCGCCAGCACACGCGCCAGCAACTGGAGAACGTGACGGTCGACGAGGCATTGGCCCATCCGACGTGGGACATGGGCAAGAAAATCACGATCGATTCGGCGACCATGATGAACAAGGCGTTGGAGATCATCGAGGCTCGCTGGCTGTTCGACCTCGCGCCCGAACAAATCGACGTGGTGATTCACCCCCAATCGGTGGTTCATTCGCTGGTCGAGTTCCGCGACGGAGCACTGATTGCACAGTTGGGGCCGCCCGACATGAAATTGCCGATCCAATATGCACTGAGCTATCCCGAGCGATGGGACGGTCCCGCGGCGAAGCTGGATTTCCGGCACGCATTCTCGTTGGATTTCTTTCCGCCGGACTTGGACCGTTTTCCGGGGCTCCAGTTAGGGCACGAAGTCGCCCGGCGGGGCGGCACCGCCGGCGCGGTGCTGAACGCAGCCAACGAATCGGCGGTCGCCGGCTTTTTGCAGGGCCGAATCCGTTTCACGGACATGGTGCCTGCTTGCCGAGCCGTTCTGGACATGCACAATTACGACCCAAGCCCTCAGCTCCAGCAATTATTGGAACTGGATGCCTGGGCCAGGAAGGAGATGACAAAGTGGATTGGTGTTTGATCGCGGTATCCGGCGAGTTACTGGGGACGTTGTGGATGATTCTGTCCGTCGCCGCCGGATTGGGACTGGTCATTTTCGTACACGAATTGGGCCATTTCCTGGCCGCCAAAGCCTGCGGTGTCAAGGTGGAAAAATTCTACGTTGGCTTCGACATTCCGATGGGGCCGCTGCCGGCGTCGCTGCTGAAGTTTCGCCGGGGCGAAACAGAATACGGCATCGGCATCCTGCCGCTGGGCGGATACGTCAAGATGTTGGGACAGGACGATAATCCCAAGAACCAGGCGCTGGAAAACGAGCGGATCAAGGTGCGCAAACCGGATGGCTCGGAGAACTCGGAGGGTGCCGAATCGGCCGGGTCTGAGGAATTCGTGCTGGATCCCCGCAGTTATCCAGCGAAACCGGTCTGGCAGCGAATGATCATCATCTCGGCCGGCGTGATCATGAATCTCATTTTCGCCGTCATCTTTGCCGCGATCGCCTACGGCCAGGGCGTCAGTTACATGCCGTGTCTGCTGGGCGGCAGCGCCCCTGGCGATCCGGCCTGGGTCGCCGGGCTGCAAGGCGGGGACAAGATTTTGCAGGTCGGCCGCCACGGGCAGCCGGACGAGCAATTGCGGTTTGACAAGGACTTGATGATCGACGTCACGCTGAACGGCGCCGCGCGTCCGCTCGATATTTTGGTGCGTCAGAACGGTCAAACGGAGCCGGCATGGATGTCCCTGACCCCCACGGATCGCTTGGCGGATTCCGACCGGCCTGCCACCTTGGGCGTGCGGCCGGCGGTGACGACGATCGTGGTGGATGTGAGCCCCGCCGACTCCGACTTCAATCCCAGCCAAGGCTACGGCGAACTGCAAAGTGGGGACGAGATTGTTGCCGTCGACGGCATCGATCTGCCACGAGATCCGCAAACGGGATTGGTTTTCGAGCATGACTTGGACCGCCTGCTGGCTCCGCGCATGGCTTCCCCTGTGACGTTGACGATCCGGCGCGCGGCGGGGGCTGACACTTCGGGCGGCTCGTCAGCGGCGGCCCCAACGCTGCAGGTCAAGCTGCCGCCGACGCCCTTGCGGATGACGGGGCTGGTGATGGAACTGGGGCCTGTCGTCGGTGTGCGGCGCGAATCGCCGGCCGACGAGGCGGGATTTCGCGAGGGCGACGTGATCATCTCGATGGCGGGGGCCGAGATCGGGGATCCTTTGACGCTTGGTCAGCGTCTGCTGTCGCAGGTCGGACAACCCGTCGAGTTCGGCGTGCGGCGCGAGGGCGTGGCAGAGCCGGTGCTGTTGCGGGTGAGCCCTGTGCTTCCCACTTCGTTTCAGGACGGTTTTAGCCCGGGCTCACCGGTTGGCGTCGAGTGCCTGGGACTGGCGTTTCATCTGATCAACGTGGTCCGGGAAGTGATTCCGGACAGTCCGGCGGCGAAAGCGGGGCTGCGTGCCGGGGATGAACTCGTGGCAGCCTTCTTTACCAAGAACGGCGAACCGGATGGCGAACCGGTGGCGTTGGCCAAGAGGCCGTCGCAGGGATGGTTGTCGCGTCTCTGGCGTTCGGCGACGGGCGGGGCGGCGGATGAGAGCGTCGCCGGCAAGGACATGTTCAATTGGTACTTCGTTCACAGCATCATGAATTTGGTCCCCGATTCAAATCTGGAACTAACTTTCCGCCGCGGCGCGGACGCGGAAAAGTCGGTGGCTCTCGAACCGTTCTACTCCGACCAGTTTTTCTATCCGGCGCGGCGCGTCCATACCAAGCCCCTGTCGCTGATGCGGACGGCGAAATCCTGGGGGGAAGCCTGGTCGTTGGGCTACGTAGAAACCGAAGTCAGCGTCAAGAAAGTGTTCGCGGTGCTCCAGCGTTTGTTCACGGGCCACATCTCGTACCGCAGCTTGGGCGGTCCGATCATGATTATCCGCGCGGCCGGTTCGGAGGCTTCGGAAGGTCTGGCAAGGCTATTGGTGTTCTTGACCTTCCTGAGCGCCAACCTGGCCGTCCTGAATTTCCTGCCGATTCCCGCGTTGGATGGCGGTCACATGCTGTTTCTGATAGCCGAGGGTGTGCGCGGGAAACCGTTGAATGAACGCCTGCAGGTTACCCTGACGCTGATCGGCGTCGGCTGCCTGCTGAGCCTGATGGTGCTGGTGTTTACGCTGGACATTCAACGGTTTTTCTAGGGAGATTGGGCTCAGACGTACAGAATTCATAATTGGCGGAGTTGCCGCTCGGCCAGCTTGGGTTTCTCTACCCGCCAATTTTGAATTCTGTACGTCTGAGCCCTTGGCTGGGGCCGTGTGCCCGGCATCCCTGTTGCTCCACAATGCCTGACGCCCTAAAATAACCTTTGTTTACGTCAGCTCGGCTCGCGAAAGTATCCCTCCCAACCAAAAGGATCTCAACCATGTTGCGGCACCTACACAAGCGATCCACGTGGATGTTGTTGGCAGGCTTGGCGATGGGCATGCTGATCGGCGTCGGCATGATGATCGGCACGCTGGTGGCCGTCCGGAGCGCCCCGGCGACAGCCCTGTCGCTGCCGGAAACGCTGCTGCACGCCACCGCTTCCCACAGCGGCAAGTCGATGGCGATGGCCACCGGCATGGTCGACGAAGAAGCGGAAGGCGTCTTCATCCTGGATTTTCTCACGGGCGATGTGCAGTGTTACGTGATCAATCCGCGCACGTACCAGTGGGGCGGCATGTTCAAGTACAATGTGATCAACGACCTTGGCGTCCAGCAGGGCAAGGACCCCAATTACGTGATGGTGACGGGGCAAACCCAGTTCCTGCGGGGCACCGGGGTAACGACGCCCGCGATGTCCGTGCTGTACATCATGGACGCCAACACCGGCAACTTCGCGGCTTACGGCCTGGCCTGGAACCGCACGATGGCACGCGGCCCGCAGGTGCAAACCGGCACGTTGACCTTGCTGCAACAGGGCAAGGCCCGGACGCTGGAAATCCGCGAGTGAACCAAACCCTTGTCGTCAACCAACCATCGGGCGGCCGGATCGTGAACATTGTCGTAAACGGCGAGCCGCGCGACGTCGCCACCGGGACGACGATCGCGCAACTGCTGGAGTCGCTGCGGCTGGATCCGCGCTCGCTGGCGGTCGAGTTGAACCTGGATGTAATTCCGCGCGGCCGTCACGCCGAATGCCTGCTGCACGACGGTGACCGCCTCGAAATTGTGACCCTGGTGGGAGGAGGCTAGAGGCTTGATGTCAGACCCGACGACGACGAACGCCACCCCGGCGAGCGAAGAAATCCGTATCGGCAACCACGTGCTGCGCAGCCGGCTGATCGTCGGCACCGGCAAGTACCAGACTTTCGAGATCATGCGCGAGGCCCTGGCTTTGTCTGGTGCCGATTGCGTCACCGTGGCCGTCCGCCGCGAACGCCTGGTCGATAGCAGCGGCCGGAATATCTTGGATTTCATCGACCTCAAGCATTTCACGCTGTTGCCCAACACGGCCGGCTGCTTTACCGCCGAGGATGCGATCCGCACCGCGCGCCTGGGCCGCGAGATCCTGCTGGGCCTGGAGAACCCGGGCGCCGACTGGGTGAAACTGGAAGTGTTGGGCGATAGCAAGACGCTGTTGCCCGATCCGGTGGCCACCGTTCAAGCGACGGAGAAACTGGTCGCCGAAGGCTTTCAGGTCCTGGTCTACACGACCGACGACCCGATTACGGCGCGGCGGCTGAAACAGGCCGGGGCGGCGTCGGTCATGCCCGCCGGCAGTCCCATCGGCTCCGGGCAGGGCATTCTGAACGTCAGCAACCTGCGGATCTGCATGGAGTACCTCAAGGAAGGCGATCCCGACTACCCGGTGATCGTCGATGCCGGCGTGGGCACTGCCAGCGATGTGGCGGTCGCCATGGAATTGGGCGTCGACGGCGTGCTGCTCAATACGGCCATCGCCCACGCGCGGGACCCTCTGAACATGGCCCGCGCCATGAAGTATGCGGTCGAAGCCGGCCGGCTGGCCTACCTGTCCGGCCGCATCCCACGCAAGCTGTACGCCACCGCCAGCAGCCCCCTCGAAGGCGTCATCGGCACGCAGGCCCGCTAGCTCGGGCAATTGACCAGTAGAGGAGGACGGATTGCCAATCCGTCCCACTCGCTTGCCGCTTGGCACCGTTCGAGAAATGACTGTCCAATTTCTCCGTGGCGTAAGCTTCCAGCTTGCGGGAGATCATGGTATCGCAAGCTGGAAGCTTACGCCACTTGTTCCTCGAACGGTGCTTACCCAATCGCCGCCAGCGCGCCGCGAATGTACCCCACGGATTCCGCCAGCCCCGCCAGCGGATCGCTCTCGTCCTTTTCGTGCTCGAACGACGCCACGCGGGCGTACTTGATTTTGACCAGCGTCCGCAGCAGCGCGGGGATGTCGATCATGCCGCGGCCGATCTCGACGGTCTGGCCTTCCGGAGCCGCCGCCGAAACATCCTTGACGTGCAGGTCCAGCAGCCGGTCGGCGAACCGTTCCGCATCGGCGATTGGATCGGCGCCGATCCGCACCGTGTGGCCGATGTCCATGCAGATACCGATGCGCGAGTCCAACTTCTCGACCATCTGATAGATGCTCTCGGGCGTCGGATAAATCTTGTCGCCGGGCCCGTGATTGTGGATCGCCACCTCGATATCGAACTGCTTGACCTTCTCGTGTACCAACGGCAGCACGTCCGGCGCGGGCGAGGCGACGATGGTCCGCATCCCGGCCGCTTTGGCATAGTCGAAAGCCTGGTCGACGTCCTTGTCGGTCTTCATGGTAATCACGCCGCCGCCGTACAAATCGAGTCCCGCCGCCTTGACCTTGGCCACAGCCTCCCCGATCTTGTCCGGCGTCGCGTCCAGCGGCAGATGGAAGCTCTTCAAACAAATGTGCGTCAGCCCCACGCGCCGAGTCATCGCCAGCGTCTGGTCTAGGTCGAATTTGCGCAGCGTGTAGGAAGCCAGTCCCAGAGGAAACGGCAGTGCCTTCGGTTTCGCATGCGACGCCGCTTCGGCGCCGGAAACCGGCCCGCCGAAAACTGAGCCGATGGCCAGTGCCGAGCCGGCAACGCCAGCCAGCTTGAAGAAATCGCGTCGAGATTGTGTGTCGTGCAGAGACATAGTTGTACCTTTCAAAGGGAGGTAAATTGGTCTGTGGTCAGTTGGCCTTCGCCCCTAATCTTTCACCTAATCTTTCCCCTTCATCTCCCGCTCTCCCCTCTTCATCCGCCCCTACCGTACACGAGCCGGCGCACGGCGTCCACCAGCCGGTCAATTTCTTGGCACGTATTGTACAGGTGACATGAAACGCGAATCCCGCGGCCGTCGCCCCAGGAAATGATCGGAACTTCGATCCCGTATTCGGTCCACAACTGCTGCTGTAGCACGCGCGCGTCGCCCGGCGGCAGCGGCGCGTGGGCCATGCAACCGTACCAGTCGGGCGAGTCGGGCACAATCGGCGTCAGGCCGGTGAGTTCGACCAGCTGCTGACGAGCGTACCGCGCCAACGCGTGCGTGTGCCGTCGGAATCGGTCCCATCCGACCTGATCCAGAAAATCGATCGCGGCCGGCACCGCAAAGTAGGCTGACGGATCCCGCGTGCCCACCCACAGAAACTCATCGCTCCAGACGTCCAACGGCCCGGGCGGCAACCGGCCCCAACTGAGTTGCACCGTTCGGATCGAGGCGTGATGCTGGGGGGCGACGTACAGAAATCCGCTGCCGAACGGAGCGCACAGCCATTTGTGACAACTGGCACAATAGAAATCGCAGCCCAGACGTTCCAGTTCCAACGGCAACTGGGCGATCGCGTGAGGGCCATCGATGCACACCAGGATCCCCCGCCGCTTTGCCTCGGCCACGATCGGCTCGACCGGCAAGGTGACTGCGGTCGGCGAGGTGATGTGGCTGACGACCAGCACCCGCGTGCGGCTGGTGGCTGCAGCGAAGATCGCCGCGACGACCTGCTCGGCCGACTCGATCGGCAGCGGCAGTTTCACCACGCTCAGCGACGCTCCGGCGGTCTGCTCGATCACCCGGCGCCAAATTCGCTGCACGGCGCCGTACTCGTGGTCGGTCAGCAAAACCTCGTCGCCCGACCGCAATGTCAGGCTGTTCGCCAACACATTCATCGCGGCCGTCGCGTTTTCGACGAAGACCAGGTTGCATTCATCGGCCCCGATCAAGCCGGCCAACCGCCGCCGAGCCTCGAACCAGGCCGGCTCGAACTGCCGCACGAAGAAATCCATCGGCTGGGCATCCAGTTGTTCCTGCCAAATGCGGCGGGCGGCCTGGATCGGGCGTGGTGGCGGCCCGAACGAACCGTGGTTCAGATAAGACACACCCGGCGCCAGGTCCCACTGCGATCGCCAGTGGGCGGCCTCGTCGTTGTCAAAGAAGTCGGACATAGTCAGGTGTCAGTCGTCACTGGTCAGTCGTCACTGGTCACTCGTCAGTGGTCAACAGTCAGTCGGACCCGTTTTGCTTGGAGCGATGTCAACCGCCCGGCGGCGGTGGCGGCGGCGTGGGGGCTTTTTGTGTCGCGGCGCTGACAAATTTGGGGATCTCGGGTTCGGGGATCTCTTTCAGCAAGCGGCGGATCAGGTCGTCCGTGCCCAGGCCCTCGGCCTGGGCCTGAAAATTGGTGCTGATGCGGTGCCTCAGGACCGGGACGGCGATGCGGCGGACGTCGTCCACGGAGACCGAGAAGCGGCCGTCCATGGCAGCCAGGGCTTTGCCGCCGTTGATCAGGAACTGCCCGGCGCGCGGACCGGCGCCCCAGTCCACCAGATCGCGGACGAATTCCGGGGCCGTCGGATCCTTGGGCCGCGTGGCGCGCACGACGCGGGCCACGTACTTGATGATGTACTCGCTGACGGCCACCGAGTTGACCAGTCGCTGGACGTTGACGATGACCTTGGCGGACATCACCTTGCGCGTCTCGACCTTTTCCTGCCGCGTCGTAGTGGCCAGGATCCGCTCTTCCTCCTCGGCCGATGGATAGTCGACCTTGATGTTGAACATGAACCGGTCCAATTGGGCTTCCGGCAGGGGATACGTGCCTTCCTGCTCGATCGGGTTCTGCGTCGCGATCGTAAAGAAGGGGTCCGGCAGCGGGTACGTCGTGCGGCCCACGCTGATTTCACGTTCCTGCATCGCCTGCAACAGCGCCGCCTGGGTCTTGGGCGGCGTCCGGTTGATTTCGTCGGCCAGCAGGATGTTGGTGAACACGGGGCCTTCGACAAAGCGGAAATTGCGGCGGCCGGTGCTCTCTTCTTCCAGCACGTTGGTGCCCGTGATGTCGGACGGCATCAGGTCCGGCGTGAACTGGACCCGCTTGAATCCCACGTCCAGGATCTGCGACAGCGTGCTGACCATCAGGGTCTTGGCAAGGCCGGGCACGCCTTCGAGCAGACAATGGCCGCGGGTAAAGATCGCCGCAAACAGCTGTTCGATCACGTCGTTCTGGCCGACGATGACCTTCTGCAGTTCCTGCTGCATCAGCAGCCGATGCTGGGCAAATTCCTGCAGAACATCGCCGATACTACGTGGTTTGGTGGACACCGTGTTCCTCCGCGGAGAAAGCGTCTTCCGTTACGACGCCGGATTCTAACCCTTTCACGGCCTGCAAACAACGCGGCTGGAAAGGGGATAAGAGAGACGGCGCGAACCGACTCGGCACGAAGCATCCTCGCGGCACGCATTGCTTTTCTCGCGTCTGGCTACCCATCGCCATGTCTGCTATCGAAATCGCCGGCGTGCGGTTCACCGTGTGGCTGGTCGAGACCGACGTGATCGCCCAACGCGGCCAGCCAGTCCTGTCGTTGGCCAGTGACGTTTTCCTGAACGAGCAGCGGCGTACAATTCTCGTTAGAGGCGAAGTACGCCGGACTCGATGCCGATCGGGCGAAACTCGTGGGTAAGGATGGCCGCGAACGCAAGATTACGCTGGACTAGCTCAGCCAGGAGGACCAGGAAGTCGTAACGGAACTGCAGCAGACGCCGCCCGCCAAGGACCCGTTCGAGATCCAATGACCGATATCGGATCTTCCGCTGAAAGTCGATTCGCATGGTTCCATGCCTCTGTCGCACAATTCCGCGGAGGGACTTGGGAAAAGTGCTCGCAGAGGCCATGCACAGATGTGCTGACGCCCACCGTTCACCGGGGGTGTCTGCAACGTTTGGATTGATCGCCCGGTCGAAAGCGGCGAACGTGGTGGCGTCATTGCCGGGGGTGCCGCAGGCAAAGCGGTGCTGAAACTCAATCCTGAACACCAGACGGCCTGGTACGAGATGGAGATTTGAAAAAAACCGTATTCCCGTTACATTCCTTTCACGGGGAGGAAATCGGACCAAAATGTCCAGGCGGCCTTTCGCAACGCGGCAGAAGTCCGGTAAACTTGCACTAGATGGCCGGTCGCGAGAAGGGGACAGCCCCCCTTTGGCCGGAACGGCCTGGTGGGTGCTGCGCACAAAAGGGCTTGGCTCATTTTCGCGAAACCGAACTTAGATCCGCGGAGGCGGGTTGTAACGAAACGCGTCACAGGTCACAATAACCGCACAGGCAGGTTGGCCACGTTGGTTCCAACGCAGATCGGACTGTGCGGACTGCCAACGGAACGTAAGCAGAAGCGTTGTCGACCGGCGCGTTAGGACTCATCACATCCGGTGGAAACGCGACTTATGCCCACGGTACTGGTGGTTGACGATTCCCGCATGGACCAGCGGCTGGTCGGGGCCTTGTTGAAAGATACCCCGAAGCTGGAGGTCGAATACGCGGGCAACGGCATCGAAGCCCTGGAACGTATCAAACTCCAACAGCCCGATCTGGTCATCACGGACTACTTGATGCCGGAAATGGACGGGCTGGAATTGCTGCTGCGCGTGGGCCGTGAACACCCGTTGATTCCCGTCATTCTCATGACCGGCTACGGAACCGAAGAAGTCGCTTTTAAGGCGGCTCGCTCCGGAGCCCGGGCTTACGTGCCCAAGCCGTCTTTGGCCAAGCAGTTGCCGGGAATGGTCAGCCAGTTGCTGACGCTGTGCAAAGAGAAACGCGAACTGAACCGCTTTCTGCGGACGATTACGGATACCGACAGTACATTCGTCATCGAGGACAACGATACCACGGTCATCCCCAACATGCTGGAGTATGCCGCGGCTTGCCTGCGGAATGCCGAGGCCTGCGAAGAGGGCACCGAGGAACTCGCTTGCCTGGCCTTGGAAGAAGCCCTTCGAAACGCGATCCACCACGGCAACCTGGAACTAAGTTCCAAGCTCCGGGAGGAATTCGACGACGAGAAGTACAGCGAACTGTTCGAGGAACGTCGCAAGCAGGAGCCGTACCGGCACCGCAAGGTTTCGATCAAAGTGCGGATTTCCCACGACGGGGCTACTTTCATCATCCGCGACGAGGGCCCCGGTTTCGATCCCAACAAGGTTCCCGATCCCACCGCTCCCGAAAACCTGGAGGCGGTGTGCGGACGGGGCATCTGGCTCATGCGTTCCTTGATGGACGAAGTCAACTACAACGAGACGGGCAACGAAGTCACGCTGAAGAAACGCCGCCGGACCTGAAGCGGCATCCGGCCGCAAGGCGATGCAGCAGGAAATGGCGCTGTGCCCCGGATTCTTCGCTGCAAAGCGGGATAGGCATCTTGCCTGTCTTTCCTGAGTGACAGGCTGGAAGCCTATCCCACGCGTGGATGGCACAATCCGGACTAAACCCAATCAGCCAGCGCGCCGGATTCCTCCGTCATCAGCGTATCCACCACGCTCGCGTACTCGTCCTCGTCCGCCAGCTCGTCCGGGATCTGCTCTTCCTGGACGGTGACCTGCGCGCTGAAATCGCCCAGGGTCATTACCGCATCGACCGCCGCCGCTGCGGACTCACCCGCCTGCACGGTTACCGTCACCAATTCGGCTTCCGCACCGGAAGCGAGGCTGGCGTCCAGCGGGACCGCGAACCAACCCGCGCCGGCGACGGTGGCGGCCGGCGCGACGGAACTTGCGACCTGCGTCTGGGCCACGCCCGCATCCGGCACAACCACATCCAGTACGGTCACCGCGTCGCTGGCCAATGTCGTGCTGACCGCTGGCGACCCGCTGGCCGCAACAGGTGAAACCGGAACTTGGCGCGACTCGTCGGCTGCGGCCGCTTGCGTCACAACCGCCGTCTCCAAGAAGGTGGAGGACTCGCCTTCGCCAGAGCCGTCCGTCGTCGAGGACGCACCGCCGGCCACCGGCTGTAATCCAAACTGTGCCGGGCTCGCGTCGATGCGGAGCAAATACGCCGTCCCCTCACTGCCCAGCCATTTGACCAGATTCGTGTCGCCGGCGTTCAGCGTACCGCTGAATTGCTGGTTCTGACTGTTGGTGGCGGTTAGCGTGATCTGGGCTTTGTTCGTCGACAGTTGGATGCTCAGATCCCTGTAACCGGTCCAGCCGGCGGAGATCGAGTACCATTGCTGCGTCTGGCCGGGCTCGACGGCGACCGTCAAGGAATTGGCCGGGGAACGCGACGATTGGCCGGGCGCGGTAACCAAAAAGTCGGCGACCGTCATAAACTTGGCCTGCCGCCCCGGTAACTCGAAATTGTTCCCCGTGCTGTTGCCGGACTCAAAACCGGATTGGATCGTGAGCGCATTCGGCTGGTCGATCAGGAACTTGGGGGCCCCTGATTGAATCGCATACAGCGAATAGCTGCCCGGGGCCAAGTCGTGGAACACGAACGTCCCATCCGCCTCCGAAAGCGTGCTCAGCGTCACCGGCTTCGCAAACTCGTCCGTGCCCGTCAGGTCGATCTTCATGCCGCCCAACGCCGCCCGGGTCGTCATCACGTTCCCGGAAACGCTCCGCGGCGTGTACTCCAGGACGTGAATGGTGACCGTCGCCGTGGCCGTGCCGCCGTTCCCGTCGCTGATGGTGTAAGTGAAGGTCTCGTCGCCCTTGTACCCGTCGGCCGGTTTGTAGGTGACGCTGCGGCTGTCGGCGGCGAGCAGCACCGTGCCGTTCTGCGTCCCTTGCGTCACGGCGGTAATCGTCAGCGTTTCGCCGGCATCCGGCGCGATCGAATCGTTCGCCAGCACGTCCAGCGTTTTGACCGCCGAGTCTTTCGGGACATCGTAAGTATCGTTGGCTGCCGTCGGCGGGTCGTTGACGCTGGTGACGGTCACGGTCACGGTCGCCGTGGCCGAACGTCCGCCTTCCTCCTTGACGGTGTACGTAAACGTGTCCGTGCCGTTGAAGTTGGCGTCCGGCTTATACAACACGTTGGCCCCGTTGGTGCCGATCGCCACGGTGCCGCCGTTGGCCGACGCGCCGACGGCGGTCACCGTCAGGACTCCGCCGGTCTCGCCAGGCGTGTCGTTGGCCAAGACATTGATGACAGTCTGGGCCGCGTCCTCGGCCAGGGTTGCCGTGTCGGCAGTGGCCGTCGGCAGAGGTCCCGATTCCACCGTGACGGTGACCGTGGCCGTGGCCGTCAAACCGCCCGTCGTACGGTCGGAAATGGTATAGGTGAAGGTCTCTTGCCCGCCAAAGCCTGCCTTGGGGGTGTACAGCAAATGCGTGCCGTTGGGGGCGATGGTGACGGTTCCGCCCTGGCTGGTTGTGCCGACGGCAGTCACCCGCAGTGTTTCGTCTTGGTCCGGCGAGATTCCGTCGTTGGTCAACACGTTCAGGAAGTTGGCCTGGGTGTCCGCGCCGACGGTGAAGGGGTCGTTGGCCGCCGTCGGCGGATCATTGACGGGCTGCACCTGGACAGTGACCGTTCCGACCGCCGTAACGTCGCCGTTGCGCACCGTGTACGTGAACTGCTCTTCGCCGAAATAGTTGGCCGCCGGCCGGTAATTCAGGCTGAGCCCGTTGGCGGCGATCGTGACCGTGCCGCCGTGGTTGGTGCTGCCCACCGCCGAAATGATCAACGCTCCAGACAGTTCGTTGAGGTCGTTGCTCAGCACATTCAGCGTAGTTCCGGTGCTGTCCTCGTCCACATTGTACAAATCGTTGACGGCCGTGACGCCCGCCGTGACCGCCAGGGTCGTGGGCAGGATCGTTACCGCGTCCCAGGCAATTGGATCGTCACTGTCATAGACCAGAATTTGATGCCCGACGTCGTCGGCCGGATTTCCAACAATTGGCACTTGGCCAGCCTGATCCGCTTTCATCTTCACGGAAAACAGGAGTTTCTCGCCGGCGCCCGTTTGCGTGAAGCCACCGAATGCCCCAGCCTCGTCGATCAGGCCGGCAACGCTGAGGCTGCCCGATTTGCCGTTTTCGTACGGATCGCCGTAGACGATCGTCGTGTCGGCTACCGAAACCAGGTTGGCCGGATACGTCACATCCAAGTAGGCGGCGAAAACCCCCTTGGCGTTTGGCCGGATGTCTCGGACGTATACCTGGACGAGGAATTCCTGGCCGACGCTGGCGGTGGTGAGCGGCGTGCCGCTCAGGTCCGTCGCCGCCAGACGAACGCGAATTTCCTGCGTCACCGTACTGACATCCACGCTCAGGTCTTGCGTGACCGAGTTACCCGCCAGATCCATCCCGCGAATCTGAAACAAATTGGCTCCACCCTGGTCCGTCGTCGGCGTCCAAGACAGGACGCCCGTCGCCGGAACGATGGTGGCTCCGGTAGGGCCGCCTACCAGCGAGTAAGTAAACCCGGCGGTACCCTCGGCCGGATTCTGGGCGTCATATGTCAGCGGCTGCCCCGCCACGGCAGTCGCCGGAGCTGTCGAAGTAAAGGCTGGCGGCGGTGTGGTGTCTAACGCGACCTGGACCGGCGCAGATGTCGGGCTGCGGAGGCTGCTGGCGATCTGCACCGCCGTCAACGAGTACACCCCGTCGCCCAAGGCCGCCAGGTTGTTCGTGGTAATGTCGATCGTCGTGCCGTTGGCGGTACCCTGCCCAATCACCGTGTCCCCGCGCAGGATCTGCACGGTAGCGCCCGTAACGACGTTCGACACGCGGAACGGCAAGTTCGTGATGTTGGTGACATTGTCGGTCGGAATGTTCGAGTCCCCGGCCTCCAGCAAGTCCAGCGTCGGCGTGCCGGGCAACACCGTCAGTTGCACGGACTGGCGGTCCCATGTGTCCCCCGTATTCGACCCGTTCACGGCACGGACGGCGACGATCACTTCGGTGGTCCCGAAAAAGCCGGCGTTCGGCGTCACCGTAACCAGTCCGGTGTCGTGATTCACGTTGACCGTGTAGTTGGCATTGGCGACGGCGTTGGCGTCGTAGTACACCGCATCGCCCTCGACGTCCACGGCCGCCAGCTGCAGATTAACCGGGGTGCCCGCCGAGGTCGTGAGGGGGGCGATGTCTTGCAGAAAGGGCCCGCCATTTGCGCCGCCGTTGGCCGTCGTATCCGGCTTGACCGTCACCAGAAACGTGTCCTGAACGCTGTGCCCCTGCGCGTCCGTGGCGGTGACGGTGACGTTCGCCTGGCCGCTCGCTCCCTCGGCTGCCTTCAGCATCAACACGCCGTTTTCGGCGTCGTTGAAGATCGTTACCGAGTTGATGACGATATCCTGCGTGGGACGGTCACTGGAATCGGTGGCGGTATTACCGATGGCGTGCAGGACGTCAAAGCCCTCGGTCAAAATGCCGAAGACCGAGTGATTGAAGTCCAAGTGGCGGGTGGCTGCAAGCGTCACAAAGAACTGCGAGTCGTTTGTATCATCGGTGCTCTTGGCGTACGACAAGAGTCCGTCACGGTTGTGCTGCAAGTCGACGTGGAACTGGTCGTCGAAGTCTCCGAGCGTCGAGCCGCCCGTGCCCGTGCCCGTCGGATCGCCGCCTTGGATCACGAAATCCTCGATGACGCGGTGAAAGATAATGCCATTGTAGAAATTGCTCTGGGCCAAGCTGATCACCCGGCCGGTCGGCCGCGGCGCCTTGTCCTCGAACAACTGAAACACCATGCTTCCCCACCCATTCACCTCGATCCGCATGCTGCGGTTGCCTTGCAGCAGCGTCGGCGCGACCAGGGACGGGTTGTCGCTGGTGATGGTGTACGTCAGAGTTCCACCGTTGGGATCGTACCCGTCCAGGGGAAGGTGCAACGGTGAACCACCCAGCAGCGTGGCGTCGTCAATCGGCTTGATAAACGGGGTTTCCGAAGCCGGAATCGCAATGCCGGTCCATTCAGAAAGCTTCGCCAGCGTCTGGGTTCCGGTCAGCCGCGTCGGTTCCGCAGCATTCGGTCTATTCAAGTACTCCCACGTCGGGAAACTAGTGATATTGTTTGCGATGCCAATCGCATTGAGCGTGCGGTCTGGATTGGTCACCTCGATCGAGGGCAGGAAATTCCGACCGTCCTCGAACAGGTCCTTCTGGGCGTTGCAGTGGGGGCACCAAGCCGCGCTGTAGTACTTGACTCCTGCCGCTGTTAGGGCTTTCGCAAAGGCGACCAAATCGGGCTGCGATTCTCCCTCCGCCTTCTGCCCTGCTGCAGAAGCCGTGGCAACCGCCGCCAAACCTCCGTCCGCGGACAACGGGGCCGTTTGGGATGCCTCCACGACGTCCCGGTTGGAATCCGGACTCGACGCGAACACGGCGGAATCAAACAGATCGCCCGCCAACAGGTTGCGTGTTTCGAGCGACTCTACCAAGAAAGCCCGCTTGCTGCGCGCCACGCGTTTGCGATCCTTCGAGCAAGGCGAACCAATGCCACACAGACTTGCCAGCCGACGCGGGAACCGTTGTTGACTCTTCATAGTCCTAGCCGTCACAAAAGCGGTGATCGGAGCACCTAATCCAGTTTTTCTAAGTAACGCACTTTTACGAGATCGTTCGTTTATCAGCATTCCGGTTAGCTATTTTTACCAGCCTTCGCAAGCCAGCACTGCTGTTTCGTCGCTGCAGATTGTGCAAACGATAGAACCGACACGATCGGCCCCGAAAATCGTCCGCATCCCGCCCGACCCATCGCCGCCAGACCGAAATACTGAGCCCCTGGACACACGGGGCTCGCGCGATGGACGAGCGGAGCGAGTCGCATTGCCTGCCCAACGAATTATTACGGGGCGGAGCGGATGTCAAGCTGACGAAACGACATTGCGTCTGTTCACGACGACATCGCAAACACACTGCTGGTGCCGACTTTGACGCCTAGCTGCAGCGAAAGTTCCAAGGCCAGCGGATCGAATGGCTAGACAAGAGCGAATATGCACCCCTAAATATCTGCTGCCTTTTCTCCAGGAGCCAAGCTCTCCGAGATGCTTTGGGCCCGATACGCCGACAAGAAGACTCGCCATGGCGTGGACATGAGACGATCGTTGCGAAGTGCAGTCGGTGCTAGCACCAAACGGGAGTGCTCATCCCGTCTATTATACCGCGCGCGGTTACCTTGGCTCGTTTAACCGAAAGCCAACGGCGCCGGCGCATGGCGTCGCTGCAATTCGGACGTAAGCGGGCCGATTCGAGAATTGAGGCCTTACGTGGGATACGCTTCCAGCCTGTCAGTCAGGAATAATTCGGAATAGCGTTTCGCAACGTCCCGATCTTGGGCTCAAGAATGGAGGCAGGGACTCGGAAGAGCGAGTCCCCGTCGGTTCGCAACGATGTCAGGGATTCCCCGGCAAGAATCCGTCGCCTCTTCTGCGGTCTACCTGGGAAGAAGCGTCGTATTCCTGCCAGCGATCACCGGATTCGATACTGGATACTTCAGAACGCCCCGGCGGTCGGAGCGGTCGGGAAAGGTCCCAGTTGGGAATGCTGAGGCGAGAGAGGTGGAACAAAGCTGGTCATCGGCATGGCTGCAGCCGGAGTCGGAACCGGACGTGAGATCGGCAACGACTGAGCCGCTGTTTGAGAAACGACCGGTCGGGACTGCTCTTCCTCGTCACGTCGCTCGAAGTCCGAGGGCACCAACTCGTCGGCGATCACTTGCAGCAGCTTGGAAATGCACAGCTTGTTCATGCTGGTTCGGTGATTGTGGGCTTCGTGCCGCAACGCCTCGTGCAGGCTCTTGGGAAGCCGAACCGTAATGACGCGAGTCGCCTCGTCGGGGATCTTCTGGCCGCGGTTCCTTTCTCGCAGCTTCGCCAACATCTGCTGAATCTCGGCAAACTCGGTTGTCTTCGAAAACTTCGACCTCTGCTCATACCCCGGGAACAGCTGGTCGATGATCCCGTCGACACCAAGGACTTCGCGGTAGAACGTGACCCAGTCAGGTTCGTTGTGAAACCTGTCCGATGCCATTCGGTGTGCTCGTTGAATGGTTTCTTCATGCATGGGCTCGTGAACGACTTCCGTAGCAACTTCCATCATGTCCGGCTCCTTCCATCAAGTCTTGCGGGAATTGATCTGCGGTCCAACTTTCGTGGTGCTGGGTTTACTTCAAACGCTTCACTGAAGTCAAGGCCAGCACAGATGTGCTTGCATCGCTTGCACTTACGAAAACCGATTCCCGGACGCCCGTTTTCGTGCAGCCATGCACACAACGTGAGCACCTGCCTCACTGCACAGTTCTTAGGCACCGCGTTTTTGGGGCCCCTCTTGCGGGGCGAAGAATTTTTTTCGAAATTTCTTGGCGGGTCAGCAGCCGAGGCACTTGGCGAGAATGGGTTCCCATCTGCCCAACCGGTTTCGACGCGACGGTGCTCGGTCACCTTCCGGTAGACGTTCGCCAGCGTCCGGGAACAATATCGCGACCAGATTCACGCGGGGACGACTAGCCGACACGCGAAAAATCCGCTAACATTTCCCTTCGCAGGGCGTTTAGCTCAGTTGGTTAGAGCGCTATCCTCACACGGTAGAGGTCACAGGTTCGAGTCCTGTAACGCCCACTCGACGCACGTCGAAGCTGAAATGTGACTTACGTTACATTCCGACCGTCGGAAGTGCAGCCGATTCTCATCTACCCTTTGACGGGCCGTCTCGGAAAACGCTTGGCAAGACAAACCAAGACGTCTTCGCTTGATTCAGATTCCGGCCCCCTCCAACCCGGCCGGCCGCGGTTGGGCTTGGACTTTCAATACCACGGCGGTGATATCGTCCTGCTGAGGAGTGTCCTCGGCGAAGTTGCGGACGCTGCGGTACAGTGTCTCGACGATCTCATCGGCGGGCCGGTGTCGATTCGCCCGCAGGACATCGAGCATCCGTGCGGTCCCAAAGGCGACGCCTTGCGGAGACGCGGTTTCCGCGACGCCATCGGTCAGGAACAGGACCACCTGGCCGGGCTGAAGTGTCCGGGGGCGGGCGCTGGGTACGCGCCCCGGCAAGACCCCTAGCGGCATGTAGGTCGAGTCGAGGGGCTGCACCTCGTCCCCGGGACCGAGCAAGAAGCACTGGTGCCCGGCACTGGCGTAGACAAAGCTGCCGTCGCGCGGATCCAGTTGGGCCAGGAAGAGCGTCACGAAGCGGGCGTCGGGCTCATCCGAGATCAGGAACTCGTTCAGACGCGTCGCCAGTTCGCTTACGTCCAGACCCAGCGGCACCAAGGCCCGCAGGTAGGCCCGCGTCTGAGACATCACCAGCGCTGGCCCCACGCCGTGGCCGCTCACGTCCGCCACCACAACTCCGACGCGTCCCTCGGGCATCGGAAAATAGTCGAAATAGTCGCCCCCGGTCTCGTCCGCGGGATAGGATGCCCCACTCAGGTCATAGCCCGGTACCACCGGCGACTTGCGAGGAAAGAAGCCCTGCTGAATACTTCGTGCGAGACACAGCTGCTCGTGGGTGGCCGCCAATTCCTTCTCCGCTTTCAGCCGCAGGTGACGCAGTGTGGCGTCGCGCACGATGCCGGTAAAGAAGCACCGGTCCCCCAGCTGGGTCTCGCTGACAGCCAAATCCACCGGGAAGATGGTCCCGTCCTTGCGCCGCCCGCGGACCTCACGGCCAGTTCCAATGATGTTCGGCTGGCGCGTCCGCGAGTACCTTGCCAAGTGGCCGTCATGCTCTTCGCGCTCGGGGGAGGGCATCAGCACCGATACGTTTCGGCCGATCAGTTCCTGGCGGGTGTAGCCAAACAGCATTTCCACCGCTGGATTGCAGGTCTCGATGATCCCCCGCTCGTCGATCGTGATAATCCCGTCCGCGGCCCTCTCGACAATGGCGCGGATGCGAGCTTCGCTCTCCGCCAGTCGCCGTTCCGCACGTTTGCGGGCGGAGACGTCCCGCTGGACGCCGACGTAGCCGATCGCGCGGCCCGCGGCATCGCGGATCTGCGAGATCGTGGCCTCCGCGTCGTACAACCCGCCCTCCTTGTGTTTGTCAACGAACTCGCCGTGCCATGTCTCGCCGTCCGCGAGTGTCTGCCACATCCGGCGGTAGAACGTCTGGTCGTGCTGTCCGCTTTGGAGCCGCCGCGGGTTGCGTCCCAAGACGTCGGCACGGGAGTAGCCAGTGATGCGTTCAAAGGCCGGATTGACGTACTGGATCAGCCCGTCCCCGCCGGTGATCAGGACGCTGTCGCCGATCGAATCCGAGGCCGCATCCAGCCGTAACCGCTCCAGTTCCTGGAGTTGCCTCCGCTCGGTGATATCCAGAAACGTCACCACCACGCGTGCCAGTTCGTGTTCTCCGCTGAATTCGGGTAAGGCGTTGACCAGCACCCACCTGCGGTCCCCGGCGCCGGGTCGGTTGATGCCACACACGAAATCCCGCAACGGCTGTCGCGTGGCCAGGACGCGATTGAGCGGATACTCGTCCTTCGTCAAGGGCGTTCCGTCCTCACAAACGAGGACCAGGCGGGGTCGTCGTCAGTCCTGCCCAACATCTGGTCGGCGGCGACATCCAGCAATTCCGCGGCGCGCGGATTCGACAGCAAGATGCTCGAGTCCGGGGCATGAACCACGACGCCGACGTGCAAGTGCTCGATCAGTTCGCGGTAACGGAGTTCCCGCTCCCGCAGGCTCTCTTCAGCCCGTCGGCGGTTCGCCATTTCCTGACGCAAGCCGGCGTTGGCCACGGTCAGATCTTGCGTCCGATCGTGGACGATTTGTTCCAGCTCCTGATTGGACTGCTGCAGGCGTTGCTCGGAATTGCGGCGGCGGGCGACCACGGCCGCCACCGCCAACCCCGTCAGCGCGTACAGGTTCGTGAACATCTGCAGATGGAACAGCGGCTGCTCTACGGCGTCCTCTCGAAACGGCCCCAGGCCGGCCCACCGGCTGCCGATCGCGGCGGCCGAGAGGATCGCGGTGGCCAAAGTGACTTCCGTCAGTTCGAATCGCAAGCAAACCCAGACCAAGAAGACCAAGGGGACATACAACAGATGGTGTGCGATCTGTTCGGAGAGCCAGCCGCCGAAAATGGCCTGACTGGCCAGGACCATGAGGGCGGACAGGATCATCAATTCGGCCCACCGGGAGCCGCTCCATGCCGTGGGCTTGGGTCTTGCGTAGGCCAGCACCAACGGGACCACGACCATCCGTCCGGCCACGTCACCCAGCCACCAGGTGCCCCAGTTTGCCAGGACCTGAGGCCAAGTCTCTCCGCCGCCCAAGGCCGCACTCGCCGTGCCCACCGTCGCGGCGATCATCGCAGCCAACCCGGCTACGACCGCAAACCGGAAAACCTCTTCCACACGCTGAAACGGGGGTTGCTCCCGGGGGAGCCACCGGCGGCAGAGCCAGGCCGCGAGCAGCGCCTCGCAGGTGTTGCCGGTCGCGATCGCGGCAGCGGTTGCCAGGGAGACGTGGGGCATCTTCTCCAGCAGTTCGCCCAGCCAGGCTCCCGGCTCACCCGCACTGCCGCTGACGGCCAAGGCGACCAGGGCGTTCATGCCGTTGGCCAGCAGGGCACCCAGCCAGACCCCGGGCCAGACGCGCGTCCCCAACAGCAACGCGGCCGCCAACGCGATCCCAAAGGCCGGCCAGACTGCGGTGGCCACGCGCGCCGGATCGAGGGCAAAGGCCACCAGCCCGATCGTGGCCGCGGCCAGGTAGGCCGCCGCCAGCAGGATGACCTGGATCCGGGAGCGGGCGAAGGGGGACGGCATTTCGGTTCCTCAACCCACTCCGTCATTGGGATTTCGAATCAACTTCGGATTTCGTGCTTCGGATCTCGTTCAACTCCATGGCGCAGACGACTCGGAAGCCGACGACGTTGTTGCCCACATCCTGGGGGAGCCAGCCACGATTCCCAGATCGCAGTTCAAGGACACCATCCAGGTGACCGCCTCCACGCATGGCACGCGGACCGGACGGCGCGCCGGCCGGATCGATCCCGGAGCTGCTTCCGTAACCGTCCGCCTGGAGGTAGTCCGCCGTCCATTCCCAAACATTGCCGTGCAGATCGTAGAGTCCCCAGGCATTGGCCGGCTTCTGTCCAACGGCGTGGCTCATGTGCTCGGAGTTCGGGTAATACCAGCCGTGGGCGTCCAGGTCTTGTTCCTGGTCGCCAAAAGAGTAGGCCGTAGTCGTTCCCGCGCGGCAGGCGTATTCCCACTGCGCTTCTGTGGGCAGCGTGTAGGTCCGGCCTTCCTTGTCACCGAGCCACTGGGAGAAGGCTTGTGCATCGTTCCAGGTGACGCAGACGACCGGGTGGTTGTCCGTCTGTTCGTAGCCGGGGTTTTTCCAGTTGATCGCTGCGACGCGTTTGTGTTTCGCCTCGGCGAAATCCCACAGCAGGGCGCCGCCGAGTTTCTCCGTCTCCGTCACGAAGTCCGTGGCCTCCACGAACGTTTCGAACTGTCCGACGGTGACCTCGTGCGCGCCAAGGAGGAACGGCTTGGCGATTTCGACTTCGTGCCGCGGCCCTTCGTCCGGCTTTCGTCCGGGCTCGTCATCCGGTGTTCCCATCAGGAACCTGCCCGGCGGAATCAATACGAGCTGCATGTCCAAGCTGTTGGTGGATTCGACCTGCACCGCAAAATACGCAGCCCATGCTGCCTGGTGTTTCTGTGCTTGGGCGGCATCAAATGGAGCGACCGCAAGCGGTGGTGGTTCCTGCCGCGCATCCCGAGACGCCGGATGGCTGCCGGCCTTGGCCGGGGCGGGCGAGGTCTTGCGGTTGCGGAGCACGTGGGTGATCCCGACCGTCTCTGTCAGGAGCAGGGTGATGACGGGGAGCAACAGGAGGGCCGCCGCCATCCAGTGACTGCGCCCGATAGGGACGGCAGGTTTCGGGCCGATGCCGGAGAGGAGGTTCTGCACCTCCGCTTGGGATTTGAGTTTGGCTTCACACGCGGCCAGGAGATCCGCCACCTCGCGGGCCGATTGGAAGCGTTCATTCGGGTCCTTGGCATGCAGTTTTGCGATGATGTCGCACAGCCATTGCGGCGTTTCGGGAATGATCTCGCGGATCGGCCGGGGCGTGTCGTCGACCACCCGTTTCAGGACGGCCACGGTGGACGAAGCGCGAAACGGCGGACGCCCGCTCACCATCTGGTAGAGCACGCTCCCCAGGCTGAACAGGTCGGCCCGCCGGTCGAGTTTGTGCCCCAGGGCCTGCTCGGGGGCCATGTACATCGGCGTGCCGGCGATAATGCCGCTCTGCGTCAGGCTGGCGTCGTCGGCGGCGCGGGCCAGGCCAAAGTCGGTGATCTTCACCCGGTCGTGAAGGCTCGCGTCCAGCAGAATATTGCCCGGTTTGATGTCGCGATGGATCAAGTCCATGGCATGGGCGGCCGCCAAGCCTTCTGCGATCTGCCGGCCCAAATGCAGCACGCCGGCCACGTCCAGCGGCCCGAGTTGGTCGAGCCGTTGCTGCAACGTCAGGCCGGGGATGTACTCCATCACCAGATAGGGAAGGGGCTTCTCCTCGACGGAGAAGACATTCACCACATGCTCGTGCCGAATGGCCGCGGACGCTTGCGCCTCGCGGAGGAACCGCTTCCGGGCGGGCGAAGTAACCGCCAACTCGGGCGTCATGATCTTGATTGCCACCACACGCTGCAGCTTGTCGTCGAACGCTTTGAGCACCGTGCCGGAGGCCCCTTTTCCCAAGACCTCGAGAATCTCGGCGAGTTCCCGGCGTGTCCATTCGCCGCCGTGCTTGCGCCGCTTCTTGCGGCGCGCGCTGTCCACCAAAATCCGCCGCATGGCCTCCGCCGCCGCGGCAAAAAAATGACCGCGGCTGTCCCAGTACGGTGCGTCCGCTCCGGGCTCTCGTGGCGGCGCCGCCACCAGGCGCAAAAATGCCTCATGCACCAGCGCCGTCGCCTGCAGCGTCTGCCCGGGCTTCTCCTGAGCCAGTTTGGCCGCCGCGAGCTTGCGCAGTTCGTCATACACCAGCGGCAGAAGCTGGTCAGCAGCCCTGGGGTTGCCCTGCGCAATATCGTTTAGAATCCGGGTGACTTCGGTCATGGGCGTCGCGTTCAGATAAAGGCCGATATCTACCATTATGCCTTCCGGGATTCAGCCCGCCAGCGGTGGCGCGAAATCCAGTCCCGGATGATGGGCTCCCTGTAGGACGGACTGCCGATCCGTCCCGCGCAGCAGGATGTTGGCCGTCGCATCGGGAAGCTATTGCAGTTCGGTCAAGGCCTGCAGGATTTTGACGCGCACGCTTTCGGCCAGCGTGCGGTCCTTGGGGGCTTCCCAGTGCAACTGGTTCACCCCCTCGGCGGCCAGCACGGTGCGGGCTCCGTCGGCCAGCAGGGCCTGTCCCGCCGTCACGGCGGGACCAGTCCGGCCAGCGGCCCGGGCGCGCGCGACGGCGTCGCGGAGCATCACGAAATACTCGTAATCCTCGACGCTCTCGCGGATCGCTTCCATGTGCTTGCCGGCGGTCACCGTCGTGTCGTCCAGAAATAGCGGCGTGTACGGGCCGGCGGCGGCAAAATACTCGTTCCACGATGACGCGCCGCCGTTGTCGCTGAACGCCCAGAAGAACGAGCCCGTGGCTCCCTCTTGCCAGCACTGCCATGCTTGCAAACGGTAATAGGCGTACGGATCCAGCAGCCGTGCCGGGCCGGAGCAGGAGTACAACTGCAGCGTGCGGCCAGCCGCCTGCTGTTGGCGGTAGAACTGGGCGAACGGCGCGCCGCCGTCCAGCCACATGGGACGATTGGGGCACAGCACGCTGCACGCATCGAACAGTTCCGAGGGGGCGGCCGCCGGCTTGTGATATGTGGGGTCTTCCCAGATCAACACGTCCGGCTCGGCGGCGCGGATCGCCCGCGCCCACGCCAACAGCGGGCCGACGTCCGAGCCCTCGTGCGGTTCGTCGTGAATCAGCAAACCCAATTGGTCCGGCCTGATGCCTCGGCTGCGCAGGTGAGCGACCCAGGCTTTGATCCACGTGCCCACGCGCTGGCCGAATTCCGGCGAACCGAGGGCCGCGCCGCCCAAGGAGCCTTGGATCGCACCTCCGTAGTCCGCCACGGCCAGGAACACCATGTATTTCTTGGCGTTCGGCCACAGCGAGATCCACTCGTCCAACGCCGTGGTGTCCAGATGGATTACCTGCGGGTTGTCGCGGTCGAATTCGAATGACCGTAGGACGCTGCCGGTGGCCCAGGGAGCATTGACGAACCGCTGCTGCAGATGTTCGACGAAGGCCGCGCGGTTTTGCGGCGTGACGCCGCGGCTGCCGCCATGGTTTGCATAGCTCCAGCCGCCAAGGCAAAGGGACGTGCGCTGAGGAAACTCGAACGGCCAGACTTTCAGCCGCACCAGGATATCCAGTGGCGGCAGCCCCGGCGCTTCGGCCAGCACGGACCCGGTATAGTCGCCCGGCGGCACGTCCGTCACATGCCACGTCAGCCAGATCTGGCGGACCAGCCCCGGCAGCACTGTGGCGGTCCAGCCATCGGAAGTGCGGCGAGCTTCGGGCAGCGCAGCGGCCACCGGCACGCCTTGCGACGTGTCGGTCCACGGAACTTCATGCACACTCACGTACGGCGGCAGCGGGGATTGCGGCAGATCTCGGAAGCTCAGCCGAACCGTCAGCGGCCGGTCCGTGCTGTTGGCCAGGTTCAAGACGCCGGCACGGTACTCGCCCCGCATCGTGTGGACCGTCATCGGTTGGGATGGCCCTCGCCGGGGCACGGTGACCGGAGTCAACGGATCCCACAGCACGGGAACACTTGCCGACAACGGCGGCAATTCGAGACACTTCCACAGTTCCGCTTGGACGCCGAACAACGCGGCGTGCCGGCCATTAAGCGGCAGCACCGCCGCGAACGAAGAATCTGCTTCGAGCGGCTCGTCTGGCGCGACCGTGGCGGCGTCTGCTTGGGCCGCAAGGCGGGATTTTACGTCGGCGTCCAATTCAGTTGCGGCGATCTGCTTGATCAACGCACCGCGGTCGAGGTCCAGGCGTTGTGTGACGGCGCGGAGCAGGCGGCCCTGCTCGTACAGCGTCTGGGCATTGGTCGGTTCGCCGCGTCCGCGCGACGGGTCGAGCAAAGACGGCGGCCCCAGGAATACTTCCACTTCGTCGGTGAAGAGATACGGCCCACCAGGCAGCGGAACGATCATCAGCTGGACGTAACGTCCCCACGTCCGCAGTTCATGGGTGACCAGCCGCCGGATGGCGTAGCCCTCGGGCCATGGGCCGTTTTGCTTGCGGTCCAGGACCGCCAAGTCGCCGGCATGGTAGAACGCCCGGCCGTCGTCGCTGACCAGGACGTAGACCGCCAGCGGCCAAGTGACTCCGGCCACGCCGGCCGCCGTGGTCATGGACACGCCCGAAATGGGCTGCACGTCGCCCAAGTCGATCGTCACGGATGCGTAGCGGACCGATTGCCAGCCGACGGTGCCCGGCTGTGTCCAGAAGTAGCCGGAGGTCGTTTGGCCGTCGGTCAGCTGTTTCGAATCGCCTGCGTCGGTGCAGAGCGCATAACCCGGGTGCGGCCACAGCGTGTAGGGTTTGCCGCGAGCGAGATTCTCGGCGGCAGCGGCCGCCACTGCGGGTTCGCCAGCAACCAGTGGCAAGGGAAGTGTGGCGAGCACCGAGGCCAGCAGCGCGAACGCGAGCAGGCCGCACAGAAGCTGAAGGGACATGTGGCTGGTCTTCATGGCGGGGTCTCCAAGGGAGTGGGCGAGAATTAAGTCTACCAAAATTGCGGCGACCAGTAACCTGGATCTTCTCTTGCCCCGGCGCGCACGGTTAGAATCAGCGTTGCCCAACCGCGCGGGCGATGGGGGCCGAATTCGCAAGCGACCGAAAACTGTAGAAGGATCCACCTGCATGACTCCTCGCGAACGTGTTTTGGCGGCGTTGAATCACGAACAGCCCGACCGGGTGCCGATCGATTTGAGCGGCCATCGCTCGTCGGGCATCGCGGCCATCGCTTATCGCAAACTGCGGGCCGCCTTGGGACTGCCGGAGCGCACGATCCGCGTCTACGATCCGGTGCAGCAACTGGCGATTGTCGACGAGGACGTCTTGCAGCGGTTTGGCGTGGACGCGATCGAGATGGGACGCGGGTTTGCGTTGGAGGACGAGCACTGGTCCGACTGGACGTTGCCTGACGGTTCGCCGTGCCAGATGCCCGCCTGGGCGTTGCCGGAGCGCGAGGAGGGCCGATGGATTATGCGTTCGCCCAGCGGCCGCGTCCTGGCCCAGATGCCCGACGGGGCGTTGTACTTTGAGCAGTGCTACTGGCCTTATCTGGAAGTGGACGATCTGGACCAACTGGAACAGGCGCTCACGGAGAACATGTGGTGCCAAGTGAAATCGCCGCCCGGACCGCTAACTGCGGGCCCCGACGGTCTGCAGCGTTTGGCCGAGGGCGCCAAGCGGCTGCGCGAGGGCACGGACCGGGCGATCATCGGTCTGTTCGGCGGCAACCTGCTGGAGACGGGCCAGTTCCTGTACCGCAATGACGGGTTCCTGATGCTGCTGGCCGCCGACCCAAACAGGGCCCGGGAGTTCCTGGATCGGCTGGTGGCGCTGCATCTGCAAAACTTGGAAAACTTCCTCGCGGCCGTCGGGCCGTATATCGACATTATCCTGTTCGGCGACGACCTGGGGATGCAAAACGGCCCGCAGATTTCGCCGCAGATGTACCGCGAATTGTTCAAGCCGCGGCATTCGCTGATGTGGCATCGGGCCAAGGAACTGGCGCCGGTCAAAGTCATGCTGCATTGTTGCGGCGGGGTGCGGGAACTGCTCAACGACTTGATCGAAGCCGGCCTGGACGCGATCAACCCCGTTCAGATCAGTTGCCGCGGGATGGAACCTCGGGCCTTGAAAGCCGATTTCGGCGACCGGATCACATTCTGGGGCGGCGGCTGCGACACGCACAAGGTCCTGCCCACCGGGACGCCCGATGAAATCCGCCGCCACGTGAAGGAGCAGATGGCGATCCTCAAGCCCGGCGGCGGTTTTGTGTTCCAGCAGGTCCACAACATTCTGGCCGATGTGCCGCCGGAGAACGTGCTGGCGATGTTCCAAGCGGCCCGGGAAGCGGCGTAAATTCCCGAGCCTGTCGGGGAAAGTCGTTGGGTTCTTCCCAGCGGCCGATTGCGCAACGAGGGCGGGCATCGCCAAATGAAAAGTCTGTCCCAAAATGCTCGACCTTGTTTAGCAGGCTGCCTGTTCGTCGGCCTGACGGCCGTTGCGATCCTGCTTACGCTTGGCTCGTTAATGAGCCGTCCTGACAGCGAAGAGGAGTTCCTCGAGGGGCGTGTTATAGACTTGGCTATTGTGGTGCCAGTTTGGGCCGCCGTCACATTTGTCAATTCGCGTTGCCGAGGGAAATCCAACCTGCGTGCTTCGATCCTTGCCGCCGTGACATACATCCTGTTGGCTTCCTTACTCTTGGCCCTGAACAACGCAAAGTACAGCATGCGGAACGCCGCATGGGACGGGCCAAGAAAATGCGTCATCGAGGCGCCGGCCCCGGCTGCTCCGTAAACTTGCTGCATGCAAGAGCACGCCGGCCAGCCAGCAGAAAGCGGCCCCGTCTGGTCGGGCTGGTTTCGGCTTGACCAGCCTTTATCTTGCCATTCCGGGATTTTGCGCAGGATTCGTGTAAGGTATAGCCAGTTGGTCCAGAATAGAAAAGCGGAGGGAACATTCATGCTGCAGGCGCCCGCGACACGCGCCACACTGCTTGTCCGTCTGCGTGATTCGGGCGACGAAGACGCTTGGCGGCAGTTCGTGCAACTGTATGCGCCCGTCGTTTATCGCCTGTATCGCCGGCGCGGCTTGCAGGATGCCGATGCAGCAGACTTGACGCAGGAAGTCCTGCGGGCGGTGGCTGCCGGCGTTGGCCGGCTGGACTACGACCCGGAGCGCGGCACATTCCGTGGCTGGCTGTACGGAGTCGTCCGCAACAAGCTGAAGGACTTTCTCAACCGCCGCTGCCGATCTCCGCAAGCGAACGGAGATGCGGCGACGTTTGAAATCCTGCAAGCGATCCCGGCGGCGGACGAGGAATCGGAACGGTGGGACCGCGAATACCAGCGGCGATTGTTCTCGATCGCAGCCGAGAAAACGCGAGCGGCGGTGGATGAAGCAACTTGGCAAGCGTTCTGGCGTACGGCGGTGGATGGCCGGCCGGCGCGAGATGTAGCCGATGCCCTCCAAATGAGTGTCGGTGCCGTCTATGTGGCCAAGAGCCGCGTTGTGGCCCGGATCAAACAACACGTCTCCGAAATCGAAGGAAATGAAGCATGAACAGGCCCCATTCCGCGCCTCCGTTTCCGCCTGAGCTGCGTTCGTCCGACTGTCCGCCCGACGAGCAGCTTCGGGACCTCGTCCAGGATTCGCTATCTGGACCACGCCAGGCGTGCCTGATCGCCCACCTGGACCAGTGCGATGATTGCCGGATGCGGCTGGAAGCGATTGCGGCTGACGGCGAGCAGTGGCTCGCCATTCGACACAACCTGTGCGCGTCCGACGACGAGGAACACATGCCATCGGCCCGGCTGACGGCCGCTCTTCGCTCGCTGCAGGAACCGACGCGGGAGGACCTGGCGGCCACCCCAGCGGGTCTCGATCGCCCCGCGGCGGTCCAGGACGGCGAGCTTCCCCGGCGGGTTGGGCCTTACGAGATCATCGCGTTGGTCGGCCGCGGCGGCATGGGGCTTGTCTACAAGGCGTTCGACCCCGCGCTCGGCCGGCATGTGGCGATCAAGGTCATGGCCGATTCGTTCGTCGCACACCGCGAAGCGCTACAACGGTTCCGCCGCGAGGCCCGTTCGGCAGCAGCGATCCGCGACGCGCACGTGGTGGCGATCTATGCCATTGAAGATTCCTCGCCGCGTCCCTACCTGGTCATGGAATTCGTCGCAGGCGTGTCGCTGGAGGAACGGCTGAACCGCGCGGGGCGGCTGGAGTGGTCCGAAGTCGCCCGGATCGGTGCCGAAGCGGCCTCCGGTCTGGCGGCAGCGCACGCGGCCGGCTTGATCCATCGTGACATCAAGCCCGCCAATATCCTGATCGAACAACGCACCGGGTGTGTCAAGATCAGCGACTTTGGCTTGGCCCGCGCCGTGGAGGACAGCAGTCTGACGCAGACCGGCTGTGTGCGCGGCACGCCCGAGTACATCTCGCCGGAACAGGCCGCCGGCCAGCGCGTCGACCACCGCGCGGATCTGTTCAGCCTCGGCAGCGTCCTGTACGCCGCTTGCACGGGTGTGCCGCCGTTCCACGCCGATAACACACTGGCCGTGCTGCGGCGCACACGCGAGGATTCGCCGACGGCCATCGGCGAAATCCGCGACGATCTTCCGGCCGCGCTGATCGGGGTGATCAACCGCCTGCTGAGCAAGGAGCCGGAAAACCGCTTCACCTCGGCGGGGGAAGTCGCGGAACTTCTGCAACGAATCCAGCGGGGCGAAGCCGTCGCTTGGGCCGACGGCGCCGTCCTACCGCGTCCCGCAGTGTCCCGATCGTCTGCGTGGAAGCGATTCGCGTTGGCTGCGGGTCTGCTGCTGGCGGTGGGCGTCGCTGTGGCAGGTATCTACGGAGTCGCTTCGTCGGTTTCCAGCTCACGCGAGACGGTATCCGCACTGGGCCCAGCTGACGCCATGCCAGCCGGACGTCCTCCCGTCACGTCGGGCCATCCGGCCGGAGTCAGCGATGGCGCGTCTCCGCCGGAACTCGCCATCGCCTTGGCGGCTGACGACGAGAAACAACAGCCCAAGGCCCCGCCCATCCCGCAGCCCGCCGAGGCCGCGAAACCTGGCGGAATGCCTGTGCCGCCAGCTCCGGCGCGCGTCCAGATCGTCACCCCCGACGGGCTGATGCGGGAACGGATTCAGGCGGAAAAGGACCTCCTCGAGCTGCCGCGTCATCCGCTGCTGGTCCGCGAGTTCCCAGGCCATACGGGACCGGTGAGCAGCCTGGCGTTTACGCCGGACGGTGCAGGGGTGATTTCGGGCAGCGGTTGGCCGACGGGCGATCGCACGGCGCGCGTCTGGGAGGTCGCGACGGGCAACGAGGTGCGCCGTTTCGATACGACGGCCATGCCCAAGAATCCCGGCACGTCGGGGGGACGCGAAGCGCCCGGCGAAATCTACACCTTGGCCGTTACGCCGGACGGCGTCCACGCGATCACGGGGGCCACGGGTGGTGCAGTCTGCGTCTGGGAAATCGCGACTGGCAAACTGGTCCGCCAGTTCGACAAGCACACGGGTACGGTTTTCGGTTCGGCCGTTTCGCCCAAGGGCGATGTGGTTCTGACCGGCGGACGGGACTCGATGGGCCGGCTGTGGAACCTGGCGACCGGCGACGAGTTGCTGCAGTTGTCCGGTCACCGAAGCTGGGTCCGCTCGGTGGCCATCTCGCCCGACGGCAAGCGGGCGTTGACGGGCAGCTACGACCAAGTCATGCGGCTGTGGGACTTGGACAAGGCCGAAATGCTCCACGAGTTCAAAGGCGACGGTTGGGTCTGGGATCTCGCGTTCGCGTCCTCCGGCAAGCTGGCCGTCGCCGCCGTCGGCAATCGCATTCAGCTGTGGGACATCGACAGCGGCCAACTCGCTCGTTCGCTTTCCGGGCATGGAGGCGGCACAACGGCCGTGGATTTTTCGCGGGACGGTCGATTTGTGGTTTCCGCCGGCTACGACAACATGGTCCGCCTGTGGAACGTGGACACGGGCGAGCTGTTGGAGACGTATACGGGGCACCGCGACTGGGTGTTTGACGTGAAGTTCTCACCCGACGGCCAGCATGTCGCCTCGGCTGGCGGCGGGCGCTACACGGCCACGGGGGGCACCGAGGCAGGCCTCGACTTCGCCCTGCGGCTTTGGAAGCTGCCGCCGACCTGGCCGCGAGTCGCCAAACCGAAGTAAGCGGTGGGAACAGTTGGCCTCTTCTGTGCGAAGAATCGAGACACAAAATCGCCGATGTTGGAATTAACGTCCAGGGATAGCGGAACCGGCAGGAATATGGGGGCAGCAAAATGCAGGAGCCGACTCTTCACGTTTCTGCCCCCCCATTTTTCTGCCGGCTCTTCCGCTAAGATGATCCTGCCAAATTTCCGACAGTCGTTCTTGTCACAAGGGGAGCGCGAAGTGGGTTGCGGAAGACAGCGGTGATGCCTGAGCCAGTCATGACCGGCGCGAAAGAAGTCTGCGGGAGTAGGTCATGGTATTGCACCACGATGGCCCTGAGGAGTTTGTTCTGCAGCTGAACCCGCAGGAACGCCACGCGAAACAGCCGTAATTCGTCATGTGAGTCGAGAACCCGGAAGTGCTCGTGCCCCCGCCAGCAAGAACCAGTGAACGTCAAATCGGCCGGAACGGACCAACGTAACGTGGCTGTTTGGTACGGCAAGGTCGGCCACCGGTGTCACGGACGCACGTCCCGTCAGTACACCTCGTCGTGCGTCCCGACCGTGAGTAGGAGGATTGCCTCGCCGCCTTCGTGTTCGACGAATTCAAAGAGAATTCGCAAATTGTAACCCGCACTGCAGGCCCAGACTCCCTCCAACTCGCCGGACAGCTTGTGCGCCTTCAGCCGAGGATCAAATGCGTCATCGGACAACATCTGCAATGCTGCTTCCACTTCCGCAGCCAACTGCGGCCGCCGTTTCAGGAATCGGCGGAGGGCACGGACGAACGCGGCCGTTCGTAGGAGTTCACGATTCACGGTGGGCTTCATCCATGATCTCTTGCGCCGTCGCGGGGCGAGACCCCCCGCTGACAAACTCCGCGCGGGCTTCGGCAACGTCTGCAGCGAGCTGCGCGCGAGTCCTTTCCGCAATCCGGCGGCGAAGGATTCTCAGGAGGCTCTCCTGTTCTTCGGCGGACAGTTTGTCTGCGGCATCAACGACGTCGGCGAAGGTTGGCATCAATGACTCCAATTCGCATTTGGCGTGGGGAAAGCTCGGTCCCCTTTACCTCGATTGTACCGTAGGGGCTCAACCAGCGGCAAGCCAAACAGCCGTACTTTGTCATGTGGGTCGAAAACCCGGAAGTGCTCGTGTCCGACGCTGTCAGCAACGCCGTTGCCGCTTCCGCCAACAACGGCAAAGCGAACGAATAGCGGCAGTCACGGGAGGACGTATTATGTCCTCGTTCGGGGATCCGCGCTGCGGCCGGGTTGCGTTGGACCAAGACCATCTGTAGCCCGCTGCTCCCGCGTCTGCTTCAGCTTGTATGTAAGCCGACCCAACGGCACACTGGTCACCAGCATCAGCACCAGCAGCGTCCGCAGGCTGAATTGCAGCCAACGGCGCCGGGGCTTCCGGGTGGTGGTGGGGGCGGTGGTCATCGTTCGATCGTACAATTCGGCAATGCCTTCTGGAGTTCGGCGACGCCAGCGTCGGTGACTTGCGTATGGCCGAGGTTAAGAAATGTTAAGGCGAGATTTTTCGGCAAGTACTCCAAGCCTTTGTCGGAAACGTTCGTACCAGAGAGGTCGAGCAAGACGAGCCCCGCCAGGCCATCGAGAAACTCTAGGTTATCGTCGTTGATCGGCGTCTTTTCCAGGAACAGATACTTGAGCGAAGATACGCCCTTGAGACGCCGAAGATTCGAGTCACTGATCCGGACTGCTCTGAGATCGAGCCGTTTCAGTTCGGGCAGCGTCGCGATGCAATCCATGGCCGCGTCCGTGACCGTAGCACCTTGGAAGAATACGAACTGCACCTGGCCAGACGCGTTCGGCTCAGGTGTGCCTCGCTGCCACATCCCCCAAACATCCTCACCGTCCATTTCGCAGTCGAAGTATACATCGCCACCCGAATCCGTTATCGGCTGGAATTCTCCTTTCCGTTCTGCCCAGGCCGCGAGTTTTCGCTCTTGTTCTGCGAGCACGTCACTTTCTTTTCGGTCCCTGCTCATCTTTTCGCATTGGAGCACCACGGAAGTGACGCCGATGCAGACCAGAATCGATGCCACCAACAGGATCGAGACGTGCGGCCGGAACCAACGGCTATTCTGACGCTCGGCAAGAAACGCGAACAACCGCACGAAGGCCTGGAAGAGGCCCGCAGAAGCCAGAAACACGGCAAAAGCAATGCTCACTCCTGCGACCAACGAAAAACCAGCAGCCAAGGCGATCCTCTCGGCGAGGAAGGCACCGTAAAGCATCACAGAAAAAGCGATCAGGAGTTTTGCTCGTTTCGGCATTATGATCGCCTGTGGCTTTGAGATCGACGCTGGATGCGACGACGGTTTACACGCCCAATCGACGTATTGTAGCTTCGGTCAACGGCACGCAACATTCACGAAGCCGAAATCGTGCCGTAACTTCCAACCGGCATCGGCTTCGGCCTGTAAGTGCCAGGCGGGCCACTCACCGTGTTGAACTGATCTGGTAGCCAGGCCGAACCGCTTCAGCACATCGCGACCAGTTCCGTACCGCTCGAACTTGTTTTGCTTCCGCCGCACATCATGCCAACGCGGGCCGTGTGCCGTAACTTGTTCAAACCGTTTTGTGCGTCGCGTGCCCCAACAATTGTTGGATTTAGTCCCAGCCTATGCGGGCTACCTGAATTAACAGCGGCGTGCTGGCCGGAAATGTGCGGGTCGCCGAAACCTGAAAGCATGTGTTGGACAACTTTGGCCGGGATTAAAGTGTCGGTCAGTTCCGCCACACGTCCGGCTACGGCAGCGGTGGTGTCACACCGTCATCGCGAATCGCTAACCGCAGCAACACTTCGAGGTCGACAGTCTGCGAGATGAACTGCACCGAGGCATCGGCCATGCCCACCAGCAACCCGCCTGGGTGCGGTGACTGAAGCGGGTTGTTGATGCCGTGATTTTCGCTGCAGCCAGGAAGTGGCGGATGTCCCAATACCCGCTTGAAGTTCGGAGGGTACCCGCGGCAGCACCGGTGCCCTTGTACTTGTTGTGGTAGACGTTGTCTGTCTTCGGGGCGACGAGTCCGGCAAGGGCACCGCCGCTGACTTGGTAGTCGTGTGACACCGGATCGATATCGCAACCGCCTGCGATTCCGACATAGCTGGGTAACACGATCGAGCCGGTGCTGGGCGTTCCTGGTGCTTGAAGTTCGGAAGCGATGACCGGTCGTTTTCTGGCAGCGGCGTCGATATAATCGGATCGCTGTTCGCCCCATCCCCCACATGGATTCGGCACGATGATACCCGGCATTGACCCGAGAATTGACATCGCATTCAAGAAGGTGTTCGGCAGCGAGCCGTGGCGGGACCTGACGGCCTCGTTGATCAACGCGGTTCTGGAGCCGCCCCAGCAGCAGCGGTTGGTGGAAGTGGAGGTGCTCAATCCGTATAGCGAAAAGATGACGCTGGACGACAAGGTGTCGATCCTGGACATCAAAGCCCGGGACGACCAGGGGCGGCTGTACAACCTGGAGATGCAGATGCTGGCGACGGCGTCGCTGGTTCAGCGGCTGCTCTACTACTGGTCGAAGATCTACTCGCAGCAACTGGCGGAAGGCGACGACTACACCCGCTTGCGGCCGACGATTTCGATTTGCTTCGTCAACGGGGTGTTGTTTGCCTATCAGCCGCAGCACCACACGGTGTTCCGACTGTTGGACGCGACGGGCCAGTTGTGCCTGACGGACGACTTGGTGGTCCACCTGATCGAGTTGCCGAAGTTTAGGCGAACGCTGGCTGAATTGCGCACGCCACTGGACTTTTGGCTGTACTTCTTCAAGAATGGAGTAGAGCTGGACGCGGATGCGTTGCCGGAAGCGCTGAATCGGCCGGATCAGCGCAAAGCGATGGGAGTATTGAAGATGTTGGCTCAAAGCGACGTGGAACGGGAACTGTACGAAGGCCGGCTGAAGGCCAAGCGGGACATGCAGACCTTGGAAACCCTACGGGACCAATGGCAGCAGCGGTACGAGGCGGCCAACACCGAACTCAAACGCGAGTTGGCGGAACGGATCGGCCTGTGCCAGCGACTCCTGAGGCGTCCGGTTCCCCAGGTCGACGAACTGCTGGGGCGAAGTGTCGAGGATCTGCGAGAGCAGGCTGAGCGGCTCGAACGGGAGGTGACGGAGAAGGTCGGGCCGGCCTGAACGGGCTCCGGGTTATCTGACCATCGACGTGTGGCGAGGGCAGAGACACGGAACCTGAAATCGTGGCAGCGTGGCGCAAGAATTTTTGGCGAAAGGACTTGCGGCACAGCAGGCACCCGAGCCAATGTGCCCAGAGTCATACCGTTTTGGCTCGAAGCGAAACCGCAACGCCTTGACCCTTCAACACTTCGGACGGCCTTTTTTGCCGTCCCCTGGCAGTGCGGCCCGTTCGCGAAAAAGCCTTAACGGTTTGCCCCGTTTCGGTTTTCGCAACGGAGTCTCACCGAGGCATTTTCTGTCAAAAGCTTTGCCGAAGTACCGCAAGCACCGGGCGAGCGGTCAAGCTGTCTTAACCCTTGGTGGCAAAGATGTTTACCTTGGCCCCCACGGCACAAAAGCCAGATGGCGGGATACGATCGAGTTATCGCCAAATGGCTCCAAAACGGGCGGACGATTGCCGAGCCGGACGCGGGCGTAACCCTGGTCGAACGGTTCGCAGCCTACAAGCGGCTTTCTTTCGTTTCGCTGCGATTCGATCGAGGATTGTTGGGCCGCCGTTGGCGTGCTTGGCGGACCCGATGAATCGCTGTTTGGCGATTCAGCAACCACGAGATTTGCCGTGAATTACTACGGCCCGAACTTCTACTGGCGCGAGATTCCTGCTGACCGTTGGAAGGTGGCAGCGATTAGGAGCGGCCGATCGTTCGAGACAGCACACGATGATCGCGTGATGGACTTTTGGGCGGTTGATCGGGATACCCTGACGGTCTACCATCATCATGAATCCGGCGGCTTCCCAACCGATCCACCCAGCACACGACAGCGATGGACCCGTCGTTAAGCCGGGCTGTCCGATAGGTCGGATGCCCGCCAGCGGCGGTTTCCGGGCGTTTTGAAGTGGAAGGGACAGGGGCAGCGGGATCGTGAAATCGGATCGCTGTATGGTTCTGATCGCTTTCTGATTACCGTAACGGTAACGCGGTCGTGAGCACCGGCCAGTTGCCGCGATTGAATCGTGACGGTCCGAGTGTTGCGAGCAGTTGGGCGAGGGTACAATGCGGCCAGTTGCTGTGCGTAATTGCCGGACGTCGCGACGGGATCAAGTCGTGGCTAGCCAACCGCTGCAGGACGGACCGCCCGTGGATCACGATCAACGCCAACGCCGATTTCAGTTCAGCCTGCGGAAACTGCTGCTGTGGATGGCGGTGCTGGCCGTCTACCTGGGCGTATTGCGGCTGATAACTGCCAATGTCAGTGTTGTCCTGATCTCGATCTGTTGGCTGACTGTCATCGTCGCCGTTCGCATGAAATGGGGGGCTCGCCGAGCTTGTTTCGTCGCCATCACTGGCACGGGATTCTGTCTGAGCGTCGCTTCCGCAGCGACGTTCTGGATTGCCGTTGGACCGTTCGGTCACGGTGCCAGGTTTGGCAGACGAATGACTGGCTATATGCCCCTGATGTTCCTGGTCGGGGCGTTTATTGGACTGTACGTATTTCTCGTCGTGGAACTGAGCATCGGCTTCGTCGATTTTCTGGATCGGCTGATGCAGACGAAGACACCACACGACGATACCGGAGAGAACAACTCGTGACCCCATTGATTCGATTCCGATTCAGCCTGGCGACGCTGCTGATCGCGATGGCGTGGTCTGGGGTGGCGGTGTGGATCAACACGACGCCTCGGTTGTTGTCTGGCCCGAATTGCATCCTGAGGGGTTCGCCGTAGCATACTACGGGTGGCCTTGGTGCGATACGTTCGTTCCGCTCTCCTCTGCGGCCAAGGTGCCCCACTTCGGCAACGTACACGTTCCTCCGTGGGGCTACCGTGCATTGGCAGAGGATGCGGCGGTCGGTGTTGTGTTGGTCGTGGTGCTGACGTGGGCATCAAGCCTGCTGCTGCGTCGTGTCACGTCCAGCGTAACGTCGCCCACAGCGCGGACAACGGTCCGTTTGGCTCTGCGTTGGCGTGTCACAGAGGCAGCGATCGTCGAAGCGTCGTTTTACGTCGGCGCAGGCTGAACTGCAGCCCGCGGCGGCGGGGCTTCGGGATGGACGGTGGTGTGGCTCTCATCGCATGATCTGACAATTTGGCAACGCCTTCTGCAGTTCGGCGACGCCCGCGTCGGTGCCTTCGGTATGGAAAACCTGCAAGTCCAGGAGTTGCTTCAGGCTCCGTAGGAGCAGGATGCCTTCGTCGGTTACCGCGGCGTCGTTCAGCCAGAGTCGCTGCAATTGTGTCAGTCCGCGGAGATGCCTCAGCCCAGCGTCGGTAACCGGCGTGCTGCTGAGGTCCAATTCTTCGAGTCGATCAAGTCCGCAAAGATGCTCCAGTCCAGGGTCACCCACCGCGGTGTCGCCAAGCCAGAGCCGCTGCAGTTGCGTCAGGCCTCGAAGATGCACAAGCCCCGCGTCGGTGACTCGCGTGCCAATCAACTCCAGTGCCTGAAGTTGTGTCAGTCCTCCAAGATGTTTCAATCCAGCATCCGTGACCGCGGTTTCGTTGAGCAAGAGCCGCTGCAGTTGGGCCAGTCCCCGGAGGTGCGCTAATCCGGCGTCCGTGACCTGCGTCCGTTCAAGGTAGAGACGTTTGAGATATGGATGTCGCTCGAAGTGTTCAAGTCCCGCATCTGTGACCAGGGTGCTCGAAAGGTTCAGGGAGGTGAGCCTCGTAAGCGGGCTGAGACGCTTGACCCCAAGATTTGTGATCTGGCTGTTGGCGAGGCTCAGCGTTTCCAGTCCCTCCAGCCCGCAAAGGAGTTCGAGGCCGGCATCCGTGACGTGGGTCGCTTCAAGTCGGAGGCTCTTGAGACGCTTTAGTTTCAGGACTTGTACGATAGCTGTGTTCGTGACTTCAGGGCCACGCAGATGGACCTCTTTGACATTCGCAAACAGGTCATCTCGGAGCTGTTCGCGGAGCCATACGAACCGGGGACGCGTCGGCTGATCTGTCGGTGTGAATATCGGTGGTGGAACCGCGGCTATCCAGTTGTGCAGATAGTCGTAAAAGACGGTACCACCGAGTCTGTGGATTGCTTCCACGGCCTTGCGCTGCTCTCCGGCCTGTCTGACCTTCAGCCCCAACCAACTCAGTGCCACGCACGTCGCCAGCACGAGCACCAGCATCGTCCGCAGGCTAAACTGCAGCCAGCGGCGGCGGGGCTTCGGGGTGGACGGTCGGGTCGTGGTCATTGGTGAATCCTTGGGCCGCGCCGTTGATTTTATCACGTGAACATCAACATTGGGTCGGAAATCGTTTAGCGTTGAGCGTGGAACTGCCGCACGGGCCCCGAATCCGGGTGACGCTGCAGTCTAACCCCGACGCGCCGCAGCACCTGGCTTGAGCCCCACGTCAAAGCCCCGACAAGTAGCACACCAACAGCTGTGTCGAGGAACAGCGCCCGGTAGTCAATTTGCCCGTCCGGTGGCAATCGCGACAGAGATGCCCGTTCCGACGAACTGTCACCCGCGTAGCAGCAAGGCCAACCCCAACGAGCGACATGCCGTTCAAAAGCGTCATTCCCCTTGACACCGAAAAAGAACGTGTCCGCAGCGACTTCGTACGAACTCACACGCGGTGTCATGTTCAACCACAACGCAACCGCAGACCAGGCGACCAGGAGCAGCAGCGTCGCCAAGCTGAAACGGAAGCGAACCGAACCGGTCACAATATCGTCTCCAGACGAGCGTCGCAGACTCGCCTCGACACGCCGCAGCAGTTGTTTCGAGCCCCAAGTCAACGCAATGACGAGCAACAGACCGACAGCAGAATCGCCTGCCAAGGCCGTGTAGCTCCACGACACGTCTACCGCCTCAGCAAAGCCATGACCGCTAGCAGCGGTGTATCTCACATAGACCCAAGGGCAGCCGGACCAGTAATGGACCGCGACACACGGTGGCCACAGGTGTTTCTGAGGGGACGTGTTCATCCACACCACGGCCGTAGACCACATGACGAACAGCGTGAGCAGCCTGAACTGCAGCCAGCGGCGACGGGGCTTTGGGGTGGGCGGTGGGGCGGTGGTCATCCGGTGATCTTCACGTTTGGCAGTGCCTTCTGGAGTTCGGCGATATCGTAACGAGTTCGAGCAACCAGTTCGCGTCGACGCCCGACAGTGCCGTTGCGTTCCCGTCAATCCAGGCCGCCAACAGCGACCGGCCATGCGAAGCAACCTGATCGGCGAGGGCACCAAACTCGATGTCTCTTGGTTCCATCCAGTGGCATCCGCTGACCGGGGCCTCAACGACGGCAATTGTGCGCGAGGTGCCGAATGTAACATCCGATAGCCTGCGTCGCCCACCCGGCGGCCAGAGGGTGTTCTGCCCCACGATCGCCAAGTATCGGGTCTGGCTGCACGCCGTTCCAGGCGACTGAAACACGGCCGGCGTCGCCGCGGCGCCTGCACGATTCACGGGTGCATCCCACGCTTGATTGAAGTCGATTGCGGAATAGAGGCCATCAAGGTCCAGATATGGAAGGATGAGCGACCGCCAACTGTGCAACCGATTCCCGCTCACGTCGGAGGTAAAGAGAGGCGGCATTTGGCCGTCGTTCCCGTCCACGTAATCGCAGATCGCGAGCGCAATGCGCCGCAAGTTCGCCATTGACGCGAGCGCATCGAGGGATGCCTCCGGGTACAGATGGCGCAATCTCTCGGGGTACTCGTGATCGAAGTGCCGAATCGAATCGCAATGCGGGCAGTATGAGTCTTCGGTGGGATAAAGGCAGTCGCACGAGCCGTTTGCACATCGCCATAGATTGAGCTGACGAAGGCAGCCGCTCGCGATGTCGGCAATTTCAGAAGCATCGAGACTGACATCCCACGTCGCATCCGCGGCATGGAAGTAGCGAAACGCGAACTGCCCTGTTTCGCCGTCGAACAAACCGCCGTAGATGCAGTCGCACTGAAGCAGGTCGCCGGATTCGATGGTTGTGGATTCATCGCCACTGTCGATGAGCGCAGCCACATGCCGCATGAACTCGACGAAGACATCCGGAATTCGAACGGCAACACAAGTCTTCGGTATGCGTGGCATCTTAGGAGCCTCCGTCAGGATCGACGACCGCCGCTCGCGCATGGCTCTGTCGTCTCGTCGCACTCGAACTCAGTCGTCACCATTAAGTGGTTTTGATCGAAAACGGTAAAAGGCGCGCCGCGTTCCTCGGTCGTAGGTCACCGAAAACGTGTCAGGCTCACCACGCCGAAGTGTGTGGTATCCGTGCCCATCCGTGACGGTGACCCCGGTCGCCCAATCACCAAACGCCGACCGGGGCCAAATCGTCACACTCCCGACGACCGGGTCCGGTTTCCATCTTTGCCGCGCGGCCCACTCCAAGAAAACGTCCTCGGCAATCGCAAAATCCACAACGACGACTTCAGCCGGTTGCAGGTGCTGGTAGAACCGAATGTCCGCTGCCCCATCGGGCAGATCGAGGCGGACTTGCCCCCTGGCCATCCCGAGCGTCAGGTGTTCACCACTGCTCCGCGTCCACCAACGAGCCGTGGGTGCATAGAGCATTGTGCCGAAAAGGACCACACTCCCGAAGCCCAGGAGAAGCCATGCCCAGACGAGCTTCGTCCGCAGGCTGAACTGCAGCCAGCGGCGGCGGGGCTTCGGGGTGGGCGGTGGGGTGGTCATCGAATGATCTCGCAATTCGGCAACGCCTTCTGGAGTTCGGCGATGCCGGCGTCAGTGATCTGGGTGTTGCAGAGGGACAGGACTCGGAGTTCCGTCAGTCCGCCGAGATCCGCCAGCCCCGCGTCACTAACTTGGGTGTCGTCGAGCAACAACACTTCGAGTTGCGTAAGTCCCCGGAGATGTGCCACCCCCGCGTCACTAACTTGGGTGTCGCCGAGGTGAAGCACTCCGAGTTGCGTCATTCCATGAAGATGCGCCAGCCCCGCGTCGTTGATCTGAGTGCCCCCAAGATAGACGCCAGTTACGTCTAGAGACAAGTCCTCGCCGAACAACTTCCCCAGCCGAGCCACGGCGGTCCGTATCCACGGCAAACGCATCAAATCCTCTAGAAAAGATTATTTGCATTGACCTTGCCTT
>CAZXYZ010000091.1:0-47285 GCA_964645045.1 uncultured Pirellulaceae bacterium | reverse complement strand
GCCCGAGGGTCACGCCCGTTCCGAAACTGCGGGCGATTCCCGTGCCGGCCCCAGTGGCTGGTATTCGTGGAACGTGAGGGCAAGCAAGGATACCGCTGGTGGCTGTAGGTGTTCGTCGGCGACGAGGTGGTGGTGTTCCGGCTAGACCCCAGCCGCAGCCACGAGGTGCCCGAACGGCATTTCCCGAAAGAGGCCACGCTGGTGTTGATGGTCGATCGCTATTCGGCTTACAAGGCGATGGTCCAGGTGAAGCAGGGCGGCATCGTGCTGGTCTTCTGTTGGGCTCACGTGCGGCGAGATTTTGTGGAAGTCGGCAAGGGGTGGCCGGAATTGAAGGAGTGAGTGGGCTCTGGCATGGCTGCGGCGGATTCGGGAGCTGTACCACCTGAACCGTCGCCGCCTGGCGGCCGAGCCGGATTCGGCGGAGCGCCGGGAAGCCGAACACGAGTTGCGTCAAGCGGTGCAGGCCATGCAGGAACAACGCGACCGCGAATTGGCCGATGACCAACTCCGCGAGTCCTGCCGAAAATCGCTGCAAAGCCTCCAAGAGCATTGGGCGGGTCTGGTCTGTTTTGTCGACGATCCGCGGGTGCCGATGGACAACAACCGTTCGGAACGCCAAGTCCGCGGCCCGGCCATGGGACGGAAGAACTACTACGGTCCCGGCTCGGAGTGGAGTGGCCGTCTGGCCGTCATGCTGTTCTCGATCTTCGCCACGCTCAAGCTGTGGAAGCTGAACCCGCAGCGGTGGCTGACGTGGTTTCTGGAGGCGTGTGCGACAGCCGGCGGCCGCGCGCCGGCGGACATTTCGGGGTTCTTGCCGTGGAATCTGACGCCGGAGCAGCGTGCTTGGCTAGCTGGTCCGGCTCCCCAAGCGACCGGCCCGCCGCACTCTGCCCGCCCCGCCACCAAGTCGATATCCGTCCGCAGGACGACGCTCAGGGCTACGATCCGCAACTCGATGTGGCGGTCCAGGAGGCACTTCGGATCGCGGCCCAACATCCATCGCCGCAGCCCGATCTTCGCCAGAGGGCCAACGGAGCCCTGGGTCCAGGCGATCAGGCCCCGCCACAAACCGCCTGAATCGGCTGCGGGACCTGAGAATCAAACTCGAGCAGCGAGCGGAGCATACGAACGATGTTCACCTTGAAGTAGAAATGGTCCTCGAAACACTCGGTGTAGTGCGTCGGAGCGCGGAATCCGTCGAATGTGATCGGACATCCGAGGAATTCCCGGAGCCGGGAGTCGACAGGCTCCGATTGCACCAAGTCTTCCGTCGCAAGACAGATCGTGTCCGGCCTGGCGTTCAACCGTTCGATGGCGCGGTAATTGAAGAGCAGGTATCCCAGCGTGGCACCCAGAGAAACTGCCTTCTTGGCCTCCGTGGCGTACAGATCCCCAAAGACAAGCTTTCGGCCGTCGAGCTGCTCGCGACTGGGCTTCTCCCACTGAAAGCGGCGGTCGCTGACGATATAGCTGGCCGCGCAGGAAAGGAAATCTTTCCGCAGGAGCGTGATGAACTGGATGTCCTGGCGGCCGGCGATATCGGACCACTCTCGGTGAAATCCAGGAATGGTCTTCAGCCCGGCGTAAGGCCGGTTGGAGCGGCGGAAAAACTCGTCCAGGATGCAAACTTCTGAGGATCCATCCAACCGCAAAACATGGCAGTTGAACAGTTTCTCGTAGGGGTTGAACAACTCGCGATGGTTGACGTCCGGCACATACGCGTCCACGGCGCGGGCCAGATGCTGGATGAGGAACGTGGAACCCGATCGGGGCACCGCGGCGACGATGAATTGCTTGAGGGCGGCCATGATTCGATTTTCCCGCAACCGCTTCGGGGCGTCAACATCTCCGGCAAGGCGGCAGTAGGACAGCCCTCTTCTCGAACCATGCGCGGGCTGACCGGGCTGCCGGCAAAGGCACTTGCAGGAAGGGGCATCCGGACGCATAATGGCGCCCGGACGTGAATTCGCAGACCAACGTGGAGTCAGAACTGTGAACGATGAGGAACGTGAGGATACGACCGTGTACAAAGTGGTGATCAACCACGAAGCGCAGTATTCCATTTGGCCCGCGCACAAGGCAAATCCGCTGGGTTGGACCGACGCGGGCAAGTCCGGCTCGAAATCGGAGTGCCTGGCCTATATCGAGGAAGTGTGGACGGATATGCGGCCGCTGAGCCTGCGCAAGTCGATGGAAGCGGACGGTCAGGAGCGGTCGTGAATCGCCGTTTGCCGCATTCCAATCCCTGGCTGGCCGCCCATCGGCCGCGGCCCCAGCGTCAAGTCCGGTTGTTCTGCTTTCCTTACGCCGGCGGATCCGCCGCCGCCTATCGCCGGTGGCCGGAACTGATGCCTGAGGACATTGAGGTCTGTCCCGTCGAATTGCCGGGCCGCGGACACCGGTTTTCCGAACCGGCGCGACTGCAACTGGAGGGCCTGACCGCGGAGATCCACGCGGGGCTGGCGCCGATGTTGGGTGAGCCGTACGCCCTGTTCGGACACAGCCTTGGGGCGATGGTGGCTTTTGAGTTCGCCCGGCGTCTGACGGCAGCGGGAGATCCGTTGCCGGTTCGGCTGTTTGTTTCGGGCCAGCGCGCTCCGCACCGGCCGGACCCCAAACCGCCTCTGCACGACTTGCCGGACGGAGCGTTCCTGGAAGAGATCCGTGCCTTGGGGGGCACTCCGCCCGATATCTTCGCCAACCCGGAGCTCATGGAGCTGTTCCTGCCGATTCTCAGGGCCGACTTTCAGATGGGGGAGACCTTCGTCTGGGTTCCTTCGGGACCGCTGCCGGTACCGCTCTCGGCCCTGGGAGGTTTGGAGGACGACCAGGTCAGCCTGGAGGACCTGGCCGGCTGGCAAGCGTACACGCGGGCGGATTTTAGGATCCGCCGCTTCCCGGGCGACCACTTCTTCCTGTGCCAGTCCGAGTCCCAAGTGGTCGTGGCCATCGTCGAGCAGCTGCGCGACCGAGTCTGTTCCGCGGGCCAGCGAGTAAGCCGTCACACCTCGAACTCATCACGTTCCTCGTCGCCGGCTGCGGGAGCGGCGGTCGACGACGATTGAGCCGCCCAGCGGTGCGTCTCGACGTGAGCCGCCAGCCGCGCGACCGTCGGCGATTCGAACAGATTGCGTATCGCGAGCGGCACTTGCAGGATTTCCCGCAGGCGTGCGATCAGCCGGCCAGCCAGCAGCGAGTGGCCGCCCAGTTCGATATAGTCGTCATGGATTCCGATCTCTTCGATCCCCAGCAACTCCTGCCAGACTTCGGCGACCGTTCGTTCCAGGTCGTTCCGCGGAGGGGCGAAGGCCGTGGACAGGTTCGCGGGACGGGGATGCACAGTCGGCGGCGGCTGGGGCTGCGGCGTTTCCACAGCAGCGGGAACAGCCCGGTCCACCCATTGCCGGACTCGCGCTGGGAAGTCCACGCTCGAGACCACGACGCGGTCCGGCCAATCCGCCGCTAGGAGACGCCGGAAGGCATCCGCGCCCTCGGCGCTGGAAAGCAGCCAATTGACCGGGGCGTCCGCACCGCTTTCGTCCGCTGCGGGGCCGAACTTCCAGCCGTCCCAATTGATATTGAACCAAGGGCATCCGCCACGACGGTTTTCGGAAGCGGCGAAAGCGTCCAGGTAAGCGTTGGCCGCCGTGTAGGCACAGAAGCCCATCCCTCCCAGGACCGAGGACAGCGACGAAGTGATCAGGCAGAAGTCCAGCGGTTGACCGCGGACCAATTGCTTCAGCACGTACAGGCCCCGCACCTTGGCGAGGAACTGTGCCTCGCAGTGGTCCGGGGTCAGGTAGTGAATGATGCGTCCCTCGACCGTCCCCGCCGAGTGAATGACCCCCTGCACTTTGCCAAATCGGGCTTCGATGGCCTGCAGTGCATCTCGCATCTGCATTTCATCCGCCATGTCCGCAGCCTGTACGAGCACCTCGGCTCCCCAGGACTCGATCTCGCGGATCTTGCGAATCCGCTGGACATCCAATTCGTCCGGATCATGCTGGTCGCACCAGGCCTCCCACTGGTCGCGCGGCGGCAAGGGGCGGCGCCCGGTCAGAACCAGTTTGGCTCGCACCGAGCGGGCCAGCACCGAGGCCAGTTCGAGGCCGATGCGGCCGAGTCCTCCCAAGATCCAGTAAACGCCCGAATCGCGCAGCCGCGGGGACACCTTGTCAACCGCCGGGACGTGCATCCGCTCGTAGGTTCGAACCCAGCCGTAGCGCCCCCGCAGCGCCAGCTCGGTACACGTCACCTCTCGTAGGCATTCCTGTTCGAGCTGATCGATGAGCGCCGACGTCGGCAGCGAGCCGTCCAGCGGCAGCTCGACATCGATGCTCCGGCACACGATGTGCGGATACTCCTGGGGGATCACCAGCAGCGGTCCGCGGAGTGTCGCCTTTTCCGGCATCAGACGCTCGTGGCCGGTGACCTCCTGAAGCCCGCTGGAGATGATGTCCCATTGGATCCACTGGCCTGCCGGCTGCCGGCCGAGCACTTGGGCGAGGTACAGAAGGCTGTAGAACCCCATTTCCTGCGCGTCGTCGAATGAGGCGGGCGGCGTGCGAGAGACGTTCCAGAGGTGCATAATCCGGCTGGGCATCTCCGGACGCCGCCGCAGTTCGTCGAACAGGGCCACGTAATCGCCGAACCGTTTCGGGTGAACCGTGAAGGAATCGGCGCCGGTTCGGGAGAACGTGTTGCCCGGCTGGACCGTGACGACGTGCTGGCCGGCCGCGGCCAAACGCTCCTGCAGAGCCGCACCGACGCCGCAGCCGTCGAGCAGCAGGAGCCAGCATCGCGGCTCCTGGGGAGCTTTCGGGAACGCCGCGGCGGAGAGCAGGGGGGCGAACTGTTTCCAGGACGGCCGGTAAAACCAGTCCGCAGCCGGCAGCCGCGCCGGCGCGTCCAGCAGTCGAGCGGCTGCCGGCGTTTGCGGAGCGTCGACGCAATAGCGTTTTCGTTCGAAAGGGTAAGACGGGAGCGACAAGCGCCGCCGGCGTTGATGAGCGTAGAACCCATGCCAACTGACGGCGGTCCCGGCCAGCCAGAGGCGTCCCAGCGTCTGCAGCAGGACAGCCTGGTCCGATTTCGCCTCCTGGGGATGACGCAGGGAGGAAAACACCAGCGGCGTGGCCCTGCGCTGGGCGATCTGCCGCGCCAGCGTCGCCAAAGCCCGGCCCGGCCCCACCTCCAACAGGCTCGTCCCGGTCTGCTGCAGGAGCAGTTCCATGCCTTCTGCGAAGCGGACGGTCTGCTGCAGGTGCTCCGCCCAGTACGCGGGATCGACAGCCTGGCTGTCCGTAATCCAGCGGCCGGTGACATTCGAGACGAACGGGATCTGTGGCGGGCGGCGGCCGACCTGCTCGACCAACGCCTGGAACTGCCGGCTGGCGGCGGCCATCAGCGGCGAATGAAAAGCGTGGGAGGTGTGCAATCGGCGTGTGGCGAAACCTTGCTGCGTGAGGAACGCTTCCAGGCGTGCGACGGCTTCCGGCGTTCCGGACACCACCGAGTTTTCCGGCGCATTGCAGGCGGCCAGCGCCAGGCCGTCCCGGAGCAGTTCGCGCACCTCGGATTCGGCCAGCGGAACGGCGAGCATGGCTCCGGGCTCGGCGGATTGCATCAGTTCGCCCCGTTTGGCAACCAGCCACAGGGCCTCCTCCCAAGAGAAGACGCCGGCCAGGCACGCGGCCACGTATTCGCCGACACTGTGGCCGATCATCGCCGCCGGTCGAACGCCCCATGCTTCCCACTGCTTGGCGAGCGCGTATTCCACCGCGAACAGCGCCGGTTGCGCCAGGGCGGTGCCGACCAGCGGCGATGCGGCTTCGCTCGCCGTCTCGGCAGCGGGGTAGAGGATTTCCCGAAGATCGAGCCCCAGCGCAGGCCTCAGCAGTTCCGCGCAGGCGTCCAAATGCTGGCGAAAGCACGGTTCGCTTTCGTAGAGACCGCGGCCCATTTGCACGTATTGAGTTCCTTGACCGGGGAACAAGAATGCCACGCCGCGGTCAACCGTCGAATCACAGGCGGTCAGGAGGCGGGGGCCCGGGCCGTCCTGCAACGCCTGCAAGGCGTCTTCGCGGTCCGAGCACACGAGGAAGCGACGGTAGGGGAAGACCTTGCGTCCTACGTGCAAGGTGTAAGCCACGTCGGCCAGTTCGGCTTCGGGGCGTTCCTTCAACCAGGCGGCCAGATTGCTCGTGGCGGTCTCCAACGCGCTATCGGTCTTGGCGGAGAGCATCAGCAACTGGTCGGGCCGGGACGGGCCGGAACGCTCTTCGGGCGGCGCCTCTTCCAAGACTAAATGCGCATTGGTGCCGCCAATCCCAAACGAGCTGACTCCGGCGCGCCGTGGAAAACGGCTGGCCGTCCAATCCGTCAACTGGTCGTTGACGCAGAAGGGGCTGCTCTCGAAATCGATCTGTGGGTTCGGCTCCTGGAAATGCAGGCTGGGCGGGATCTTCCGAAACTTCAACGCCAGGGCCGTCTTGATCAGGGAAGCGATGCCGGCGGCGGCATCGAGATGGCCGATGTTGGACTTCAACGACCCGATGCGGCAATAGCCCCGGTCAGCTTGCCGGGCGTGGAAGACTTGCGACAGGGCAGCGATCTCTACCGGATCCCCCAGCTGCGTACCCGTACCGTGGGCCTCGACATAAGTGACGGAGCGCGGATCGACGCCGGCGAGAGCCTGGGCCGCGGCGATCACGGCCGCCTGGCCTCCCACCCCGGGCGCCGTATAGCCCACCTTGGCCGAACCGTCGTTGTTGATCGCCCATCCCCGGATGACCGCATAGATCGAGTCGCCGTCCGCCCGCGCGTCGCTGAGCCGCTTCAGGACCACGATGCCCACGCCCTCGCCTCCCACCGTACCGCGGGCGCGGGCATCGAACACCCGGCAATGCCCGTCCGGCGAGAGGATCATCCCGTCCTGGAACAGGTATCCGGCGCGGCGCGGGAACGAGAGCGACGCGCCGCCAGCCAACGCCATGTCGCATTCGCGGTTCACCAAGCTTTGACAGGCCCGTTCGACAGCCACAAGCGACGTCGAACAAGCCGTCTGGATCCCGATGCTCGGCCCCGTCAAATTCAGCAGGTACGAGATGCGGGTCGGCGCGTAGTCCTTGTCGTTGCTGATCATAGCCTGATACCCCCCGACCGCAGCCAACACCTCCCGGTTCATCAGCAGACGCTGCGTGAAATAGGTGTTCATGCTTACGCCGGTGAACACGGCAATGGCGCCCGCAAAGCTGCCGGAGACATACGCGGCGTCCTCCAGCGCCTTCCAGGCGCACTCGAGCAGGAGCCGTTGCTGCGGATCGATCACTTGGGCTTCACGTGGCGAGTAGCCGAAGAAGGCTGCGTCAAAGAACTCGGCGTCCTCCAGATAGCCTTTGGCCGGCACGTACTCAGGGCGATTGACCAGATCCGGCGGCAATCCCTCCTCAATCAATTCCTGAGCCGAAAAAAAGCGAATCCCCTCGATCCCCTCGCATAAATTCCGCCAAAACGTCCTCACGTCAGCCGCCTTGGGGAAACGCCCTGCCATTCCAATCAACGCGATTGCTTCCATCGTGTTCTTCCTCGGGGATTCCGATTCCGTATTCGAAGGCGAACAAGTTCCGCCGGGCATCGAGGGACACCTCCGCGGAGGTGGTATCTTATGGCAATCGGCTCCGCACGGAAACCTGTTCTTTGCAGATTTCGTTTCGGCATCGAACCTGCCCTTCGCGGAATCAGCGATGGGGTCAACGCGTCGTGAATGGAACGCGGCCCTAGCCGTTCCGCCGAGACGCCGATAGACTGACGTTCCGATCCAGGGACACGAACCGATGCGGCGTTGAGCCGTGCCGGGGTCGCACTGTCATTCGAATCTCCGAGGCGAGGATGTACCGAATCTGTCTCATCAACATGCCGTTTTTCGCGCTGCAATTCCCGTCTCTGGCGTTGACGCAATTGAAGACTGTCGTGGAAGACTCGTGCGGCGATCGTGCCGAGGTCCAGATCCTGTACGCCAACCATGAATTCGCCCGTATCACCGGTGTTGAATTCTACCAGGAGATCGCGACCTCGGTACGGCATGGCTCTACGGGCCTTGGGGACTGGCTATTTCGCCAGGCGGCCTTTTCGGAAACGGCCGACAATGCCGTTCAGTACTTCTCACGCTGTTACCCGCAGCGGGACGCCCCCAGCGAACGTTTTCGGCGCGCCGTGCTGGATCTCCGGAAGGAGTTGGACTGCTGGCTGGACGAGCTGATCGCCCGCTACGAATTGGACAGAGCAGATCTCGTCGGTTGGACGTCGATGTTTGCCCAGAATCTGCCCTCGCTGGCGATGGCCAGGAAACTGAAAGAGCGCCGCCCCGCGATCGTCACTGTCATGGGGGGAGCCAATTGTGAGTATCCCATGGGATTGGAGATCGTCCGCCGCGTCCCCTGGATCGATTTCGTTTTCTCAGGGCCGGCGTTGCGGAGTTTTCCCCAGTTCGTCCAGCATCGGATCGAAGGTCACCCGGAGCGGTGCGAAACCCTCGCGGGGGTCTTCTCGAAGACAACTGCGCCGGCGTTGCCTGCGGGTGTCGGTTTCGTGGGCCCGGCGCCGGCGCGAAGTCCCTCCACGACAGGCCTGTTCGGCGAGGAACTGGACATCAACGTTTCGGTGTCGCTGGACTACGACGGGTATCTGCAATCGGTCGCCACGTTTCCCCAGATCACTCCTGCGCTCCTGTTCGAAACGTCGCGTGGCTGTTGGTGGGGCGAGCGGGCCCATTGCACGTTTTGCGGTCTGAATGGTCTGACCATTCGCTATCGAGCGATGCACGCCCCACAGGCGTTGGCGCAGTTCGAGGCGTTATTCCGCTACGCGGATTGCCTGCCGCAGGTCATGTTGCACGGTGCCGACAACATCCTGCCGAAGAGTTTTCTTCACACCGTCTTGCCGCGACTGAAAACGCCAGCCAACGTGGAGCTCTTCTACGAAGTGAAAGCGGACTTGACCGAAGCGGAGGTGGATATCCTGGCCCAAGCCCGCGCGACTTCGATCCAGCCTGGGATCGAGTCGCTTGCGACATCCACCCTGAAACGCATGCGAAAGGGTACGACCGCATTCCAGAACCTGTCACTCCTGAAATCCTGCTTGCGGTATGGGGTCGTGCCGCACTGGAACTTGTTGATCGGATTCCCCGGCGAGCCAGGGGCGGTTTATGAAAAATACCTGCGGGACCTGCCGTTATTGGTCCACCTGCCGCCGCCCACCGGCGTGTTCCCCGTGCGATTCGATCGGTACAGCCCTTATTTCAACGAACCCAGCATCTATGGACTGGATCTGCGGCCCTGCGACTTCTACGAGCTTGTGTATCCGTTCCCGACGGATTCGCTGCGGCATCTCGCCTATTTTTTCATCGACGACAACTTCCACGCCGACTACTTCGCGCAGATGGTGGCGTGGATCGGGCGCCTCAGCGAATTGGTCGGCCGGTGGCGCTCCCGGTATTTCGGCGAGGACGGCCGCCCCAAGGCCTCGCTGCTGCTCCAGCGGGAGGAGACCGGCGTTCGCGTCCGGGACGGTCGCGACGGTTCTCTGCAGGAATATCCGATCGAACCGATTTGCGACCAGATCCTGGATCGGCTCCAGCGGCCGATGGACCGAGGACGACTCGGCCGGGAGTTGGAACAAGCGGATGCTGCGGCGGTGGAGCGGGGGCTGGCCTTTCTCCGCGATCGCCGGCTGCTGTTCGAGGAGGATGGCAGGTGGTTGAGTCTGGTGCCCTGCGGGCCCCAAGCGTCAAGGGCCGGCTAGGCCGCGGATCCGAATCAGAATTCGAAAGTCTCCTCCTCCGGGTCGTCGTCGGGCGTGACCCACTGCCAGGTGAGCAGCACCTGCTTTCGCTCGGCCTGCGGCGGCAGTGCCAAGGCCGAGAGACGGCGATCAGGGCCGGCCACAACCCTCTCCAGAAGAACCTGAAAATGGCTCAACAGCCCCTGGATCGTGTCGCGTTCGAACAGGTCGGAACTGTACACCAAGATCAGCCGGACGCCCAGCGGGGTCTGCCAGATATTCAATTCCAGGTCAAAGCGGGCCGTGGTGATCTTCACTTCCGGGGAGCCCACCGACAAGTCGGCCATGTCCAACGGAAACCGCGGCGCGTTCTGCATCGCCACGAGGGCCTGGATCAAGGGGCTGGAGCCAACGTCCCGCGGAGGCCGCAGCCGCTCGACCAGTTTCTCGAAAGGCAGATTCTGGTGGGCGTGCGACTCCAGCACCGTGTCCCGGACCTGCGTCAACAAATCGCGGAAGTTCGGATCGCCGCTCAAATCCGCACGCAAGATCACCACGTTGACAAAGCAGCCGATCAGCTCCTCCAACTCGACAGCCACTCGCCCCGCGATCGGGCAGCCTACGGCGATATCCTCCTGATCGCTGTACCAGGACAGCAGCAACTGAAAGGCTGCCAGGATCGTCATGAACAACGTGGCTTTGTGGTCGCGAGAGAGCTTCTCCAGTCCCCAAACGAGCCGGCCGGGCAAGGCCAGCGTCACGGAGTCTCCGCGATGCAGGGGAATTGCCGGGCGCAGCCGGTCGGCGGGCAGGTGCAGGGGCGGCAGCCCCTTGAGACGGCTGCACCAGTGCGCCAGCTGTGGCTCGAACTCCCCGGCGTCCCACTGCTGTTGCTGCCAAATCGCGAAGTCGGCGTACTGAACAGGCAGGGGAGGAAGGCTCAGCCTGACGCCCAGGCGAAAAGCCGTGTAGAAGGCCGCCAATTCGCGGGTCAAGATCCCTAGGGACCAGCCATCGGCAACGATGTGATGCAGCGTCAGCAACAGGACGTGGCAGTCGTCCGCCCAACGCAGCAGTTGAGCCCGCAGCAACGGACCGCGGGCCAGCGAAAACGGCAGCCCCAATTCCTCCTCAATCCTCCGCTGCAAGTCGGCCTGTTGCCGCTCCGGTTCGGACCGCAGGTCAGCTGGAGGCAGATCGTAGCGAATCGCATCCAGGATGACCTGCCGCGGCTGGCCGCCGATCGAGGGGAACGTCGTCCGCAGGATTTCGTGACGGCTGCAGACGGCTTGCAGACTGTGTTTCAAGGCGCACGCGTCGAGCGGACCTCGCAATTCCAGGACGACGGGCACGTGGTAGGCCCCGGCTATCCCTCCAAGCTCATCGAGGAACCAAAGCCGTTGCTGGGCGAAGGACAGCGGCGCCGGTTCCGCCGACTCACGGCGGCGGATCCTGCGGCTGTCGGCGGTCTGTTCCGGGCGGTGGAGCCCGCGGAATAGCAGTTCGCGCTGGGCCGGCGAAAGCCGGCGGATGCGTTCAGAGAAGTCGCTCATTGCTGCTCGAGTTCGGCCAGCCGGGATTCCAGGATGGCGGTATTGGTCTGCCGCGCTTTCTGCAGCGCCACGGCGACAGCCAAATCGGCGATTGTCGGCGATTCGAAGAGCATTCGCAACGGCAAGTCGACCTGGCACGCCTCCCGCACTCGCGCCACGACCTGGGTCGCCAGGAGCGAATGTCCACCCAGGTCAAAGAAGTTATCGTGGATGCCGATTTGCCGCAACCGCAAAACATCGGACCAGATCACGGCCAGGGTCACCTCCAACGGACTGCGAGGCGCGGTGTACCGCGTCTCCAACTCCGGCCGCGCTGCTTCCGGGACGGGCAGAGCCCGGCGGTCGAGCTTGCCCTGATCGGTCAGCGGAAGCCGCTCCAGCATGACCACCGTCGTGGGGACCATGTAATCCGGCAGCCGCCGCTGTAGGTCCTCTCGTAGTTCCCTCGCCAGGCGTCCTGCAAACGGGGGCTGCCAAGGGGAAGTAGCGGTCAGAGCCGGCGTCGAGCGGACGCGGCCCGGCCCGGGAAATGCCGGCCAGGCAGGAGCCGCGGAACCCGCCTGCGGGAGAAAAGCGACATCGAAGTCTCCCCGCGCCCGCCCGCCCGACCAGCGGATGGCGACCCCGTAAGGCAAGATGCGGCTCAGCGCCCACAGGTCTTCCGGTTCGACGCCTCCCTCTGCAAGAACCTGCTGCTCGACCAGGCGTCGCAGCTCGCAGGCAGGTGTTTCGGCCGGCAGACGTTCGAACATTTCCACGGCGTTCACGGCGGCCTGGACGCGAGCGTTGGCCACGTTCAGCAGGCCCACCGCCTGCGGCGACTGCTGCTGCAACCAGCTGCCGATCTCCGCCGAGGACCAGCGCCGCTGGCGCCAATCCAGGCACAACGAGAGCTCCGTGCGCGGCGCGGCTGGTCCCACCCGGAGCATCGCATCGTAGCGGAACTGGGTGAGTTCGTTGCGATCGCGGCCCCGCTTGGGCTCGGTCCAAGCGTCGGTGATGCCCAGCATGCGTTCGGGCAATCCGAGAAAGAAACCGGGGTCGATCAGCAGCTCCGTCTCTTGATCCCGATGCTGTTTGATCCGGTCCCGCAGTTCGCGCAACGGGCAGTTAGGTTCGGCCTGGTGGAGCTCGACGGCCGTTTGAAATGCGGACCACAAAGCGACGTTCCGTACGTCGCCTACGAAGATCAAACCGCCGGGCCGGACCAGGTCACGAGCCCGTTGCAGGACCGTTTCCAGGTAGTCGACCTCAGGGAAGTACTGCACCACGGAATTCAACACGATGCAGTCGAGGCTCTGCGCGGCAATGCCGGACAACTCGCCGGCCTCCCGCAGCCACAACGTCACGTTGTCCGGCAATCTCTGCCGCAGCCTCTCCAACGCGACCGAGGAGACATCCGTACCCCAATACTCCTCGCAGCATGGAGCCAGGCGATACAGCAACAGCCCCGTGCCGCAGCCGATTTCCAGCACGCGTTGCGGACGATGGGCCAGGATCTTCGCGACCGTCTGTTCCACCTGCTCGCGCATTGCCCCGACCGGGATGGGCTCACCTGTGTAGCTGCTGATCCAGCCCGCCAGGTTGAACTCTGGATCGCCTACGGCAGCCGCCCCACGGTAGATCTCATCGTACAGGGCCCGCCAATGCCCCACCAGGCGAGATTTCTCGGCGGATACCTGCTGCCGAATGCGGGGCCGGTCCGCATCGGCGACCACGTACGCCACCAGCCGCCGGTCTCCCGGCGTGTCTTCGCGTTCCATCACCACCGCCTCGTGGACGGCATCGTGCTCGCGGAGCACCGCTTCGATTTCGCCCAGCTCTACCCGGAAGCCGCGGAGTTTCACCTGGCGATCCCGTCGTCCCAAGAATTCCAGCGTTCCGTCCTCGCGGTAGCGGGCCAGGTCGCCGCTGCGATACAGCCGCTCCCCCGGCAATCCGCTGAAGTCGTCCGGAACGAACTTCTCCGCCGTGAGGGCGGGAGCGTTCAAGTACCCACGGGCCAACCCGGGCCCGCCGACATACAATTCCCCAAACACGCCTATGGGCACCTGCCGGCCCTGCTCGTCCAACAGGTACAGCCGCAAGTCCGGAATCCGCACGCCGATGGGACTGCCAACGTACGGCCTCGCGTCGCCGGGATCGAGCGGGGCGTACGTGACGTGGACTGTCGTCTCGGTGATTCCGTACATATTGACCAGCCGCGGCCGCGAAGCCTGCTGCTCCCACCAGGCACCGAGGGACGCGGGATCGAGCAATTCACCGCCGAAGATCACGTACCTCAGGGACAGAGGTTCGACTCCCGGCACCGCCGCCAGCTGACGAAAGGCGGTCGGGGTCTGGTTCAAAACGGTGACCTGGTGTTCGGCCAGCCACCGGCGAAACTCGGCCGGCGAGCGGCTGACCAGGTAGGGCACGACGACCAGCCGACCGCCGTGCAGCAACGCTCCCCAGAACTCCCAAACCGAAAAATCAAAGGCAACGGAGTGAAACAGCGTCCAGACATCGTTCCCGCTAAACGAGAACCAGGCACGCGTGGCGGCCAGCAGCCGGGCAACATTCCGATGCGTCACCAGCACGCCTTTGGGCCGGCCGGTCGAGCCGGAGGTATACATGACGTAGGCGAGGTTCTCCGGAGTCGCTCGGTTCGCGGGACAACGGGCGTCTGCAGAGGCAACTTCAGCGTCGTCGACACACAACAGGTCCGGCCCGCAAGCGGGCGTCACGATACCCTGCAGCATCGCCTGCAGGCGTCCGAGGAGCGAGCGTTGCGTCACGAGCACGGGTGCAGCGGTCTCGGCCAGAATGTGCCTCAAGCGCTGGTCCGGCCACGACGGCTCCAGGGCCACGTAGGCGCCTCCGGCTTTCAGCACTCCCAGGATTCCCGCGACCAGGGCTGCGGAACGCTCCAGGCACACGGCGACTTTGACCTCCGAGTCCACCTTTCGCCTTCGCAAGCACTGAGCCACGCGGTTCGACCAGGCGTCCAGCTCGCCGTAGGTCCAACTCCCTTCGCCCGAAACCACCGCCACGGCATCCGGCGTCTGACGGGCGTGCGACTGGAACGATTCGTGCAGGCATACCATGCCCATCCGGCATGCCTCTGCGCCGGCGGGCGTCCCCCCGGTGAACGAAGAGGATGCCCCCGGTGGGCCCCCGGCATCCGCTTCTGCTTGCCGGCCGCTTCGCTCCGTGACACCGGCCGGAGGCGCCGCATCAAACGGCGGCGAGTTTCTCTCCGCAAGCCATCGCTGCTCCTCGACGATCAGCAGCGGGTATTCGGAAAGACGCCGGTCCGGGTTGGCGACGATGCCCTCCAGGAGAATCTCCAGGCGGTCCAGCAACCGTTGGACCGTAGCCCGATCAAAAAGGCTGGAATCGAAAAAGACGGTCAGTCGCAGCCGATCCGGGTACTCCCAGACGTCCAGCTGCAGATCGTACCGCGCCGTCGTGACCTCGAATTCCAGGGGCCGCACCGAAAGTCCGGACAGTTGTAGTTCTTCGCGCGACGCGTTCTGCACGGCGAACACGACCTGAAACAAGGGGTGCCGGTTGGGATGCCTGTCGGGATTGAGTTCCTGGACCAGGCGTTCGAAGGGCAGATCCTGGTGGGCGTAAGCCTCCAGCGAGGTCGTTCGGACGCGGCGAAGCAATTCCCGCAGCGGCGGATCCCCTGAGAGATCCGTGCGCATGACCAGGCTGTTGACAAAGAAACCGATCAGCCCCTCCAGTTCGCTCCGATTGCGATTGGCAACGGGCGTCCCAACCGCGAAATCCGTCTGGCCGGTATGGCGAAACAACAGAAGTTGGAAAGCAGCCAAGAGGGACATGTACAGCGTCACTCCCTCCCGCCGGTTCAGTTCCCGAAGGGCTTGCGTCGTTGCCGCGGGTAGTTCCCGTCCGACAATCGCGCCTGCGGCCTGAGCTGTTCTTGACCGGGGACGATCGGTCGGCAAACGCAGCAGGGGCAAATCCGTCAGCAGCCGCCAGTAGTTCAAGTGGCGCTGGAGCACGTCGCCTCGCAGCCAATCGTGCTGCCACTGGGCAAAGTCCGCGTATTGCACCGGCAGGTCCGGCAAGGACGGAGAGTGCCCTGCCTGAAAGGCCGCGTAGCAGGCCCCCAACTCGCGGCCCAGAACCCCCAGCGACCAGCCGTCCGAGACAATGTGGTGCAGGGTCACGCAGAGCACCGACAGCTCGTCTTCCAACCGCAGCAGATGCGCCCGCATCAACGGACCCCGCGCCAAGTCGAACGGCTCGCGCTGCTCGGCCAACGCCCGGCGGCGCACGGCCTCGTGGCGCTCCGGGGAAGCCCGCAGATCGAGGACCTGCAATGGGCAGCTGCCCTCCGGGTCGATCACTTGCACGGGACGGCCGTCCCGTTCGGCGAACCGCGTGCGCAGCGATTCGTGGCGCCGGACGAGCGCGTCGAAACTGCGTTGCAGCGACAAAACATCGACGTGTCCCCGCAACTCGACGATCCACGGCACGTGCCAGGCCCCGTCGTCCGGTTGCAGCCGCTGCAGGAACCACAGCCGCTGTTGAGCAAACGAGGCGGTCAGGACGCGATCTCTTGAAACCGGCAGCAGCGGAGCCGCAGCCGGAGACTCGTCCGCCCGCAAGACGCGTTCGATCTCCACGGCCAGCGCCTCGACCGAAGGCGCACGGAAAACAGCGCTGAGCGGCAGTTCGATCTGAAACACGTCCCGGAGCCGTGAGACCAATTGGGTGGCTAACAGCGAATGGCCTCCCAGATCGAAGAAACTCTCCTGGCGCGGCACGGCCTGCCGCCCCAGCACATCGCGGAAGATCTCGGTCAGGGCTTCCTCGACCGGCGTTCGGGGAACATTCGCCGCACCCTCGCGGCCTTCGCTTCCAGCCAGGGCGGCGGCCGTAACGGCCAGCGCACCGCGATCGATCTTCCCGTGGATGTTCAGGGGCAAGGTAGCCAGACAGGTAATGGCCCCGGGAACCATGTAGGCCGGGAGCGTCTCCCTGGCGTGGCGGAGCAAGGCTTCGGGCGTCGCCGAGGCTTGGTTGCTCCGCTGGACCCAGGCCACCAGCCGCGGTTCCTGCCCGCCGTCTTTGTGCAGCAAGACCACCGCTTCCTGGACGTCCGGATGACGGCGCAGGGCCGCCTCGATTTCGCCCAGTTCGATCCGGAACCCGCGGAGCTTGATCTGGTGGTCTTCCCGACCCAGGAAAACGAGTTCGCCCTCGGCCTGAAGGCGAACGAGATCCCCCGTCGCGTACAGGCGGCTGCCGGGCCGGCTGCTGAACGGATGCGGCACAAACCGCGCGGCGGTGCGGCGCGCGTCGCGGACGTACCCCCGCGCCAACCCATCGCCGCCCAAGTACAATTGCCCTGCAACTCCGACGGGCACGGGATTCATCTCGGCATCCAGCACATAGGCCTCGGTATTGGCCAGGGGGCGGCCGATGGGGACCGCCGTCGCGTCGGCGGGGAGCGAGGCGAGGTCGTGAAAGGTGGCGAAGGTGGTGCTCTCCGTCGGACCGTAGACGTGCAACAGCCGTTGCGGCTTGCCGCTTGCCAGCACGTTCCGCACGACAGAAGGATCGGCCACCTCGCCGCCAAACAGCACGCAGCCTAGCGTGGCGAACAGATCCGGAGCCCGCCGCGCCAGGTGGTTGAACAGCGCTGTAGTGAGGAAGGCCACCGTGATTCCCAATCGCCCCACATGCTCCCTGAATCGGCTCGGCGCGAGCAGGATCTCCTTGGGGATGAGCACGAGCCGAGCGCCTTGCAGCAAGGCTCCCCACATTTCGAACGTGGCGCCGTCAAAAGCGAAGTCCGAGGCCCAGGCGACGCCGTCCTCCGGGCACAGCCGCAGGTAATTGGAATTCAGCACCAGCCGCGCGACGGCTCGCTGCGGCACGGCAATCCCCTTGGGCTGTCCCGTCGAGCCCGACGTGTACATGACGTAGGCCAGATTGCCGCCCTGCGAGCGCCTCGGCTCAACGCCCGATTGCCGCCCTGCCGGCTGGCTTTCGTCCAGGTTCAGAATCTCCAGGCCCGGGAGAGGGGACAGGCCACCTCCCTTGGAAGCATCGGTCAGCAGGACCCGAGCCCGTGTCTCGGCCAGCACGCGGGCCCAGCGCGCGGGCGGCGCGCTCGAGTCCAGTGGCAGGTAGGCCCCGCCGGCCTGGAGCACGCCCAGCGTGGCGGCGATCAGCAGCGACGAACGTTCCAACCCTAACCCGACGACGACTTCCGGCCCGACGCCGAGGTCCCGCAGCCGCCGGGCGATCCTGCGGGCCTGCTGGTTCAATTCCCGATAGGTCCAGCATCCACCCTCCCAGACGACGCTGACCGCGTCCGGCCTCTGGGCCGCCTGCGCCTCGAACAATTCCGCCAGACTCGCGTCCCGCGGAAAAGGAGTCGCGGTGGCATTCCAGTCGACGAGAATCTGGTGACGCTCGCGTGGGGTCAATAACGAGAGCTGCTGAATCGGCGTCTCTGGGTTGGCCAGGATGCCCTGCACCACCGTCTCCATCTGCTGCAACAGGCGAGCGATCGATTCCGCGCGGAACAGGTCGGCGTTGTAGGCGGCCACCAGGCGGATGCCCCGGGCGTGCTCCCAGACGTGCAGTTCCAGATCGAAGCGGGTGGTGGTCACATCGGGCTCCAAGGGACTGAGGGCCAGCCCCGCCAGTTCCAGCCGCTCGCGCGGCGCGTTCTGGACCGCGAATGCGACCTGGAACAGGGGATGTCGCTCCAGCGCCCGCTCCGGGTGCAGCTCCTCGACGACCCGCTCGAAGGGTACATCCTGGTTCGCGTACGCATCCATGGCCATGTCGCGCACACGCCGCAGCAATTCGCGGCAGGTAGGATTGCCCGCCAGATCCGTCCGCATGACCAGCGTGTTGACGAAGAAGCCGATGAGCCCTTCCAGCTCGCTGCGGTTCCGGTTGGCCAAGGGCGTGCCCAGCACGATGTCGGTCTGGCCGCTGGAACGCGAGAGGACGATCTGGAACGCCGCCAGAAGCGACATGTACAACGTGACGCCCTCGCGCCGATTGAATTCCTGAACCGCCTGCTGAAGCCCGGCCGGCAGCCAGCGAACTTCGACACCGCCGCGGCCGCCCAGCGCCGAGGCGCGGGGACGGTCGGTAGGCAGAACCAGCGCCGGCAGGAAAGCCAGTCGCCGGCGCCAGTAAGCCAGTTGCTGCTGGAGCACTTCGCCTTGCAGCCAATCCCGTTGCCATTGGGCAAAATCGGCGTATTGGACGGGCAGCTCGGGCAGTTGCGGGACTTGGCCGCCACGATACGCCGCATAACACTCGGCCAGTTCGCGGCGAAGGATTCCGCTGGACCAGCCGTCGGCCACGATGTGGTGCAGGGACAACACCAGCACGTGCTGCTGCTCCGTCATTTGGAACAAGCGGGCCCGTAGCAGGGGCCCGTGAGCCAAGTCGAACCCGCGTCCTTGCTCTTCCTGGAGGTAGCGCCGGAGGGCCGATTCTCGCTCGTCTTCCGGCAGCGCCCGCAGATCCACCAGGGGTAAGGGGCATTCTGCCGCCGCACCCACAACTTGCACCGGCTGGCCTGCGATCGCCGGAAAAGACGTCCGCAGGACCTCGTGGCGCCGCACGATGGCGATCAGGCTCTGCTCCAGGGCGGCGCGATCGAGCGGCCCTGCCAACCGCATGGCGCCGACGATCTGGTACCCGCCGCGTTCTTGCTGCAACTGGTCCATGAACCACAATCGCTGTTGAGCGAAGGAAAGCGGCGCCGGGCCGGAATCGGATCGTCGAGGGATCGGCGCCGCCGCAGCCGGCACCGCGCCCTGACGCCGCAGCCGGTCTAACAACAGTTCTCGCTGAGCCGGAGAGAGACGGTGGATACGGTCTGCAAAATCATTCATGCCGGGAACCGCCTTCCTGATGGATGCGGCTCCAGGCTTCCTGGTCCGAGAGCCGCTCAACTTCGGTCAGTTGCTGGAGCAGCACGTCCGGGTTGATCGCCGTAGCCTTACGTTCCGTCAGCAGCAGTGCCAGTTCGGCCACCGTAGGCGCCTCGAACAAGTTCCGCACGGACAGCTCCACGTGGAACGCTTCCCGCAGCCGGGTTACCACCTGCATGGCCATCAAGGAATGTCCGCCCAAATCGAAGAAATTGTCGTGCAAGCCGACGCACCGCAGGCGGAGGACCTCGGCCCAGATGCGGGCTACCGCCTGTTCGGTCGGCGTGGGCGGCCGCTCGGCGGGTGATTCCGCGATCTCCAGCGACCGCTCCGGCGGCGGCAGGCGGGAACGGTCCACCTTGCCGTGGACCGTCAGCGGGAACTCGTCCAGCAGGACGATCGCCGCCGGCAGCATGTACTCCGGCAATCGCCGCTTCAGATGCTCGCGGAGTTCTCGAGCCAGCCGGCCGGTAACGCGTTTCTTCAACGGCGGGTTGCCGAAGACCGGCTTGTGCCCGGCGTCCGGCTCGGGCCGGGGAAACGCGATCCAGGGTGGTTCGCCAGAATCGTGATCGGCACGCAGGAGCACCGTATCGAACCGCCCGTCGGCAGCGCCCGCCGACCAATCGATTTGCACGGCATAGGGCAACTGGCCCTCGATTGCCCACAGGTCATCGGGATCGATGCCGGCTCTCGTTTGATGCAACAGGTGATCGCGCAGCTGGCCGGCCGTCGCTTCCGACGTGCGCAGGCAAGCGACGGCCTGCGCCGCTGTCTCGACGCGGGCGTTGGCGATGTGGCGCAGCGCCAGGAACGGAGGGCGCTCGCGGACCAGATGTTCGCAAATCTCATCGGCGGACCACCGCAGTTGCCGCCAATCCCTCCACGCGTCCACGGCGGCCGGCTCGGGCCGCGATCCGAAGCCCAGGGTGACGTCATACCGAAACTGGGTTAGCTCGTTCGCATGCCGGCCGCGTTTGGGTTCGATCCGCACTTCGCGCAACGCCGGCCAGTCTCGCTGCAGGTCGAGAAAGAACTCCGGGTGGACCAATAACTCGGTCTCCTGCGCCATTTCCTCCGCCACTCTCTGCCGCAATTCCGCGGCGGGCAGCGATGCCGGCGCCCGCACCAGTTCGACTGCCGTTTGAAAAGTCTCCCAAAGGGGCAGGCTGCGCAGGTCGCCCAGAAACACCACGCCTTGAGGGGTCAAGACGCGAGCAGCTCCTTCGAGGACCCGCCGCAAATAATCGATGCCAGGAAAATACTGAACCACCGAATTCAGCACCACGGCATCGACGCTGCCCTGCGCCAATTCCGAAAAGTCCTCGGCGGTTCGCTGCCAGAGCATGACACGGCTGCCATCGCCCGACGTCTGCAGGTACCGGCGCAAGGAGTCGAGGGCCGGCTGCGAAATGTCTGTGCCCCAGCAACGCTCGCAGTGCGGCGCCAGGCGGAGCAGCAGCAAGCCGGTCCCGCAGCCGATCTCCAGGACGCGCCGCGGACGGTGCCGCAGGATCCTCGCCACAGCCTGGTCCACCTGCTCCTGCATGGCGGCAGCCGGCAACGGTCCGCCGGTGTAGCTGCTGGTCCAGCCGACGATGTTGAATCGGGGATCGGCATCCTCTTCACTGCGGGCATACAGGTCGTCATAGAATGCCTGCCAATCCTGCACGAGTCGCCGCTGCTCGGTGGCTTCCCAGGAAGTCTTGTCGGTGATGACGTAGGCCACCAGGCATCGGCGGCCCGGCTCGTCCGCGCGGATCGTCACCAGGCAATCCTGGACGGCCGCATGCTCCCGCAGCGCCGCGCGGACATCTCCCAACTCGACGCGGAACCCGCGGATCTTCACCTGCTCGTCCCGGCGTCCCAGCAACTCCAATTGGCCGTCCGGCCGCCAGCGGGCCAGGTCGCCGGTGCGGTACAGCCGTGCTCCGAACTCGTCCGCCCAGGGATGTGGGATGAACTTCTCGGCAGTCAAGGCGGCATTGCCCCGGTATCCCCGCGCCAAGCCCGGGCCGCCGATCCAGATCTCGCCGGGGATGCCGATCGGGACCGGCAGGCAATCGCCGTCCAGGACGTAGATCTGCGTGTTGGCGATCGGGCCGCCGATGGGCACCGTGAGCGCGTCGGCAGGCACGTGTTCAACGCATCCCGCTGCGGCAAAGGTCGTGGTCTCCGTGGGACCATACATGTGCAGCAGCTGCGTGGGCGGACGGGTCGCCAGGACGTCCCGCACCCGCGCCGGGTCGATCGGCTCGCCGCCGAACAGCAGCCAGCGCAGGCCGCCGAAAATCGCCGGATCGTGACGAGCCAACTCGTGGAACAAGGCGGTTGTGACGAACAGCAAGGTGACTCCCGCGGCTCGCAAAGCGGCGGGCAGCCGGAGGGGACTCAGCAAGGTGTCCGCGGGAATGACGGCCAGGCGGGCTCCGTTGAGCAGCGCACCCCAGACCTCGAACGTGGCCGCGTCGAAGGACGTGTCGGATGCCTGGGCTACGACGTCGTCCGCTGACCATCGGACGTAATCCGCCCCGGTGACGCGGCACATCACCGACCGATGGGAGATGCCCACGCCCTTGGGGACGCCGGTCGACCCCGACGTGTACATGATGTAGGCCAAGTTGTCCGCCACGGCCCCGCCGCGGATGTCCGCCTGTTCTTCGGACCGGCATGGACCGCGCAGCAATTCGGTCAGGCCGATCACCGGACAGTCGCCAGGTCCATCCTCTAGCTCCGGGGCAGGCGTGCGAACCAGCATCACGCGCGGCCTGGCCTGATCGAGCAACTGCCTCAGCCGGCGAGCCGGAAGCCCGGGGGCGAGCGGCAGGTAGGCGCCTCCAGCCTTGAGAATCCCCAGCATGGCCGCGACCGTTTCCAGCCCCCGTTCGGACTGCAGTCCTACAGGGTCGTCGGGCCCGACGCCCACTTGCCGCAACTGCCTTGCCAGGCGGTTCGCCCGGGCATTCAACTGGCCATACGTCCAAGACCGATCGCCGCAGACTACGGCGATGGCGTCGGGAGTCCGCTGCACCCGGGCCTCGAATACCTCGTGCAAGCAGGCATCGCGGGGAAAGGCCCGCCGCGTGTCATTCCACTGGGAAAGCAGTTGCTGCTGCTCGCCGGCCGGGAGGATCGATAACTCCGATAGGCGGCGGTCGGGATCCGCCAGGACCTGTTCCAGGATGATCTGATAGTGTCCCAGCATCCGGTGAATCGTCGCGGCCTGGAACAGGTCGGTGCTGTAATAGGCAACAACCTGCAGCCCTGCGGCGTGTTCTACCGCGTCCCACTGGAGGTCGAAGCGTGTCATGGTGACCGCATAGGGCAACGAGCGAACCGTCAGGCCGGGCAACTGCCACTCGTCCCGCGGATTGTTCTGGACGGTAAACATGACCTGGAACAGGGGATTGCGGTCCAGCAACCGATCGGGCTGCAGGTCTTCGACGAGGAGTTCGAAAGGCAAATCCTGGTGCGTGTAGGCGGCCAGTGCCATTTGCCGCACTCGCCGCAGCAGTCCCCGAAACGAAGGATCACCATCCAGCTGCGTGCGCATCACGAGGGTATTGACGAAGAAGCCGATCAGTCCTTCGAATTCGCGGCGGCTCCGGTTCGCCACGGGCGAGCCGACGGCGATGTCGGTCTGGCCGCTGTACCGCGCCAGCAGTATTTGGAAGGCAGCCAACAATGTCATGAACAGCGTCGCACCTTCGCGGCGGTTGAGATCCGCGAGCTGAGCCTTTAACGGCAGAGGCAACAGAAGCGTTGCGGCCGCACCGCGTTCGCGGGTTGGCGTGGGCCGCTGCCGGTCGGCCGGCAAACGCAGGGTCGGCAGATCCGCCAGCTGGCGGCGCCAATAGCCTAGTTGCGAATCCAGCACCTCTCCCTGCAGCCAGGCTCGCTGCCAGACGGCGAAATCGGCGTATTGGACGGGCAGCTCTGGCAGCTGTGGAACGGTTCCGGCGGTCAGGGCGCGGTAGCACTCCGCCAACTCGCGGCGCAGCACGTCGATGGACCACCCATCCGAAATCACATGATGCATGGTCAAGAACAGGACATGCTTCTCGTCCTCCCTGCGAACGACGCAGGCGCGCATCAGCGGACCTGTTTCCAGATCGAAGGGCTCGTCCTGCTCCCACGCAGCGCGTTGCTGGACGGCTCGATCTTGTTCCGCAGGCGGCAGCGTTCGAAGATCGATCTCCGTCAGCGGACATCGGCCTGACGAGGCGATGCGTTGGACGGGCCGGCCGCCGTCGTGGGGAAAGGTGGTTCGGAGGCTCTCGTGACGCTCGACCAGCGCATCCAGGCTTTGCTGCAAGGCCGAGATCGACAGGGGGCCCTGCAATTCGACGATCAACGGAACGTGGTAGGCGCCGCTGCGTGGCTGCGACTGGTGGAGGAACCACAGCCGTTGCTGGGCGAACGACAGCGGGATAGACTGATCACGAGGAACACGGCCCGGCGGCTTGGCCGCCGCCGTCCGGCCACGCTGCAGGATCCGTTCAATCTGTGTCGCCAGTTCATTCAGCTTGGGCGCGGCAAACATCGTCTGCAGCGGCAATTCGATCTCCAGCGAATCCCGCAGCCTCGCCACGACGCGAGCGGCCTGCAGGGAATGCCCTCCCAACTCAAAGAAGTTGTCGTCGACGCCGACACGGTCCATCCGCAGCGTTTCTTGCCAAATCTCCGCCACCGCCTGCTCGATCGGCGTTCGCGGTGCGGCGAACGGGACGGACAAGTCCGGCCGAACCGGTCCGGGCGGGGGCAGCGCCCCGCGATCGACCTTGCCTTGCGAAGTTCGCGGAAAGGCCGCGAGCACGACAAACGCAGAAGGGATCATCGCCGACGGGAGCCGAAGACGCAAGGACCGCTGCAGGCCATCCGCAGAAACCGTGGCCCCCTCGGCCGGAACCACGTACGCGACCAGCAGAGGCTCGCCCGACGAGCCGTTGACGGCCAACACCAGAACCTCGCGAACTTCCGGCAGGCTGCGCAGCGCCGCCTCGATCTCTCCCGGTTCCATGCGCACCCCGCGAATCTTGAGTTGCGCATCGCACCTTCCGAGAAACTCCAGCGAGCCGTCGGACAGACGCCGGGCGCGGTCGCCGGTGCGATACAGGCGAGCTCCCGGCCGGCTGGTAAAAGGATGCGGCAGGAACCGCTCGGCCGTCAAAGCGGGGTCGCGCCAATAGCCGCGAGCCAGACCGCCGCCACCCACGTGAACTTCGCCTGGCACACCTTGCGGAACAGGATTCCCACAGCGATCCAAGATGTAGATCTGCAGGTCCGCCAAAGGCGATCCGATGGGACTGCGGACCTCCGCGGACGCGTCCGCTGCCGACAGATGACGCAGTGTGACATGCACCGTCGTCTCGGTAATGCCGTACATGTTGACCAATCGCACGGCGGCTTGGGGATGGCGGTCGAACCATGCTGACAACGCTCGCGGATCCAGACGTTCGCCGCCAAAGATCACCCATCGCAAATCGCTTCTGCCGTCCAGAAACCCCGGTTCCCGCAGGAGTTGTGCAAAGGCCGTCGGCGTCTGGTTCAGGACCGTGACCCGCTGCTCCGCGATCAACCGGCAGAACTCGCGAGGATTACGGCTGACGAACCACGGAACGATCACCAGTCGGCCTCCGAACAGCAGGGCCGCCCAGAGTTCCCAGACGGAAAAATCGAAGGCATACGAGTGAAACAGCACACCCACGTCGCTTGCGCCGAACCGGAACTCGGGTTGCGTCGCCTGGAACAGTCGCACCACGTTGCGATGACTGACCGCCACCCCCTTGGGCCGGCCCATGGAACCGGAGGTGTACATGATGTAGGCCAAGTGGTCCGGACGCACCGGTACGCCGTCGGGATGGCCTGTGGCCGGTGTGGACGGCAGCGCCCGTTCCTCGTCCACGCAGGTCACTGTGACGCCGGCGAGATCCGGCAGTCCGGCCACCAGGCTCGACTCGGTCAGCAAGCCGGGTGCCCGGGTCTCGGCCATGATGAACGCAATTCGTTCCGCCGGCAGGTCGGGTTCCAGCGGCACATACGCGCCGCCCGCCTTGAGTACCCCCAGGATCGCGGCCACCATCTCGGGAGAGCGGGACAGGCACAAGCCGACGGGCACGTCCGGACCGACGCCGCGACTCCGCAGCAGGCCCGCCAGTTGTTCCGCCCGCGCGTTCAGCCGGCGATAGCTCCAGGTCTCGCCGGCGTGCCACAGCGCGGCCGCTTCCGGAGTCCGCTCCGCCTGAAGCTCGAACAACTGGTGCAAACAAGCCTCCGATGACGCGAGAGCAGAGGCCGGGTTCCAGCCTGTCAGGAGCTGTCGGCGCTGCGAGTCGGCGAGCAGGGGCAGTTCGGAAAGCGGCCGGTCTGGATCCGCGGCAATCCCCTGCAGCAACCGCTCGAAGTTCTCCAGCAGGCGGACGACGGTCGGCCTGTCGAACAGGTCCAAGCTGTAAAAGGCCGCCACGCGCAGCCCCTGCGGGTGTTCCCAGATGTCGAACTCCAGATCGAAGCGGCTGGTGGTGACCTCGAATTCCACCGGACTCAGGGTCAGCTCGCCTAGCGTAAAAGCCGTCGGAGCAAGGTGGTGAACGGCGAACATCACCTGAAATAGAGGATTGCGGCTCAGGTCGCGCTCCGGGCGCAGTTCCTCGACCAGCCGTTCAAATGGCAGATCCTGATTCGCGTAGGCCTGCAGCAGCGTATCGCGGACTCGTCGCAGGGCTTCACGGAATGTCGGATTGCCTCGCAAATCGCTCCGGAGCACAAGCGTATTGACAAAGAAGCCGATCAACCCTTCCCACTCGTGCCGCCCGCGATTTGCAATCGGCGTTCCCACCGCCACGTCCGCCTGTTCGGTGTAGCGGGCCAGCAAGACCTGAAATGCCGCCATCAGGGCCATGAACAACGTTGCCGATTCCTGCCGGCCAAGGGCGGCAATCGCTTCGCTCAACGCCCGCGGCAGTTCGCAAACGGCCGCCCCGCCGCGATACGAGGGAAACGGCGGGCGAGGATGGTCCGCGGGCAAAGCCAGCAAGGGCAGGTCCCGCAACTGCTCCCTCCAATACGCCAAGGAAGCGGCCAGCCGCTGGCCCGACAGCAACTCGTGCTGCCAAACGGCAAAATGGGCGTACTGGCACGGCAGTTCGGACAAACCGGCCGGCACGCCCAGGCGACAGGCGCGATAGTGCTCGCTCAATTCCTGCCGCAGAATACCGATGGACCAGCCGTCGGCCACGACATGGTGCAGACTCAGTAGCAGGACGTGTTCCTCTGGCCCCAGCGTCAGCAAAACGGCTCGGACGAGCGGTCCTCGCGCCAAGTCAAAGCCCCGCCATTGTTCCTCTTGAATGTGACGCCGAACTTCGATCTCCTGCGCGGCACGATGCAAACCCTGCAGCTCTACGCGCTCCAGGGGCCATGTTCCCGCCGGAGCGATGATCTGCCTGGGTTCGCCGTCCCGGACGCCGAACGTCGTCCGCAGCACGGCGTGCCGCGCCACAATCGCGTCCAGGCTTCGCTGCAGGGCGCCCGCATCCAGCGGACCCTGCAAGCGCACGGCGTCCAGCGCATAGTAGGCCGCGCTGTCCGGCTGCAATTGCTGCAGGAACCACAGCCGGCGCTGCGCGGATGACAAAGGAGGCGGCTCGCCCGGCAGATCCTCCTCCGGCGGAGGCCGTTCGGATGCCACCCCGCCGTCCTGTGGGAGGTGGCGGACCAGCAGGGCCAACTGTTCCGGTGGCAATTCCCGAATCCGTTGCTGCAGATCATCCATCGCTTGCCCGTCCCCTTTCCTCCACGGCCAATTCCGCATCCTCCTCCGAGAAACGTTCCACGACGGCCAGGGTCGCGGCCAGCAGTCGTGGGCCGCTCTGTAACGCCAGTCTCTGGGTGAGCGCCAGCGTCAATTCCGCCACCGTGGGGCCCTCGAAAAGACAACGCAGGGGCAACGGCACCAGGTACTCGTCCCACACCCGCGACATCATCTGCATGGCTGACAGGGAGTCGCCGCCCAAGTCGAAGAAATTGTCGTGAATTCCCACGGAGGGAAGCCCCAGGACGGCGGACCAGATGTCCGCCAGCTTGCGCTCGGTGGCTGTCCGCGGGGCCACACGCTCCGTTACCGCAGCCGTCTGGCCGGGATCGAGTGACGCCAGCTGGCCGTAATCCACCTTGCCCCTGGCGTTCAGGGGGAGTTGCTCGACGCGTACGAAGGCCTGGGGAATCATCCACTCCGGAAGCTGGCGCCGGAGATGGGCTCGCAACGGCCGCGCCAGATCGCGCTCTTCCGACACCACATAGGCCACCAGTCGCCGGACGCCAGCGGCCTTCCGGCAGCAAACCACGGCCGCTTGCCGGACCGCCGAATGCCGGCGCAGCGCCGCTTCGATCTCCGCCGGCTCGACCCGGTTCCCGCGGACTTTGACCTGGCGGTCGTTGCGGCCCACGAATTCGAGCGCTCCGTCGAATCGATAGCGCACCAGGTCGCCCGATCGATAGAGCCGTGCACCGGGTTCGTTGCTGAAAGGATCGGGAAGAAAGCGTTCGGCGGTCGCCGCAGGCCGCCGCCAATAGCTCCGCGCCAAGCCGGAGCCCCCAAGGTACAATTCGCCGACGGCGTTCTCCGGAACAAGATTCATGTCCGCGTCCAGCACATACACGTACGTACCCGCAAGGGGCCGCCCGATCGGGACCGAACGCCCTGGCTCGACAGGAGCCGCCAGCGGCTGGCAGCACGTGAATGTGGTCCCCTCCGTCGGGCCGTAACCGTTGATCAGAGTCCCTGTTACCGCCTGACGAAAATAAAGTTCGACGTCCTCGGGCGGCAGCACGTCGCCGCCGGCCAGCAGATACCGCAGCCTACGCAGGGCCGCCGGGCGCTGGCGGACCATCAGATGAAACTGGGCTGCCGTCAGCCACAGGGTAGACACCTCCTGGCGGATCAGCAACTGCTCCAACTCCTCCAGCGATAGGGCCTGGGGCGGTGCCAGCACCAGGCGGGCCCCATTGAGCAACGCGCCCCAGATCTCGAACGTGGAGGCGTCGAACGCCGGGGGCGCCAGTTGCAGGACGACGTCGCCGGGCGAAATGGCCACGCCGGGCACGCCGCGGACCAGCCGCATCACCCCGCCGTGGACCACCGCCACACCCTTGGGGCCGCCGGTCGTGCCCGAGGTGTACATCAGGCAAGCCAGGTTTTCCGGGCCCGTGCGGACATCCGGGGCTCTCCGATCCGGGCCGGCCGCCGAGGCCGGGTCCAGCACGTCCTCCAGACAAAGCAGGACCGTGTCCTTCCCAACGTCCGCCTCGCCGGGGGGCCAGCCGCCGACCGAAGACGCGCGGCATGCCAACAGGACGCGAGCCCGGGACTCGCGGAGGATCTGCCACCGCCGCACTTCCGGTTGGGCGGGATCCAACGGCGCGTAAGCCCCGCCGGCTTTGAGAATACCGAGCAGGCCGGCGATTGTCTCCGGCCGCCGCTCGCCAGCCGTGGCGACGACGTTCTCGGGGCCGACCCCCAGTTCGCGCAGCCGCCACGCCAGCCGGTTCGCTCGCTCATTCAACTCCCGATACGTCCAGTGCCGATCACCGCACGAAATACAGATCGCTTCGGGACTTCGCGCCGCCTGCACTTCGAACTGCTCATGGATGCACTGCGGAAAGCGGTCAGGTACCGCGGAGTCGGCTTCCCGCCCGCCATGCTGGCACGAGCGGCTGACGGGCGGCCAGCCGCGGCCCCCTTCTTCCCCCGCCGCCGCGCGTGGCACCCGGGCGCCTGGGGCCTGCCCGAGGCGGAGTACCTTCTGCCGTTCCGCGCTGCTCAACAGCGGGAATTCGGACAGCCTCCGGTCCGGGTCGGCTGCGATTCCGTCGAGCAACGCCCGGAAGTGACGCAACCATCCGGCGACGGTGGATGCTTCGTACAGGTCACAGCGGTAAAAGGCGTTGATCTGCAGACCCTCGCCGTGTGTCCAAATGTCCCACTGCACGTCGAACCTCGAGGCCGTCGTCGCGAACTTGCGGGACTCGACGGTCAAGCCGGGCAGTCGAAGCGGCTCCAGCGGGACATTGTGGACGGCCAGCAGCACCCGAAACAAAGGGTTGCCGTCCCCGCACCGCTCCGGATGGAACTCCTCGACCAGCCGCTCGAAAGGCAGATCCTGATGCGCGTAGGCGTCCAGCGCGGTTTCGCGAGTTCGCGACAACAGCTGTCGAAACGGCGGATCGCCGCGGAGGTCCGTCCGGAGGACGAGCACGTTGACAAACAGGCCGATTAAGCCTTCCAGTTCGCTCCGGCAACGGTTGGCAATCGGGGAGCCGATGGCGACGTCGGTTTTTCCTGAGTACCGGTACCAGAGGGCCTGGAAAGCCGCCAGGAGGGTAATGAACAGCGTGCCTCCTTCCCGCTGACTCAGGGCCTCGAGCGATTCTTTCACGGTTCGGGGCACGGCGATCGATTGAGCGGCACCGCGGGCCACGCCCCCCGCGGTTGCGGCCCCCTGGCCGCGAGGGTGATCTGCGGGTATCTGCAGCGGCTGAATTCCTTCCAGCCGCCGACGCCAGTAGGACAACTGCCGATCGAGTTCGGAGCCCTGCAGCCACTGCCGCTGCCAAATGGTGTAGTCCGCATACTGCACGGGCAGGGGTGGCAGTTGAGGCGTCTGGCCGGCCTGAAATGCGGCATAACATGCCGCCAGCTCGCGCCGCAAGTTGCCCACCGACCAGCCGTCGCAGAGGATATGGTGCAAGGTCAGAAAGAACAACGATCGCTCGTCCTCCAGACGGACCAGGCAAGCTCGCCACAGCGGACCCCGCACCAGGTCAAACGGCGTCTGCTGCTGGACCGCTACGGCGCGCTGCACGGCCCGGTCCTGTTCGGCGGGCGGCAACTCGCGCAGATCCTGGATCGACCATTCGCTCAGCCTGGCGTCCTCGATGACCTGCATCGGCCGGCCGCCGAGGCTCGGGAAACGCGTCCGCAGGATTTCGTGACGGCCGGCGAGCGCGTCGAGACTGCGCTGCAGGGCCTCGATGTTCAGCGGCCCGGTCAGCTCAAATGCTCCCACTGACGGGTCGCTCCGATCGACGGCCGCGGAGACATGGTAAGCGGCGTCCGCTGGATCCAGCTGCGCCAAGAACCAGAGCCGTTGCTGGGCGAAGGATAGCGGCAGCTCGCGATTCCGCTCGGCGCGGATCAGCAGCGGCGTCTGCGGCCCGCATGCGGGAGCGGTCGCCCGGAGCTGCGCGCTTAGACCGCGCGGGGTAGGCGCGAGAAACAGGGCTCGTACCGGCAACGGAATCCCCAGCGCGTCGCGCAGCCGCGCGACTACTTGCGTGGCCCGCAGCGAATCGCCGCCCAACGCAAAGAAATCATCGTCCGGCCCGAAATCCTCCCTCTGCAGCACCTCGGCGCATACGCGGGCTACCTGCCGTTCGAGATCGCTCATCGGCACCGCATCGAGCCCTTGGCTCGCGTGGAATTCGCATCCTCGGCCGGCATATTCGCCGGATTCCAGTCGCCGTATCAACTCCCCATACCGCACCTTGCCCGTCGCCGTCTGAGGGAAATCTTCCCGTCGCAAGGGAATTACGTGCCGCGGACCAATTCCCACCCGCGTCACCACCGCACGATGGATCTGCCGGGCTTTGTTTCCCAAGGCCTCACCGGTCTCGTCTTGGGCAGCGAAGAACACCACCAACTCGTCCGTTTGACGGGCACCTGAGCGCACGGCGCACGCCGCGACCGGAAGGGCCCCGACCCCCTCCACGGTTCGCACGGCGGCTTCGATGGCCTGGTTCGAGTAATTCACCCCGTGGACAACGACCAGATTGCTTTCCCGACCGGTGACGGTCAGGCGTCCTTCTCGCAGCAATCCCAAATCGCCGGTTTTCCACCAGCCGTCAGACGTCCGGGCGGCTCGCGTCGCCGCTTCGTCGCGAAAGTAGCCCGGCGTCACCGAGGGCCCCCGAACCTGCAACCGGCCCACGACTCCTTCGGGCACGGGGCGGCCCTCCTCATCCACAATCCGCAGCGAAACACTGGCCAAGGGGGCCCCGCATTCCACGCAGGCGATATCCTCCGGAATCCCGTCGAGCGAAAAACGATGGTTGAAGGTTACTGCCGCCGCGGTCTCCGACATGCCCCAGCAGGGCACGATGCAGCGGGGAGACAGTCCGTGCGGCTCAAGAAGCTCGAGGAAGCGGCGAACCGTGGCGGGCACAATTGCTTCGCTGCCATTCAACAGGATTCGCAACGAGCCCAGATTGCACCCGCCAAGACCGATCTGGGGAGCCTGATCATTGAGCAAGGCAAAAGCGAAATTCGGAGCCCAGCAGATGGTGGCCTGATGCTGCTCCAGCAGATCCAACCATCGCCCCGGCTGCTCCAGAATCCAGGCGGTTGGAACATGCACCTGCGAAGCACCCGCGCAAACATCTCGAATATGAAACGCGAGCGCCCCGATGTGCTCCAGCGGCATCCAATTCAAGCTCCGATCGTTCGCTCCCAGCCCATGAACCTGGACCGAGGCGGTTGCTGTGCAGACCAGATTGCGGTGAGTCAACACCACCGCTTGCGGACGGCCCGTGCTGCCCGAGGTGAGCATCAGCAGGGCCGGATCATCAGGCCGGCTGCCATGCACGGCGTCGTCTCGCGGCCCCTTGCCAACATCGTCGATCGATACTACACGAAGAGGCGGCCCATTCCTGGCCAGCCGGGCTGCACGCAGCCTCGCGGCCAAAGTTGCGTCCGCCAGGATCAGGGCGCCACCGGTGATTTCCAAGCCCTGCCGTAGTCTCTCCAGGCAGCTATTCGGCTCGTCATAAGAAGGCGGCGGCGGCACGGGCAGCGGCAACATCCCTCCCAAGAAGCAACCCCACAGCGCCGCCAGGAAGTCCTCGTGCCGTGGCAGCTGCAAGAGGACTGGCTCGCCAGCCTGAACGCCTTGAGCCCGCAGTCCTCCCAGGATTCGTTCCGCCGCTGCTAGCAGCTCGCCGTAGGATGCGAGCCGCCCCCGCTCTCCCGGCCAGAGATATGTAAAATGGGCTGCTCCAGGTAGCGGCGCGGCGCGGTGCAGGACCTCGGATAAGACAGACGGCAAGCCCGGGGCGACGCTACCATCCCTGCCGTTCACCAGGGCCACTCCCGATATGTTGTTATGCATCCTGTTGTCCCGAAACACGCATCAACTACGGCTGATAGTGCCTCATTCTTCTGCATCCAGCGGAACACCGCAAGCTGGGGTCGATGATTCGGCTGGCGGACACGGACGAGAACGCATCCCCCGCGGCTGGGACCAGCCAAGACTGCTCTTGGCGCTTTGGCTCCGTCGTGGGACAGTGATCATCCAGAAGGGTACACGAGCCGATGACTGCGACAATCACGGAGTTATTGCATGCGTTGCGCATGCTGGATGTCAAGGTTTGGGCGGAAGGAGACCGGTTGCGCTGCAGTGCCCGGAAGGGGATCCTGACGCCGGCCCTCCAGGCGGAGCTTGCACGCCGCAAAGCCGAACTGCTAGCCTTCCTGAACCAGGCGCGAAGCGGCAGCCAGGAGGTCGCTCCGCCTTTGCAGCGCGTGCCGCGCGATGGCCCGCTGCCTGCCTCATTTGGACAGCAACGGCTTTGGTTCCTGCAGGAACTCGATCCGCACAGCTATGCCTACAATATCCCCGGAGCGGTTCGTATCCACGGTCCGCTGGATTTGCCCGCGCTCGAACAAGCGCTGACGGCCATTGTCCAGCGGCACGAGACGCTCCGCACCTGCTTTCAACTGGTGGACGGGGTACTGCTGCAGGTGATCGGCGAGGGCCAGCCCGTCAGGCTGACGCCGGTGGACCTGACGCACCTTTCCAAGGCTGATCAAGAGGCGCAGATTCGGAAATCCACGTCGCGCGAATCGCGGCAGCCGTTCGTGCTGTCCACCGGACCGCATTGGCGGGTCTCCCTCCTGCGTCTGAGCGCGGAAGAGCACATTCTGATCATCATCCAGCATCACATCATTTCGGACGGCTGGTCCCTGGCCGTGTTCGTCAAAGAAATGGGCCGACTGTACGAGGCGTTTCTCGCCGGCCGGCCCTCGCCCCTGCCGCCACTGAGCATCCAATACGCGGACTACGCCGCTTGGCAGCGCCAATGGCTGCAGGGCCCGACCCTGGAGCGGCAACTGGCGTACTGGAAAACGTACCTGCACGCTCCGTTGCCGACGTTGGACTTGCCCACGGATCGGCTGCGCCCGCAATTGCAGACCACGCGCGGGGCGTATGCCGGCATCCTGGTCCCGCTCCCGTTGGTCAACGCCCTGCGGGCCCTCAGTCACACGCAGGGAGCGACGCTGTTCATGACCCTCCTGGCCGGATTCAAGATCCTGCTCTGCCACTACACGGGCCAGACGGACCTCGTGGTCGGCACGTCCAACGGGAACCGCAACCACCTGGAAACGGAATCCCTGATCGGCTTCTTTGTCAACACGCTGGCCCTGCGGACGGACCTGTCTGGTGAGCCGACGGTTGCTGACGTGCTGCGCCGCGTCCAGCGGGTGGCACTGGACGCCTACGATCATCAGGATCTGCCCTTCGAAAAACTCGTCGAAGACCTGCATCCGGTACGGGACCTGAGCCGGTCGCCCGTCTTCCAGGTCATGTTCATCCTGCACAACACGCCCAAGGAAAGCCTGCAACTCCAGAATCTGACACTCAGCGGCGTCGAGTGCGACATCGGCACGGCGAAGTTCGATCTGACCCTGTCCGTGGCGGAATTGAATTCCGGGCTATCTGCCGTCATGGAGTACAACACGGACCTGTTTGAGGCTTCCACCGTTCGCCGCCTGCTTGCCCACTGGCAAGCTGTGCTGCAGCAGATGGTCGACGACCCCGATCGTCCGATCTCGGACCTGTCTCTGCTGACGTCTGCCGAGCGCAAGCGAATCCTGTCCGAATGGAATCCGTCCGAGACGGCGTACGCGGCCGAGGCGTCGCTGTGCGAAATGTTCGCAAGCCGGGCGCAGGAGCATCGCTCGCGGACGGCCGTCGCGGCTGACGGCACGTGTTTGACGTACGCCGAATTGGACGCCCGCTCGACCCGCTTCGCCTGGCGGCTCGTACAGCAGGGCGTCGGAAGAGGCTCGCTGGTGGGCATCTGTGCCAGACGGTCCCCGGAGTTGGTCGTGGGGCTGCTGGGAATTCTGAAGGCTGGCGCCGCCTACGTGCCGCTGGATATCGAGCTACCCGAGAAGCGGCTGGATTTCATTTTGGACGATTCCCGGATCCCCTTCCTTGTCACCAGCAGGGAATTCGCGGCCCGATTCGACGGACGTCCCGTTCGCCTCGTGATGCTGGACGATGAACCGGGAGCCGAGGCGTGCTCTCCCGCACCGCTGCCTCGGCTGAAGTTCGAAGACACGGCCTACCTGATGTATACGTCCGGTTCGACGGGGCAGCCCAAGGCGGTCGTCGTGCCACATCGAGCCATCGCTAATTTCTTGAAATCGATGCAGCAGCAGCCGGTAATGGAATCCGAGGATGTCTTGCTGGCCGTTACGGCGATCACCTTCGACATCTCCGTTCTGGAGTTGTTTCTCCCGCTGGTCACGGGGGCCCGCGTGGTGCTCGCCGACCGAGAATCGGCACGGGATCCCATCCGGCTCGCTCAACGGATTGCGGACGAAGGGGTCACGGTCATGCAAGCGACACCCGCCACCTGGAGCATGCTCGTGGCGTCGGGCTGGCAGGGTCGGAACACGCTCCGCGCGCTGTGCGGCGGAGAGGCCTTGCCGCGCGACTTGGCCGAGGAGCTCCTGGCTCGCTGCGCGAGCGTTTGGAACCTGTACGGTCCCACAGAGACGGCGGTCTGGTCCGCCGTCGAGCGAGTCAAGGCCGGCGAAGCAGTAGTGCCCATCGGCCGCCCCATCCAGAACACTCAGATATATCTCCTGGATGCCGATCTGCAGCCCGTACCCGTGGGCCTGCGCGGCGAGGTCTACATTGGCGGCGCAGGGCTGGCCGACGGCTACCTGCGGCGTCCCGGATTGACCGCCGAACGGTTTCTGCCCCATCCTTTTGCGTCCCGATCCGGTGAACGGCTCTACCGCACCGGCGATTGCGCGCGGTATCTGCCCAGCGGCCGGATTGAATTCCTGGGGCGATTGGATTATCAGCTCAAACTCCGCGGATTCCGCATCGAACCAGGCGAGATCGAAGCGGCTTTGCGCCGCCATCCCAACGTACGGGAAGCGGCTGTGGTCGCATGGCAGGACGAGAGGACTGAGAAAAGGCTCGTGGCCTACGTCGTACCCCGCAGCCGCCGTTCCGTCAGCATCAGCGATCTGCGGATGCACTTGGGACAACAGCTGCCGCCGGCGATGCAGCCGGCGGCCTTCGTCGTGCTGGACTCGTTGCCGCTGACTCCCCACGGCAAGATCAACCGCCGCGCGCTGCCGATGCCGGACGAGCAGCGTCCCGAACTGACGCCCCCTTACGCAGCCCCTCGCGACGAGGTGGAGCGGATCGTGCATCAGACCTGGAAAGAACTGCTGCCCCTAGCGCAGATCGGCATCCATGACAACTTCTTCGACCTCGGCGGGCATTCGCTTCTGCTCGTTCAGATGCAGCGCAGGCTGCAGGAATCCCTGAACTGCGACATCGCCGTCGTCGACCTGTTTCGCTTCCCAACGATTGTCGCGATTGCCGCTTTCCTCCGCAGCGGGCGGCGGGCAGGGGATCCCGCCTAGAACCCAAGCCAACGTTCCGCAGCGACGGCGCCGATACTAACGCCGCGCCGGGCCGGGCCGGACGACGTTGCCTGAGATCCCGCCGCCCCGCGCGTCGGCCTCAGGAGAATCCGCCCGGCCAACATCGGCCGGAGGAAGGGCCCCCGTCAGAAAGCCTGCATCATGGGCCAGGAAGTGCTCCCAAACGCGGCGTTCGCTGACCGTCACCTGCAAGTGCCACACGCAGGACTCGAAATGGCAGTTCTGGAAATGCGCAACGGCTGCTAAGTCCTTCAGAACCAGCGTACACCTGCGAAAGGTACAATTCGCGAACGAATTGCCGACGACGTAAATGCTCTGATCTTCGTAATTCCGGTTCTGATGAGTCAGGGTCTTGGTCATGATCTCGCCTCTGCCGGAGAGAATGAACGGGACGATTCGCCTCAGCTAAGTGTGCGCCCCCTCCGCGATCTCGTCACGCCCCGTCTGTTCCGTGAAGGCCCGCGGCAGCGATTGTTGGACCAGCGGCACCATGATCCGCACAAAGCTGTCCCACATTCGATGGTCGCTGACCATGAGGTCCAGATGCCACACGCAGCACTCGATGTGGCAGCCGACCAGGGCCGGAATGCCGCCTTCTCGAACGACAAACGTGCAGCGATAGAACTTGCAGTCATAAAACGAGTTGCCAGTCAGGTAGACCGTGCAATCCCTGAACGTCTTGCCCTCGTGGACCAAATTGATCTGCTGCATCTGCTGGCTCCCTTCCTGTAGCTGCGGCGCCGGCGGATCGGCGTTGGCGGAGACTGCGGCCGGCTCTGAACCGCCCACCGGGAGCAGCCTGTCCGCTTCGGCCTCCGCGGGCTCACTGGGGCCTACGCCGGACGGCGGACGACTCGAAACGGTCACGCCGGCCAGGGGATCTGAACGAACTTTGCGGTCCGCAGGTTCCTGTTGCCGCGCCGCGTCAGGGAGCTTCAGCCGTTCGGCCTGAACGCCTGTCACCATTCGGCATAGGAGGCGTGCTCGTTCCAGCAGCGTCTCAACTCCCTCCCGTCCGCCATTCGTCAACCGCTGGCAGGCGGCGGCCGGCAATCCGTCCAGCCCCACCCAGGCACCACACATCGCTCCTGCCATCGATGCCGTGGCAGTCGTCTCGCCTCCTGGTGACACCGCGAGCACCACCGCCCGTGTGAAGTCTCGCCCTGAACGGCAAACGGCATACAGACTCCATAGCACGTTGGGAACGGCATGCGAAGGAAGGCCGCCGGGCGCGTTGGAGAATGGGTCGGCCGGCGCGCTGGCACAGATCCTGCTGGCTGCCTCTTCCTCCGGCACATCCAGCAGCTCCTGCAATTCGCGCAGCCGAGCGTGCCAATCCGGACTCAATTTCCGCACAAACACCGCCAAATGATCGAGCAGTGCCTGGGGTTCGATCGCCTCACGCTGCAGCAAGAACGCCACTCCCTCAGCGATCAGCGCTGCAGCGGCGGTTGCCAACGGATTGAGATGGGTCACCCAAGCCTGACGTGTCGCCGCCAGCCGCAATTCGTCTGGATGGTCAAACAAGAACAATCCCAAAGGTGCGGCTCGCGGTGCAGCCCCTGCAGTGGTCGACTCGGCTCCCGATTCGTACCAGGGCGAGCCGTCCAGCAGGTTTGCGGCAGCCTTGTGCGTCTCCCAACGCACGCCGACAATATGCCGAAGCTGGCACAATCGCGCCAGACGAGTCGCGAAATCGGGAGGATCAAACAGGGCACGATCCAGGTAGGAATCGATCAAGGCAACAGCCAACTGCGCCCCGTCGGAATACTGCAGCGCTAGAGGTGCATCGACAGCGTGAAAATCATCCCACCAGGACCGAATTCTTGCTTCGCAGATTTCACGGCACTGAGATCCAAGCCTGTCCTGCAACGAAAATCCCACGGCGTCTGCCAGACATTGCCCCACAATGCAGCCTGCGAATCGTCGTACGTTCGGTGATTGCATATGGCGGCGACAGGTTGAAAAACAGAATCTGACTGCCAAAGAGCCAATCCACAGGACAAGCGGGAATTATACTCTCCTGCTCAATAGTGGCAAGCCGAATTCACGGAGGAGCCACTCAGGCAAGACCCGGCACGATAAACTCCCGACTGGGCCGGCCACGGCCACGGCCGCAGCATAACCCGGAATCAGCGTCAGGTCGTGAATCACCCAGGGCGCCGCCTTCAGCGGCGAAAATGAAAAACTAATCGAATGCTGTGGGGCAACTACGGAACCAAGCTCGATTTGGGAAAGCAGCCCGATGAGCCCTTCTCCAGTTGCTTTCAAAAGGGCTTCTTTTTGCGTCCACCAGTGGAAGAATACAGACGCCTGTTCGTCCGTCGTGAGCACACTTAGGACGGTTCGCTCCCGTTCAGAAAAAAAAGCGTCAGCAATCGAAAGAAGGTCCGGCATTAGACGCACCTGCTCCAAGTCAATCCCGATGTCCCGACTCGGGGTGAATGCCCATGCCGCGGCGCAGTGGCTGTGCGAGATATTGAAACGGAGAGTCGGAGCCTCTGGATAAATTAGATCCGGCTTACCATGGTGGCCGTAGCGGAACCGCAATGCTTCAGGGGCCACGCCCACGTATCGAGCCAGAAGACAACGCAGCACGGCTCGGACTCCCACGAAACACTTCTGGTCGCGAACGTTGCGGAATCGCTCCGCCCGACATCGCTCGTCCGGCGATAATACGCGGGCAAACGAGCGCCAACTGGATTCTGAAAGCTCAAGTTCCGCGTACCAGACGTGAACTTCCTCCTCAGCCAAAGACCAGCGATCCTCTCCGTGTCTTTCCCCCCACTCCGAAGAATGGGAACTCTCAACTCTTTTCTGCTCTCGCGACTGTTTGTCCTGGACAGCCGATCGCACGTGCGGTTGTTGCGGCTGAAGCATCTTTGTCACGTCTCCAACACCGTGGTGACAGAATTGTTCACAAAAAGGAGAGCCCGAACAAGAGAGATCCCGCCAGGCTGCCGGCATGCCGTTGAGTTTGCCCTGATGTTCGCAGAACCAATCCCTCCCAAGTTGTAGTAGAACAGGTCGGCGTCATGCACACGGTGAGCGTTTCACGAGCGTCTCCTGACCGACGTGGCTCGTAACTCACCCTGCATTGTACGGATTCCAGATTTCCTCCGAAAGACGCATTGAAAAACAGAGTATTTGAGCTGAGTGGCTTGCCGTTGTCGGCGGGCACCGTCACCGGCGGCCTACGCCGGCTGGAGCCGCTGTTCGCGGGAATCTATCAGGCGTTGGCGGACCGACAGGTGGCCTCGGACTTCAGTCAGGCGGACGCAACGCGGTGGCTGGTGTTCGTGGAACGTGAGGGCAAGCAAGGATACCGCTGGTGGCTGTGGGCGTTCCTCAGCGACGAGGTGGTGGTGTTCCGGCTGGACCCCAGCCGCAGCCACGAGGTGCCCGAACGGCATTTCCCGAAAGAGGCCACGCTGGTGTTGATGGTCGATCGCTATTCGGCTTACAAGGCGATGGTCCAGGTGAAGCAGGGCGGCATCGTGCCGGTCTTCTGTTGGGCTCACGTGCGGCGAGGTTTTGTGGAAGCCGGCAAGGGTTGGCCGGAATTGACGGAGTGGGCTCTGGCATGGCTGCGGCGGATTCGCGAGCTGCACCACCTGAACCGTCGCCGGCTGGCGGCCGAGCCGGATTCGGCGAAGTACCGGGAAGCCGAACACGAGCTGCGTCAAGCGGTGCAGGCCATGCCGGAACAACGCGACCGCGAATTGGCCGATGACCAACTCCGCGAGCCCTGCCGAAAATCGCTGCAAAGCCTCCAAGAGCATTGGGCGGGTCTGGTCTATTTTGTCGACGATCCGCGGGTGCCGATGGACAACAGCCGTTCGGAACGCCAAGTCCGCGGCCCGGCCATGGGACGGAAGAACTACTACGGTCCCGGCTCGGAGTGGAGTGGCCGTCTGGCCGTCATGCTGTTCTCGATCTTCGCCACGCTCAAGCTGTGGAAGCTGAACCCGCAGCGGTGGCTGACGTGGTTTCTGGAGGCGTGTGCGACAGCCGGCGCTTGCGCGCCGGCGGACATTTCGGCGTTCTTGCCGTGGAATCTGACGCCGGAACAGCGTGCTTGGCTGGCTGGTCCGGCTCCCCAAGCGACCGGCTCGCCGCACTCTGCCCGCCCCGCCACCAACGGCTGGGAGATGCTCTCCGAGGTGGCACTCTCCCGGCCGTCGCCGGAGACGACAACTCCGTCCCCGGCCCGACCGCTGCCCGGCAACCAGTCCCCAAGTCTGCGTTCACATGAGACGGCACGAATCCCTGGCCGCTGGCGCCGTTCGTGAGCCCGACCGTCCTCCAGCGTCCGTCGTCGGTCCGCAAGCCGTCGACTGCGTCGTTGCTCCTTCCAGCAAGCCCCTCTCCCATCGGTTAGGCCGACACCGGATCGATGTTTGGCATCTCAACGGCAGCAAGCCCGCGCTCGCCACACCACGCCCGACAGGTTCGACGAATGTACCGTGGTCCGTCACCTAAGCCGTTCTGGACGCCGCAGTTGCATCCGGCAGATGGTGCTGCTACGCTCGAACCAGCGGCGATGGCTGCGTGAACCGATTGGGTCCGCCGGCATAGGCATGGTTTCGACGCAAATCCACGTGGCCTCGCCAAATCAGCCTGGTTGGGGATGTCGCTCCATCTCGGCAGGAGAGAAGACCATGAAGAACACGTGCGATCGCAGACGTTTCGTAAAGATGGCTGCCGCTACGGGGGCGGCGTGGACCCTGGGGCGGACATGCTTCGCTGCGGATGCTGCCGACGTGAAGACTTCGCCGATGAGCCATGTTCGGATCGGATTGGTGGGCATCGGTAGCCGCGGCACCCTGCTGCTGAGCGTCTTGCTCGATCTGGAAGGGGTTGAAGTCAAGGCGGTCTGCGACATCATCCCGGAGCGTGTCGCGAAGGCACAGGAGATGGTGACCGCCGCCAAGCAGCCTCAACCGACCGGTTACTCGCGCGGCGAGACGGACTTCCAACGCCTTTGCGAGACGGAGGAATTGGACTTGGTGATCAACGCAACTCGACCTTGGAAATGGCATGTGCCAATTTCCGTGGCTGCGATGATGGCCGGCAAGCACGCCGCCACCGAGGTTCCGGCGGCTGAAACCATTGACGAATGCTGGCAGTTGGTTGAGACAGCGGAGAAGACGCACAAGTACTGCGTCATGCTGGAGAACTGCTGCTACTTCCGGGAAACCATGCTGGTTCACAACATGCTGCGAAAGGGCTTGTTCGGCGACCTACGCCATTGCGAGGCCGGTTACCAGCACTATGGCGTCAGGGCGCGTCCGACCGTGCCAGGGCGTCCAAAAGAGGGTAAGGTCCGCACTGCAAACAGCTACCCGACGCACCCCATCGGGCCGGTCGCGCAGTGGATGGACATCAACCGCGGCAATCGGTTTGACTATCTCGTATCCATGAGCGCCGATGGGACCGGGGGGAATCCGAACGCCGATATCAACACCAGCCTGATCCGCACCTTGCGCGGGCAAACGGTCACCCTGTACTTTGACACCAAGCTGCCGCGGCCCTACGATCTGATCTATCGCGTGCAGGGCACTCAGGGTATCTGCATGGCCACCGCGGACAAGATCTACATCGAGGGACGCAGCCCAAAACCCGATGCCTGGGAGTCGATGGAGGCTTACTACAAAGAGTTTGAGCATCCCCTGTGGAAAGCACTGGGCGAGAAAGCTCTTACACGCGGCGGGCACGGAGGCGGCGACTGGCTGGAAATGCACCGTCTGATCCGGGCATTACAGTCGGGGACGCCTCCGGACATGGACGTCTATGACGCGGCCACTTGGAGTTGCATCACGGAATTGAGCGAGAAATCGGTCGCCAACAGGAGCAGCCCGATGGATTTCCCCGATTTCACTCGCGGTCGCTGGAAGGATGCCCCGCCGATTGGCATCCTCGGTGTCTAGTGACCCGGAACGGATCGAGGCGGCAAAGCCGGCTGGGTTCACAGTGGTCGATGCGTGGCGGAGACGCAGGAGCTTCCTCCATAGGAGACAAGCGCATGCCGCATCGCCATCCGAACCGCAGAGGCTTGAGCCCATCGCCTTGTGCGTCCGAGAAGGGCTCGTTCCCGACTTCTATTTCAAGACGCTGCACCGCGACCGGTACTGGTCCGCGCATCCGCCAGAGAATCGGCGGGACCTGGAAATGGACGAGCCGAATTCGGATGACCACGGCTACTACCACGACAACCTGTTCTGCGATCGTTCCGAAGCGACTGTGGCACTGATGCAGGAGGTGAGGGTCCCCTGGATCGCCTTCAAGGTTTTAGGATGTCTTCCCGCTCCGGGGCCTGCGTGGTCGCGTACGCCTGCAGGTCGATGCAGACCAGCTTCGGAGCGTCGTTACCCAGCCGCTGCTGGTTGGCGACGAACTTCTGCCACTCCTGCATCACACCCGTGGCGCCCTGTCGGCCGTAACCGAAGGCACGACCTGCGTACACCCAGCTCTCGTTGTCGCTGACCAGCACGACGCCCGCAAACCGCCGCTTGGCGTACTTGCTGTTGGCCTGAGCCAGCGGCAGCGAGCAATCCGTGCCACCGCCACGTGTTCAGATTCATGCGCAGGGCCTGCGGGCCCATCTGGTGAGCAATTGCCTTCCAGGCGAGCGGACCCTGGGCTGCGTCAGCCAGCAAGTCCCAGCGGACCGACAGGTTGCCCAGGATCAGGGCCTGAGACTCCGCCGACTCCGCCTTGCGGTACGCGACCAAACCCTGCACCTGGTCCGGCAGATCGGCTTCCGTAGCCGGCGCCCACTTCTCGACCTCCTTGCCGGTCAGCCAGCCGAACAGCGCCCGCCGGGCGTTGTCCTTCGGCGTCGGGCGGGCCAGCCGCAGCACGTCGCGCAGGCTCGGCTTGTCGCCGATCGACGCCGACAGCAGCGTGCCCACCGAGGCCTCGTTCAACCACCGCTGGAACGCCCGCTGCAAGCTGGACGACAAGCTCGTGCGGCCGAACTGGCCCGAGCGGATCATCTGGAACAGCGTGCGCAGCACCCGGCCGTTGTCGACCACGCGGTCGAACACCTTGTGCATGAGTTGCGAGTCGCGCTTCGACAGGACGGCCAGCAGCGCCGCCGGCATGTCCTTCATGAAGGCCCGCTCACGCGAGTAGACTGCCAGCTTGGCCAGGAAGACGTTGTCATCGACCTGGTCGATCAGCTTGCGCAGCTCGTCCAGTTGCGTCTCGGCCGCAGCATAGTACGTGCCGTTGAAGCAGCCCGTGGCCGCCAGCTGGGCCAGCGCGTGCTTCGGCGCGAACTTGTACGCCCGGCCTCCGGCCTCGTTGGTCGAGTCCGTTCGCAGCAGCTTGCTCTTGATGCTGGAAAACAAAGTCGTGTTGGCCATCGTGACCTCCTGCAAAGCAAATGACCGACGAAGTTGTGACCAGAGGGTTTACGCTGCTCTATCCATTTGAGCTACGCCCCCGGTGAATCAAGCGGAGGCGGTGGGACTTGAACCCACAACCCGCGGCTTTGCAAGCATGTACTCCAATCGGCAGTCGGTCATGTCTCCTGGTGTTTCCGGATTGCTGCGCTTGCGTCTGATCAAAAGGCGACTTCCGAAGGCCGGGGGCCGTCGGAAGTCTGAATTTAACAACGCCCAACGAAGTCGGTTGCCGAGACATGTCGCTATGGTTGATGTAGTCCCGGCTGGCAGTTGGGCCGAAAGTACAAGACACGGACACCGTGTCCTGGTTCAGCCCCGGCCGTGGAATACCAGACCCAACGAAGGTCTGCCGAGACAACGGTGCTTTTCGCACCAGGTTATCAGCCTGGGGTTTCAGCTTCGCCGCTGTTGCAGCGTCTTGCCTCCACACACCGGATGGCGTCTTTCGGCAGTTCATTGCCGTAAATCACCGACAGGACGGCGGGGAGGTACATGTCCAACATCGACATGGTCGTGCCCATCAGCCGGTCGATGACCGCTTCGTCCAGGCTGTCGTCGGTCAGGATCTGGGCGGCCTGGAAACGCAGCTCGCCTTGGTCGTAGTCCATCTCGAACTTGCCGACGCGCAGGCCGAAGTTGGCCCGCGCGATGGTCTCCGCGATCGCCGGCCGAGCACCTTCGGGGACTCGCACGGGCGAGTAGCCGAAGACCTGGAACACGCTGCCTTCCTCGTCGACGGCGGCGATGACCCGGTATGTGCCGACTTCACAACGGAAATCGGCGCAGATCGAGCGACCTTCGCCGTTGCCCAGGTAGCTGACGTCACGTTCATCCAGGTGCTGGATTAGTTTCTCGTAGGCCGCGTACATGCTGGGCCTCCCTTGTCCAAGTTCCGCCGTTGCCGGCGAATGATCGGTTACAGCGGTTGCGATGCCGGGCCTCGCCAGGCCGGATTTCTCGGCCGGTTTGCCCCGTACCAGGGCCCACAGGGCTGCCAGGAAAGTCCGCATCGTCGCACCGATCCCTATCTCGCTGTTCAGGCACCCCGCCGAGGAATCGAACCCCGTCTTGCAGAATCGAAGTCTGCCGTGCCGTCCGTCACACTCGCAGGGCATCGGGACAATCCACACTCAGAGCCGACGACTGGATTCGCACCAGCATGAATCCGCTTACAAGGCGGATGCCTTTCTGCATCGGGCCACGTCGGCATCAACGCTCCCGGCCCGCAGACCGGGAGCGAAATCACTCCTACTTCTCGAGCGCGACGTTCCAGTACGCCTCGCTCACGAACTTCGACCAGCTTTCGATCCGCTGCTCGTGGGCCGCGTATCGCGGGTTCCACGTGGGCTGGACCGGCTTGTGCTTCAGCCGCATCTTGGCCTGCTCCGGCGTGCGGTCAGCCTTCTGCTTGTTGCACGTCAGGCAAGCCAGCACGCAGTTGTCCCAGCGCGACTGGCCGCCCTGGGCACGCGGGATGACGTGGTCGAGCGTCAATTCCTCGGCGCCGGGCTGCGCACCACAGTACTGGCACGTGTAGTGGTCACGCTTGAAGATGTTCCGCCGGCTGAACGTCACCGCTGCCGCCGGCAGCCGGTCGTAACCAGTCAGCGTGATCACCTCCGGCACGCGCAGCCGAAACCGCACGGCCCGGATGAACCGTTCGCCGTCCTGGGGACGCAGCTTGGCCCAGTCTTCCCAGCTGTAGGTCTGGTAGTCGGCCGGGTCCACGACGCGCGCAGACTCGTTCCACAGCAGCACCAATGCCCGCGCCACGGTGGCCACGTTCACCGGCTGCCAGTTGCGGTTCAGGATCAGCGTCGGCCGCTGTAGGACCTTGGTAGACATGATTACCTCGCGTTCTTCTCCAGGGTTGACCGGCCGGATTTGAACCGGCACGAACCTGGTTCACAGCCAGGCGCTCTGCCAATTAAGCTACGGCCAACACGACGAAAGTCGAAAAGTGAAAAAGTCCAAGAGTCAAAAAGCAAGAAGACTGCCTTCTTGCCAGCCAACCTTCGATCAGACGTCTTCACTCCTTGACTTTTTCACTTTGCGACTTTTCGACTTTTCGACTTCCTCCCAACAGCCCGACCAGGACTCGAACCCGGAACACCTCGGTAGAAACGAGGGATGATTTCCGTTTCACCATCGGGCCAGCAAGGCGGAAGGCAAGGGAGTCGAACCCTCATCTCCACTGGGGAGAACCGCGTTAGCAGTGCGGCCCGGCAAGCCGTATCCGGCTACCTTCCGTTCTTTTCAGTGGACCCACCCAGAGTTGAACTGGGATCTCCGCCACGCCAGGGCGGCGTCTTCCCCTTGGACCATGAGCCCGTGTTTTTCCAGTGGACCTGATGGGAGTTGAACCCACCGCACCGACCTTGCAAGGGTCAGTCGCCCCCAGCGGCATGCAGGCCCGTGTGACGTCCGCCGACTAGCTCGGTCGGACGTCAGTTTCCGCCGTTCGTGCGGCGGCCCTCGGTCAGAGGTCCGTCCGGGAATTGAACCCGGTCCTCGTCCTTACCAAGGACGTGTGCTGCCAAAACACCTACAGACCGTTGTTTCAGTGATCCCGGGCAGAATCGAACTGCCGATTTCCTGGGTGTCATCCAGGCGTCTTTGCCGCTGGACCACGGGATCGAAGGGAAGGATGAAGGATGAGGGATGAAGGATGAAGGATGAAGGATGAAGGATGAAGAATGAGGGATGAAGAATGAGGGACCGAACGTGCTTGTCCGGCCTTTTCATCCTTCATCCTTCCGCCTTCATCCTTTCCCAAGTAGCGGGTCCGGGAGTCGCACACCGGCAGTCCAGGCTTATGAGGCCCGAATGAGCACTGGCCCACCCGCAAGTTGCAGGTCCCGGTATCGAACCGGGCACACCGGCCGTATGAAAGCCAGTTGGGTCCCTGCCCACCTGCAGTCGTTCTGTCAGTAGCCAAGGCGAGACTTGAACTCGCACGCCCCTGCGGGCACGACCTTCTGAGCGTCGCGTGTCTACCAAATTCCACCACTTGGCCGCATCCAGTGACTCGGACGGGAATCGAACCCGCGTCGGCCAGGTTGAGGGCCTGACTGTAAAACCAACATCACACCGAGCCAGAACAGCGACGCGGACGGGAATCGAACCCGCGTTGGCGAGATTGAAAGCCTCGCTGCAAAACCAGCATCGCACCGCGCCGTGAACAAATCGCGTTGGAGTGCGCCGGGACGGAGTTGAACCGCCAGAGCCCTTTCGGACGGCTGGTTTACAGCCAGCGGGGCCTGCCAATGCCCAACCGACGCGTGTCGTTGTTCGCCAGTAGCACGGATGGGAGTCGAACCCACAGAAATTCACGAAGGTTTGAGCTTCGCCGCTTTGCCGGTTTGCGTACCGTGCTGTCTTGTCCAGCGTCCCCGATGGGATTTGAACCCACGATCTCCTGCGTGACAGGCAGGCGAGCACTCCGGGCTGCTCCACGAGGACGGATTGTCATGTCAGTAGCTCAGGTGGGACTCGAACCCACAGCATCCCTGGTTCTAAGCCAAGGTGGTCTGCCGATTGCCTACCGAGCCAGAGGAAAGTACGAAGTCAGAAGGGTGAAGGACGAAAGGACCGATTGCCCTAATTCGCAATTTCGTCCTTCGTACTTCGGTCTTCACACTTCGTCAGTAGTCCCGGATGGACTCGAACCATCGGTCGTCACCTTGTAAGGGTGCTGCCTTTGCCGCTAGGCCACGGGACCAATTGAAGTGGGAAGTGAGAAGACTGAAGTTTGAGGGAGTTCATGCCTGTAATTCATCCTTCACACTTCATCCTTCACCCTTCACAAAGGCACGCCCCCAAGGACTTGAACCCTGACCAACTGGGTTGGAACCAGCCGTGC
>CAZXYZ010000090.1:0-47564 GCA_964645045.1 uncultured Pirellulaceae bacterium | reverse complement strand
TTTCTGCGTAAGGATGATTGTCATGTGTAGCACAGCGTCGAGTTTGTCCCCGAACTTCAATAATTAACCCGAAGTGACTCGGTGATAAAATGCTTATCAGCGGGATTATCACCGTGTCGGTAAAAATTATCACCAGCCTGCCCCGTGGTGAACGTCTTCGTTCCGAGCTGGTGATAAAACGCAATTCGCGGGATTATCAGCTGTGACATTCACGTTACTGCCGGCGACCCCGCCTCGGTAACTCGCCGGAGTCGAGGGTCTTTAACGACCTCGCTCATCCAGAATTGGACGGCACACATTCTTGCTTGTCAACGGGGAGTCGAGGTGGTTCCAAGAAAGGCGGTCGGAGACGTGGCATGCTGCCGTCGTGCCGGGCGAAGGCGAGGTTCCCCCGTGTCCAGCCGAGCCCGCGGCGGCCGCGGACCATCTTTGTTGACATGCTCTGCCGTTCTTCTCCAGAATGTAGGAATCGCCGTCAATTTGACCTCGCATGGGAGTTCGGGTTGATGGCAGTTTTGAGGCGGCAGGACGATTCGATGGCCCACACTGGTAGGGCGGCTGGAATGGCCACCTAAGTCGCAAATAACACAAAGGAGGAGTGATTCCGAAGGATGCCTCACTGGTGCCTTTTGTGCTTCTTGTGGCTACGTTTCCTCATGTTCAATTGACTGCCTGCCCTTGTGCCTTTTGTGACGTCCTGCGAATCGGATACCGCGCTTCGGCCCCGCGGTCGCCTTCGACAACAGTCGAATGTCCGCCGTCATCCGTCATTTCCCCGCCCCCCTGCCCTGCCCCGGCTGAACTTGGCTTTCACGCCGTCGACTGCCCGACCGGTTAACTCGGGCGGAACGAACGCCAGGTTGGCGATAATCATGGCCAAGCCGAACGTAGGCATTCCCAGGCACAAGGCGATTCCGCCATGCACGCAGACCGCCATCAGCACGGCCATGGGGCGTGTCAGCCGGTTCCAGACCAACGCCCAATAAAACGTCTCCCAAAACACGGTGAGGTGAGTCAGCAGGGCAATCAGCCACGGAAAGCGGACAAGCCAAGTCACGTCGAACGACTGGTATTCCAAATTGGCAATGGCGTACCAAAATGCGCTGCCGTCCCACCACAACTCGCCCCGCATTTTGCCGATGCCGCCGAACAAGTAGATGATGCACAAGTGCAATTGGATCAAGCGGATGGCGATATTCGCCCCGCTGCTAGCATCCGGCGCGCGCCCCCCTGCCCTGCCCCGCGCCAGCCAGCGGTCCAGCGAGTACGCATCGCCGCTGGGGCCGACCGCCAGGTACATTGCTAGCATCGCATTCACCTGATCGAGCCCGAACAAGGCGCCGGTCAGGCGATGACAATAGGCGACGGTGATCAGCCACGCCAGCACGGCGGCGACACGCGTTGCAAGCCCCAGGGTCAGCATCGCAAATACTAGCAATGCCAGCACGTGCAGCACCCACAGCAGCGCTGGAGAATCGACGTACCACAGATAGCTCCAGGCGTAGCCGTCACGGTTTAGTTCCCGCGCCACGTCGGCCGTCACCCAGCTGTTCGGCCCCAGAAACGCGTCCAGGTCGAAAGCCCAAACCAAATGGGTGTAGAACAGCATGCCGCCGGCCAAGATGCGGATCAGCGCCAACGTGTGCGGCCGGGCGGGCGTGAACCAGAACCGGTCCCAAGCCTGCAGGCAGGCCCCCACCCAGTTGCGGATTGCGGCAGTCCATGCGTTCACGGCAGCAACTCCACCGGCGCGGCCAGCGCGTCGTCGGGCAGGTCGCGATACAGGCTGGGATCCGCCAATCGAAGACCCTCCTGAAACTCGAAGGGCGTCGGCTGGCGATGCTCGACGCGAATCACATCCGCCCGCTCAACTCCCTGGGCGGCGCACAGATGACGACGGTACGATTCCCGCAGCAACTCATATTGCCGACGCCCCTCTCGCCAAGCCGCCATTTGCCCTTCGTCGCCCAAGATCTCGGGCGGCGGTTCCGCGGGCACGTAGCGCGAGTTCAGCGACTCGCTGAGCATGAAATGCCGATGGTACAGCAAGCGGGGCCTGTGCCGCTGCCGGTCGGGAAACAGCCATTCGTCCGCCTGTGCGCCTGCGCTATTCTCCAGACGGCAACGGACCAGATGGCTGGGACCCGGGTTAGGCGCAAAAAAGAAATAGCCGTGATTCAAATCGGCGGCGCCGATGTACGCCCGCAAGGTGTTCATCACGCTGGAGGCAAAAGGCGAAGCCGAGCCCGGCCCGGATGACGTGGCAAACGTGAAGGGAGCCGTAAACACAGCCGTGACGTGTACCAGCAACAGCACGCTGACGAAGACTCGCCCACGCGGCCGCCAAGTGGGTTGAGGATCAACTGGCGGTTGGATTTCCGTTTTCTTGCTCATCGCTCATCCGGATGCTTCGCTGCCAACCAAACAAAAACCCTCGCGACCGCACCTACGGCCGCGAGGGTTATGATAGTTGCCAGCGATCCGGCTGCAAAGCCTGTGTCTTTCGCGGGGCTCTCTATTGTGCGCGGGTCTATCTGTTGTGCGCGGGTCTCCTGACCCCGCACTGGACGCGACCGCAGGTCTCACGTATCCAGGAGACCTGCGGTCAACGGTTTCGGCGAGGTCGGGAGACCTGCGCCGAACGTTAAGGTCGGGAGACCTGCGCGAAACGCCGAGCGATCGCCTAGCGGGCGGCCACTTGATTGTCGCCAAACGTAAACTGCAAGCTCTCCTGCCGGCCTCCGACCAGGCTGATGGTCTTCTCCTGGGTCATCATTTGACCGTTTCGCACGACCGAAACCTGGATCGAATAGTCCGACCACGCTTGACCCGGGTTCAGCGTCGTCGTCTTGTAGGTGCGGACCGTGCCCGTCGCTGTCGTGGCTTCACCGGCCAAAACGACGATGGCGTCTTGCGGCACCTGCAGTGTCAACGCAGTTTCGACGGCTTGCGGCTGTTCCAGGTTGAAGGCCAGGTTCTGTGTTTCACCCGCCCGTAGCTGGACCGTCTCGGACTGCGCGACCACTTGACCGCCCCGATTCGCTTCCACGCGAACCTGATAGGTGTACGTCTTTCCTTGAGACAGATTCGGCGAGGAGTATTGTCGGAAGCTGCCCGTGCTGCTCGTCGCTTTGCCATTGACATAGACGCGGGCATCCGCGGGCACGGACACGGTCAACAGGGCCGACCGAGCATCTGGGCTGGATACACTGCCCGTCGCGCGTGCCACAACAACCGCCTGCGGTCGCACGACATACGGGGATACGTAAACGCCGGTAACCGCGCCAACCGAACCGCCGCTGCTGCCCCAGCTGCCGCCACTGCTACCCCAGCTTCCACCACTGCTGCCACCGGACGAACCCCACGAACCGGCGCTGTAAAAGCTGGTGTGGCGGCGGGCGTGCCAGCGGCCGACCGAGCCGCCATGACTGCCCCATGATCCGCCCGAGCTTCCCCAGCTCCCGCCACTGCTTCCGCCGCTGCTACCCCAACTGCCGCCACTGCTACCCCAGCTACCTCCGCTGCTACCCCAACCAGCCTTGGCGTCGCTCGCTGACGCGAACGACAACGCACAAACCAACGCTCCCGTTACCCATTTTCCCGTCATGTTCTGAATCATCGCCCTGTTACCTCCCGTTGCTGTTAACCTTGACCACTCAGTTTCCGCAATTACTCGTGCGAAAAAAGATATTTGGAATGCTTGCGTAGTTCAAGCAGCTTGAGGAGTTTTTTTCAAGAAATCGGTTTGCGTAAAATAAGAAGAGATAAAGGTTTACAGCTGACTTACCGGGCTCCGAGGCTCGCGCCCAATGCCGCGTACCTTGCCGCCGGTCATGGTGAGCCGCAAGGCGCTAGCCGCGGGTTTCACCGGGAGAGCAGGCCCACTGTTCACCGGCGACTAGCAGCCAGCACCCGTGCCAAAGCGGTGACAAGTCCCTGCACTCCAAGATACTCACCGCCGAGGGACCACTTCGATCCGGACATCGTCGAACGAGACTTCGCCGGTGCTGCCGAACAGGCCCAGGCGGACGATGGCTTGGCGCGATTCGGGCGGGACGCGGATTTCCTTGGTGTGCTTCTCCCAGGTACCCGACCCCAAGAACGTGCCCAGAAAGGACATTCCCACTTCCTGGCGATCGTCGTCGTAGAACGAGATCAAGGCGGCGGGAACCTCGGTGCGGCCCCTGCCCCGCTGGGTGCCGCTGTATTGCACCCAGATAGAAGCCGTGATGGCGGTCACTCGTCGGCCGTCGGCGGCAAAGCCCTGCATGATGTGGGCCATCCGGCCCGGCGTTTCGTTCCGCAGGGTGATGAAATGCTCGCCCTCAGGCGTTTCGCGGCCGGTCTCCCATGTCACCAGCCGTTGATAATACCAGCCGGGCATGTAACCCCTGGCGCCGGGCGGCTGTTCGAAGTTCCCGTTGATAACGCCGGGGCCGCTTTGCGCGTTGGGCGTCTGGCGTTCTTCGTCGGCCCGGCCCGTCATGGGCACGAACAGCGTGGGCTGCAGTTTTTCGGACTGCAACTGGCCGTCCTTCTTGCGGATCAGGTACAGGGTCTGCTGGTAGGCATCGCCCACGGGCACGACGATCAAGCCGCCTTCGCGCAATTGATCTACCAGCGGCTGAGGCACTTTTTCGGGCGAACAGGTGACGATGATTTTGTCGAACGGGGCGTGCTCGGCCCAGCCCTGGAAGCCATCGCCCACGCGGGTGAAGACATTGGTATAACCCAAACGCTTCAAGGTCCGCTCGGCGCGCAGGCCCAGAGGCTCGACGATTTCGATCGAGTACACCTCCTTGACCAGCGGGCTGAGCACGGCCGCTTGATACCCGCTGCCCGTGCCGATCTCCAGCACGCGATCCGTGGGCTGCGGGTCCAACTGCTCGGTCATATACGCGACGATAAACGGCGAGGAGATGGTCTGGCCTTCGCCGATCGGCAGGCCCATATCAAAGTAGGCAGCGGCCCGCTGGTCGGCCGGGACGAATTCATGCCGCGGCGTGGTCCGCATCGCCTCCAGCACGCGCGGGTCTTTTACCCCGTCGGGAACGATCACTTCGTCGACCATCTGCCGCCGCGCCCGTTCGAACTGCGCCGCCGTCTGGGCGGCGGAGGGAAGCGCTGCGGCGGCCATAGGAACAAGACTGACGACAATCCAAATGATCCGGTTCATGCCGTTTCTCCCGCACGTCTTATGGTCGGTCTATGTTTCGCAGAAGGCCCGTCTCTACCGTAGCCACCTCGCTGGAGTTCACGCTTGAGCGTGCTCCTTGCGGCGGGCGTGACCCGCTTGGCACGCTGAAGCGTGAACTCCAACTTACTGGATCCGAAGTCCCCTGGGCAGGGCTTCGCCGAAGGCTCGCCCTTGTTCCTCGCGGTCCAGCGTGCCGCCTTCCTGGACCAGTTGGACCAAGTGCGGCGCGGCGTTCAGGCTCTGCATCCAGTCTACGATTTCGCGCCGCACGCGGTCATCCAAATCCCGATAACGGTCGCCCGTGCGGCGGGCGATCTGCATGGCCGAGAACGTCTCCAGATCGCCGGGCTGACGAGTCCGGATCAACTTGTCCAGCCACGCGGTGGCGGCCTCGGCGGGCACGACGGTATTCAGCGGCCCGTACAGCGGCTGGCGAGTGCCGATGCGGCCCAGCGCCCAAATCATGGCCCCGCGGGCCGGGTGCATGGATTTCTTGGACATCAGTTGCACCAGCATGTCGCCCAGTTCCGTCTTGTCGCCGACCGGCAGCAACTCGAGTCCGGCCAACAGACGCCACATCTCGACGGACTGCTGCGGCGTAAAACCGACGTCGCCGCTGCCCTTGCCGGCCGTCGTCCGGCGGTGCAGTGAGCGCACGGCGGCCAGCAACGGATCGGCGATCGACCGCTGTTGGCCGGAAGACAGTCCGCCGGCGATCCGCCGCCAGAGAATCCACGACTCGCAGCGGACGCCGGCCGCGCTGTGGACCAATTTGCCTTGCACGATCCGCCACGTCTCCGACACGCGCCAATCGTCCACGGCCAATCCATAGCCGGGCCGCAGGGCAAAGCCCAGCAGGTTCAGCCAGCGGGCCTCGTGCTCGGCACTTTTCCGCCGGCCGGAATCATGGTCCAGCAGGGTTTCCCAAATTCGTCGCAGCAGCGACATGGGCCATTCGTTGCGGTCCAAGTCCAACGCCGCCGCCAAACGCTTGATCAGTCCGTCGGGCTTTTCATGTCCTGCAGCTCCGAACGTGGCGGCGATCACTTGTTCGCAGCGCTGCCAAGCGTCCTCCTCGATCACGCCCTCGGCCTCGCCTGCCGTCTGCTGGGCATCCTTGTCGGTCTGGGTCGCGGAACGGACGTCAAACTGCAGCCGCCAGCGGCGATCCGAGTCGACTTCGCTGCACCACAAGTCCAAGGTGCCGATCTCCGTCAGCCGGGCGTGCAGTTGGACGGACATTGTGCCGGCCAGTTTCTTGCCGCGGGTCCGCAACACGGTGCGGATCGGCGGCAGCGGTTTCATCTGCTCGCGGTCCACCGGCAGCAACTCGCCGGGCACGTCGGTCAACCGGGTGCTGGAGACGTACAGCGGAAACTCGGCCGGCTGATGTACCAGCAACTCGAATCGCCGCTGCACCAGATCGATCGCTTGTCCCGGTTCGGCGTTGCCGGGAACCAGGCAGACGGCCGACGGCGGATCGCTTTCGACGCCGATGTAGTACGTGCGGGCCAGCCCCGCGGCGATCCGCACCCCCCTGCCCCGCCGCACGGCGCCGTAGTAAGCGGCGCCGTGTGCCACCGCCAGATCCAGTCGGTCGTTGTCCAGCAGGATCGGCGACCAGGGAGTAGTGGGCTCAGACGTACAGAATTCAATTTTGGCCGAGGCGGATCGATCCACTTGGCTGGGCTTTCCATCGGCCAAAATTGAATTCTGTACGTCTGAGCCCTTCGAATCGCCGGTTCGGAACCAGGACTGCAGCACTTCCAACAAGCGTTGGCGGACCAGCGGCGAATTGAACACGCCGCCGTTCAGCAGCACGATATCGGGCCGCGCCGGATCCGCCCCCCCTGCCCTGCCCTGCTCGCCGGCGTCCTGTTCCACGCCCGCGTGCCGGTGGGCCGTCAGGAACGCGGCCAGGTACCTGGTGACCGCCGGATCGGGTGCGTAGGGCAAGCCGAATTCGCGAAAACCGGACTGCAACTTCCGCGGCGTGTCATCCAAGTCGACGAACGGAAAGAAGCCGTCCAGCAGCAACGGCCGCACCTGGTCGCGGTCGACCTCGACGCGCACACCTCCGCCAATTAATTTAGCGCCGCTGCCGGGCAAGTTGAACGTCAGCTGCGGCGGGCAGTCTTCGATCAGCACTTCTTCTTTCAGCCGCCGGCTGATCCGCACCAGCACGGCCCACTGATGCGGCTGCAAGCTGCCGCCCAACTGGTCCTCCAGGTGCTTAGCCAGCGCCAGATCCTGATTGTCTCCGCCCAGGATTAGATGATCGCCCACGGCCACCCGGTGAAACTGAACCTTGTCCCCTTCCCCGTGGCGCACCCGGATCAGCGTAAAATCCGTCGTTCCTCCGCCGATATCGCAGACCAGGATTTTCTGGCCCGGCTCGACACGCTGTTCCCAGTCCTGGTGATGAGCATCCAGCCAGGCGTAGAACGCGGCCTGCGGCTCTTCAATCAACACCACGCGCGGCAGTCCCGCGGCAGCGGCCGCTTGCACGGTCAGTTCGCGGGCCACTTCGTCGAACGAAGCCGGCAGGGTGAGCACGAGGTCTTGATCCTGCAGCGGATGGCCCTGGAACTGCGTGTTCCAGGCGTCGCGGATGTGCCGCAAGTAGCGGGCGCTGGCGGTGACGGGACTCAGCCGTTCCACGTCGGCGGCGCCCTGCCACGGCAGCAGGTCCGCCGTGCGGTCCACACCCGAATGGCACAACCAGGACTTGGCCGAAGCGATCAACCGCCCCGGGGCTCGGCTACCTTGCTCGCGGGCGAACACGCCGACCGCATACGGCGGCACTTCGCGGGTCCACGGCAGTCGCAGTCCGGCGGCCGTCGCTTCGTCGGCCACCGGTTGATAGTGGAACGAGGGCAGGGTTTCCAGGGCCTCGACCTGCCCCACGTCGACCAATTGCGGGACCCGAAACGTTTCCACGCGCCAAGGTTCACGGTCCGTATCGACGTAACCGACCGCCGAGTTGGTCGTGCCCAGATCGATGCCGACGATAAAACGGCTGGGCTGAGAGAGGTCGTCAGTGGGCGTTGGGCCGTTCGGCATGTTGGTACATTCGGACGAGGATCAGCCGTTGGGTTCCACGCCCAGCGCTCGCAATTGAGCGGCCAGCCGTTCGGCCCGCTGGTGTTCCTGTTGGGCTTGCTTGCGTTCGCATTCCCGCTGCTCGACCAGTTCGACGTAAGTCGCAAAGGGACGCCCGTCGGGCGCAAACACCTGGAGATCGCCGGAGGACAAGTCAAAACGCACGCCCAGCCGGGGACTCGTCCAGCCGTCTGCCTGAACGATCTCGACCAGATCATCGCCTCGGCGGATCCAGCCGCTCAAGTCAATCCGGTCGGGATCGAACAAGTAGTACTCCTCCACCCCAAAGCGGTCGTAGAACTGGAATTTCGCCACCATCTCGCGGACGCGGTTATTGGGGGACAACACCTCGAACACCACCTGCGGCGAGATGCCGTCTTCGTCCCACTGCTTGTACGAGCCGCGATATCCCTTTGGCCGTCCGAACACGACCATCACGTCCGGCGCCGCCCGAACCGCGTTCTCGCCTTCGACCGGATACCATAACAAATCGCCCGCTACGAACACGTTGGGATCATCCCGAAACAGGGCATCCAATCCGCCTTGGAGGGTCACAATCCATTGAAATTGCAGGGTATTATCGGACATGGGCCGCCCATCGCTATCGGGGTACTCGATCTCGGGTTTTCGACGGATCATGGTTTGCGTGCTCATAAGGGTCACAGCCTCCCAACCGGAACGCGGCAATCCTCGTTTAACCGCGACCCAACGGGGAGCGCGTCGAGCCCACCGGACTGCACGCTCCCCGTTGGGGCGCGGTTAAACGACCAAACGCCACCCCTTTCGACAACATTGGCCCGTCCGTGCTGGTCTTTCGCCCGGCAGAGCGAAGGACCCGAACTGGCCAGCAGAATTATAACACGTCTCCGGCCGCAGACCAAACGGCTTGCCGCACTCTATTCCTCTTCGCGGACGCTGAACTCCAGCTTCCACTTCTTCTTGCTCTTGGTACACACGCACCACAACTCGAACATGCCCAGTTCGGTCACGCGGGACTGGAACTTGACGGGCACGTAGGGTTCCTCGATCGCCTCGTCCGCGTCCAGCGTGGCCTCCAGCGAATCGGTCTCGGCCAGTTCGTCCTCGCTCCACGAGGACAGCACGTCGCCCACCTTGTCCTGTTTGCGGAGCGGCGAACTGAAGAAGCGGAAGTGGGCCGGTTCGCCGACGACCAGGCCGATTTCCTGAGAAGGCACGTCGGCCTGGTCGCCTTCCTCCATTCCCAGCGGGGCGACGCACAAGGCCCGCAGCGGCCGCGGGGCGCCCGGAATGGCCAGTCCGGCCGTTTCGATCCCAACGTAGTAAGCCCGAGCCGTGCCGCCCCGGATGCGCACGCCGCCACGCTCCTTGGCCCAGCCGTAGTACGCGGCGCCCCGGGCGACCGCATTGTCCAAATCGGGCTTGCCTTCCAGGAACTTGGGCTTCTGCCCGCCGGCCCATAGGCCCAGGACGTCCATCAGCCGGTCCGCCAGGGCCTTGGACTTGAACACGCCGCCGTTCAGCAGCACGTGGGTCGGCTGAACCGCAGCCCCCTGCCCTACCCCGTGGTCGGTCAGGAACGCCGCCAGATGCCGCGTCACCGCCGTGTCCTGTTCGAACGGCAAGCCGATATCCTGAAAGCCCGAAGCTCGCCGCCGCACCGGGCGATCGCCGATCGCGCATTGTGGAAAGAAGCCGTCGACCAGCACCTCCAGAGCCTGCTTCCGCTTCATCTCGATCGACACCGTGCCGCCGATCAGCTTCGTGCCTCGCCCCAGCACGGAAATCGTATGCGAGTTTGGACCCTCGGCGCCCAACAACGCTTCCTTGGCCGCGCGGCACGAGTGCCACAGGGAAACCGACTGCCACGGGTCCAGCTTGACGCCCTTGTGGCCAAACGTTTCCGCCGCCTGGTACGCCAGCGCCAAGTCCATGTTATCGCCGCCGACCAGCAGATGATTGCCCACGGCCTCGCGCTGCAGGATCAATTCGCCGTGTTCCTCGGCGACTTTGACCAGCGTAAAGTCGGACGTCCCGCCGCCGACGTCGCAGACCAGCAGCATGTCGTTCAGTTGCAGCGATCGCCGCCAGCGATTGCCCAGCGAATCCAGCCAGGCGTAGACGGCCGCCTGCGGCTCTTCCAGCAACAGCAAACTGCCCGGCAAGCCGGCCGCCAGGGCCGCTTCGCGAGTCAGATCGCGGGCCGCCGCGTCGAACGACGCCGGCACGGTCAGCACGATCAACTGGTCCGCCAGCGGCGCATCGGGAAACGCCTGCTCCCACGTGGCAATGATGTGCTCCAGGTAGCGGCGCGTCGCCGTGACGGGCGAAATCTTGGGCACGCCCGCCGGCGCGTTCCAAGGCAGGATCTCGCCGCGGCGGTCCACGCGGCCGTGGCAGAGCCACGATTTGGCCGCGCCGACGGTGCGGTCCGGTACTTCGGCGGACTGGCGGCGGGCCAGTTCGCCGACGGCAAAGTCACGGCCTTCGGCCCACGGCAGATCCAACGTGCCTTGGCCAATTTCGTGTTCGCGGGCCAAGTACAAGAACGACGCCAGCGAGCCCAGCGACTCGACGGTCCCCGCAGCCACCAACTGGGGAATCGGCAGGATCTGCACGGCCGGCTCCTCAGCATCCAGCGGCGTGTAAGCAATCACGCTGTTGGTCGTGCCCAAATCGATACCTAAAACGTAGCGAGCAGTCATTGGGGTTGTGTGCCTCCCATGTATTTCCATGTCATGCGTCGAGTCTTCATTGACCACGGGCGAACGTTGTGCCTGCAGCCTTGGAAATCCGAAACACGAAATCCGAAACAAATCCGAAAAGCGAATTCCAAAGGTTCAAAACAAACCTCGCCTACAATTCCACCTCCGCCGGGGCCACCACGCGCGCCGATGCTTCGTTGCCCGACCAGGCTGGCAGTTCGCACCGCGCGGCTTCCCAGCCGGGATGGACCAAGCGGCCGCGAAACGGCCCTTCGCCAGCGACGTTTCCCGTCAGCCGAAAGCGCGCGGCGTCGAACCCCGCTGGGACCTCGACGGCGGCGCCCTCGTCCTGTCCCAAGACCGGTTTCAGGGCGAACAACCGCTCCAGAACTTTGCGGCAGTCCCGCAGGACGTCGCGCGCCGCAGCCCCGACTTGCGCGTCGGTGTACCCGTCCAATGACTCTTGGGCGAGGTCCACCAAACGTGCCTCCCGCTGGAGGGTCGCCAACAGCGTGATCGCATCACTGCGGGTTGGCGGTTTCGGCTTTTCGATGCGGAGCGTCGGCGCCGACGTTATTTTCACTGCCTCGGGGGCCGGCAACGCCGGTTGGTCGAGCACTCCTTTGACCCTCGCGGCCACCGTCCCATGGAATAAAACCACCCAAAACGCGCGGATCGCCAGAAACAAACGCATCGCAACGCCTTTCGTTAGCGGACTTTACGTATCATCCGGTTGTCGTGTAAGATATCGTGCTCCAGGGCACAGACGTACAGAATTCAATTTTCGCGGCTTGCGGCCCAACCACTCAAGAATGTCTTGTCCCCGCGAAAACTGAATTCTGTACGTCTGTGCCCGCGTCTGAGCCTAGTACACTGGACAACCCGCGGCTTTGTCAACCCGCCACGAGCGCGCCAACCGCGATCGAGGAACGCCAATGCGACTCGTTTCCCTGAACTGCAATCAGTGTGGCGCACCGCTCGAAGTGCCCGAGAAGGTCCAATTTGTCACGTGCGACTACTGTTCTGCCCGCTTGAGCATCCATCGCCAGGGCAACGCCGTCTACAGCGAGGCACTGGACGAGATCGAAAGGCGAACCGGGCAGATCGCCGAAGACTTGGAGACCATCAAAATACAGAATGAGCTGGAATCCTTAGACCGCCAGTGGATGCTGGACCGGGACCGCTTCAAGGTCAAGGGACAGGATGGCCATTATAGCGTTCCCAGTCAGGCCGGCAGCATGGTAGGCATGATCTTGGCTGCCGGATTTGGCGTGTTCTGGACGGTGACTGCAGCATCGATGGGTGCCCCCGGATTTTTTCCGCTGTTTGGGATCATGTTTGTGATTGTGGCCATCGCCGGTGGAATCGCCAGTCTGAAAAAAGCGGACGCTTACCAACGAAACCGCAAGAGCTATGAAGTGGAACGTAAGATGCTGATGCACCGGATTCGAGAGAAGACGTAATATCAATCAACCATTTTACCTGCTTTTACGAGGACTATCCTGATGAAAACCCCTGTTCCGACCGCGGCATGCCTGATTGCCGGACTCGCCTGTCTCTCCCTCAGTGTTGTTTCTGTCCTAGCCGACGACGAACTGCGGACCTGGACCTCCGCCGACGGCCAGCACACCACTCAAGCGGCATTCCTCGGCTTCAAAGATGGCCGCGTGCAACTTCGCCGAGCCGATGGCAAGGAAGTTGCCGTACCCACGTCGGCCCTCAGCGGCGAGGATCGCGAGTACGTGCGAGCGGAGTTGCAGCGACGAAGGCAGGAAGCCGGAGGATCGACGGCGAAGAAAGCGACGTCCAGACCGACAAACGCATCAGCCGCCGGACCATGGCCGCGGTGGCGCGGCTCCAATCTCGACGCGCAATGTCAGGAAACCGGGCTGATGCAAAAATGGCCCGAAGACGGACCGCCGCTGCTGTGGCAAGCCGAAGGATTGGGCTCGGGTTATGCGAGCGTTTCGGTCGTCGGCGGGAAGATCTTCACGATGGGCCGTCAGCGCGGCACCGAACACCTGATCGCCCTGAACGCCAAGGACGGCTCGCCGCTATGGTCTACGCCCATCGGCCCCGGCAGCAACCAGCGAGGATCCAACTGTACGCCGACCGTCGCCGGGGACCTGGTGTATGCGATTTCCATCGAAGGCGATTTGATCTGCGCCCGCACCGACAATGGCGAAACCGTTTGGCGAAAGAATTTTGGCCAGGACTTCGGCGGCAAGATGATGTCCGGCTGGGGCTACAGCGAGTCGCCGCTGATCGACGGCAACCTGCTGGTCTGCACGCCCGGCGGGCCGCAGGCCGCCTTGGCCGCATTGGACAAGACAACTGGCACCCCGGTGTGGACGACGGAGATGCCTTATGGCGGATCTCATGGAGGCGACGGCGCCGGGTACTCGTCGATCGTCATCAGCCAAGGGGCTGGAGTCAAGCAGTACGTCCAACTCGTCGGCCGCGGCGTGATCGGCGTGGCCGCCGACAGCGGCCAGTTGCTGTGGCGTTACGACCGGATCGCCAACGGCACCGCGAACATTCCAACGCCCATCGTCAGCGGCGATTACGTGTTCTGTTCGACCGGCTACGGCACCGGAGCCGCGTTGCTCAAGCTGACGCGTTCCGGTCGCGGCGTCCAGGCGGCAGAACAGTATTTCCTGGATGCCAACAAGTTGCAGAATCACCACGGCGGCATGGTCTTGCTGGACGGCTACATCTACTGCGGCCACCGGCACAACGAAGGCTTCCCGATCTGCGTCGAGATGCAGACGGGCCAGATCCGCTGGGGCGGCGACGAGCGAGGCGCCGGCTCCGGTTCCGCCGCCGTGCTGTACGCCGACGGGAACCTGTACTTCCGTTACCAGAACGGAACGATGGCGCTGATCGAAGCGACGCCGGACCGTTACAATCTGAAGAGTTCTTTCAAGCTCGCATCCGTGCGGGCCGAGAGCTGGCCGCACCCCGTGATTGCCGACGGCAAACTGCTGGTGCGCGACCAGGAGGTGCTGATGTGCTACGATGTGAAAGCAAACTGATGACAGCAGACTTCGACATCTTCGACTCGCTGCCATCGGCCCTCGCTTCCGGCGGCGTCGACGGCGTTTTGCAGCAGGTGGCCGACGCGTTGCTCGCCCAGCGCCGCTATCACGACGTGTTCGAAGTCCGCAAGATGCAAGTCCGCCGCAGTCTGGGCCTGCCGCTGCTGTATCAGGACACCGGCGACGGCCTGGACGACAGCGTTGGCAAGCGGCTGGAAGAAGGACTGCTGGCGGCCTGCCGCGAGATCGGCACGGCACTGTTAGAGGAAGGGCGAGTCCGTGAAGGCTGGATGTACCTGCGGCCCGTGGGGGACAAGGCCGGCGTGAGCGCGCGTCTGCGGGAACTGGCCGTGACGGACGCCAATGCGGATGAACTGATCGAGGTGACATTCTACGAGGCCGTCGACGTCGAGTATGGCTTCGGCTTGATGCTGGCTCGCCACGGGACCTGCAATTCCATCACCGCGATGGAATCCGCCAGCCATCAGCTGTCCAAAGCGGACCGGCAAAAGGCCGTCGCTTTGCTAGTCCGGCACGTCCATCAGGAACTGCTGGCCAACGTCGCCGCGGACATTGCCGCACGCGAAGGGACGGCTCCGGCAGCGGCGACGTTGCGGGACTTGAGCGTCTCGCGCGACTGGCTGTTCGGCGAGCATTCGTACCACCTCGATACGACGCACCTGGCCGCCACCGTGCGATTCGCGGAAACGCTGATCGATCCGACGGCGCTGCGGCTGGCCTGGGACTTGACCGAATACGGCCGGAGATTGAACGTTCAGTTCCAGTACCCGGGCGACGAACCATTCGCCGAAATGTACCCCGCCCATGCCCTGTTCTTCGGGGCGTCGCTGGGCGAGCACGTGGACGAGGCGGTGTCGTACTTCCAACGCAAGGCTGAAACGATTGACGCGTATCAGGTCGGAGCGATGTCGATCGAGGTCTACGTCGAGTTGCTGGCACGGCTGCGGCGGTACGAGGAAGCCATCGAGGCGGCCATCCGCCTGATGCCGGACAACGTGCATCCGGTGGGATTTGCGCCGTCGCTGCTAGAGTTGGCCCGGAACGCCGGCTGTTGTGATCGCGTGCTGGAGTACTGCCGCAAACGCAACGATCTGCTCGGTTTCGCCACGGCGCTGGCGCAGGCGTGACCGCCCGCGTGGCGTGTGTGTGGCCTGGAATCCTGGCAAACTCTGCGTAGCCGCATTCGCCAGAATGCGGGCATTCCCCGCCTTCCCGCATTCTGACGAATGCGGCTACCCGCCAGAAACCACGACCACACACCGTGGCGTCTCGTGTCGGGCGTCTGAGCATGTACCGTCTGGGCATGTACAAACTCGGCCAAGCCGATATGATGTTACGCTCAAAACCCGATCCCTCACGTATTTACTGCAACCACCATGAAAACTGACGAACTCCGCGAACGATACTTGGACTTTTTTCAGTCTAAGGGCCACAGCCGCCAGCCCAGCGATGTGCTGGTCCCGACCTGGGATCCCTCGGTGTTGTTCACGCCCGCCGGGATGAATCAGTTCAAGGACCACTTCTTGGGCAAGGTCAAGCTGACCTTCACCCGCGCCACGACATGCCAGAAATGCCTCCGCACCGGTGACATCGACAACGTCGGCCGGACCGCCTATCACCACACGTTTTTCGAGATGCTGGGCAATTTCAGCTTCGGCGATTACTTCAAACGCGAGGCGATCAACTGGGCCTGGGAGTTTCTGACCAGCAAGCAGTGGCTGGGCATCGATCCCCAACGTCTGACGGTCACCGTCTATCTGGACGACGACGAAGCCGCCGGGATTTGGCAGAAGGACGTCGGTTTGAGTGCGGACCGCATCGAGCGGATGGGCGAGAACGATAACTTTTGGCCGGCCGGAGCGCCGAGCCAGGGCCCGGATGGCGTGTGCGGACCGTGCAGCGAGATCTTCTACCACGACGATTTCGGCGACTCGGTCGAGATCTGGAACCTGGTCTTCACCCAATTCAACCGCGTCGGCGATCCGCCGGATAATCTGCGTCCCCTGCCCAGCAAGAACATCGACACGGGGGCAGGCCTTGAGCGGGCGGCGGCGTGCCTGCAAGGCGTGCCGACGAACTACCACATCGATATTTTGAAGCCGATCGTCGAGGCGGCGGCGGAAGTGTGCGGTGTCAAGTACGAGTACCGTTCCGAAAACGGCCGGCGGTTGCGGCGCATCACCGACCATATTCGCGCCTGTACGATGGCCGTCCACGAAAACGTCTATCCCGGACCGCAGAAGGAAAAGTACGTCATCCGGCGTCTGCTGCGGCGAGCGGTGCTGGACGGGCACCAGATGGGTCTGCGCGAGCCTTTCTTGTACAAGCTCGTGCCGGCCGTGGTCGAAAGGATGAAGACGCCTTACCCGGAACTGGCCGAAACCACGCAACGGGTCGCGGAGGTGATCAAGAATGAAGAAGCTAATTTCCTGGGGACCATCGACGCCGGCCTGGCCAAGACCGAGACGATCTTTGCCGAGATGGCGAAAGGCAATCGTCCAACGGTCAACGGGGCCGAAGCCGCCGATCTGTACCAGACGTATGGTGTGCCGCCCGAAGTCTTCGAGACGATGGCCGCCGAACGCAACCTGGCCTTTGACTGGGACGGCTATCGCCGCGCGATGACGGAGCACGGCGATACGTCGCGCGGTGCCGTCCAGATCGTGATGGGCGATCGCGGGCCGGTGGACGCGATCAAGCGGGCCTTGCACGAAACGACCTTCTTGGGTTACGAAACGACCGAGGCGGAAGCGGAACTAAAGTTCATCGTGGCCCAAAACCGGCTGTGCGATCACGTCCGCGAGGTCGGCCACGAAAGCCCCATGACTCTGGTCCTGGACCATTCGCCGTTCTACGGCGAAAGCGGCGGCCAGGTGGGCGACAGCGGCGAGATCGCCGGCGCGACGTTCCGCTTCCGCGTCACCGACACGCACAAGGACGGCGGACTGTTGCTGCACCAGGGACACCTGGTCGAAGGCGAAGTGCGGACGGGCCAGAAAGTCACGGCTCGCGTCGAGACTCCGCGCCGGCAAGGCATCCGCCGCGCGCATTCCGCAACGCATATTTTGCATTACGCTCTGCAAAAGAACCTGGGTTCGCACGCCCGGCAGCAGGGCTCGAAGGTGGACGACGATTGGTTGCGATTCGACTTTACCAACATGGCCCCCGTGCCGTCCGATCAATTGGCCGCGATCGAGCGCGACGCCAACGAACGGGTCGCCGCGGCCCAGCCGGTGAGCGCGCAAACCGTCCCCTTGGCCGAAGCGCGTGCAGCCGGCGCCATGATGCTGTTCGGCGAGAAGTATCCCGATCCAGTCCGCATGGTGAGCATGGGCGACTTCAGCCGCGAGCTGTGCGGCGGGACGCATTTGACCAACACGCAAGAGGTGGGCACGCTGGAGATCATCAGCGAGGAAGGCGTCTCGGCCGGCGTGCGGCGGATCGTGGCCCTGACCGGCGACAAGGCTCAACAGCACGTCAGCCAAACGCGGGCGGCCCTGCAGACGGCGGCCGAGCGTTTGGGCGTCGGCGCGTTGGAGGTGCCCGAAGCAGCGCGGGAACTGATGCAAACCGTTCGGGATTTGAAGAAGCAGCTGACGTCCGGAGCCAAACCGTCTGAGGCGGCCGCCAAGGCGAAACCGGCGGCGATTCCGGCGGGCGAACCGGAATATGCGCGAATCAAGGCCGCCTTGCGCGACGCAGCGCGGACGTTGAACGTCTCGCCCTTCGACGTGCCGGATCGGGTGGCCGGGCTGCTGGCTGAAGTGGACGAGGTGCGAAAGCAACTATCCCAGCTGACGAAGTCCGGTGACGTGTCTGCTGCTGCTTTGCTGGAGAAAGCCGAGACGATCGGTACGACCAAGGTCTTAGTCGCCGAGATCCCCGGCGCCAACCCCAATCTGCTGCGCCAATTGATCGACCAGTTGCGAAAAAAGGCGGATTCCACGGCGATCCTGTTCATGGCCGCTACGGGAGAAGACAAGGTTTTGCTGGTGGCCGGCCTGAGCCGCGACCTGGTCCAACGCGGCTTGAGCGCCGGCAACTGGGTCCGCGACGTAGCGCCGGTCGTCGGCGGCGGTGGCGGCGGCAAGCCCGACATGGCTCAAGCCGGCGGCAAGCATCCGGAGAAACTGCCCGAAGCGCTCCAGATGGCCTGGACGACGATTCGCGGCTGGCTGGCTTCATGAGGTCTTCAACGATGACCCAATCCCAATTCACCCGCCGCGAGTTCACCGCCGCGATCGGCGTTTCGCTGGCCGGGACTCTCGGCAACCGCCTGGGGCTGGCCGATCAAGCGTCAGGCTTTCGGCTGAACTATATCCTCGCGTCACCGATGTATGGCACAGCGCCGTTGGCGGAAGTGCTGCCGGAAGTCAAGAAGACCGGCGCGATGCACATCGACATCTGGCCACGCCAGCACGCCAATCACCGCGAGCAGGTGGCGGAATTGGGCTTGGATCGCTTTGCCGAAATGCTCCGCGGACACGGCGTCGGTTTGGGCATGATCACGCGTTACGACCTGGGGCCGTACGGGTTGCAAGACGAAATGCGTGTACTCCAAAGACTCGGGGGCCGCGTGATCGTGACGGGCGCCCGCAACGCGGACGGCGCAACGTTGCGGGACCGCGTCAAAGCGTTCGTCGAAAACCTGCGTCCCCACGTCGCGTTGGCCCAAGAGCTTGGCATTGCCATCGGCATCGAGAACCACGCCAACTCGCTGATCAACGAGCCCGATTCGCTCCGTTATCTCGCCGAGTTCGCGCCGTCCAAGCACCTGGGCATCGCCTTGGCTCCGTACCACTTGCCGCAAGACGAGCGGGTCATCGCCGGACTGATCGCCGATTTGGGCGAGCACCTGGTCCACTTCCAAGCCTGGCAGCACGGCATGGGCTGCATGACAAAGCTGCCCAAAGAACAGGAACTGCTTCAAATGCCCGGCCGCGGGCCGCTCGACTTCACGCCGATTCTTCGAGCGCTGAAACGCAGCGATTACCGGGGATTCACGGAGATTTTCATGCACCCCGTGCCCCGCGGCATCCCGATTCTGGAGACCACGGCCGCCGTGACCGACGAAATCAATCGGGCCAAGGCGTACCTGGAGCAATGTCTGGCCAAAGCGTGACGACAGGTTCCACAAGCCACGCGGGTTGCGAGCCTGGGAGCGTCATGGGATACGTGTCTTACCAACCACAGGAGCGATGACAATGCGTGTCCTCTGTTCGCGGCGTGAATTTGTGACCCGAGCGGCCATGGCAGGAGCAGCGGCTTTTGCGCTTCCAACGTTGCTGTCCGGCGCGGAAGCGTCCGCACCCCGTCATCGGATGAAGCTCGCCCTGACGCCCGGCTCGATCGGCGTGCGGGCGGACCAGCGCGAGTCGCTGGCCCTGGCGCACCGGTACAGATTTGACGCCGTCGAGCCGAACGCCGGGTTCCTGGCCGGCCTGAGCGACGGCGAGTTGTCCGACCTGCTCGGCAACATGCAAGCCAAACACATCGTCTTCGCCGCCGCAGGTCTGCCCGTGGATTTCCGCGGCGACGAGGCGCGATTCCGGACCGGGCTCGACGCCCTTCCGCGGCTCGCCGCAGGCTTGAAGCGGGCCGGCGTCGACCGCGTGGGCACGTGGCTGTCGCCGGCCCACAACGAATTGACGTACCAGGAAAACATGCGGCAGCACGCCCAGCGGCTGCGCGAGGTGGCCCGCGTGCTGCAAGACCACGGCCAGCGGTTGGGCCTCGAGTACGTCGGCACACCTTCGTTGCGTCAGAACCGGCCCCATCCGTTCGTGTACTCGCTGCGCGGGCTGCAGGAATTGCGTGCCGAAATCGGCGCCGGGAACGTCGGCTGCGTGCTCGACAGCTGGCATTGGTGGACGGCCGGCGAGACGGACCGCGATCTGCTCACGCTGCAAGCGGCGGACGTGGTTTCCGTGGATCTGAACGACGCCCCAGCCGGCATCCCGCTGGAGCAACAGCAGGACGGCCAACGCGAGCTGCCGTGCGCGACCGGCGTCATCCCGGTGGGGGCGTTCCTGAACGCACTAAACCGCATCGGCTACGACGGTCCGGTGCGCGCCGAGCCGTTCAACAAGGCGGTCAACGAACTGGACAACGACGCGGCCTGTGCCGCCGTGATTGCGGCGATGCGCAAGGCGCTGGCGCTGATCGGCTGAACAGGCGCGCAGACCGATCTCTCCGAGACCGGAGAATTGCGTTTCGGAGAGACGCGGCTACGTGACGGAAGGCCACCCCGCCGTTGCCAGCTGCTGCCGGCACCACGCCGCGTCGTCCGCGGACATGTCGCCCGGAGGCGGTTCGTCGTAGTGCAACAGCGCCGGGTAGGGGCCGCTTTGCCAGCAGCGGGTGAACACCGCCTGCAGATCCAGCATCACATCCGGATCGCCGGCGGCCAGCGGGATACCGATCCGCGGCAGCCGCTCGCGGATGGTTGCGGGATAAAACTCGCAGTATCGTGGACGCCGGGAGACCGCGACCATGTATTGCCACTGGGACGTGTCTCCCAACTCGTCGGGTTCGATGCGAAACAGCCGGTGGCCGCCGCGCAGCAAGTCGATTTCCACCAGGTGCGCGCCGGCATGCCACAGTTCGTCCTGCTTGTCCAGATACGAATCGCGTCCGGGCCCCGGATCCTTGTTGTCGGGACTCAGCACTTCGATCGCCGTGACGATGCGGTTGCCGGCCGCCGGTTCGACGATGTGAATCACCGGTTGCGTGATTTCCTCGTCGACGAATTCCACGATCAACGGGCGATCAGGCCGCGTCGCCACGGCCACACCACTCTCCCCCAGCGGCGCCCGCACGATCGAAACGTCTGGCCGGATGGGGCGGCGGTGTTCGACCACGTACAACCGGTCCTGGGTCAGCGCTGCGTAGCGTGGACGCAATTGCGGCTGCAGCGCCTCGCGAATATAGGCCACAAGGCTGTCATGGAAATCCGGCCAAATCTGCGTCCGCTCGACATACGGATCCATACCGGGAAACGGGCATTGCATGGGCGTGCTCCTTGTCGTTCATTCTACGGCACAGGGGGCATTATTCCCAGGTGCGTATCCCGTTGCGCCGGGTTGGTCGCTACGGTTCATACAGAAACGCCCGGTCGTCGAGCGGACGGACCCAGATGTTGCGGAAGCGGACGGGACTGTCGTGGTCCTGCAGGAACACGGGCCCCACGCCGGTCCGCTGCTGTTGCTCCCAGATTTTGGCCAGGTAGGGCGTGGTGCCGTAGCGGAAGGGGTGGTACGGAGACCGCGGTTCGCCGAACTTGGCCTGATCTTGCACCCGCACGCCGTTCAAGTGTGCGGTCAGCGAACCATCCTCCACGATCCGGCCGCTGCCGTCCCGTCGCGGGGCGCGATAGCGGATGTCGTACACCTGCCACTGGCCCGGTTTCCGGCAGGCGTTGGCCAGGGGTTTTGTGAACCCGTAAATTGCCCCCATGTCGTCCATCGTGGGCGCGTCTTTGCCATACGAATTGAAAATCTGCAACTCGTAATTGCCGTGCAGGTAAACACCGCTGTTTCCCGGCCCCTGTTCCGGCAGCATGAATTCCACGTGGATCTCGGCGTCGCGGAAATGCAGCTTCGAGACCAGATGGTTCGTCCGCCCCTGGCCGCGCGTCGAAACCAGCGTTCCGTCTTCGACCGGCCAATTCATCGCGGTGCCTTCCATGCTCAGGAACCGGTTCGTGCCGTGGCCGTCGAACAGCACGATCGCGCCGTCCGGCGGCGCGGCCGGAGTCAAATCTGGCGGAGTCGCGTCGGCTGCCAGGATTGACGCCAGCAGAGAAGCGAGGAAGATGGACATCGAGTGGCTCCTTGCGATCCGGAATGATCGGCGTGGGGTAACGGGGCGCGTGTATCTCGGGAACAGTCTGACGCAAAGTGGCGAAGTCATCAAGGCATCAAGGAATGGTACGCAGATGAGAGATTTGCCGGAATCGCTGGCCATCGCCGGTGCCTGGGGGTATATCGGCAGGAAGTTCCTGGAAGTGGCCTTGCGGCGGCAGGTTCCGGCGTTCGTCTACGATCCGGGCGAATTGCCGGAGGACGTCGATCCGCGCGGATTGACGCGGCTGACAGACGACGCCGAATTCTATGGCCTGCCTGCCGGCTTGTTCCATCTGGCCACGCACCCGGACCACCGCCGGACCGGTCAACAGCGGCTGCTCGAACGCGCTCGGCGGGAACCGCTGGCGATTCTGAACGAGAAGCCGATGGCCGCGCCGGATTCGCCGGAAGAGTGCGAGCGGATCGTCGCCGCGGTGCGCCACAGCCGCGCCCTGATGCTGTACGACTTCCCCGAACTGTACGATCCGCTGACCGAACGCATCGTCGGCCATCTTCGATCTTACCGCGACGTGCGGATCACGGACATTTCGATGTGCCGTTCCAAGGACCGCGAAGCTTCGGACAACCCCCGCAACTACAAACGCATGGTCCCGATTCAGTACCAGGAATCCGTGCATTGCCTGGCTTACGTGTTGTTTGTCCTGGCACGCCTGCGGGGCAGCTTGGCCGAAGTTCTCGACGATGGGTTGAGCCTGCGGGCCGAGTCCGAACCCTACCTGCCGCCCAATCCCGAGATCTACCCTTACGTGGTCGATGGCCGCTGCAACTATCGACTTTCGTTGGGCCGGGTGCAGGTCGAGGGCCGGACGGACTTCAAAGCGGGCGCGGAGTTCACCAAGCGGCGCGTCCTGCGCGGCAGCGGAGACGGCCGGCCGTTGTGCATCGAGGCGGACTACTTCGAGGGCCGCAAGCGGCTGAGCATCAACGGTATCGAGCAGACGGTGGATCCTCGTGCGAATTCTTACGAGTCCGTGCTGCAGACCTTTACACTTTGGCGTGGGCAGTCGAGCCGGGAAGACTTGCTGGATGGCATCTACCCGAATCCGGCCTTTGCGCGGATCACCTATCAATTGTCCGGCGCGTTGTGGCGGGCCAGCCGTGCCCGTGCGGGGCTGCGATTGGCCAATCTCGACGCTCTGCTCGCTTTCGACGCGGGCTATCGGGAATCGCTGGGAAAGTCGCTGCGCTACGTGTGAGTGGGAAAAGCACGAGTACGATCCGCGGTCCGGCGTTCTCACAAGGACTTCAGGTACGCAATCAAATCCTCTCGCTGCCCGTCGGTCAGCTCGCCCAATCCCGTGACGCGTTGCGGGCTGTGCGGGCCGGTGAGCAATTCGTCCAGAGACGTACAGCGGCCGTCGTGCATCAGCAGCACTTTGCCGTACACGCCCGCGAGCGAGGGCGTGTTGAATCCCGGATAGCGGTCGCTGTTGCTGCCGGTGCCCACGTCGTGGACTTGGCCGTCGGTGAAGTGGGGACCGCTGTGGCATGCCGCGCAGCCGGCCGTTTCGCTTGTAAAGACTTGCCGTCCCCGCTGGGCGGCGGCAGTCAACGAACCGTCCCCCTGGCGATTCGGATTGGGCGGCGGCTCCAAATGCTTGAAGAATTCGATCAACGCAGCCGCATCGTCCGGACTCGGCCGGGGCCCCAACATCGTGTCGGTCAGCGACTTTTCCATCGCGTTCGTCAAATCGTTCTGCCAACCGTGCCAGGTCCACGGTCCGGTGTCGGCCAGATGGTACAGCAGCGGAACGGTCTTGAACGTCGACGGACTGCCGTCGTTCAGCGTGTCCATGACGACGCTGTTTGCGCCGCCTTCGTAATGGCAACTGTGGCAACTGTACCACTGATCCAAACTGCGCCGCCCATCGTAGAAGATGGCCTCACCGCGGCGAGCCAACGACGGCTGTGCGGGACCGCCCAGCGAAATCGTGCGGACTACCCGGCGTTCGGTCAAGTCCACCACTTGCACGCTGTTTTCCAGGTAGTTGGCGACGTACGCCCGGCGATCGTCCTGGCTCACGCGCAGCCCCAGGGGACGGCCGCCCAGGGGGATGCGGTGAAAGCGGTTCTGGTCCGCCAGCAACGACGGCTCAATATGATCGCTGCCGCCGAAGTCCTTCAGCGGCAAGTCCGCCGAACGGAACACCAGCAATTCGTGGGTGCCCGACGCGGTGACCAGAATCCGGGACTCGTCGTGGGTTAGTGCCAAACCGTGCGGATCTGCGACCGCCTGGCCGCGCGGGTCCAGGGATATCGCTTCGCGGCGTGCCGGCCCATCCATGCGCACTCGCGCGATGCGTGAGGCCAGCACCCAGCCCAGGCGGATGTTGCCGGCGGTGATCGGGTTGCGGCGGTAGACCATCCACGGGAAAAAAACGTGCCGGCCGTCGGCTGCGACTTGCAGCTGGCCGATGTTCAAGCCGGCAAAACGCTCGACGTACAACCCCCGGTGCGATTGCGCATCGACGACTGCCACACCCCGGTCGCCGCCCAGGCCCACCGCCAGCCGCGTGCCGTCCGGAGACAGGGCAAGATAACGGGGCCAAGGCCCGACCGGGATCCGCTGCAGCACGGCACCTGCAGCGAGGTCCAGCACCGCCACTTGATCCAGTCCTGCCAGCGCAACGTAGCCCCTCCGGCCTGCGGCGTCACAAGCGATGCCCCATGGTTGGCCGCCGACCGGAATCGTCGCGGTTACCCGCAGTTTTTGAGCGCCGGCATCCACCACCATGACTTCGCCCGAATCGCGGCACGTGACCGCGACTCGAAACCCGCCAGGGAGCAGGGCCAGCGTGGTCGGCCTTCGGCCCACGGCCAGTTCGTCGATGACGGAGCCGGCGTCGACATCGACCAGCGACAAGGTGTGCGAGGTCTGGTTGGCAGTCACCAGCCAATTCTCGTCCGGACTCAACACCAGATCGACGGGCGAGCGGTCCGGGACTGCGGCGGAGACCGGCCCGCCGCTCGTCATCGCGTTCGGTTCGCCTGCTATTATCAAACCCTGCGCCGCGGCCCAGAACGCCCAGCCAAGCATGGTTATCGATTTTCGCATCATTGGTCGATGTCCAAGTTTCAAGAAATGACCTTCCGTTTTCAATATGGGGCGGTTTTTCGAACCGTTCGATGTGCCGGACGGATTACAAATCCGTCCCACGAAATTCCTGTCCGTTGTTTCTGCGCAGATCCTCTGCATGATTGTGCCACTTGCGCGCCATTCCCGCCACCCCTTCGCTCAGACAACTTCTCCGCAGCACCGGCGTCCGTTTGCTGGACAAAGCGAACGGGACGGGCTACGCTAGGGGCGGTTCCGTCACCTTTACAGGAGAAACGCATGAGACTTCGATTTGTCACCTTGACGTTCGTGAACGTGTGGGCCCTGGTTTTGGCTGCTGCCGCGTGGTCGGCCGAGCCCGTGTCGTTGTTCGACGGCCGCACGCTGGACGGTTGGAATGTGATCGGCTGCGAGGCGGTGGTCCAGGACGGGGCCATCCTGATCCAAGCCGGGAACGGATTGGTGCAGACGGCAAAGAAGTACCGGGATTTCACCCTGGACTACGAATGGAGAGCCCTGAAAGACGACGGTTGGGACTCGGGCGTCTACTTCCGCTACGACGAAGTCCCCGCGGGCCGGCCTTGGCCGAAGCGTTACCAGGTGAATCTGCGCAAGGGCCTGGAAGGCAACCTGGACGGTCTGGCGGACGGCAAGAATCCGGTGGCCATCAAGGCCGGTGATTGGAACCGGTTCGAGCTGACGGTCCGCGGAGCCACGGCGTCGATGAAGGTAAACGGCGAACCGGCGTGGCAAGTGGGCGGGCTGGAAGAACTCGACAGCCACATTTCCTTGCAAGCCGAAGTTCCCGGCGGCGGCCAATTCCTGTTCCGCAATATCCGGCTGACCGAACTCACCGAACTCGGTGCGGAGACCTGTCAAGGCTTGCCGCTGATCTTTGCCGACGACTTCGAGCAGGGCAGCGGTCGCTGGCAGACCACGGATGACAAGGCTTGGGAACTGCACGAGCGCGACGGCGGCAAAGCGTTCGGCCTGAACCGCCGGACCAGCGACTACCAGCCGCCGTTCCGCAGCCCGCACAATATCGCCCTGATCAAGGACGTCGAGGTCGCGGATTTCGTGCTCCGGCTGAAGGTCAAAAGCACACTCGATACGGGCGGCCACCGCGATTGCTGCATCTTCTTCGGCTATCAAGGCCCCACGCAATTCTATTACGTCCACCTGGGCGCCATTCCCGACCCCAACAGCGGCCAGATCATGATCGTCAAAGACGCGCCGCGCGTCGCGCTGACCAAGAACACAAACCCCACGCCGTGGGACGACAAGTGGCACGACGTGCAGGTCGTCCGCAAAGTCGAGGACGGCACCATCGAAATCTACTTCGACGACATGGCGACACCACTGATGAAGGCGACCGACAAGACATTCGGCAAAGGTCGAGTTGGCATCGGGTCCTTCGACGACATGGACGACTTTGACGACGTCAAGTTGTTCGGGCAGCAGTAGGCCCCACGGGCGAGCGGCTGAGACTTGTGCGGATGAGCCATTTGACTTTCGGAGCTAACGTCGTGACTGTCGTGATCCAAACCGAAGCCCCGCCGATCCGAGCAGATGAAACGGGCACACTGCGTGTGGGGAATTCTCGCGTCTTGCTGGATTTGGTCATCGAGGAATTCCAGGACGGAGCCACGCCCGAAACGATCGTTCAGCAGTATCCGACGTTGGCACTTGCGGAAGTATACGCCGTCATTGGATACTACCTGCGGCATCGCGAGGAAGTCGAAGCCTACCTGGAACAGCGGGAGGAACTGGCGCGGCAGGTTCGGCAACGGATCGAAGCGGCGCAAGGCGATCTAGGTGACATCCGGCGACGCTTGCTCGCCCGTACGCAGGTGTAGGGATGGACCATGTTGCGGTTCTTGGCAGATGAGAACTTCAAGGGTGAAATCATGCGTGGCTTGGCACGCCGCCAACCCGACTTGGATCTCGTCCGCGTTCAGGATGTGGGACTGATGGGTGCCGATGATCCCACGGTTCTTTCTTGGGCAGCCGAACGAGAACGCGTCGTGCTGACCCACGACCGCGCCACCATGCCTGACTTCGCCTATGAACGAGTCGCGGCGGGCGAAGCGATGCCTGGCGTGTTCGTCCTTCCACGCCGATTGGCTGTTCGCCAGGCCATTGACGAACTCCTGCTGATCGCGACGTGTACCGTAGCCGACGAATGGCGGGGACGAGTCCTGCACCTGCCGCTGTAATCGCCTTCGTTTTCGCCACGGGGATTCCGGGGCCGGAATAGATGATGAGCCGCCTTTGGCGGACGACGAATCGGCTTTGGGTGTCATTTGTTGAGTTCGTTGACAGGTGTACTTGATCGTGAGGACCAAGACGTGGAATCGTTCAGAAATCCTCTGCCGAACGCTTTGCACATTGGACAATCGCACAATTATTTGGAACTGATAACGAGGCAAGCAATTGCCGAAGGTATCACAGCGGTGCATCTGCTAAACCTACTTGGAATTGACCACGATCGCTATCACAACGGTGGCGTGCAAGAAGCAATTCAAATTGCCCTCGAAGATGGGGATGACGCTGAGTGGATACAGTTGCGAGTGCTGGACAAGAAGTGATTCTTATTCGACATTCACCGGCTTCTGCCTGGCGTTCGCCCGCCTGTTGCTCGTCCTCCTGCGCGTCGGCCGCGGTTGGCTGCTTCGCCGTTAGGACCCGGCTGCCACAGCCAAAACATGGCTCAACGTTTCGTCGCTGAGGACCACGGGGTTGTAGCGCATGCTGCTGGCCTTGCGGGCCAAGGCGACCATGTCGGGAATGTTGGCTGCCGCAAGGCCGAACTCGCACAGCGGCGAGACGTTCAGCTTGGCGACCAAATCGAACAGGAACCGTTGGCAACTGTCCAAGGCTTCGTTGTGGCCTAACGATCGGTTCCCCGTCAACCGCCGCCCCAGTTCGGCGTAGCGTCCCAGGTAGGGATGCTGCGTCGATTCGGCAGTCAGCGCAGCGATGTTCGCCGAGACGACGTGCGGCAGCAGCGCGGCGCAGATCGTTCCGTGGGGGATGGGAAAATTGGCGCCCAGCGGGGCCGCGAAACCGTGGACGGCTCCCAGACCCGCGTTGGCCAGTGTGATCCCGCTGAACAACGCCGCCAGCGCCATCGCCTCGCGCGCGTCCAGGTCCGTGCCGTCGGCGCACACCCTTGGCAGCGCGGGTGCGGCCAGACTGACGCCTTGCAGCGCCAGAGCATCCGTCATGGGTTGAGCCCGATTCGACGTATACGACTCCATCAATTGGCACAGCGCGTCCAGTCCGCTGGCGGCCGTCACCGGCGGCGGCGCCGACACAGCCAATTCAGGATCGATGACCGCGATCCTGGCCAGCAGGTGCTCGCTCCGCAAGCTGGCCTTGAACTTCTTCTCCGGGCACCCGATCACAGCGTTGCGCGTAGCTTCCGCCCCGGTCCCGGCCGTGGTCGGGACGGCGATCCACGGCGCGGCCGGCTGCCGCAACGGAAGTCCCTGCCCGACGACTTCCATATAGTCCAGCGGCGAACCGGGATTGGTCAGCAGGCCGGCAACCGCTTTGGCCGCGTCGATCGCGCTGCCGCCCCCCAGGCCGATCACCCAATCGCACGCGGCAGACCGGGCGGCCAGCAACGCGTGTTCGATATCCGCCACCGTCGGTTCGCCCCGCTGTTGGCACCATGTCACGGCCGTGCCCTCGGCCGTCAGCAGCCCGGCCAGCCGATCCACCACACCTCCGTCGCCGGGCCGGCCCGCGTTGGTGACCACGAGCGCGTGCCGGCCGAATCCCGCCGACAACGGGCCGATGCGGTCCAGGGTGCCGCGGCCGAAGACAATCCGTCCCAGGCAGAAAAAATCAAAACTCGTCATGAGAATTCTCCACCCACGCTGTGCAAGCCCTGTCAAGGACGCTATAAAGCGAGTAGTCTCTTTCGGGTCGAGGTCGGTCGATGCGTTCATCGAATGTGCGGCCGGCCCGGTCGGCTGCCGTTCCCAGTCTAGCGGATCGGGTGCGTCGATGAAACGCTCTCAGTACTTTCTCGGCTGTCCCGTCTGGGGCTCGCCGCGTTGGCAAGGCAATCTGTTCACTCGTCATGCCAAGCGGGACCAATGGCTGCAGCAGTACTCGCACGTATTCAACGCGGTCGAGGGCAATAGCACGTTCTACGCCCTGCCGTCCCTGGACACCGTGCGGCGGTGGGTGGATGCCACGGAGCCGCCATTCCGGTTCGTGCTCAAGTTCCCGCAAGCGATCAGCCACGACCAGCGGCTGGTAAACGCCCAAGCCAAGACGGATGCCTTTTTGGAGCGGCTGCGGATCCTGGATGACGCCCGCCGCCTGGGGCCGGCTTTTCTGCAGCTGCCGCCGACCTTTTCAGCGCATCATCTCGACGACTTGGCGGCCTACTTGCACAGCTTGCCGACCGAGTTCCCGTACGCCGTCGAAGTCCGGCATGCGGATTTCTTCGATCGCGGCCCCCACGAGGCCGCGCTGAATCATCTGCTGGCGGAACTGCACATCGACCGCGTGATCTTCGACAGCCGGCCGCTATTCAGCGCTCCGCCCGGCGACGATTACGAACGCGATTCCCAATCCCGCAAGCCGCAACTTCCGGTCCAACGTGTGGTCACCGCGCGCAGTCCGATCATCCGGTTGGTCGGCCGCGACGACGTCCGGTCCGTGATTCCTTGGATCCGCGAGTGGGCCACGGTCGTGGCGGGCTGGATCATCAGCGGGATGACGCCGTACGTGTTCACACATGCCCCCGACGATCTCTACGCCCCGCAACTGGCCCGCCTGTTTCACGACGAACTGTGTCGGCACACGCACCGCGTCACCGAGATGGAACCTTGGCCTGGCGAAACAGCTCAGAAAGACCAACGGCAGTTGGCACTATTCTAAACGCGTCCTTAGCTCATGGCGGCTGCGACCAGGCACAGCAACAGGGCGGGCAGGTACAGCAGCGTGGACCGCAACAGCCGTCGCGCGTTCCGCTCGCTGCGCTGCCGGAGAAACAGCACGGCACAGGCCAGTTGGGCGAGGCCCAGCAGCAGCGTTACACCCAAGTACCACCCGTGGATCCGGCCCGCAGTCAAGAGCACCGTAATCAGACTCACCGGCAACAGCGCCAAGCAGGTCGTGACCGCTTGCAGGGCCGCCTGCCGCCCGCTGGGATCGACCACGGTCAGCATCTGCAAACCGGCCCGGGCGTACTGGTGCCGATACATCCAGGCGATGGCCATGAAGTGCGGGAACTGCCACAGAAACAGGATCAAGAACAGCGCCAGCCCGCGCGGATCGGCGAAAACATTCCAGGTACCGCCGACGGCCGACCAGCCGATAAAGACCGGCAGCGCGCCGGCCACCGCGCCCACGATCGTGTTGGCGGCGGTCAACGGCTTGAGCGGCGTGTAAACCCAAACGTACAAGAACCAACTCGCCAAGCTCCAAGCCGCGGCGGTCCAATGGACGGCCAGGCCGAGGTAGCCCAGCCCGACCACCGCGCCGACGGCAGCGAACGCAGCGACCTCCGGCAAACTCAACCGGCCCGCGGGAACCGGACGACCCGCCGTCCGCGGCATCATCGCGTCCCGCCGCCACTCGAACCACTGGTTCAACGCACTGGCGCTGGCAGCCACCAGCAACGTTCCAAAGACGGCATGGAGAACTTGCCAGCCGTCCGGCTGTCCCCAGCGGGCAACCAGAGCCGTTGTGGCAACGACGACGCACTCCAGGAAAGCGATTCTCGGTTTGCTCAATTGGATGTAATCCGCGCAGTGGGACAACCAGCTGTCGCTTCCGCGCCGGACGGCTACTGTCGACGAACTCATACCGCTGCAACTCCCGCCATCTGGAGACCCGCCCGACACGCCACCTGCTCGCCAGGAGCACGACGGTACGCGAGCAACATCAGCCACACCGAGACACCCACGATCAAAGACCCCATCGCCTGATGCGCCGTGACGATCATCGCCTGCAGCCAGCCCTTGGCTTCGATGACTTCATAGCGAGCCGTCACCGCCCAATCCGGGACCCAGCCGGGCCAGTAATAGTTCACGACCCAGGTGGCGCAGCCGAGAACCAATTGACAACCCACCAGTAGCGCCAACGTCCCGACAATGGCTCGAAGACCTGCCCGCCGGTTCCGGCCGCGAAACACGAGCCACGCGACGGCGATGACCAGGGACGCGACAAGTCCTGCGACGAACAGGTGGGCAAAGACCGTCCAGCGGAAGAAGTTCGGCGAGGCCGTCACGGGGATATGCCGCATCAGGGCGCCAATCACAAGCTGGACGTAGGCTGCCGCCGCCGTGGCTGCCGTCAACCGGGGCAGATCGGCCAGATAGGCCGCAATACCGGTCCTGGAAGGCTGAGGCGTCCGCCGAGCTGCCGCCTGCTTCCAGGTCCGCGAGGTAACCACACACAGGGCGACGCAACCCCCAAGAAATGCCGGCCCGGCACAACCGTGGATCATTGCCAGCGAGCGGTCGTCCAGTAGAACTCGAAGGCCTCCCAGCAGCCCCTGCAGGATCACCGCCACCAGGGCACCGAGTGAGAAATACCGCAGCCAGGTTCGCCGGTCCCAACGAAACACGGCCAGGACCAGCGCGATCGTCAGCGTTCCGGACAGTGCCCCCAGCAGACGATGACCGTGCTCGATCAACAAGTCCCAGGGCCCCGCAATCCAGGTCTGCCAAGGGTAAAGAAAAAGATTGTATCCGTAGGTCCCCGGCCAGTCGGGTACCGCCATCCCGGCATCATAGGTCGTCACTAAACCGCCCACCCAAATCAGCGGAAACGTGACGAGCGTCAACAGCACAGCGCAACGGAACGGCCAAGCATTTTCCGCCGGATGTTTGGGTGTACAGGTCACAATCTCACCATGTTAACGAGGCAATCCCACAGGCGGCATCCCAAGAACCCAGGAATGCCTAACGTTATCGAATTCTTGGCCGTTTGCAAGCGATTGCCAAGCTGGTCTTGCCTATGCCAGGTTCGCCTGAAGCCATGCCGGCCGGTTTTCACGGGAAAAAAGTTGACTTATTCCCAGTTGACGGTAACCTATGGGGCGCGGTTGGGGACGGAGGCGGGCGGCGCACGGGTTCTGCAGGATCATTTTTTCAACGGCGTGCCCCGGCTTGTAAGGCCCCGTGCCAACGAGTGTCCTGGTATCAGAACGGCGGAGATCCCATCACGTGCATGTTGTCCGGTCGGACAGAGTTTCGTTTCTGGAGGATGGTCTTATGATGCGTTTTCGTGTTCGCGGTTTTACCCTGGTGGAGCTGTTAGTCGTGATTGCGATCATCGGCGTTTTGGTGGCTCTGTTGTTGCCGGCGATCCAGTCGGCTCGCGAGGCGGCTCGCAGATCGCAGTGTCAGAACAATGTCAAGCAGCTTGGCGTGGCGATGTTCAACTACCACGACACCTACAAGGTTTTCCCACCGGGCGGGTTGGACTACGGCTGGTCCGGAGGCGGCGGCACGGAGCCAGCCAACAAGACCGTCAAGAACCTCAACGGCCTGGTGTTGCTGCTGCCTTACATGGAACAGCAGACCCTGCACTCGCAATTGGATTTCCGCCAAGCTTTTTCGCATGTTGGCCCCGCTCCCCAGACGCAGTCGAATATTGTTCCCAGCACCCGCCCCATTGCGGGTAACGCCGCGGCCAGCGGCAATGCGGCCGTCTTGAGGGAAATCGTCCCCGCGTTCGTTTGCCCTAGCGACCGCATGGAAATGATCCGCCTGGGGACGACCGGAGTCTACGCAATCCTCAACGGCAGCGGTGTCGCCGCCGCCAAGACCAACTACGATTTCAGTGGCTATCGCTCCGACTATTGGACCTTCAACGATTGGGGAACCATGTCTCCGTTGGTCAAGCGGATGTTTGGCGAGAACAGCGATACCAGCACCGCCTCGGTGACCGATGGCACTAGCAACACGGTGGCCATAGGCGAGACGTGTCACTGGGTCGCCAACGGCTCGTGCCCGGCGTGGGGTTTTCGCGGTTGGGTGATGACGGGCGTGGACGTGGGGGTGGGCATCAACGTGTTTGACATTCCTCCGACGTATACGTGGGTCAACCCCAAGGAGCCGATTTTGGGCAGACTTCGCGATTGGGGGATGGTCGGCAGCGCCCATCCCGGCGGGGCTAACCTGTGCATGGGCGATGCCTCGATCCGGTTCGTGTCCGAGAACACCGATCGAACGGTTTTGCTGGCGATCGCGACGATGGCTGGCACCGAAAGCGTGCAAGTGCCATAATCCGTGGCGAGTGGGAAGCGGCCCCTGGTGAAAAGACGACTTAGTGAAGAGAGGCACGATCATGCGGTTTCGCGTTGTTGGGCTGGGTCTTGGCGGGCTCCTGTTCTTCCTCGTGGCGGGCTGTGGCGGCGGTCGCGGGGACGCCAATCTGCCGAAACTGGTGCCCGTCAGCGGGACCGTGACGCTGGACGGCAAGCCGCTGTCCGGCGCGACGGTTTCGTTTCTCCCGGTCGGAGCGACCCGCGGACGGACTTGCTACGGCGCAACCGACGCCGAGGGCCGCTATGAACTGATGCTGGACGAAGAGCACAAAGGAGCGCCCGAGGGAGAATTCGCGGTGCTCTGCAACAAGTGGATCATGCCCGACGGATCGGACTACCCCCGTGACACTGACGTCTCGCCGCTGGAGTCGAACGCCAAGGAGTTGCTGCCTCCACGCTACAGCCTGGACGGCACGTCCGAACTGAAGGCGACCGTACCGGCCGGCGGCGGCACGATCGACTTTGCCTTGACATCGAAACGGTAGTTTCCGGACTGGCAGCCAACGTTGCTTGTCTTGTTCGCAGTCGCTTTGCTCAGCAGAGCAAAGCCACCGCCCCTGGCGGTGGTCGCTTGCTTTTGATCGCCATGCCTTGCACACGGTTTTGTTTTCATTCGATTGTTTCTCTTCCAGGAGAATCGGCATGATCCGAAGATCTCGAGGTTTCACGTTGGTCGAATTGTTGGTGGTGATTGCCATCATCGGCATTTTGGTGGCTTTGCTGCTGCCCGCCATCCAGGCGGCGCGGGAGGCGGCCCGGCGCACGCAGTGCGTCAATAATCTGAAGCAGCTGGGAATTGCCATGCATAATTACCACGACACGCACAAGTGCCTGCCTTACGGGTGGAGGGTCGAAGCTGCCGACCAGTTCCACCGGCGGGACTGCTGGTATCACCGGATCCTGCCCTACGTCGAACAAAAGCCGTACTCCGATGAGTATGAGTCCGACCGGACGCAGTATGTCCATCAGATCGCAGTTGACCTGGCCGGTCGTCCGGTCCCCGCGTTCATGTGTCCGTCGGATCCTTCCATTCCTGCCGTGGGCGGGGGCGGGACTAACAACGGCTTTCAGGGCAACTATGCGGTTTGCGGGGGCGGCGGCTACCCTTATACTCCCGCCGCGATCGACGGCAATTTCTACAACACCGTGCGTACTGAAAACGGCGGGATGTTCGGCACCAGCATCCCCGACATCCCGCGAACGCTGGCCGCCTGCCTGGACGGAACCTCCAACGTGCTGATGGCGGGCGAGGGCATTATCCGCGGCAAGACGGGCGCCACGTGGGGTGAACTGGGCGGATACTGGGGCGGGGCCCCGCACGGTTCGTTTGCCTTCTCGTCGGCCGAATCGCCCAACACGACCGTGCCCGACCGGGTCTACTCGTGCAAGACCACAACCTGGCCCAAGGCGCCCTGCGAAAACGGCAATGCCGGCGGACTCGTCGGCCGCTATTGCTTCGCGCGGAGCTATCATCCGGGCGGTGTTAATACGGTTCTGTGCGACGGCGCGGTGAAGTTCGTCAACGACAGTGTCGACACCCAAACCTTCCGGAACGTCGGAAACCGCGAGGACGGCAGCCCGCCGGGGGCTTGGTAAGCAACCGCCCCCGTGCCGGCCGCCTCCCTCGGGCTACCGAGCGTTCTGCACGACCGGCCACGTCAACCACGGCGGCCGATGGGAGTCTCGCCGTGGTCCGCGACACTAGCCCGCACGACTAATTCGACATCTTAGAGGAAGACGCAGATGCGCACCAACCGTATTACCACGCTCGTCGCACTCCTGGCCACCACGATGATTGTCGGCTGTGGCTCCACCGGACTCGACACGCATCCGGTCAGCGGCAAGGTCACGTTCGACGGCCAGCCCGTCCCAGAAGGCCGGATCCTCTTTCGCGCCGTGGGGGGTGATGCGCGGGCATTTAGCGCCGAGATCAAGGATGGCCAGTACCAGTTGGAAGCGTTCTCCGGCAAAATGACCGTAGAGATCACGGCTTCGCGGCCCGTGCCCGGCAAGTTCGATGAATCCAACCCCGGCGAGAAGGTTCCGGTCGGAGAGATGTACATCCCCGCCCGCTACAACTCCCGGACCGAACTGACCGCCGATGTCGCGACGGGCACGAACGAGTTCGACTTTTCCTTGACCAACGACGGGGCGTCTGCCGGCGCGGCCCCCGCCCGCTGAATCGCGATGGACGCGGTGACCTTCGCCCGGAAGGAATCATCGCCAGCCGATGCTTGCGCCGGCATTGGAACGGGATCGCCTGCGGCCTCCCAAAGGCGGCGGAGCTCAAGCATCCACGCCTGTAAAGGTACAGTTTTCTGGTAAATCCGCAGTGCCGGGTCTTGTTGGAGTCCACGCTCTAGCGTGCCAGGCGGGCTATGCCCGCCACAAAAACACGCTAAAGCGTGGACTCCAGCGACGTTGGCACCTTTACAGGGGTGGCTCGAGCATCCCGGCACATGGCAACGCTACTTCCCGCCGCTGGCGATTCTCTGATTCCACCAGACGTTCAACCAGTGCGTCTTCTGAGGCGTATTCGCCACACGCGGCCCCGGGCCCACGGCGAAGTCCAGGTCGCCGTCGCCGTCGAAGTCGGCCAGTTCGAACGTGGGGTAGTAAGGCGAGCCGGTCTGGAGCGTATGCCGGAGAAAAACTCCCGGCTCTGTCTGTTCCAGACACACGATCGACGCCAGCGGGGCGGCCAGGACACTGCGGGGCATGACGGGCGGGGGAAGCCAGGCAACCACGACGATGTCCAGATCGGCGTCCCCGTCAAGGTCGCCGGCCAAAGCGCGGTAAGCGCCGGGCATGTCGGCCAGCCGATGGTACTGAAACCGCAGGTCGCCAAGGTTCTCGAGCCATTGGACGCCGTGCGACGGACTGGCGTACCAGTTGTCCCAGGCATCGCCGTTGGTGTAGAGCACGTCCAGGTCTCCGTCCCGGTCCAGATCGGCCAATTCGATGCCGCTGGACCCGAACATCAGATCCGGTCCCGCCCAGAGGGTTTGAAGATGAAACCGCCCCTCCCCCCGATTCACGAACGCGTCCACGTGCTCCCATTCCTGGCTGACCAGCGCCAGAAAATCCGGCAGTCCGTCGTCGTTGAAGTCATGCACCGGCACGTGAATCGTGCCCGGGCGGTCGTCGAGTTCTTCCGATTCGAAACGGGGCGGCTCACCAGGATCGGCGACGTTCTTGTACAGAAAAATCCCACCCGTCTGATAATGTCCGAATTCGGCCACGACCAGATCGAGATCCCCGTCGCGATCGAAATCGGCCGGCCGCACGTCGGCGACCCGTCCCAGGCCGGACGCCAGCACCGTCGCTTGGAAATCGCCCGCGGCCTTCTCGCGCCGCAGCCAGACGACTCGTCCCCGGTCGTGATCGCTGGGACTGGTACTGCCCAGGTCGGCGACCACCAAGTCGCTCAGCCCGTCCCCATCGAGGTCGCACGTCTCGATGTGACAGGGGTGGTCCAGTCGCGCCACGATCCGGGGACTGGGACTGCGGTCGCGGAAGTCGACGGCGGCGACGTAGCCGAATCGCAGATCGCAGAACAACAAGACGTGATGATCCTCCGGTGCCAAGCGGACCCACCGCAGGTGAGAGATCTCCGGACGGGTGCCGGCGCCTTGGCTGAAAGTCAATTCTTGGACGGCAAACGTGACACGCAGAGGGGTTTTGGCTTCCACCGGTTGCGGAAACAACACTTCTTGGGGCGCACGAGACCGGAAATACGCGACCACTTCGTGCATCGGCGGCGGATCCAGATCGTTCCGCTCCGAGCGGGCATAGAACTCGTAGCCCAGTTGCACTTCGGCATGCCAGCGGTCGCGAGGAAGATTCCCGGCCCGCGGCATCGCGTGGCAGTCGCTGCAAAACGCGACAATTCTCGGCTCCAGCGCCGGGTCGGGCGGCGGCGCCGGCGAACCGTGCGACAAGACGGGACGGTCTGCGCTGCGTTTCGCGTCGCCGGACAACGCGTGCCAGGCGGCCCACGCGGCGATGCCACACGCCAGCAAGGCCGTGAAGGCCCATGTCCGGGCACGAACGCGTGGTGTTCCGGAGCCGGTTCCTTGCGGCATCCTCTCCGGCTCGGTGAGCGGCTGGATCGAGTCTTGCATGCCGCGATTTTACCCGCTCGCGGTGTTGGGTGACACGGGGATCTTGTATGATCATGTGCCGTGCGGTTCTATCGGGCCCGTTTCACCGGGCCGACGGCGACGATGCACAGCCCGGCGCGCCGTCGCCGCCGGCCCGGGGTTGAACGTGGAATGGTTCTGGAGCATGTCGCAGCAAAAGACATCCCTGGAGGCGAAGCCGCCCAAACGCCCGCAGCGCGTGCGACGGATCGCCGTCTGGACCGTCGTGCTCCTCCTCCTGGCGGCCGCGCTGCTGTTGGTTGGCAGGTCGGCCCTGGCATGGGGGACCCGGAGGATGGCCCGGGCCCGCCTCCACGACGGCGCGATCAGCGCGGCGCAGGAGTGGCTGGCGTGGTCGGCCTGGCTCGATCCCGGCGACGGCACAACGGACTTGATCCGCGCCGCGTGTTTCCGCCGCTGGCGCCAACAGGATCGCTGGAGCGAGGCCCTCCAACGAGCCGGACAAAAGGGCGTTCCTGCGGTACAAATCCGGCAGGAGACCAAGCTGGCACGCATCCAGGACGGCAACCTTGACGAAGGGGTCGAGGGTGAACTGGCGGCGATGACCGCAGCGGGCGTGCCGCGGGACGATTTCTATGCGGCACTGGTGAGCGGGTATCTGGTCAAGAAAGATCCGGAACGCGCCGAGATCGCCCTCGACGTCTGGGAGGCCGGTTCTCCGTTGGAATCGCATCTGGCGTACATGAGGGGAGTCTACTGGTTCTGGCTGGGCAAGAACGAACGCGACATCCAACGGCGGCAGGATTTCCTGAAGCGGACCCAACGCGCGTTCGAAGACGCGCTGGCCCGGCAGCCTCGCCACGAGTTGGCACAGATCGCGCTCGCCGAGTTCCTCGAGGACCAAAACCAACTCGAGGAGGCGCTTGGCCAATATGCCTCTCTCGTGGCCTGTGCGCCGTCCAACGAAACCGCCCAACTGAGACTCGCGAAGATCCTGCGCGAATTGAATCGCCTGGACGACGCCCGAACGGTGCTGGAGTCGCTGCCGCAACCGCTTCGGGCCTCGGCGGAGTATTCCGCCGAGATGGCAGGACTTGAACTCGAGTCGGGCAATTACCGGGAAGCGGATCGTTGGTTTGCCCGCGCGCGTGCGGACGATCCCGAACTCGGTGGGATTACAGTCGGTGCGGCGGTCTCGTCGGCGCTCCAGGAAAAGGCCATCCCCGCCCGGCGGTTTTTTGCCCGGCTCGATGCCGTCCATCACTACAGCGTCCGGATGGACGACTTGGTCGCCCGCGTCGCCACAGGCGCTCAGGATCCGCAGGCCGAGGACGAGTTGCGGCGGCTTCGGGCGTCGCCTCCGGACACGCGAGAGGCCGATGCAGGTCAAGCCGCAGAAGACGGGCAGCAAGGCTCGGAGCCGACCGCTTCCGGGCTGTATGCCCTGCACTGCAGCGGATGCCACGGCGAAGACGGCGACGGCAACGGCCGTGCCGCCCGGCACTTGTTCCCCAAGCCTCGCGACCTCCGCACCGGCAAGTTCCGGCTGGTCAGCACCGTCAACGGGGTTCCCACCGTCGAAGACCTCGAAGCGGGCATCCGGCGCGGGATGCCGGGCACGTCGATGCGCGCCTTTGACAAGTTGAGTGAAGACCAGCGGATGCTGCTGGCGCAAGAGGTGCGGCGGCTGAACCGCGTGGGTGTGGGAGAGCATTTCATCGATACGCTCCTCAAGAACAGGGAGGAAATCGACGAGAACGAGGTCCGCGCGGTCGTCAAGCTATGCACGACCCCCGCCGACGCCGCCGTTGTTCCCCCCATCGGCCCTGCCGATCCTCAGGCGATCGCGCGCGGCCAAGACGCCTATTTCAAGCTCGGGTGCCGAAACTGCCACGGCGAAGACGGGACGGGCGTCGGGGACCTGCCCCTGTTCGACGAGAAAAGCCGCCCCGCGCCATCCCGCAACCTGGTCGTCGACGCGTTCAAGGGCGGGCACGAACCGGAGTCGCTGTACCTGCGGATCCTGTTGGGCATGCCGGGCACTCCCCATCCCGCCTGCCCGGGCGTCACCGCCGACCAGCGGATCGATCTGGTTCATTTCTGCAGCTCACTGTCCCGGGAGCCCAAACGGCAATGTTCCAATCACCAGCGCGCCCTGCAAGCATGGACACCGCAACCCCGCTAATTCTCCGACGCGAATCACGCAGGTCAGACTGCCCGTCCGGCCAGAACGGACGGAACGTCCGTCCTGCGTTGTGGAACCGATCCGCCGGTGCGGTCGTTGCGTTCCTCGCGACGATCCTGGCAGGCGGTTGTTCCCCATCGCAGGCTCCCAGCGCCGGCTCGAACGGTCCGCCTGCGGCAGCCGGTCCAGCGGCGGTCGCCCCGCGGGAAAACGCCCCGCCCCGCCCCCTGCGGATCCTGTATCCGCTGGACCAAGCCCTGTTTCCGCCCGACATCGCCGCCCCCGCATTCCGCTGGCACGACGAAAACCCCTCGGCGGACCTGTGGCTGGTCCAGTTCCGCTTCCCGGACGGCGAACCGTTGGATTTCCGCGCTGCCGCGCAAGCATGGACGCTGCCGGATGACGCTTGGGAGACCATCAAGCAGCGCTCGCGGGAAAAGAAGGTCATCGTCACGGTGCAGGGCGTCGATTCGCGTCAGCCCGCCCGCGTGATCTCCCAAGCCGGCGTGTCGATCAGCACGTCGTCCGACGCGGTGGAAGCTCCCTTGTTCTATCGGGAGGTGAACCTGCCTTTTCTCACCGCCGTCAAGGATCCGGCCGCCTGCATCCGCTGGCGGTTTGGGCCGATTTCGTCCAAAGAGCCGCCGCCGATTGTGCTGGAAAAGCTGCCGGTGTGCGGGAATTGCCATTCCTTCTCGGCTGACGGCTCGACCCTCGCCATGGAAATCGACTCGGGCAACGACAAGGGCTCCTACGCGATCGCACCAATCAAGCCACAGATCGTGCTGGACGAGAGCAAGGTCATCACCTGGAGCGACTATCGCCGGGACGACGGCCAGGCGACTTTCGGGCTCCTCTGCCAGGTCTCTCCCGACGGCCGGTACGTGGCCGGGACCGTGAAGGACCGGGCCCTGGCCGTGGACAAGCCCGATTTGATGTTTTCCCAGCTCTTCTTCCTCGTCAAAGGGATCCTGGCGGTCTACGATCGACAGGCGAAAACCTACCAGGCCTTGCCCGGCGCCGACGATCCGCGCTTCGTGCAGACCAACGCGACCTGGAGTCCCGACGGAAAGTCGCTGGTCTTCGCCCGTGCCGAGGCTTACGAGCCGGAGGGCGTGGAGGACGTCAAGTCGGTCTTGGTCCCCCAGGAAGCCGCCAAGGAATTCCTGGACGGGGGAAGGACCTTCCGCTACGACCTGTACCGCATCCCGTTCAACGGCGGACAGGGCGGAAAGGCGGAGCCCATCGAGGGCGCTTCAAACAACGGCCTGAGCAATTATTTCCCCAAGTTCTCGCCCGACGGGAAGTGGATCGTCTTTTGCCAGGCCAAGAGCTTCATGCTGCTGCAGCCCGACAGCCAGCTGACCATCGTTCCGGCCGCGGGGGGCGAGGCCCGCCGGCTCGAGTGCAACACGCCGCGGATGAACTCGTGGCACAGTTGGTCGCCGAACGGCAAGTGGCTGGTCTTTTCCTCGAAGGCCTATTCGGCCTATACCCAGCTTTTCCTGACGCACATCGACGCCGCCGGCCACAGCAGCGTGCCGGTCGTGCTCTCCCGGTTCACGGTGCCGGAGCGAGCCGCCAATATCCCGGAGTTCGTCAACGCCGGACCCGATGCGATCCGCAAGATCACCGAAGCCTTTCTGGACGACTACAATTACTATCGGGCGGCGATGGAGTACGTCAAACAGGACGATGCTGCCGGGGCCGTTCCTTTGTTGCAGAGGGCGATCGAGATCAACCCGGCCAACAGCGAATCGCGGCTCCAACTGGCGGCGATCCTGGCCGGCCAGGGCCACAACGCCGAGGCGAAATCCCAGCTCTTGCGGGTCCTGGGCCTCCACCCGGAACACGCCGAAGCCCATGGGCGTCTGGCCGTGCTGCTGCACAAGGAGCGGAAGTTCGACGAAGCAGTCGAGCACTGCCGCCAAGCGATCGGGCAGGATCCCGACTGCCTCGAGGCCCATTCGACGCTGGGCATGATCTTGCTGGAGCGGGGCAAATTCGACGAATCGGCGAGTCAGCTTGCCGAGGCCGCCCGCCTCTCGCCGGACATTCCCACCACGAACTACTACTGCGGGCACGCGTTTTACCGCCAAGGCAAGCCGGAACAGGCGGTTCCGTATTATCAGCAGGCGCTCAAAGCCGATCCGGCGTTTGTTCCGGCCCTGTTGGAGCTGTCGTCGGTTCGCATCATGGCCGACCCGAAACTGGCGAATATCGACGAGGCGTTGGCGCTGGCGGCCAAGGCTTGTGAAGTGACGCGGCGCCGCGATCCGCTCGCGCTGAAAACGCTGGCCGGAGTCTACGCGGTGCTCGGCCGTTTCGGCGACGCCGCGCTGACGGCGCGCGAGGCACTGCAGGTTGCCCGTAAAACGGGCGACCAATACCTGGCCGCCAGTATCGAAAAAATGCTGACCGTCTACGAAGGGCTGCAGGCCGGGAAACGCAGGTAAGCACCGTTCGAGGAATAACTGTCCAGTTTCTCCGTGGCGTAAGCTTCCAGCTTGCGTGAGATCATGGCATCGCAAGCTGGAAGCTTACGCCACTTATTTCTCGAACGGTGCCAAGCCCTCGGTCCTACTTCGACGTCACTTCGAAATCGACCTTGCCGCCCTCGGCCGGAACGGTGGCCTTAAGTACCGTCTGCGATTGGTTGCTGAACCGCGGCGGCAACAATTCCTTGGCGCCGGCCATCTCCGGCGACTGGGTTCCGTCGCTCGTGAAGGGCGACCCGTCAGGCATGACGTACTTGCTGCACGTCACGTTGTAGTCGCCCACCGGGGCGCCCTGTTGGCCGTTGCTGGCCTGCAACGTGTACAAGCCGCTCGAGTCGGTGTTCGCATAGTAAGTGGTCCCACGCGTCACGCCGACGGGAAAGAACATCACCGCGATCCCCGGCGCCGGCTGGCCGTCCAGCTTGACCGTGCCGCTGACCGGAACCAAATCCGGCTGATCCGCGCCTCCGCCTCCGCAGCCGGTCATGCCGAGGATCAGGACTGCACAACCCAGAAGCAAAATCGAAGAAAACCGCATGCTATTCCCTTCCTGGAAAAATCAGCCATTCCAGATTCACGGCTTGTCCTAGCCCCGCCGCCGATTACTTCATCGAATCGGTTTCGCCGCCGGAAATCGTCGAGATGGCCCTCAGCACGACCAGATCGGTGGTCTCCGAAAGGAACCGGACCGAAGCGTCGCCCAACGTCACGTTGATTCCCCCCGGGTGCAGACTGCCGGTGGTGCCGAACTCCGCGAGCCTGCCCGCGATCCTCGTCCGGTCGCCCGTGTACCATGACCCAAGGAACACGTCGAAACGATTGATGCCGTAAAAATTCAGATCGAGGCCGAACTGCACCCAGCCGCGATACCCCCAAGCGCAAGGGGCGCCATCGATCACATTGTGCGTTTGCTCGTTGATGGCCACGGTGTTCGAGGTCCCGTCGATAATGTGCGACATGCCCGTGTCGCTGTTCTCGCCGAACATGTACTTCGAGACGATGGACTGCGTTGGCCAGTCGTTGTGGGTCCACCGGTCGCCCACCCAGACGCTGAAATCGTAGCTGGTCTTGGCGCCCGTATTGCCGTTGTACGGGTTGTAGGTGGTGCCCCCTTCGTCGCTCATGATGGGATTGTACCCGTCGGAAGGGCAAAGGAATGCCTTAAGGAGCGTGCTGACCACTTCCGCATTCGTGGCGGAGGTGATCGCCACGGCGGTCGTCCCGGTTTCCGTGTTAATGGGCGGGTTCCGGGTGTAATTGCACGCGGCCACCTTGAAATCGTACTGATCGTACAGTTGTTGCTGCTCCAGGAAGGGGAGCGTCATCACCCACCCGCTCACGTTGAGGATCTGACCTTTGATCGGATTGTTCACGCCATCCGCCCACCCGTAGTTGATGCCGGCCGGCGGGAAGACCTTGTGCGTGTCATGGTAGTTGTGAATCGCCACGCCGAGCTGCTTCATCTTGTTCTGGCACTCACTCCGCCGGGCCGCTTCCCGCGCTGCCTGGATCGCCGGCAGCAACAGCGCGACGAGGATGCCAATGATGGCAATGACCACCAGCAACTCGACCAAAGTGAACCCTTGCTTTCGGAATCTGTTCATGAGGCAAACCTCCGACAAGAAAAATGGATGAACCAACGAACGGCATACACGCGATAAAAATTCTTCGTTCCGCCAGAGGACTAGCGCCAGCGTGTCCCCATAAAAAGAGGGGAAGACCGCCAGTGAGACCATCGCGCCCTCGAGAGGACTTTGGAACCCTCGTTACCCTCAAACGCCCCTTAGCATATCGTGCGATTTCTGGGAGTCAATCGTTTTTGGGAGTCTTTCGGCATCCGTTCTGGAGTTCACTCCACCCCAAAACTATGGATTTCTGCGACGTTTGGGTAAAGCGACGCGAGGAGAGCGAACGTCGCTTTACCCCTGGCGAGAGAGTATCCAGGACGAAATCCGGGAGGCGCGAACTTACAGCTTCCAACCGTCGCGGTACCCACGCCGAATGAAGGCGTCGGCTTCGGGGCAACCCGTCGCCTGGAGTTTCTCCGCGTCCCAATTCAGCTTTTTCCCCGTTCGCAGGGCGACGTTGCACAGCAGGGCGGCTTCGGTCAGCGCGCCGGAGTAATCGAAATTGCACGTCGTCGGCCCGCCGGTCTTGCAGGCTTCGGTCCATTCGCGATGGTGGCCGATCGAGTTCGGGATGAACGGGTCGGGGCGTTTGAAGTCCTTGAATTGGGCCTCGGGCAACAGCTGGTGCCGGCCGTAGTCGGCGATCAACATCCCGGCCGATCCGATGAACAGCACGGCGCTGCCCCACTGCGGAAGCTGCTTGTCTTTGACCAGCGCCGGGTAGGGGCCGCCGTTGTACCAATTCAAACTCACGGCAGGCAGATCGCCCCGAGCCGCGTACTCCTGCTTGGCAATCGTCCAGCGGGCGGCGCTTTCGGGATGGACCGGACCTTTGGCTTCGACCGTGAGCGGATGCCGCAGGTTCAACGCCCAGAACGCCAGGTCGCAGTAGTGGCAGAAGAAATCGCCGAGTTGGCCGTTGGCGAAATTCCACCAATAGCGCCAAGCGAACGGGGCGTAGGCCGAATGATAGGGCCGATAGGCGGCCGGGCCGAGCCACAGATCCCAATCGAGTCCCTCCGGAATCGCGGGCTGGTCCTGGGGTGCTGCCGGCTGCGACATGTCCGTCGGCTCGGGCGGGCCGCCAAAGTTCGCTCCCAGCCACACGTGGACTTCGCGAACCGGGCCGATCGCTCCCCGCTGCACCAACTCGACGACGCGCCGATAATTATCGCCCGCATGGATCTGCGTTCCCATTTGCGTAACGAGCTTGTTCTCCCGCGCCACTTCCGCCATCATGCGGGCTTCGTATACGCTGTGCGTCAGCGGCTTTTCGCAATAGCAGTGCTTGCCCAGCTTCATGGCCATCACGCCGGCCGGCGCGTGGGTATGGTCGGGCGTGCCGACCACCACGGCGTCGACCTGGGCATGCATCTCGTCGAGCATTTTGCGAAAGTCCTTGTAGCGTTTGGCTTGAGGGAAACGCTGGAACGTGCCGCCGCCGCGTTTTTCGTCGACGTCGCACAACGCGACGATATTCTCGCCGGCCACGCCGTTCACGTCGTCGCCGCCGCGGCCGCCGATGCCAATGCAGGCGATGTTCAACTTCTCGTTGGGCGATTTGGATTGGGCGCGCGCCAGGAATCCGTGCGTGGTCCAAACACCGGCGGCTACAGCGGTCGTGCGCAACATGTCACGGCGGGTAATCGGAGTCGACATGAAAAATCTCCTTTGGGCAATTAGGTGGGTCAGAAGGAATGGCACCAGGAGCAACGGCTTCCGTTTCCGGGACAGTCGGGCCCGGGCGATTGAGCATTGATTGTATAAGAAGCGGATGGCGTTTTCGCGAGTCGAACGTGGAATATCGGCGAAAAAATCCGGGAACCCCTTTATGGGGGGGCTCCGGCGAGGGGTGTCGCGTAAGCCCACCGGTGGATTGCCCCTGGCGAACGTGGTGGCGTCAGCCCCACGGTGCATTGCCCTTGGCGAACGTGGTGGCGTCAGCCCCACGGTGCATTGCCCTTGGCGAACGTGGTGGCGTCAGCCCCACGGTGGATTGCCCCAGGCGAACGTGGTGGCGTCAGCCCCACGGTGCATTGCCCCTGGCGAACGTGGTGGCGTCAGCCCCACGGTGGATTGCCCCTGGCGAACGTGGTGGCGTCAGCCCCACGGTGGTTGGCCACTGCGAAATTTCCACCGGCGGGCTAATGCCACGCCGTTCGCCGCTGCACGCGAAATTTCCACCGGCGGGCTGACGCCACGCCGCTCGCCGCTGCAAGTCACTCCATTCCAAAATGGGATTCGCTCGCCAACCGCACCGCACCGGCGACCGGCTCGGGCACCAACTGGATTTCGATTCGCTCGAAGCCTCCTTCCCGCACCTTCTGGATCAGGCGATCTCTCACCGTCGCGGCGTTGACCAACATGCCTCCGGCCAGCGCCAAGTACAGCGGCACGGTGCCGGTGCCAAACCCGAGCTGTTTTGCGACGGCCATGCACATCGCTGCCAGGTCTGTGGCGGCTTCGTCAAGGATTCGGCATGCGATTGTGTCCCCCGCATCCGCCGCTTCGGCCGCCACGCGCGCCAACCCCGCGAGCCAGTGCCGATCCTGCTGGCGTCCATACACGGCGTGGACCAGTTCGCTGGGCTGCACCAAGCCGAGTTCCGCCAGCAGTCGTTCCGTCAGCGCCGTCTGCGGGCCTCGGCCGTCCCACGCGCGGGCCGCCGCCTGTAACGCCTGCCGCGCAATCGCGTAGCCGCTGCCTTCGTCGCCGATCAGGTACCCCCAGCCGCCCGCGCGCGCCGTCTGGCCGGCCGCATGGCGGCCGAACGCCAGCGAGCCAGTGCCGGAAATCACGGCCACGCCGACCCCGCCGGGCGTGCCTGCGGCGAGCACGGGCAGGGCGTCGTGCGTCACCAAGATCTGCTCGGCAAAACCGCTGCGCCGCGCCCAGTCCTCGATGCGTTGGCGGTCGCTGTCGCGTCCCGCGCCGGCCAAGGCCAGGCACGCAGCGCGAATCTTCGCTCGCCCCGTCCCCGCCGCCAGCCAGGCGCGACCGATCGCACATTCGACGTTGTCCAGCGCGGTCGCCCAGCCGGCCGCTTGCGGGTTCGATGATCCCGCTTCGCCGCGGCCGACAACCTGCAACTCACGGCCGTCAGCACTCGCCAACCAGGCAACCGTTTTCGTACCGCCGCCGTCGACTCCCAGGACGAGATTGGCTGACGGACTTTCGCCCCCATTTCCCGGCCCGGTTGTTCCATCGGCGATCGGCCGTGACGCAACCTCGACAGGATCCTCGACCGCTCGGCCTTCCGTCCCCGGGCTGTCCGCCTTTCCACCCCCCGCCGACCGCGATTTCGCGCTTTCCAAAGCTCCCCGTAACTGACCGCCGGCGGCCGCCAACAGACACTGCGCCTCCTGCGGCGCCACGCCGCACTGCAGCGCGACAATCGCCGTCTTGGTATCGCCGCCGCAGCGTTGCAGAAGTGCTGACGCCTCGTCATCCGAGACACCGGTCAAATGCCGGACGATCCTCCGCGAGCGGTCGGCCAACTTGCGGTTGGTCGTCTGCAGATCGACCATCAGGTTGCCGTAAGTCTTGCCCAGCTGGACCATCACGCCCGTGCTGAGCATGTTCAGCACCAGCTTGGTGGCCGTGCCGGCTTTCAGCCGCGTCGAGCCGCTGATCACTTCGGGGCCGACGACGGGAACGATCATCTGCTGAGCCACCGCGGTCAATTCGGAATCCGCGTTGCAAGTCAGTCCGACCGTCAACGCGCCGATCTGGGCGGCGTACCGCAAGCCGCCCAGCACGTACGGAGTCCGTCCGCTGGTCGCGATACCGACCACGGCGTCATCGCGGCTGAGGTTGATCCGCTGCAGGTCTTCCACCGCCGTCTCCGGCCGGTCCTCCGCGCCCTCGACAGCCCGCGTCAAAGCCGTGG
>CAZXYZ010000089.1:0-47698 GCA_964645045.1 uncultured Pirellulaceae bacterium | reverse complement strand
CCCGAGGGTCACGCCCGTTCCGAAACTGCGGGCGATTCCCGTGCCGGCCCCAACGTCTCCAAGCTGGCCGGACAACTCAGCGCAGGGCCTCGCATTCCGCGACCTTGCGGGCGTAAAAATCGTCCGTCAGCAGCCAGTCTTCGTACAGGAACTTGAGCTGTCTCAGACGCCCGGTGACTTGCGATTTGCTGAATTTGGGTGGTTCCGTCTTTGGGGCCGCCGAAGGGGTCGGGGCGGGCGTTTCGATCGCGGCTGGCGGCGGCACGCGTTTGGGCGGAGGTGTGTAAGACGGATCGTAGACCAGGGCTTTCAGTTCCTCGGCAGGAACGAGGTGCCGCCACAGGAATGCCTGCATCTTGTCTTCCGCCGGCACGGCCTCGTGGGCGACGTCCCGGTCTCCAATCTTCGCGCGGCCTTCGACGATCAGATTGACGGGATCCGCCGTCTCCGTCAGGGCCGTCTTCACCGTCAGCCTGACGACTTCCTGCGTTGCCGACAAGGAGATGGGTGACGCCGAAAACCCCTCCGGCGGGTCCTTTAGACGGAGCTTGATCTCGCCGGTGAATCCGTCCTTCCGGATCGCATAGACGCTGACCGTCGCCGTACCCTTGCTGCGCATTGCGATACTGGAAGGCACCACGCGCAAGGCGAAATCGGGCTGGGGCGCGCTGATGCGCAGACGGTAGGCATACTCGTCACCTCCGCTGCGGGCGGTGTCGGTCAGGTGAATGAAGTACTTGCCGTCCGCGGGCAGGGTGCCCATCAAGTAGGAATCCGCGTGGTGGGTGTTGGTACCCGCCCCGGCGTCTTCATGATCGTCATTGAACGCGAGCACTTTGCCGGAGGCGTCGGTCACTCGGAGCAAGGAATCCAGCGGCGAGTCCAGCCGGCGCGCCATGACTTCTGCGACAAGCGCATCGCCGGCACGGCCTTCGATCTGGAACACGTCTTCGTCGTTCGCGCGATCCATACGCCCGTTCAGAATGACGGGCAGCTGGACTTTCTGAGCCCGCGCGGCACTGTTGTTGGGTTCCTGGTCGAAGCCGTCCGGCAACGTGTCCAGCGCGAAGGGCACGCGGTTGGAAACGAATTCGTCCTTGCTTGTGGCGAGCAACTGGACTCCCGGCCCGGCGTCCGGCGGGAGCGGCATCAACTCGGCGGTTTCCAAGTTCCAGCCCTGCATCCCGATCTTCCCGACCGCCCCCACCTGGCCGCCCAGCGGAAAGATGCTGGTCACCAACGGCAGTTCACTGATCGTCACGCGGTACACAAAATCCTCGCGGCCGCGGAAGATGGCGTCGGTGATGCTGAACAGGTACTCGCCGTCTTGGGGCACTTCGAAGATCAGCGTCGGATCGGGCTTGAAGCGGAAGTCGTCGTTATACGCAAGTTCTTTTCCGGTGGCGTCGCAAACCGCAATGACGGGCTGAAACCAGCCTGGAACGGCGTCGGCAATGTAGGGGATCAATTGCCGTGCCGCAGTCGAGAACACCAGCCGCTGATCCTTGCGGGCCTCGAACCGGTACCAGTTCACTTCGCCCGAAGCGACTTGCCCGTTGGCGGTACACGGCACGGAAATCCGCTGCTCCACCTCGTCTGGCGGCCGCTTGCGAAGCGCGAGTTCTTCCTTGCCGAGCACCTGAAAATCGCTGGTAATCATCGGTTTGCGGGAAAACTCGGGCAATTGGCCAACATGAAATACGAGCGGGTTCGATACGCCACGCGGCGTTGCCAGCCGCAGTTCCCGCACGCCGGGTTCCGCGTCAGGGGCCACCGTGACCTCGACGAACACCAGACTGGAAATCGAAGAGCAGGCGGGCCGATTGACGTATTCGGCCATTCGCTTCTCGATCCTGGCTACCAGCTTCAGCGTCGCCTCATCCTTCTCCGCCGGGTCCCCCGCTTGCTGCAGTTCCCGCTTCAGTTCGTTCAGCTGTTCCCTCATCAACGTCGTTTCCTGAGGGCCCAGCTTGCGGAGATACTCGACTACTTTGGCGGAAACGCCCGTGCCAGTGACCAGCACCCGGTCCACATCGTCCATTCCCTGTCCACCTAACTTGACGTGGAACGTGGTGCCCTGCTGGCCGCCGGCCGGATAGACAAACCCGATGTACGGCCTGGTCTGTGCAGACGCGAAAGATGCCAGCGTCAACATTCCGGCCAACCCCAAGATCGGTAGCCAATGAACTCTGCTCATGAACTGCTCCCTTGTCTGCAAAACCGAAACCAGCCGGTGTTTCCCAGCACCAGCGCGTACTACATGATCTCTGTCAACAATCCGGCCGACTTCACGCCCTCCGATGCCGCGGGCAATACATGAGCGTCCAAGCCCATGGGATGGGGCAACTTGGCGTTGGCGTCAATGCCGGCCAACTGGTAGATGCTGCCGAGCAGGTCCACCGGGTACACGGGCCGCTCCTTGACCTCCTGGGCTTTCTCATCCGACGATCCGACCACGCACCCGCCCTTGAATCCGCCGCCGGCGACCAGGACGGAGAAGACGTTGCCATAGTGGTTGCGGCCGCCGTTCCAGGGCGGTTGCCAGTCCACCTTGGGCCCCCGGCCGAACTCGCCGCAGCACCAGACGATGGTGCTGTCCAGCAAGCCACGGTCGCTCAAATCCTGCAACAGCATCGCCAAGCCTTGGTCCAGCTGGGGGCACTGGCGGCGCATCGTTGTAAAGTGATTGCTGTGCGTGTCCCAGCCTCCGGGGTAATTGATGACGACGTAGGGGACTCCCGTCTCGACCAACCGCCGCGCGACCAGGCACTCCTGACCGAACGTGTGGCGGCCGTAGCGGTCCCGCAGTTCCTGCTTTTCCTTGGAGAGGTCGAACACCTCCTTGCCCGCGCCCAAAATCAATTCGTAGGCTTGCTTCTTGGCTTCCTCCGCAGCGGCCAATTCGGAACTGGCCGCCATCATCTCGCCCATGGTGTTCATCTTGCCGAGCAATTCGCGCCGGCCTTTTTGCCGATCGTCGGTGATGCTCCGGGCCACGACACCCTCCACCTCGAACCGCGGCGCGCTGGGATCGCCGCCGGTGGCAAACGGCTTGAACTTCGGACCGAGGAAGCCTTCTTCGGAAAACCGCCCCTGGGGCCGCGTCAGGACGACGTACGGCGGAATCAATCCTTTGTATCCGGGGCTCTTGAACAGCGAAAACACCGCCCCGATGCTCGGATACGCCAGCCGTTCACCAGGCGAGTGCCCGGTCTGCATCAAGTAGGCGGCCGTCTCGTGGCCGTTGTTGCGGTGGGTCATGCTGCGGATCAAAGAGTACTTGTCCGCTTGTTTCGCCAGTTCGGGAAACAGGCCGCCCAGCTGGACCCCGGGCACGTTGGTGGGGATCACCTGGGAGAACTCTCCCAAGTACTCGTAGCCCGCATCCGGTTTTGGGTCCCACGTATCGTTGTGCGACATGCCGCCCCACAAGAAGATCTGGATGACCGACTTGGCTTTGGCCGGAGCCGGCTTGGGAGTCTGATCCGGCTCGGCCGCAACGGCCTGGCCGCCTGAGCCCAGGCCCTTGGCCAGCATCAACCCCGCGGCGCCGTACAGACCCCGCTGCAACGTCTCACGCCGGGAGATTCCGCTTTCGTGTTCTGAGTTCTGGTTCATGTTCATTTCCTCGTTTCCTCTCTTCGCCATTCGAACGGACGTGTCGTTGATGCCGCGTGTTTGGCATTACTCAGTACTGCTATTCAGTGGTTGATCGTATTCCCCCAACAATCAGTGCCGATAAAGAAACTCGGTGCTGTTGATCAAAGCCCAGGTGATGTCCAGCCAGTCTTCACGCCTCTTCATCGAGCCCGCTCTGCCCGGCTTTCCGGACCTGCTCGCTGCGGCACCAGCCGCGCTGTAGTCCAGCGCATTCTTGATCTCGTCGTCCGTCGGTTGGCGCGAAAGAACCGTCAAGTACAAATCCTCGACAACTTCGCGCGGTTTGCGGCCGGATTCGACAACCGCTTTGAGCTTGGTGGCCTGTTCAAGCTTTTGTTGGATATGGCTGGAATTCAGCATGTGCAACGACTGCGCAGGAACCGGCTTGTTGTCGCGTTCATTCTCCATGCCGGTAGCCCGCGCCGAACGGCCGAACAAGGCCAGAAAGGGACTGGTAATACTGCCGTCGGCAATCGCAATGGCCGGTTTGTCCCGCGGAATGTTAGTGAACGGCTCCGGAATGGGGCTGGTGTAAAGGTCTGATGTGCCGGTGATCTTGTTGATGGCGTCGATCAACACTTCGGCGTCCAAACGGCGGAGCGGGTAGCTGGCGAAATTCGCCTCGGCTTGCGGGCCGCTGACGTGGGGCATCGAGGACAGCTGGTAGGTGCTGGAATTCAGAATCAAGCGGTACAGGTGTTTTAGATCGTAGCGGTTGGCCGCCATTTCCTTTTCCAGGTACGCCAGCAGCTTGGGATTGCTCGGCGGGTTGTCTTCGCGAAGATCGTCCGGCTCGTGGATGATCCCGCGACCCAGCAGCCACGCCCAAACGCGGTTCACGATGCTGCGGGTGAACCACGGATTCTGCGGAGTAATCAGCCAAGCGGCGAAGACTTCGCGCGGATCCCGGTCCGGGGGCAATTGGATCTTGGTTCCATCCGGAAAGACCGCTGTCCGCGGTTTGGCGTCAGCCGGCGGCTCGGTTGCCGCTGCGGGCGGCTCCGCCGGCGCCGCGTCGCTGGCGGGTTTTCCGGACGTGCTGATGGCGGCCCGTCCCGGGACCGTGTTGCCGGGTGCCGCCGTCGCGCCGAGTGGATCCCAAAAAACGAACTCTTCTTTCCACTCGCTGGTCGGCTTATAACCGATCTGCGAGAAAAATGCGGCCATGCCCTTGCGGCGGTCTTCGGGCCAGGAATCGGTCCGCGATCCCATGAACGTCAAGGCCACAGCGCCGGCAACCGTTTCCGGCGTCTTGCTCTGCACGGCCCGGTAGAAGTTCACCGGGCCCACGCGGAAATTGCTGCCGCTGGCGGTGAGCAGCTCCCGGACGAACGTGTCGTAGGGCTTGTTTTCGGCGATGGATGCCCGGACCCAGCGGTGATACGCCTGGGCCGCATTGGGCCAGAGATTGACGGGGAATTCGGCTTTGATCCGCAGGATATCGCCCCACTTCATCGCCCAGTAGTCCGCGAATTCAGTCCGCTCCAGGAGGCGATCGATCAACGCCCGACGTTTGTTCTTGGTGTCCGGATCCTGAAGGAACGCCCGGGCCTCGGCCGCCGTGGGCAACGTGCCGATCACGTCCAGATAGGCGCGGCGGAGAAACACCGCGTCGGAGCACAAGACGGGCCGGATGTCCAACGACGACAATTTGGCAAAGACAAGGCGGTCCAGTTCGCCGGCCGGTGCGGGCGGGACCGGACTTTCGAAAACGTTGGACGCCACTTCCGCCGCAGCGGCTCCGCCCGAAGCCGCCAGAAGTACAACGACCGAAACGAACGCGGTCTTCATGCTTTTCAACTCCGTGCAGGAGTCACCTCACATTGTGCTCGGTGACCGAGAAATAGGCGGGATACTCGTTCCGTGGTCTCACTGTGACCGGGTTTTCCAAGCCGGCCCCAACGTTCGGCCTCAATCAGAATACCAAACTGTCGGTTATTTTACCAAACCTTCGTTGCCGGTACATAGCATCCCGGCGGTTTTCTTCCGTCGGGCAGGCCCTCTTTGAGAGGGCAAGCCGACATTTGGCGGAGGCGAAACACGAGCCGAAGGGCGGCTGCGACACGTGCTCGTTGCACCGTACGCCTTCAAGGATGGCACCGTGTCGTACCAGGATTGCCCGGTTTTCCGTCTTCCTGCAAGCATTTTGGACAGGAGGAAACAGAGACAACAGAGAAGAATCCGGCACTCTGTTTTCTCCGTTTCCTCCTGTTCAAATGCGAGTTTTGCCGGCTTGTCCGCGGACGCATGTTGGAGGATATCGACACCGATCTGCCTGGGCCAAAGTCGTCGATGAATTGGCGTGACAGGAGAAACGGCCACTTCTTCGGTGGAAACAACTCGAACTCCCAGACGGTCGGCCCATCGGTGGCTTCGGTGATGTTCAACCGCACGCGTTGGGCGGTGACTGGATCGAACGGGGCCACCAGCGAGGCTTCCAGATCCTCGCCGCGGTAACAGGTCTGCCATTGGTCGTCCCGCCCGTACTCGATGGCAAACTTGCGGACTCGCCGCAACTCCGGAAACGCCTGCTCGACGGCCGCGCGGCCGATGGTCTCCGGCTGGCCGAGATCCACCTCCAGCCGGGCGGACTTTGTTCCGGAATCGGTGGCCCAGCGCGTCTCGCTGTCGTCATCGCAGGCTTTGTCGGCGCCGTACTGGGCATTTCCCTGGAAGACGTTCGAGGCCGTCACCCGCTTGCCCGTCGCTAACGATGGCGGGCCGGCGAGCGTGGCCAACGGCGCAATTCCACCCGCCGGGCAATCCAACTCCAGGGCCACGATCGTGTCCAGTTCATCTCGCTCGCCGGCGGGCAGCGAGATCTCGACCGCGTCATCGGTCGGCTTGACGGACACGTCGCCGCCCGTCAGGGCCGAGCTGCGGATAATCTTGGAGGGAATGGCCGGCAGCGGCAGCATCTCCCCGGGCCAGCGCTGGATATGCAGGTAGACGGTGTGGCCTTTGTACGTCGAAACGCCCCAGCGGCTGGGTCTGAACGGACCGCCCCGCGTGCCATAGATACTTTCGCCGTATTTCGCGAGCCACGTCCCCATTTCCTTCATGCGTTCGACTTGTTCCGGCGCAAACTCGCCGGTGGGCATGGGGCCGACATTCAACAACAGATTGCCATCTCCGCCGGCACAGCGGATCAGCATGTTCAGGCACTCTGCGCGTGTCTTCACACCGTCCTGCGGCCCGCCCCAAGACCACTGGTTGCGCCGCGAAATCGTCATGCACGATTCCCAAGGCCGTTGGTTGTCGAAACCGCCGATCCGTTGTTCGGGCGTGTAGTAGCCGGCCCAGGCCCAGATGGTCTGGGCGTGGTAATCTGCCAAATTTCCCATGTCGAGACGGTTGTGGAGGAGGGGCGAAATCCAACAACGGGTGTCTGGCGGCTGACCGAGAGTATTCGCTCCAACGCCTGATTTGCGTGTCTGCCCAGCGACCGGGGCGACGAACTACTGTAGGGCATCCAATCGGGCGACACTTGCCAGCAGTTGGGGTCGCAATCTCGTCTGACCTGCAAGATATCATCGACGCTTGGCCGGACCTGCCCGAGGCGATCAAGGCCGGCATCCTGACGCTGGTCCGGGCGGCTGCACCGAGGAAGTCTTGCTAACGCAAGCGACTGACCAATCTTGACCTTGGCCCGGTTTACGTTCTTGCGGGTTTCCGCTTCGCGGCGACTCGCTTCGGTGCTTGGCGTTTGCGTGCCACCGCCATGCCGATGGATCGTGGGGTTTCTCCCATCGCCGCCAGAGAGCGGACGAGCAGATCCATCGACACAGAGCTGTCCACGGCCGCGAAGCTTTAGAACTCGCGGGTGCCGATCAAGCCCGGTTGCGGGATGGGGTATTTGCCGTCGGCATCGGACTTCAGCGGCGGCGGCGAATCCATCGTCCACTTGTCCGCATCCGGTGCGTATTCGTGGTCGGCGTTGAGCATGTCCTCCAAGGTGAGTTCTCGGCCGGTATGCGCCGCCCGGCGGCCCAGGGACGTGACAACGCTCGCCATCACGCCGCGTTCCGCCTCGTTGAAGGGCTTGTCGTTCCGGATGGCGTCCACCAGATCGTTCCATTCGTTGTCGTACGGATTGCCCTCACCCGGCGGAATCTGGGATTCCCACGTCATGTTGTCGCGGTCCATGTTCTGGCCCTTGTACGTGCTGGAGGGCGGCCCGCAGTCGCCCGACTTGGAGGCGATCGCCGAACCCTTGCTGCCGTGGATGTAGCTGGCGTACATGTCCTGAGCCCCCGCGACGTTGCGTCCATCCATAAACAGCTTGGCGCCGTCGGCAAAGGTGTACTCGATGGCATACGAATCGAAGTTCTGATCCACGGCCGAACCGCGATAATGGCGGCCGCCCACCCCCTGGGCCTTGACGGGCCAGGCATTCTTCATCCAGCACAAATGATCGATGATGTGGATGTTGAAGTCGCTGAAAGATCCTCCACTTGCCCACAGGAAGCTGTGGAAGCGTTGAATCTGCCACAGCAATTCGCTCGGCTGCCCGGGCCATTTGTCCGAGAACGCCGACCCGAGCGGTCCGGACATCCGGTAGCCGCGCATGGCAATGATGTCGCCGATTTCGCCGTCCTCGATGCGCTGATGCAGTTGTTCGAGCGCCCGGCTGTGACGCGACATCAGACCCACGCCCACCTTGAGGTTCTTGGCCTTGGCCTCTTCGGCCTGCTTGATCATCCGGCGCGAGGTTGGGCCGTCGGAGGTCACGGGTTTTTCCATGAACACGTGCAGGCCTTTCTGGATGGCATAGCCGAAGTGTACCCAGCGAAATGCCAACGGGGACGCAAAGATCGCAATGTCGCCGGGTTTCAGGCAATCCATCGCCTTCTGGTAGCCATCGAAGCCGACGAATTGCCGCTCCTGGGGCACGTCGACCTGATCGGCGCGTTGCCGCTTGATCTGTTCAATACTGCTCCGCACGCGATTCTCGAAAACATCGGCCGCAGCGACCAGCTTCATCGGACCTTGCTTGACGGACAAAGCGTTGACCGCCGCGCCGGTGCCCCGGCCGCCGCACCCGATCAAGGCCACTTGGAGCGTGTTGTCCTCGGCGGCATGAACGCGCGGGATGGCCAAGCCGGCGATGGCGGTTGCCGCCGCGATCCGCCCGGTATTCCCCAAGAACTCGCGGCGTGAAGAAACTTGCTTCGTGGTTACGCTCATCGCGAACCTCCTGTTAGGTGTGTGTCTGGCAGAACGGTACGAAAGCCGGCTTCCAGCTGCCGTAAGGGCTGATCTTCTGGTCGCCATGGCCACAGTCGGCAAATTATCCGCGTTGCACAATCCGGCCGCAAGACCCGGTTCCGTGTAACCGTTACCGGCGTCAAAGTGCAACCTGAGCGCCCCTCGATACGCAAACTGCCGCATCTGCAGAACTGGACGAACGCGGATTATCGGCCAAGACTTCCAAGAGAAGTTACGCCCCGGGCCTGTTTGCCCGGAGCAAATAGGGGTGAGAGGAGAACAACGATGAAGAAGTGGGCTTTTACCTTGTTGATTCTTGCAGGCATGACTTGCGTGGGCTCGTTCGCTTCGGGTCAGGAGCCGGGCTGGTCCGGCCGGGTGATTGCGTTTGGCGAGCAGCGGGCGCAAATCGAATCGACGCCGATTATTCACCGCAGCTACCGCCCGTTTCACGTCTACGGGAATACGGTCCGGCGCCGCTACTACCGTGGTACGGCCCTGCCCGTGCCGACCAACGTGATCCGCGGTTCGACCGCAGGTGTCATCGGCCAATAAGGCCAACCACAGCCAGAATCGGCCCCGTCGCTGCGTGCCGGGGCTCGGCGTACGCAGGGTCAACCCGAAACGCCAGTGAGGCAAGTCCCGGGGGCGTTTCTCGATGCCCGCATCGAAGGCAAGGGCGCCGATTCGCCCACGTTCAACGGCTGGGCGGGCCAGCCGCCGTAGCGAGCAGCGACTCGGCCGTGGACTTGCCCGCCTCCAGCGGCAGCATCCAGATCGACGGCGTCGTGGCCTTGATGTCGAAGAGGAAGCGGCGGCCGTCACGCGACCAGCGGCCGTAGCCAATCGGTCCCTCAATGACGTGGACCGCTTCGTTCTTCCGCAGGTCGTAAATCCACAGGCCCTTGTAGACGTTCGTGTACGCGCCCATGCTCACTTCCTGGCCGTCGGGGGACCAAGCGATGAGCATTCCGTAGGGCGGCTCGGGACAGGTCCACTCTGCCACCGTCCGGTTGGATTCCAACTCGGCGATCCGCAGCCGGAGTCCGTCGCTGTAGGCGACGTGCTTGCCGTCCGGGGAGATCGCCGGGTACAGGCCGTGGCAGCGCATCACGTCGCGCGGGGAATCGCCAGGTACGTCGACGCGAATGGACCGCAGTTGGTTGAATCGGCCCATTTGGAAGTAGAGCAAGTTCGGATCGGGCCCCCATGATGGATAGCTGCCGTCGGCGAGTTTGCGGGGCGAACCACCTTCCGCGGTCGCCAGCCAGACCTCGTCTTGCAGCAGGCCGCCTGGACCCGGGACCTTGGGCCGTTTGACGAACGCGATGTGCTTGCCGTCCGGCGAAAAGGCGGCGTCGGCTACGCCGGCCTCCGAAAACACGTCCTGGGCGCGAATCAACGTCCGCGACTTTCTTTCGGCCAGGTCGTACCGTTCGATGGCCGTTTCGTCTCGGCGGGTGTAAAGCACCTGGGCGCCGTCCGGGGACCAACTTGGACAATAGCCTTCGATGACCAGACGATCGGCCTTGGGCGTCAGCAACGCGAGCGGCGGAGTGCCCGGTCGCGGCGGGGCCGGAGAAACCTTCGGCCCGTTCACCGCGGCCACCGGCGGGGTGTCGCGCGCCACCACCGGCGCGGCGTGTCGGCTCACCAGCCGCCGGACTGCAAGGCTCCATTGTGTGACGCCCGTGGCCTCGGCGATGCCCAGACAGGACGCAGCCGCGATCAGCAGCACAGTGGCGGCCGTCAGCCAACGGCGACGGTGGCCGCCGGAACGGCGAACCGGCGGGGTCGGGGCCGCGAACGGCGCCGGAACCTGCACCGGTTGCTGGACATGAGCCAGGCAGCGTTCCAACAACTCGCCCACTTCCTCCGCCGATTGGAACCGATTCGCCGGCCGCTTGGCCATCAACTTTTCGATGATGCCCACCAGCCAGTCCGGAATGTCCGGATTGACCTCTCGGATAGCTCGCGGAGTGCCTTCGCACACGCGGCGGAGGACGGCCAGGGCACTGTCCGCGCGAAAGGCCGGACGCCCGGTACACATCGCGTACAGCACGCTGCCGAGGCTGAACAAGTCGGAGCGGTGGTCGATCGGCTCGCCGGCGGCCTGCTCGGGCGACATGTACTGCGGCGTCCCGGCAATTTGTCCGGTTTGCGTACAACTGACATCGTCCGCGGCGCGGGCCAGGCCAAAGTCCGTGATCTTGACCCGCTGGACGCCGTTTTCCAGCAAGATGTTCGCCGGCTTGACATCGCGATGAATCAGCCCCTGGGCGTGGGCCGCGGCCAGACCGAAGGCGATCTGCGAGCCGATCCGCAGGATTTCCCGCACCTCCAGCGGTCCCCGAGCGTCGATCTTCTGCTGCAGCGATTGGCCCGCGATGTACTCCATGACCAGGTACGGCGTGCCGTCCTGCTCGTTGACCGCATGGATCGTCACGACGTGCGGATGGCTGACGGCCGCCGCGGCCTGGGCCTCGCGCAAGAACCGCCGATGGGCCGAGGGGTTTGAGGCCAGCTGAGGCGCAAGCACCTTGATCGCGACCACGCGGTGCAGCCGCGTGTCGTGCCCGCACAAGACCACGCCCATCCCGCCCCGGCCGACGACCTCGCTGACCTCGTAAGGCCCGATCGTCCCCAGCCGGCCTGGCTTGTCGCAGAGCTGCAGGAAAGGCAGCGCAGCGGGTCCGGACGACGGCCCGGCCCCCCAGGTCGAAACGCCGCCGGTCGCGGAACCGTCCCCGTTCGCCTGTCGTGCGGCGGAGGTTTCCGTGCCGACAGAGCCGATGGCCGGGTGTTCCAGGAAGCTCCCAGCGTCCTGGTGGGACTTGAGCAACTGCTCCACGCGCGTCCTCAGTTCGGCATCCTGTCCGCAGGCGGCGACGACAAAGGCGTTCCGCTCGGCGTCAGACGTCCGCTCCAAGGCGGCCAGAAAAATATCGCGCTCGTTCATTTCGCGTCCTCCCTTATATTTTCATGCGAAATCGAACGCCAAACCATGCCAGAATTCTGGCTGCTTTCTTGCCCGAGGCCAGCAATCGGGAAGGGCCGGCATCAGGGATTGCGACCTGTTTCTCCAGACCTCGACTCGCCGTGGATCTCGCGGTGCAGCCAAGCTTTGGCAAACGCCCACAGTCGATGGGCCGTTCGCAGCGAGACGTCGTTGGCCGCGGCCGCTTCGGGCAGCGTCAAACCGGAGAAAAACCGCAGCTTAACCAATTCCGCGGCCGCGGGGTCTACTGTGGCTAATTTGTCCAGCGCCTCGTGGACCGCCAGCAACTCCTCGTCCGCGCATGGCGCGGCGATGCGCGATTCGTCCAGTTCCGCTCGCGCCAGATTCCCGCCCCGTTTGAGGCTGCTCTTCCGCCGCGCGTTGTCGACCAGGATGCGGCGCATCGCTTCCGCCGCAGCTGCAAAGAAGTAGCCGCGGTTGTGCCAGGTTTGCGGGCCGTCCGCGTCCACCAGCCGCAGATACGCTTCGTGGACCAGCGCGGTCGCCTGGAGCGTCTGTCCCGGATGCTCCTGGGCCAGCCTGGCGGCGGCCAACTCCCGCAACTGCTCGTACACCAGCGGCAACAACCGGTCCGCCGCCGCGGGATCGCCGGACTCGACTTGCGACAGAAGTTCAGTGACTTGGTGACTCGTTTCCATAAAGCACCGTCCCTTTGACGGAATCCGGCGGCGGCGTTTCCCCTGCGTACGCCGCGCTCGGTCTCAAGAACCTGCTCCATCTGCTTGCTGCGTTGCGGGCGACCGAGACCAATACAACTCCCAGTATCGCCGCTCCAGTTGGTACGGGTCAAGCGGCGCACCGTCAAAGGCCGCCGCGAAGAGCACGCCATTGCGGCGCAGTTCCCGCAGGTACTCGGGGCGGGACTGAAAACGGCGCCGACCCGGGGCGTGGGCGTCTCGGGTTTTCACTACGCCAGAGACATTAGGCTTAACACTCAGCCGGCGCGAATGCGTTGGGCCAGCCGCCGGCAACTTGCACAACCGTGTCGATCTCGCGCATGATTCGCAGCGTCTCGCGGATGGCGGACACCATGTGGAAGTAAACGGCCAAATCGCGGTCACTTAGCGTCCGGCCGCGCCGATCTTTGAGCCACTTTCTGCACACCTGGTGCCCGCCGACGTGAAAGTCCCATATCTCGGTGGGGACAGGCTCCAACCACACGTCGCGGTTGACGCTGATCCGCCCGGACCCGTACTTCGGAAAACCAGGAGCGACGACCGGCGCAGCACCAAGCGACCACCGCCAGCCGTCCGAGCCCCGGGTCGGGGCATCAGCGGCGTCCAAGGGAGACACGGCGTGTCTCAATTCACGCAGCAGATGCCAGCCGGTCAACTGCTCCCCAAATCCCACCAAGGCGCGAAACAGATCCGGCCGCCTCGGCAGCAATACGCGCGGAAAATCGCTCCACAAGCGATCGGCGTAGCGCCGGCGGTACTCCGGCGAGAAGAACAAAGCATAGCTGTAGGACAGCAGGCTGCCGATCGGGAAGGCATCTCCGGCCCGGCCGCCGTCGGACTGCCAGCGGATGCCCATCTGCCGCGCCGCCCGTTCCAGGAACGCTTCGTCGAAGTTGAACCGATACGGCGGTCCGCGATCATCGGCCGTCGGTTCGAGGTGCAAGGGGAACACCGATTCGCTGCCGCGGTTGTCCGAGCGGATCAGGCCGTCCAGCAGGAGTTGGTCGGTGACCCAGAAGTAATTGCACGGCTGGGTGGGCAGCATCTGCCGCCGAGCCACCAGGGCGATGTTGTCGGGACGCAGCAGATACGGCGTCACCTCGTCCCGCGGCCAATCGATCATCCGATCCGCCCAGTACACAACGCGCTCGTCAAACGGCCGATACCAGCAGGGCCGGACGTGTTCTTGCCAGCCGGGGTCGGCAGCCAGCCGGCGGCGCGCTTCGGCCAGTTTCCAGCCGCGCGTGTCCCCCGCCGCGTACTTGGCGGACCGCGTCTTGGTAAAATAACGCTGCCGGATCTCGTCATCACCCACGTCCAAATCGCGGAATTCGGCTATCCTAGCGAGGAGTTCTTCGCGTGAAAATGCCACCACAAAACCGTCGCGGGCGGTCACCGGCGCGGTGACGTTCACCGGCATCAAATCCGGCAGCCTCGGCGAGCCGTCGTACTCCTCCTCGGCCGCCGTCGGCCGCGGCGCAAAGAAGTATTGCGGAGCGGCAGGGACGACGCGGCGGATCGCCAGCGTTTGGTCCGCGGTGCCTGCCGCGGGGAGTTTGGCTGCCTGCTCCAGCACACTCCGTTTCCCTTCCGCGCTCCCCCACAACTCGCCGTGATCCAACTCGCGGCCCGCGCCGTCGGCCGGCGGCCGGCACAGTAGCCCGATCGCGGTTCCTTGTTCGATCTCAAACACGTTCTCGTCCGGTCGCCCATCCGGCGTGATTTCTTTCTTCTTGCGATTGCCGTGTAGATCGATCACCGTGATATGAGGAAACGTGGCCAGCAACTGCTGCCGGACGCCGCGAAACGTGGGGTTGTCGAGATAGCCATGGTTGGTCACCAACCCCACGATGCCGGACCCCGTAGTTTCGATTTTCCAGTGCGCGAAACGCACGAATTTGACGTAGTCGTCCTGCAGCCAGGTCTTCCGCTCGCCCAACGGCTGGCCGTCCACTTGAAAGTAATTGCCCCAATCGCCGCGGCCGCCCTCGGTCCCTCGGAGCAGATCCACGATCCAACGGCCTTGCTGGTGCGAGATGCCGGAAAAGGGCGGATTGCCGACGATCACGGTAAACGGGATGCGGCAAGCCGAGTCACGGCCCGCCGCCGCAGCGGGCAGGAAGGCGTTTTCGCGGTCGGCAAACAACGTTCGTTGCCGTTCGGGTGGACCGGCCAGCGTGTTCGCCAGGTAAATTTCGAGCCGCGAGGGACGAGTAAACGAGAACCCGGTTTCGGCCAACGCTGTGACCAGCTTCAACGTGGCGACGATACAGGCGGGCAGCATCAGTTCCAGCCCGTACCAGCGCGGCAGCAGGTGATCCGCCGCGTACTCGTCCCAGCGGTCCGCGATCTGGCCGCCCGACGTGCCCGATGCCGCCCACTTGGCGGCCAGGTGTGTGTGGACCAGCTTCAGACCCTCGGTCAGAAACACGCCGGCGCCCAACGCGGGATCGAGAACCCGGACAAACGGATCTTCGGGCCGAACCGCGGGGGGCAGGGAGGGCGGCACGCTGCGGGGCGAAGACACCGGGGGGCTGACGCCACCCCGCTCGTAAACCGTGGCGGGCAGGGACGGCGCCGCGCTGCGGGGCGAAGACACCGGGGGGCTGACGCCGCCCCGTTCGCCGGCCGCGGGGGGCGGGGAGGGCGCCGCGCTGCGGCATGTCATCTCGCCCCAGGTGGCGGTGTCGGCCAAACCGTCGTCCAAACCGAAACGCTCGATCAACAGACGGTGTGCCTGAGACAAGATGTACCGGGCTATGGGCGGCGGAGTGTAGAACACGCCGTGACGAGTTCTGCGGCGTCGGTCATGGCGCTGGAGAAAGACTTCGTAAAAGGCCAGGATCGGGTCCAGGCCGCCCGCCGCGGCAGTCTCAGGCCGGACCTCGTGCGATGGCGACAGGACAAAGGCTTCCTCGATGATCCCTTTCCAGAGCGGGTTGGCATGGTTCAGCACCCAAGTCCGCACCCGCGGGTCGTGGAACAAGGGACCGGCGAGCGCTATCACGGCCGAGCCGCAGGCCAACGCTTCGGAATACTGTCTGGCGAAATCGTCGTCGGTCAACTCGGTCCCCGTAGCCGACGCGATTGCCTCCGACAGCGATCGCAAGCTGTCCGGTCCCTGTGAAGAAATCAGCCGCTGCCGGACCTGCGGCTGCAATTCGTCCACCAGTTCCAGCGTCCGATCGACGACGGAATACCACGTTCGATTCACGCTCGGTCGTGGTCTGCTAGGGACGTACTGCCTGCCAGCCATCAGCGTCCAGTACGGTAGGCGTTTTGGCGGGCTTGCTCAATCCGGACGCGGTGACCGTCGGATTCTCCGACACGACGGCGGGTTCGGACCAGCGAATCGGCGCCGCGGGCCAACCGCTACTGAGCGGCAGTACCCGAGCGGTCCGGCCGTTGGGATCGTACAGACTGGGCGCAGCGGGCACCTGTGATCTGCCCGTGCCGGCGTCCGGGTCGGGAACGGGCGAAACGTTGGCCGGAGCACTGGGAGGCGCTGCCGGCGTCTTCGAAGGATTCAGCAACGGAGGCGGCGCGAGCAGCAACGAATCGTTGTTGGCCGGAGCATAGTTGCGGATTTCCGGAATGGGTTGCAGGTTCTGCAGGCCCTGAGCGTCGCTGGGCGAAAGCCGCGGCGCCTGATCGGCCGGCGTCGGCCCGCTTGGCGATCCTGTCGCGGATGGCGCAGCAGGCATCCCCGGAGTGGCAGGCAGGGTTGTCGTACCACCCGACGGCACCCAGTTCGACGACGGCGCGGGCGACACCAGCGGCGCGGGTGATCCATAGGGCGTGTAGGGCGCCGCACTGGGCGGCGCGGGATAAGCGGGCGTTGTCGGCACGATTGGCGCCGGCGAGCCAGTCCAGCCGGGGGTGACGACCGTTGCTGGAACGGGTACATACGTGCCGACCGGCTGTGCGGGCGGCGGATACGGGGGGCCAAACAGGTTTCCAAACGTGTTGGAAAACCAGCCACCTTGACCGTCGGTGGGTACCCGCCGCAATTGCCAAGTGTACGTCGTGCAGGGTTGCATCGCCGTCGTGGGCCAGCCGGTTGCCGGATCATAGGTGACAATCGGCCGGTAATTGGTCGTGGGCGTGCGGACCCAAGTCGTGCGATATCTCACCTGCTCGACCGGAACCGCCATGACCGGCGCCGGCTGGAGATAGGTCACGCCGGCGCCCGTCGGCGCGGCAGGCATCGCCGCTCCGCAATTCGGCGCGGGGGTGACCACCGGCGGAGCGGTGTAATAGGGCGGACGGGCATCGCACGCAGGTGCGGGGGTTCCGCAACTGGGTGCGGGGGTCCCGCAACTGGGTGTGGGCGAGGAGAATATTGGCATCACCGCCGGAGCCATCGGCGCCGGAGCCGCTCCCGGCGCGGAGGCGGGCCACGTGCGGATCCAATCGACCAGCGTATAGCCGCTGGCCGGCTGAACCGCCAACGCGGTCAGAATCAGGACCAAGCAGCTGATCCGAACCATGTTTGCTGCCGGTTTTCGCATGGGTCACTCTCCCCTGGGCACCTCTTCGTGTCAGGGCCTTCCTGGCCTCGCCCAGGCAAACGGCCAGGGCGCGCAATCCCATGCTGTAATTTAGGCTGCGGATGCCGATGCGGGCGAAAAAATGTCCAAGTTTCGCCGCATCTGCCCCATGCCGGCTGCGTTTGCACTGCCGGGGAGAACCGGCGAAGAAACGGCAAGCATTCCCAATGTGCCGGTTCTCCTCTGCCAGCGCCTATCGCCGCTGGTGTTGTTCGTACAGGTCATACAATGCGAACAGAACCTCCCGCAGGTTTCCCCGGTGCGCCGCGAACAGTCGCTCCACTTGCCCAGCGGTCAGCCAGCCGTCGTCGCAATCGCCCAACAGGCGAGCGACCACGCGCCGCGCCAGGTCCGCACTGGTATCCGTCCGCCACAGCGTCGGCAACCCGAGATCGTCATGGGCCGTGACCAACAATCCCGCTCCGCGCCGCCGGCATTGCCGCTTCAACCAAGTACGTTGCAGCCAGCTCAGTTGTTCGTATCCGTCGACCACAATCTGTGTGGTTGAGTTCCAAGCTGCCATGCTAGCTCGCCGCAAGCCGGTAAGGGGCTGGGCCAAGTAGTATCGCGACGCTGGTTCAAGCGACGGCAATCCGGCCGATCCACGCGGATCCTCGCGGTGGAAGGCAAAGAATTCGATGGCCCGGCCAGCCGCTTCGAGGCGAGGCAGCAGGGTCTGCACGAGCGTCGATTTGCCGCTGCCGTGCGGCCCCGTAATCTGGCCCCGCCAAGCGGACTCGCGGAGCCGGGCAACCAGCGCGTCGGCCCCGGCGTGCGGCGGAAACAGATACTCCCCCGCATCCGGACGCGTGTAACGCGTGGCGAAAGGATTACTGACCGGCGTCGGCGCATCAGGGGGCATCATCAATCGAGTTGGGTCGAGGTCAACAGCCGGATTTGGCGAACGGCGGGCGTTAGCCCGTCCGGTTTGGGCATATCATCAATCGAGTTGGATCGAGGTCAACAGCGGCTGTGCTGACTTCGTAGGTGGCGTTCGCTCGCCGGTCGTCAGCGGATCGGCCTGTTGCGTTGGCGAGGCGGAGTGGCTGGAAACGGGCCTCGCGTGTACCACCCCCAGTCGAACCGGTGGCAGGCTCGGGTGAGTCTGGCTGGCATCGGCAGCCGCGGACGTCATCCGGGGCGTCGGCGGAAGCGGAGCCGGCTCGACCGCATCGTCGTGGAACGGGTTGCCTTCCCGCTCCGGTTCTTCCGGCTGGCCTTCCAGGATGGGCGGCATTCCCCTGTCGCATTTGCACTCGGATTTGGATGGGCAGTCTCCCTTGCCTTTGCAGTCCGAACTGCCGCATGTCCCGCGACGGCAGACGAACACCTTTTGCAGTGACGCGTCCAGGTTCGAGAAGACCTGAACGAGTGACTTGGGGCGCCCGGCGCCGGCACACTCGTAGGGACAAGGATGCTGGTCGCGGAAGAGGCCTAGAGAAACGTCGCCAAAGATCGTCTCCGTGCCAAAAATTGTGTCGCGCCGGCAATCGGTCTGACACGAACCGCACTTCCTGCACTCGCAGCCGCCGGCCGCCTTGGGTGCTTCGCAGGCTTTCAGCCGCTTATAAGACCCGTGAGGCAGAGCCAGCTTTCGCGGTTCCGCAGCAGTAAAGCCCTTGGCCGGCGCGGAAGGGACATGCTTCTGGGCATGCCCAATGCCACAGATCGGCTCGCACTTGACCATAGTCTTCGGACGGCATATCACCGGGCCTTTCGACGCGCACTTCACAGGCGTTTTCGGTTCGCAGTTCACTCCGGCCTTTTCTGCAACCCAACCTGTCTGTTGGCAACCGGGCCGGCCTCCGTTGACTGTCTCGACGCTGTCAGCGTCGGGCTTGTTTAGCTCGGCGTTAGGCGCGCAACGGTAGATGACTCCCGCTGCACACTTGGATTGGCCCCACGCCTGTCCAACCGCACCGGACAGGAGCACAACCCAAGTCAGAACGGGCAGCCAGGGCTGCGTCTTCATCCGGAATTCCCCCTAGCAACTTGCGGTGATCGAGACCGACAACGAATCCGTTCCCTCCAACGGACCCGTCGTTGTTTATCGAACCCGCACGCGCGCTTCGTTCAGAACTTCTGTCAAGTCGTGCAGAGTTAACGCAGGCGGCAATGTCCTCCTGTCTTGCCAGGATTGCTCTTTAACGTGTGGGATAGCCTTCCAGCCGGTCAGTCAGAAAAGACAGGTAAGATGCCTATCCCACGTCGTCTCTTCCTTGCGTCTCATCGATAATGTCTTATGGCGTCAAGATTTAGCGACTCCAATCCCTGCCGACTGCTTGAGGGAAAACGACTTTGAGACTACAGTATGGAGCAACAGCTTACTATCCCCACCTTTCCTACTCTTCCTTGCAAAGGAGCATAGCGAATGATGAACAGACGGATAACTCTCGGTTCGGTAGTTCTGGCGTTGTCCACCCTGGCCCTGCTGACCCTGGCGGTCGACGGAGCGGCGGTGGCTGCGGATGGCGGCGCGAAGTTGGTGCCCGTGGAAATCAAGCTACCGCGGCCACTGTTCCAAGGGACGCCCAAGAACATCAAACCCACGCCGACCTTGGAGAAATACAGTGAAAAGCCCCGCCCGCCGTTCATGGCGCCGGAAGGCACGGTCAACTTGGCCCTGAAGAAGAAGGTTACGTCCAGCGACACCGCGCCGATCATCGGGGAATTGGATTTCGTGACCGACGGCGTGAACGATGGATTTGACGGCTGCTTCGTGGAACTGGGACCGGATCTCCAGTGGGTCCAAATCGATCTGGGCCAGATGGCCGAGATCTACGCGGTTGTCGTCTGGCATTACCACGCCGAAGGCCGCGTGTATCACGACCTCGTGGTGCAGGTCGCCGATGACCCGGACCTGATCGACAACGTCAAGACGGTCTTCAACAACGATTTCGACAACTCCGCCGGCTTGGGCGTCGGCAAGAACCTGGAGTTCATCGAGGATTTCCGCGGCAAGCTGCTCGACGCGCGCAACGACAAGGGCGAGCCGGTCAAGGGCCGTTACGTCCGTCTGTACTCCCGCGGCAATACGGCCAACGACTTGAATCACTACATCGAGGTTGCAGTGTACGGTAAGCCGGCCTCATGAAGCGTTCGCAGGTTCCGTTTGTCGCCTGCCTGCTGATCTTGACCGCCGCGGCGTTGGCGATTCGCCTGCCGCGGCTGGACCAGCGCCCGATGCATGGCGACGAAGCGAATCAGGCTGTCAAGGCCGGCGTCTTGCTGGAAGCCGGCCAGTACCAGTACGATCCCTACGAGCACCACGGGCCCAGCCTGTATTGGCTGACGTTGCCTTCCCTGTGGCTTCACGGCCGGGAGACCTTTGCCCAGACGACCGAGACGGATTACCGCATCGTGCCGGTCGTCTTTGGCGTAGGGCTGATCGTGCTGCTTTGGTTCCTGGCAGACGGACTGGGCCGCGGGCCGGCGGTGCTGGCGGGACTGTTCACCGCCATTTCACCCGCGCTGGTTTTCTACTCCCGCTATTACATCCAGGAAACGCTGCTCGTCTTTTTCACGCTGGCCGCAGTAGCGGTCGGATGGCGTTACGCGCGCGCCGGGACGATCGTCTGGGCGATTCTCTGCGGTACCGCCGTGGGGATGATGCATGCCACCAAGGAAACATGGGTACTGGCTGCGGCCGCAACTGGACTGGGCGGCGTGCTGGCCTTGGCTTGGACGCGGTGGCGCGAGGGAACCTGGTTGATTCAGCGCACGGATTTGCGGCCGCTTGCACTGATTGGCTTTCTGGCGGCCGCCTGCTTCGTGACGCTGGTGCTGTATTCGTCTTTCGGCCGCAACCCGCGTGGTCCCCTGGACTCGATCCTGGCCTACGCCGTCTATGTCCGCCGCGGCAGCGAGTCCGGAATCCACTCGCATCCGTGGTATTACTACCTGGAGTTACTCCTGGCCTTCCGGCCCGTCAAAGGTTTCTTCTGGTCGGAAGGCCTGATCGCCGGCCTGGCGGTCGTGGGGATGTTCGCCAGCCTCGGCCGCGCGGCATTACCCGAGCCGCAGCGGTACTTCTGCCGCTTTCTGACGTTTTACACTTTGACGCTGACTGCCGTCTACGCGGCTATCTCCTACAAAACGCCGTGGTGCCTGCTGAGTTTCTTTCACGGGATGGTGCTGTTGGCGGGAGTGGGGAGCTGGCACCTGCTGCGACTGGCTTGGCTGCCGCGGTGGGCGCGCGACCGCGGCGAGGGCGTCGATCCCAGCAGCGGGAGCAAACGCCGCTATCTTTGGCTGCGGCTTTGCGCGGCCGTTCCAATCACGGCCCTGTTAGCCGCCGGCATACTGGATTTGGGCCGCCAGTGTTATTGGCTCAACTTCCGCCTGGCCGCCGACAATCGCAATCCGTACGTTTACGCGCACACGTCCGGCGACATCAAGAACTTGGCGGAAACGTTCCAACGGCTCGTGCAGGCGTCGCCCGCAGGCCGCCCGCTGACCGTCCACGTGGTGACTCCGGAAAACTACTGGCCCCTGCCCTGGTACCTGCGGCACATCCCAGCCGGATCCGTGGGCTACTGGCAGGATGCCGGCCAGTGGGTCCGCGACGCAGTGTCGAGCCCCGCCCCCGACGCCATCATCCTGACGCCGGACGTGCAGCCGCAAGTGGACGCCGCGTTGCCCGCCGTCTACAACCAGCAGATGATGTACGGCTTGCGTCCCGGCGTGTTGGTCCACGTCTATGTCCGCGAGAACCTGTGGGAAGGATTTGTGGCCCGCCGGAGCAGGCGGTAGCACCACGGAAAACTCGCTCTCACGGCGTGGGCGATTCGAGGTCCCACAACAGGACCGAGTGGTCGCGGCCGGCGCTGGCCAGATGGTTTCCGTCCGGCGAGAACGCCAGGGCGTGGACGGCGTCGGTGTGGGCTTTGAGGATGTCCGTTTGCGTCCTGGTTGCCACGTCCCAGAGTCGAATCAACTGGTCGTCACCGGCGGATGCCAGCCGCCGGCCGTCCGGGGAAAACGCCACGCTCCGCACGACTTCGCGCCCCGGACGTAGTTCCGCCTCGAATTGCGGACCGGCCACAGACCACAGGTGGACGGCGCCGTCGTATCCGCTGGACGCCAACCGGCGGCCGTCGGGCGAGAAGGCGAGGCACAGCACGGCGTCCGTATGGCGGTCGAGCACCGCCAGCACGCGGCCCGTCGGAACGTCCCACAAGCGGCAGGTCTTGTCGAAGCCGCCCGCCGAGGCCAGGGTCTTGCCGTCCGGCGAAAACGCCAACTGATGGACGGTGCTGCCGTGGCCGGTCAACGTCGCGAGCAATTCGCCGGTGTCGGCGGACCAGAGCCGGACGGTTTGGTCGCCACCCCCGGAGGCGAGGATCGCCGCGTGCGGTGCGAAAGCGACACACCACACGCCCTCGGAATGGCCCTCCAAAATGCGCAAGGGGCGTCCCGACGAGACGCTCCACAAGATCACTCGGCTGTCGCGGCCCGCCGACGCAACCCACGCGCCGTCTCGTGAAACGGCGACGCTGCGGACATCGCCTTGGTGCCCGACGCCGGCCGGCACGGTCAGCGCCTGTAGAAGCCGCAGCACGCGAATCCGGACTTCCGCCGAGCGCGGACTCTCCAGCGTTTGACGCAAATCCGGCTCCATCTCGTCGCCCAGCGCCGCCAGTTGGACGAAGGCCTGTTGGCGGATGGCAAAGCGTTCGTCGTCCAGCGCCGTCAGCAAACTCCGCCGGCGTTCCTGTTCCGTTTCGGCCAGCGGCCCGTCGCTCAGTCGATGGAACGAGATCGTGCGATCGGCGCTGCCGGAAACCAGCAGTCCCCCCGTGGGCGAAAAGGCCAGGGAATAGACAGCCCCGGTGTGTGCTTCCAGGGCCCGCGAGATCTGGGCGGAGGCGGAATCCGCAACCAGGAGGCATGCGACTGCGAGCCACGCCGAGAGCAGGCGACCGCCCACGCCGGCCCGACGCACAAGCGGGGAACCCTGGCAGGTCGGAGCAGACTTCCCGCGCTGGCACATCGGGCTCGTGTGGTCGGCGAATCCGTCCATTGTGTCCGCCTCATTCCCGAATGCGTTAATTCCCGCCCAACGGGTTTTTCCGTTCCGTCCAGGGAAAATCCTCCAGCTTCCGCAGCAGCCGCAAATCGAGGAACTTCATGACCGTGCCGCCCACCGGCAAGGCTCGGTCGAGCAGCTTGGTGCCTTGCAGTGGCGTGGGGGCCGGGATCAAGAACAAATCCTGCTTCTGCAGACGTTCTTCGGCCGAAACGGGCGGACGCAACTTTTCCAGGCGGCTGTGAATCCGTTTCGCTTCGCTGAAATCACGTGGTTGTTGATCTCCCACCGCGATCAGGATTGACAGGCGGCGGCTGATCGCTTGGTGATTCAAGGCCGTATTGGCATTCATGCGTTTGAAGGTTTGTTGAGGAGTCAGCAGGACTAATGCCTTGACATCCTGCCCTTGCTTAAAGGCGGGTATGACCGGATAGCTCCAGTCCAGCGCGGCCCAGTTCAGCGCCACAATGGTCCCAACTTCCGCCGCAACCACCGTCAGCATCTCGATGTTCAACTCGGCCTTGTTGTTCTTGTCCACGAGAACCTTCTTCAGGGCCTCGACGTCGAACACCATGCCTTCCATGTCCTGGACCGTCAAATCGTCTATTTTGACCACCTTGTCTTCGGGCTCGTTGGTCCTGGGATTGGGGCGGATGACGCTGACGCTACGACCATGCCCGCGCAGGTCTGGGACAAGGGACGCAAACCCCCAGGACTGCAGCACGGTCGCCAGCTCGGCGTATTCGCTTCCCTGCCCGCTCCAACCGTGCAGCATGATGATCGGCACAACGTCCTTTCCGCGACGCACTCCCTTTTTGGGTCCGTAGAACGTGCAGAAAATGTTCCAGCCGTCCTTGGTCCGCACAAAAAAGTTTTCCGGTGCCGGGGGAGGCTCGTCCTTGGCGTCGCCTTTGGTCGCGTCCGCTTTGGGAGCGGTTGCGGGTTTCGCAGGCGGGGTGGCCGGTTTCGCACCTGGGGCGGGCGCCGCGGGTGGTTGAGCGACCGGTGCCGGCGCGGCAGGCGTCGCCGCTGCCGGTTTCGCGGTTGCGGGAGCGGCTGCTGCCGGCTTCGCGGTTGCGGGAGCGGCCTGGGCAAACGCCTGCTGCCCCATCGCACTCCAAGAAATCATCCCCGCGATGGTGCCGGCTAATAAGACCCAAAAGCCCTGACAGAAGACACGGTTTGCAGTGGCTGGATTCATCGTTTTAACCATTGGTTTGGTCCTGCGAGCAACGATTCACAACGCAACGCTTGGCCCCTTAACGGCTTATCCTAAGTCCTTTGCTCTCCGACGTCAACGAAAACCGAGTACAATGGCACGCTTTGATCGTTTATGCAATAGAATGACTTGTGCGCTCGAATAGTACAACCGGTTTGGCGTCGCTACACTTGTTGTTTGGCCCGCTTGTTTGGCCGGCCACGGTATGGCGAAACGGGACCGTACGCTTTTCGCGCGTCGAGTTTGACCGGTTGTTGGCGTTCAGCGAGGAGGCAATCGCGTGAGTCCGCTCAAGACTTTGCAGAATTGGTGGCAAGAGAAAACGGGGGAAGAGGAGACGCCGTTTGACGGTGACTCGTCCGCGTTTTTTGCCAGCTTGCTGTTTCACATGCTCCTGCTGATCGTGTTGGGGCTCGTGCCGTTTGTCTTCAATAATCCCAATGTGTCGCTGACGATTGCGGCACCCATGAAGGAGGAATTTGAAGAACTCGACTTAACGGCCCCGAAAGAATTTGCCGCCAGTCCGCTGATTAGCGAAGATATCGGTGCGAACAGCGTGGGCGATGTCGGGATGGCCATGTCCTTGGCTCAGATCGTGTCCGACGTGTCGGTCGTGCCCAGCCCTACGGACCTGCCCGTGGAACCTTCGGGCGAGATCGCCATCAACAACGAGATTAGCGTTGCGACGGGGCTCAATTTCAGCAAGAATCTGACGGTCAAAGGCGCTACGGGAGAAGGCGTCTCCGGAGCGGTCGGCGCGATCGACCGTTTGACGCAAGAGATCCTGCGGTCGCTCGAAGAACGCAAGACGTTGGTCGTCTGGCTGTTCGACCAGTCGCCCAGTCTGTCGCGCGAGCGGGCGGCCATCACCGAACGGTTCGACCGGATTTATGAAGAGCTGGGAGTGATCGAGGCGGCCGGCAATCCGGCGTTCGCCAAGCACGAAGACAAACCGTTGTTGACTTCGGTGATGTCCTTTGGACAGGAGGTCAAGCTGCTGACCAAACAGCCCACGGACAATCTGCAGGAGATCAAAGCGGCGGTGGCCGGCATGACTCAAGACGAGTCGGGCATCGAAAAAATCTTTTCTGCGGTGTACTTGGCGGCGGACCGCTTCAAGTCGTTCCGGATCCGCGATCCGGTGAAGAACGAGCCGCAGCGGAATGTGATGCTGGTCGCTTTCACGGACGAACGGGGCGACGATCTCGATGGACTGGATCAGACGATCTCGATGTGCCGCCGCTACGCGATCCCCGTCTATGTGGTCGGCGTGCCGGCGCCCTTCGGCCAGGAAGAAACGTACGTCAAGTGGGTCGATCCGGACCCGAGCTTCGACCAGACACCTCAGTGGGGACGTGTGAACCAAGGCCCCGAAACGTTGTTCCCCGAGCGGATCAAACTGGGATTTGGGGAAGACGGCGAACGCGGACCGGACCCGATGGATTCAGGGTTTGGACCCTTTGCCTTGACGCGCATGTGCTACGAAACAGGCGGAATCTACTTTTCGGTCCATCCCAGCCGCAACGTCAATCGCGAAGTCAGCCGCGACGAGACGCCCGCGCTGACCGCGCACCTCAAGTACTTCTTCGATCCGCAGATCATGCGGCGCTACCGGCCGGACTATGTGCCGGCCGAGGAGTACCTGCGGCGGGCCGATACGAACCGGGCGCGCGCGGCCTTGCTGATGGCATCCAAGAAATCCTGGGTGCAGACGTTGGACGAACCCGTGCTGCGTTTCGTGAAACGCAGCGAGCCGGAGTTGGCCAACTCGCTCACCGAAGCCCAGAAGGTGCCCGCCAAGGCGGAACCGGCGCTGCTGGATCTGTATAACATCCTCAAGGAAGGCGAAGCCGACCGGGCCCGCGAGACGACCTTGCGGTGGCAAGCCGGTTACGATCTGGCCATGGGCCGCGTGCTGGCATCGCTGGTGCGCGTGCAAGCCTATAACGCGCTGTTGGCCGAAGCCAAACGCGGGATGCCGTTCAAGGCGGGCAACAGCAACACGTGGGTCTTGGTGCCGTCCGACGATATCACCATCGACAGCCGTCTGGCGGGCATGTCGGCCAAGGCCAAGGAGTACCTGCAAAGCGTGATCAACTATCATCCCGGAACGCCGTGGGAACTGCTGGCCAAGCGCGAACTCGAATTACCGCTAAGCTGGAAGTGGACCGAAGAGTATACCGACCTGGCGCCGCGCCGCGAGGGCATGGGCGGCAACGGCGGCCTGCCGCGCGACGACATGCGGAAGGTCATCGAACGCAAGCCACCCAAACGCGAACCGCCCCGGCTGTGACGCGCCGCGTCCGCCCCATCGCCGCTCTTTCCCTGGGGACGTTCGATCCGTTCTTGTCGCGGTTCGCTCCGTGAACCAAACGAATGGCTCGTTTCAGGCGACCGCCTCGGCCAGCAATCGGGGCTCGGGCGACTGAAACGCCAGCACGATGTCTTCGGGCGGAATGCCGGAGGCAACGAGATCCTTGCTGATACCCTCCTCGGTCCAATCCTCTTCGATCCAGACCTTGCCGTCTCGCACGCGGAGGTACAGCGTAGTGCCACGGACACGCCGGTTCTTGGCCCAGCCGGTTGTCACGAGCAGGTACTGATCGTGCTCGACGTCGATCACGCAGTGCGCCTCGGCCTGTGGTTGGCGCCAGTGTTCATTGATGAAGTCGGCAAGCGAAGTCAACGTCTTGCGAATGATCTCACGGTATTGATTCAGTTTATCCATTGAACGATCTCCTCTCGGACCAGATCAACGACGGCGAGCCGGATCTTGTTGCGGCGCAGGATCACCTGAATCGCCTCGCGCAGAAAAAAGCTCTCGTAAACCGTGTCCGACACGGCCAGATATAACTGTCGATCCGGCTCGATAAGTTCCAGCAGGCCGCGATACAATTCGTACTGCCCCAGCGCGGATTGGAATTCCCGAACCGGCGATGGTCCCGGAAAGCTCTTGATCTCCACGACAATCCGCTGTCCATTACGTTCCGCGGCCAGGGTTCGCTCGGCACCCAAATCGGCAAACAGCGTCATGTCTCCGAAACCGATAACGTAGGGGTCGTGCGTGATGATCCAGCCATCCTTCTGCAAAGCGTTACACACGATCTCGTGATTCAAGTCGCGAGCCGGCATCCGACGCCTCCAAGTTGATGATCCCAAGTCCGGTCAATACCCCGTTGATAGGCACCTTCGACGCGCGGACCAGAGTCCCGTTATTATACGATGCTTCGCGACGTCGAACACGCCCCCGGGATCATTCGCCCAAAGTCGGCGGCAGCGGACGCGTTTTTCCTGAACATCTTGGCAGCGCAAGCACCAATCCGCCAAGTATAATGGTTTTCCAATCGGGCCACCGCGAGGCCGCACGCCAGCGAACGTCCTGCGTCACGTCCGAAACTTCCGAAGGCAAAGGAGAGGACCGGTGCTGTGGCATCCGTGGCTTCAACAACTGGAAGATCTTCCGCCGGACGCTGCCGAGTGGGACGAGGCGGAGACATTCCTGGAAGGCGTCCGGAGACTGGTCGATCAGAACCGGGAGAAGGTGGCGCAGCGGCTGTCGGCGGCTTGGGCGTCGCTGCGGGCTGAATGTGCCGAGGAACTTCAGTTCTTCGATGCCGGTGATCTGGCCGCGTCGGCGCCAGCCGGCGTTTGCCAGTCGAACACTTTGAAACAGGTTGACGCTCTTCGTACGGCGATTGGCGAATACCGCCAGATCCGCGACGCGCGGTGCCAAAACGTCCGTTTGGAACAGGCCCGCCGCGATGAACTAGGCCAGCGCGAGCGTGCAGTCATTTCCGCCATCGCGCGACTCCGCGAATCCGGGAGCAGCGGCGCGGGAAACACAAGCGTCCGGTCCGATCGACGACCCGTCGGGGACGCGACGGAGCCGGACGGAGCCGTGAAGGTAACGGCTGGCAAGGAGCCGTTGCCGCAGCCTGCCACGGCCGTCATCGAACCGGCAAGCGGCTCCCTTTGCAGTCCGCCCACGCCCGTTGCATGCGAGGCAATGTCCACTGTCGAGCCGTCGATGCTTGAAGGGGAGGTAGACAGGAACGCCCCGGAGGCGAATCAGCCTGCACCGGCACCTCCATCGCCGCTGGATCCACAGAACGGCACCACCGTCGCTGTCGAGACCACGGAGCGTCACGACATACCGTTGCGGGAAGAGACCCAAGCCGAGACGAGCGGCTCTCGCGTTCCTGCGGATCGTCGGCACCGCAAGCGGCGCGAGTTGCGGAAGTTGAAGGGGCACGCCCGAAAGCCGCGAAGAAGCGAGTTGTTTTCCGGGAATGCGGTTTTGACCAGCGACATCCTGGAATTGCTCGAAGACTGGATTCCGTCCGAGGAAGATGTACTCGATGCCGAGCACCTCACGGACGAGATCATCAAGACGGTGTCCGGAGCGACCGGTGAATCCTCACCTCCGCCGCCCGCGTCCGGACAGGCGGCGTCCGGATCGGAGCCAGCGCCCGGCCCGCAGTCTCTGGCCGGGGCGTGCGGCGAGATGGATGCGAGCCCGGAGGCGGCACCACAGGTGGGCCCGTCGCCGTCGATCCCGTCGCCGTCGATCCCGTCGCCGTCGATCCCGTCGCCGTCGATTCCCTTGCCCGAACTGCCGTCCGGTGCATCCGCTTTGCCCGCAGCGGAATCTCCAGAACCGCCGGCGGAGGCCGAAGGGGCCGCGGAGCAGCCCTCCGAACCGTTCGTGTGCCGTCTGATCCAAGCCGACGACCTTGCGGGCGTTTACTGGTGGTTGCGGTCCCGGGAAGCGGCCGGCAAGGAAGCGGTCTTTCCGCCGTGGTTGCTCGAGGCGGTGCAAGCATCCCGCTGGCGGCCCGATGAAGACTTGTCGGTAGCCGGCGAGTTGGCGCCGATCACGAGCGGTCACGAGCCGCCGGAGGACCTGGCCGGGCAACTCTTGGCACTTTCTGCCGCGTTGCTCCCGGCCCTGACGTTGCCGCTGGTGGACGTCCGCCACTGGCTGCCAGCCAAGCTGCCGTTGCCCCGGCTGGCTGAATTGGTCCGCGCCGTCAGGCGGTTTGCGGAGCATGGGCAGAAGATCCGCATCCAGGAACTTGGAAACCGGTTGCCGCGCGACGAGGCGGAGGCGCAAACCGTGCAGGCCGCCTCCGTAGTCCGATTCTGGCTGGAGCATGCGGTCAACAAGACCACCAGCTTTCAGCGCGGCAGCCACGTCTGGCAAAAACTGGTCCGCGACGGCGGTCCCCTGCATGCGGTCATCGCGCCGGCGGCGAACGATCGCCGCCGCCAGGCAGAGGGCGTCGCGCGTCAACTCGATCAGTGGAGCGAACGCGGCACCATCGTCGCCCTTGTCCACGAACTCGACGCCCCGTCCCAAAAGCGGCGGCACGATTCGATCGTGGGGACGGCCTTGGAACAGATCGTGGTCTGGACGTACGAAGGCTGCAAGCTGGCCAAGCACTGGTGCGGCAGCGTCCAGCAGTTGCAGCGGCTGAGCGGTCCGGACAACTGGCTGGATCAACAAATCGACCAGTTGCGGTCGGACCTTCAAAGCTCGTTGCCCGGGGCCATTGACGAGTTGTCGTCGCCATCCTGGGACGCCAACCGCCCGCAGGGTGCGGCGGCGGGGGTCGCCGTCCGCTCGCTCCAGCAACTGTCACGCATCCTGGAATCCAGCGGTTCCGGAGTTCCCGGCCGGGACGCGACGGCGGAGAGTGGCCCGGAACCGGACGGCTCGCCGTTCCGTGGCCTGCGCCACCGTCTGGCACGCCGCTTGTTGGACTTGCCGGAGATCGAATTGCACGACGACGGTCAGCCCAGCGAAGCCGCCCTGCCGCAGGTTGCCGAGGCGTTGGAGCGGGCCGCATCGGAACGGCGCACGCCGGTTCAATCCCTGCGCGGCTGGCTCGCCCGGCAGGACTTTCGCTTTACGGACGAGTTGCTCGAGCGGTTACGGGAGTCGCCCGATTGGAAGATCCTCTCCGACGAGTATCACGCCTGTCACGCGGCGGCCAAACAGAGTCTGGAGGCCCGCCGGGACGAACTCGAAATCCGGATTCAGAACGCCGTGGTTGACGGAGTGCTGTCGGAAGGTCAACGGGCAGAACTGCAGGAATGGCTGTTGACCCTGGACAGTAACCTGGTCTGTGACTTCTCCGCCGCACACCGGTTGGGCGACGAACTCGTCAGCGAATTGGCGCGGGCCTACCGCCAGCACTGTGACGCGCAACGGGAAGAGTGGGAATCGCAGCGCGAACTGTTGCTGGGCGATGCGGATGCCGACGCACGGCTCCATATCGAGCGGGTGATGGCGGCCGCGTTTGAGCAGCTCGATGCCCGTTTGCTGCACGAGTACCTGTCCCAATTGCAAGCAGCGCGCGCCGAAGGGACACCGCCCGCACTCCTTCCGCCCGGCGATAGCGTCTCGCCGTTCGAGGAGTTCCTGACGCGCTACGAGCCGTTGCTAGAGGCCGCCGCCTCGCTCGCGGCCCGGGACGCAGGCACCTGGGAATCCATCCTGCGCAGCGCGGCCGGTCCCGAGGCGTTTCCGGAAGCGCGGCGGGCGGAAGCGGAGCGGGCCCTGGAAGCGTGGGCCCAGCTACGGTCCCGCGTCTTGGCCGCTGGAGACGCCCGCGTGACGAACTGCGTGCTGCCGGTACTGGCTTTTCTCGGCTTCAAGCCGGCCGCGTCCGGCACCTCGGTCGAGGTCCTTGCTGCGCGGCGGACCTGGACGCACCTGCAAGTCAAGGCGACCGGAGGCCGGCTGTCGCCGGTTCCCCAATTCGGTTCCTTGCGCCGCGATTGCTACGATGTGCTCTGCGTCTGGGAGAGTCCCTCCGCGCAGTCGATATTGGCCGTCATCAACGAGGCCGGGCTGACGCTCCAGCCCACTGTCCTGCTCTACCTGGGTGCGCTGTCCTTGGCGCAACGTGCCAACCTCGGACGGACCATGCAGCGCGAGAGCCTGCCAGCCGTGGTCCTCGACGACGTCTTGCTCCTCTTTCTGGCCGGTCAGCGGGATGACCGCTGGCCCGTCTTCTTACGGGCCGCCCTGCCGTACAGCGGCGTCAACCCCTACTTGCCCGGCAGCGCCGGCAACGTGCCGCGCGAGATGTTCTTCGGGCGGCGGCAAATGATTGCGTCGCTGGCGGACTTCTCCGGCAGTGGGACTTGCCTGGTGTATGGCGGAAGGCAGTTGGGCAAGAGCGCCTTGATGCGCCGGGTCCAGCAGTTGTGCCACGATCCGGCCCGCGGACGCTATGCCATCTACGAGGAGATCCGCAACCTTGGTGACCCACTGGCCGACAAACCGGCCGAAATGATCTGGACGGTGATCCGGGACGAGTTGAACGCGATTGGCTTTTTCGAAAAGGCGGTGAGCGCGGGAAGTCCGCGACTGATCATCGATCATATCCGCAAGCGGCTGGACGCCGATCCTCAGTCGCGTCTCCTGATCCTCCTGGACGAGGCGGACTGTTTCCTGGAAAACGACGCCGAGCAGAATTTCCAGCATGTCACCGACCTCAAGAACCTGATGGAGCGTACGGATCGCCGCGTCAAGGTCGTCTTCGCCGGTTTGCACAATGTGCAGCGGTTTCAGGGCATTCCCAATCAGCCGTTTGCCCATTTGGGCTTGCCGCTGGAAGTCGGCACGCTCGAACCGGCGGCCGCCAAGTCCCTGGTGCAGGCTCCGTTGGAAGCGGTCGGCTATCGCTTCGCCGACGAATCGCTGGTGCTGAAGATCCTCTCGTACACGAACTACCATCCGGGACTGATTCAGTTGTTTTGCCACAGGCTGTTGGCCGAGTTCCACAAGCGGCGGCGGGCCCACGGTCCGCCGTACCCCGTCGACGACCCGGACGTGCGCGCCGTCTACGCGCGCGCCGAAACCCAACGCGATTTCCGGGACCGTTTCAATTGGACCCTGCGGTTGGACGAGCGGTACAACGCCATTATCTGGTCGGTCATCGACGATCAATACGAACGGGCCGGCAGCCGTGCCGCGGTGTACTCGCCCGCCGAGTTGTTGGAACGCGTCCGTGTGTGCTGGCCGGCCGCCTTCGGCGAGATGCTGAACGAACGCTTCCGGGGGTTGTTGGACGAGTTGTGCGGCCTCGGCATCCTGTTGCGCGTGGCGGACGGCTATCGGCTCCGCAGTCCCAATGTGATGCAACTGATCGGCGACCGCGAAGAGATCAGCGCCAAACTGAACGAACTGGAGCACCGGCCGGCGCCCACCGTCGGTTTCAAGGCGGACAGCCATCGCGTGCTGCTCGGCCGCACCGGCCGGCGCAGTCCGCTGACCTTTGCGCAAAGCCGGCAGCTTGGCCGCCCGCAGTTCGGCGTGGGCTTGATCTTTGGATCGCGGGCGCAGGGGTGGGAGGACTTGGCGGCGGCCGCCGCGCGGCTGTTGTCCCGGGAGGAAACCGGCGACGGGACCTGTGAAAGCACGCACACGCGGCAGTCCGGCGGCTCGACCTGGGAAACGTGGCTCCGGGATTTTCTGGAGGCCCGCCGGCATCACGAGCGGTTGGTCTTGCTGGCCCACGTCGACAGCCCGGCTGCCGAAATCGAGGCCGTGGTGCGGCAGTCGATCAAGTTCTGCCAGAAGCGAGGGCGGACGGAACGGCAGTGGTTGCGGGTCTTACTGTGCTTCGATCCGGCGGGCACCTGGGCGTGGCACACCTTGCCTGCCGCGACACGCAGGGAGTTGGAGGATTCCTCCGACGCCGTGGCTCATCTGTCCCGCTGGGACGAGGATGCGATCCTGTTCCATCTGAAGCAGGCAGACAAGATGAACCTGCCGGCCGTCGGCAAGCATCTGCTGCAAGTGACCGGCGGGTGGCCCATCCTGCTGGATGAAGTGTTCCAGCGTTGTGGCGAGGTCGACGATCCGCGTGGTGCCGCGGACCAGTTGGCGGCCCAGCTTGCTGCGGAGACGCCCTGGAAAAGTAAGTTCCGCGAGGCCCTCGGCTTGGAGACCTTGCCGCATGCCCCGGCAGTTATCGAGGTGCTCCGGCAACTCGGCGGCGGCCCGTTCGAGCCGGCATTCTTGCCTTTGGTTCTGGAAGAATCCCCACACCGCGAATTGGCATCTTTCGCCTTGCTCGATTTTCTGCTGGCGCTCCAGATCATCGAGCCCGGCGATGGATCGTACCGGATGAACGAACAGGTGTCGCAGGTGATCAAGTCGCCATGATTGATTTCGTGCGGGAACAAGTACAGCTGTCGGCCGGCTTGCGCGACCTGGTGCAGCATGCCGTCTCCGACTTGCTGCAAGGTTACTGCCACTTGCTGCTCCGCCCGGCGGTGACCGACGGCGAGCCCTTCTGCTTTGCCGTGCTGGAAGCCCTGGAACGGCGGCATTGGCAATACGAGCAAGTGGACGCGTCCACGGTGGATGCGAAGCGTCTGCCCAGTGTGCTGTTCGAGCACCTGGGGATCGCCAGGCCCAGCCACAGGCACGACCCCCTTGACGCCCTGCAATCCGCGCTCGCCGTACACGTCCTCCAGATCGTTGGGTTGGAAGACTTGCCCCCCGAATCGCAACAACGGTGGCTGGATTTGGCCGTAATGTGGAGCCGGAACTGCCAGCGCCGCTACGACGCGGGGCAGCGGTTCACCGTTTTGTTCGCGGTCGCCTCGCTCGCTCCGGAATTGCTCGCCCGCATCGAATCCGATGTCCGGCTGAGACTGGCATGGTGGTGGGGCGTCCCGTCGTCCCTCGAGTTCCACCTGCTGTGCCGCGCCGCGGAAGACGGCCGCCCGCCCGGGCCCGAAGAGGCGTGGCGCGAGTATCAGGCGGCTTCTTTGGCCAGCGGCGATGCGGCCTTTCTCGCTCACCTCTGGCCGCAGCTGACAGCGCCGCTGGTCCACTTGTTGCCTCGCATGCAGGAATATGCCCGGCAACGGGATTGGACCGCCGAGCGACTGCGGGCATGGCTTCCCTCGGCGGGCGACGCGTGGACCGCCGGCGCGAACTTGACACGCACCCGGGGCATCGCAGCCATCGAGCCGCCCACCGCCTTGCGGTTGTTGTGGAGCCGGGGCGTGGTCTACTATACTCGCGAGTACGGGTGCGAATTGCACACGGCGGCCGTCGCGGCCCTGGGCGACCATCCGCGGTTGACGGCGCGAGTGTGGCGCGGCCAGGCGACCTTGATCTTGCCCCTGCTGGACGCCGTCCGTTATCAACTCTGTTCCCGGCTGACCGATGCCTACGGAACCGAATGGCCCACGCGCTGGTGCGCCCCCGCATCGCCGGACGAACGAGCCGAAATGGAAGCCTCTCCGCACGCTTGCCAATGGGGTTACCTGCGGCACTTGCTGGTTGCCGTTCCACAACTGCAACGCGAGAACCCATTCCTGCCCTTGGCCACCGCAGCCTGTGATTTGCGTAACGGTCTGGCCCACTGCCGGCCCGTTGAATATGCTGTCTTCGAGCGGTTTCTGCGCGAAGCGGAACAGAAGCTCGGATAGACCCTAGACAGTCCACCTTCGTCTCGGCTGACACGCCCGGTTGCGCCGGATCCGGGGGGCTGAGCTGAGCGTCCGCGCAGAAACAACCTGTGCGATTCCGGAATGTAGGACGGATTGGAAATCCGTCCTACTCGCGGTTTCCGGACCTTGGCCGGACCTGCGCACGCGGCCCGCACCGTGTGCCGCCGATTGGCAGCGGCCCGGCAAACTGCTAAGGTGTGGCAGTCCAGGATGCCGGCACCTGCCGCCAACGGTGGCCGTCAACCGATGTTTCCTTCCTCAGCACTCGGAACCAGGAGTCCCGCCATGCGATTTCCACTCGCCTGTGTACTGCTGTTCGTTGCTTCCTACGTTGCTGCGTCTGGCACCCCGGCCAACGCCACCGACATCTTCGTGGCTCCCGGCGGCGACGATGCGAACGCGGGTACCCAAGACAAGCCGCTGGCGACGATTGCCAAGGCGCGCGATGCCGTGCGGCAGTTAATTGCTGCCGGGCTGAAATCCGACGTACACGTCTACCTGCGCGCGGGCGTCTACCGCCTCAGGGAACCGCTGACCTTCGGGCCAGAGGACTCGGGGAACGAAACCTACGCGGTCGCGTACACCGCCCACCCCGGCGAGACGGTGGTCGTCAGCGGCGGCCAGCCGATCACGGGTTGGAAACGGGGTGAGGGCGACGTTTGGGTCGCTCCCGTGCCGGGTGTCAAGGAAGGGAATTGGAACTTTCGGCACCTGTTCGTCAACGGGCGGCGGGCTGTCCGGGCTCGCACGCCGAACGCGGACGCCGAGAACCCCGACTGGCAATTGAAAGGCGCCGACCTGGCCGCCGACTTGTCGCGTTATACGCTAACGCTCCCTCCGGGACTGCTCGGTGCCTGGTCCAACCAGTCCGACATCGAAGTCATGGTCGCCGGGAACTGGGAAATCAACCGCTTGCCGGTCCAGAGCATCGACCGCCAGTCCGGCATCGTCGTGCTCGCGCCGCCCCATGCCCAGGGCCATGATGCGATCCGGCCGGGGCCAGGCCGGTGGTGCCACTTTGTCGGCGCCCCCGAGTTGCTCGACCAACCCGGTGAATGGTATCTGGATCGCCCGACCGGAACACTGCGCTGTTGGCCGCTGCCCGGCGAGGACATGCAGACGGCGGAAGTGATCGCGCCGGTGGCCGAACGCCTGATGGAGATCAAGGGCCTGCCGGACCGGCCCGTGCGGAACCTGCACTTCCGCGGCTTGCGTTTCGAGCATACGGGAGTCGGCCTACCCCCGGGCGGATACTTGGGAATCCAAGCCTGTCATTGCACGACCGGCACGAAATGGACGGGGAACTGGGGCCGCGTGCCGGCCGCGATTCGCTGGGATTACGTCGAGAAGTCCAGCCTCGAAGACAGCGTGCTGACGCGTCTGGGCGGCTGTGGCGTCGAACTGGTCACCGCCTGTCATGACAATCTGATCCAAGGCAACGAGATCACCGATGTCAGCGGCAACGGGATCATGCTGGGCGGGCCGCGCGGCGATGCCGAGGTGCCCAAACGCAACCGGATCAGCAACAACCACGTCTACGCCTGCGGCGTCGAGTACTACGGCGCGGTGGGCATCTGGGTCGGTTTTGCGCAACAGGCCGTGATCGCCCACAACCTGGTTCACGGCTTGCCTTACAGCGGCGTGTCCGTCGGCTGGCAGTGGAACCCCGAACCAACGCCCTGCAAAGAGAACACGATCGAATACAACCACATCTACGACGTCATGAACCGGCTGTGCGACGGCGGCTGCATCTACACGCTGGGCTTCCAGCCCGGCACCGTGTTCCGCGGCAACCATTTGCACGACTCCCGCCGCAGCCGCTATGCGCAAGGCGCCCCGAACAACGGCATGTTCATCGACGAGGGCAGCAAGGGATTCCTGTTCGAGCAGAACGTGATTTACGACACGGCCGCCGAACTGGTCCGTTTTAACCAGTGCCAGCGCGAATGGCACTCGTGGCAAGACAACCATTTCGGCCCAGCCGCCGAGGTCAAGGAAGCGGGCCAAGCCATCATCGCCCGCGCCGGATTGGAGCCGGCCTATCGCCAACGGTTGACAGGCGGGGAGAAATAACCAGCGGCTATGCCACTCGTCACCCTTCGAGAACTCACCATCGGCTATCGCGGTCCGCTGTTGCTGGACGGCATCAGCTGCCAAATCGATGCTGGCCAGCGGATCGGCCTGTTGGGACGCAACGGGGCCGGGAAATCGACCTTGTTGCGGATTTTGACAGGCGCCGTCGAACCGGACGGCGGCGAGGTCATATTCGCGCCGGGGGCGCGGGTCAGCCTGCTCCCGCAGGAGGTCCCGCTGGGACTGGCCGGCAGCACGCGCCAGGTCGTTGAAAGCGGGCTGCCGGCCTGCGAGCCGGACCCGGAAACGCACTGGCGTGACTTGCTGCGGGTGGATCACATCCTGGCCCGCATGCAGTTGGACGGCGATGTGCCTTTCGAGTCGCTGTCGTCGGGAATGAAGCGGCGCGTGCTGTTGGCGCGGGCGCTGGTTGCCCAGCCGGATCTGCTGCTGTTGGACGAGCCCACCAACCACCTGGACATCGAAGCCATCGAGTGGCTCGAACAGTTCCTCGGCGACTGGGACGCCACCTTGATCTTCGTCACGCATGACCGGGCGTTCCTCCGCAAGCTGGCCAGCCGGATTTTGGAACTGGACCGCGGCCAGCTGTTCGATTGGTCCTGCGACTACGATACGTTCCTGCACCGCAAGGAATTGGCGCTGGCTGCCGAGGAGAAACAGAATGCCTTGTTCGACAAGCGGTTGGCGCAGGAGGAAGTCTGGATCCGCAAGGGCATCGAAGCCCGGCGGACTCGGAATGAAGGCCGCGTGCGGGCGCTGGAACGGATGCGGCTGGCACGCCAGCAGCGGCAGACCAGCCCCGGCCAAGTCCGTCTCCAACTGCACCAGCAGCAGCGGAGCGGCACGCTCGTGGCCCAAGCCGAAAAGATCCGCTTTGCCTACGGCGATCGCGAGGTCATCCGCGATTTCTCGACGACGATCATGCGGGGCGACAAGATCGGCATCATGGGCCCCAACGGGGCCGGCAAAACCACCTTGCTGCGCGTCCTGCTGGGCCAATTGACGCCGTCGCAGGGCAGCATCCGCCTGGGCACGAACCTGCAGATCGCGTACTTTGACCAGTTACGGATGCAGCTGGACGAAGACAAGACGGTCCAAGAAGACGTCGGTGACGGATACGACTCGGTGCAGGTCGGCGGGCAGCCTCAGCATGTTCTGGGATACCTGCAGGACTTTCTGTTCTCACCCGAACGGGCTCGCACACCGATCCGTTTCCTGTCCGGCGGCGAACGCAACCGCGTGCTGCTGGCCAAGCTGTTCGCCAAGCCCGCCAATGTCGTCGTGCTGGACGAGCCGACGAACGACCTCGACACGGAGACGTTGGAGCTGTTGGAGGAACTGCTGGTCGCTTACCAGGGGACCGTGCTGCTGGTCAGTCACGATCGGGCGTTCTTGAACAACGTGGTCACCAGCACGATCGTCTTCGAGGCGGACGGCGTCAAGGAGTACGTCGGGGGCTACGACGATTGGCTGCGTCAGCGCCCACCCGTCGCGCCGCGCACCGGCGGCGGAACGGCCGGCAATACATCCCGACGGCCAGATTCGCCGTCGGCGGCGGGCGCAGCCGCTGCATCCGACAAGCCCTTGTCGCCGGCAGGCAAAGTACGCCTGTCCTACAGAGAGCAGCAGGAGCTGGCCGCGTTGCCGGCGAAGCTGGAACAGCTGGAAGCTGAAATCGCCAACCTGCACCAAGCCATGTCAACCCCTGAGTTCTACAAGCGGCCCGGCCCTGCGGTCGCCCGCGACGCAACCGTGCTGCAGCAATTGGAGGAGCAGCTGGCCGCCGCCTTCCAGCGGTGGGAAGCCCTGGAAGAACGATCGGGCTGATCTCCCCTGCCTCCAGGCATCCATGCGGCGACGGGATCCGCACGCCGCCACCTTTGAGCAAGCCAGGGGCTTCCGGCTCACACAACCGTAGAATGACAGCCGATCGCTCCGGTCGGCGTCGTGACGCAGGCGGCCCATGCGGCGAACCTTCAGGAACTGACGTTGTGCCGATACAAGCTGTGGCGATACAATCCCCGCACCGGAATTAGATCCGCATGCATGCCGTTTCAGCCCCGCCGGGGCAGGTTCCGCCAGGAAAGGAGTCCGTCCGTGCTGAAGGTACGACGACCGTTTTGCTTGCTATTTGTGCTGCTAGCTGCTGGGTTCTTTCCCGCGATCCCGCTTCGGGCGCAGTCTCAAGAGGAGGTTACCGTCACGAGTGCGGCCCAAGTCTTGAACGAGATCATGGCGATTCCCACCAAGCAGATTCCCCAATCGATGCTGGCCAACGCACAGGGCATCGCGATCGTGCCAAACGTCGTTAAGGGTGGATTTGTGGTGGGCGTCCGTTATGGGAGAGGTTTGGTCGTGGTGCGCGACGGCACGGGCACTTGGCGGCCTCCCATGTTCATCACCTTGACGGGCGGCAGTTTGGGATGGCAGGCCGGGATCCAAGCCACGGATTTGATCCTGGTGTTCAAGACGCAGAAGAGCGTGCAGGGCTTGATGAGCGGCAAATTTACGATCGGTGCGGATGCGTCGGCGGCGGCCGGGCCGGTCGGTCGGCAAGCTTCGGCGGCCACCGATGCTCAATTAAAATCCGAAATCCTGTCGTATTCGCGCAGCCGCGGTTTGTTTGCGGGGATCGCCTTGGACGGAACGGCGTTGCAAGTCGATGCCGTCGCCAATCAGGTCTATTACGGCAATTCGGGCTTCACGCCGGCGGGCACCGTGCTTCCGCAGAACGCTCAACTGCCCGCATCGGCCGTCCAATTGATGAACTTGATTGCTCAGTACTCCGGCGGCATCGCGCCGCAGCCGGTGGCCGAGGCTCCTGGCATGGCTCCTCTCGGCAACCCGGTAGCCGTTCCGGCCTCTGCCAGTATGCCCGCCGCCCCGCCGGACTTGGCGGCCGTGCGAGCGGAACTCGCGAGACAATCTCAGCAGCTGCAAGCGATGCTGGACGACACCTGGAAACGCTTCCTGGCGCTGCCGCCGGAACTTGTGTCAGGAATGGCCCAGCCCTCGCCCGCCGCCGTGACGGACGCGATCAGCCGGTACGAAACCGTGCTGCGGGATCCTCAGTACCAAACGCTGACTCAACGGCCCGAATTCCGCAGCACGCTGGAACTCTTACGCCGCTACCGCGAAGCCTGCGCGATCGTGGCCGGGCCCGGGCCGCTGCCGCCGCCGCCGACCGGACTGCAAACCGGGACGGCGCCGGGGACGTTGCCGTAGGCTTGAGGGGATGGAGCATTCGGAAAGGATTGTCGTCGACGTTGCCGGCGCCGGTGTCGACGTCCGCGCAACCTTGCGCGATGTGCTCGGCCGTCTTAGGGTCCTGGGCGGAGCCGTTTCAGGATTCCCTGGACGCGCCGGCGGATGCGGGTCACCGTCGCTCCCGCGGCGCGGGCAAGTTCCCGCCAACTCTTTCCCAAGGCACGCTGTTCGAGCAGGCCGAATTCTTGCGGCGCGAGACGGCGTGGCAAATCCTCCAGCGATTCGTGCCGCACGACCGTTTCCAGCACAGGCCACTTTTCCCCGCTAAACGGCTCGTCGCATGAGTCCAGCGACTCCGAAGCCGGCGGCGGGGGCCGATGACGCGCTTCGTGTCGGATCAGGTTCTTGGCACAGCTCTGGAAGTAGCTGAGGAAGTGCGGTGAAGATGCAAAACGGAGTTCGCCCAACCGCGGCAGCAAATGACCCCAAACGGATTGCACGACGTCCGAAACGTCCTGATTGACCACCCGGCATTGGTACCGCCAACGTCGACGCAGCGCGATTATCACGGATGGCATGTAGACGGCCCGCAGCACCTGCCAAGCCGCTTGATCGCCTTAGGCAGCGCGTTCGAGTAGTTCCTGAAACTCTCGGTCAGCATGAGCCATACTGTTCCTCTGTGTTGCGCACCCCGGCAACAACCGGGAGAAGAAGGATCTTGGCTTTCCGGTGACCGGCGCGGCTCTGTTTGACAACGTCAAGATCTGGAACGCCACGCCCAGGACAAGAGGCTAACGGTGGACCTCCGGCTGGCGCAGAAGAACGAGCCGAACATCTCTTCGCCCAGGCCCCCGAGGTCAAGAAAGCCCGGGAAGCCTTCGCTGCCGCCAATCAAGCCAACGCCAAGACGAGAACCGCCGCCGGAAAGAAATAGCGGGAGTCGGGAAATCGAGTCGCATACGGTCCTTCTGAACGAGTGCCTTGAGGGTGCCGCTCCGAGTGGAAAATCTCCCGGTTGGCGTCCGCCGCGGCTCAGGCAATCCGCAGGTCGCGGCAGGTTTGCTCGTAGCTTGCTTCCAGATCGAGCGGGACCGCCAGGTCGTCCGTCAGCCACAGCGGGAGACACGGCAGCGGCTGCCCCAGTTTCAGGACTTGGTTCCACGTCTCCAGCCAGCGGCCCTCGCCGCGGTCTCGCCAACGGCAGGCGACAGCGTAGGTGGCCGGTGGCTGTTCGCCCAGCGACCGGTCCCATTGGCCAATCAGGTCCAACAGATCGGCGTACAGATTGACGTTTCGCGCGGTCACGACATCCACCAACACGAGCGACACGCCCTGCCGCAACAAAGCGGCACACTTGGACGTGAACTGGCTGCGATGTTCCGGCCGGTCCTTGTTGGCGGGACTGATGAGTTCGATGGCGGCCACCAGACGGCGGCCCCGGCGGGTGTCGTACACGCGGACCTCATATTCATCGAAATCCGATAACTCGGTCTCCACGGCCAGCGTCGGTTCCGCCGGTGCCCACACGGCCGTGGCCGCGCCACCGTCTGCCGGTGGCGGGCCAAATGTCCCAGCTGCCGGTTCCAACTCAAACGTCGCGACGTCGATTTCCACCTCCGCCCCAAGATGCACGCGCGGACCGGCCGTGTACGGCGGGGGAAGCGACTTTCCCAACTGCTGGACAATCACCATCGGCCAGCCACCGTGGACTTCTTCCCACGAACTGAGTTCGCTAAGAGGCGGATGGAAATGATCTCGTAGCGGCATGCGTGACTCCTCGACGAATTCTCCGGTCCCGACCGTCACTGCTGGTTTCGGCAGACCCAGTTATTGTAGCCCATCGATGCGGCTTTCGACATGGCACGGCTGAGCACCCCTTCGAGAAACAAGTGGCGTAAGCTTCCAGCTTGCGATGCATACCGATTTCGGCAAAGTTTGAGTCATGGTTGGATGCCCCAGGCCAGCGGATCGGCCTCGTCGATCAGCAACGTCGCATCGGCGGTGATGTAGGCCTGTCCCGAGATCTGGGGGATGACGTGCCCGTCTTGGATGCGATACGAGCCTTCAAGCACGCTGCCCAGAATGCTCTCCTGCCGCCACCGCTCGCCGGGGCCCAGTCGGCCGTCAGCGGCTAGGCAAGCGATCTTGGCGCTGGTTCCCGTCCCGCATGGCGAGCGATCATAGGCCCCGCCGGGACAGAGCACAAAGTTGCGGCTGTGGTTGCGTGGATCGCGCGGCGGGCCGAACAACTCGACATGATCGATCTCGGCGCCGTCGGCACCCGTGATGCCCTGCTGCTGCAGGGCCGTCTTGATTCGCTGCGCCAGGTCGGCGAGACGGACGACATGGGCCAGTTCGAGGACTTCCTGGTGCTCGCGCACGAGAAAGAACCAGTTGCCGCCCCACGCCACGTCCCCCGTGATGGCGCCGACGCCTGGGACGGATACCGACACACTCGCCGCCAGGCGATAGCTGGGGACGTTTTCCAGCGTCACCGTGTGCCGTCCGTCATAATCGAACGCAATGCGGCCCACCGGGGTTTCGAGCAGGTGTCGGCCCCCGGCGATCCGTCCCAAGTAGCCCAGCGTGACGGCGACGCCGATCGTTCCGTGACCGCACATGCCGAGAAAGCCGACGTTGTTGAAGAAGATCGCGCCGGCGACGCAGGCCGGATCCTCGGGCGGACAAAGCAAGGCACCGACCAGCACGTCGGACCCGCGCGGCTCGCAGATGACCGCCCGCCGCAGGTCGTCGTGGACGGCTCGGAACCGCTCCCGCCGCTGGGCCAAGGTCCCCGCACCAAGGTCCGGCCCGCCGGCGGTGACGACGCGGGTTGGTTCCCCTCCCGTATGCGAATCGATGACGTGGATCCGGTGCATCAGCGGGCCTGCAGCGAAGGTCGATGAGCGATCCCGTGGCGAATGACGCCCAGCACGCGCTCGCGTTCTGCACCCGCCAGCGGCAGACGCGGCTCGCGGACCCATTCCCGGCCCAGTCCGGCTTCCTGCACGGCCAGCTTGATGTACTGCACAAATTTGACGTGCGTATCGAGTTTCAGCAGCGGATAGAACCAGCGGTACAGGCTCCGGGCTTCGTCCCATCGCCCGGCGCGAGTCAAGTCCCAGAGGTACTGATTCTCCTGTGGAAACGCGATGCCGGAGCCGGCCACCCAACCATCGATGCCCAGGATTGAAGCCTCCAGCACCAGGTCATCGACGCCGACGAAGAGGGCGTAGCGATCCCCGACCTCGAGGCGGAGTTCCGTGATCCGCCGGGGGTCCGCCGAACTTTCCTTGATGGCCACCAAGTTGCCGATGTCCGCCAACGCCGCGAACTGGGCGGGCGTGATGTCGACCGGATAGCCGACGGGGTTGTTGTACAGCATCCAGGGAAGGTCGGTGGCGGTGCCGACTCGACGGAAATGATGCATCGCTTCCCGTGCATCGGCCTTGTAGACCATGGCCGGCATGACCATGAAGCCGCTGGCACCCAACCGTTGGCAATCGCGCACGTACTGGCAAGCAGCCGCCGTGCTCATCTCCGCAACGCCGCTCAATACGGGCACGCGGCCCGCCGCAACCTTGACGGCCTCTGCGACCAGGGACCGCTTCTCCGCGGCATCGAGCGTCTGGCTCTCGCCTAACGAGCCCGCCACGATCAGGCCGCTGACGCCGGAAGCGATCAAGGCCTCGCTGTGACGCACTGTCCCGTCCAGGTCCAGCGTCTGGTCCTGGTGAAACTGGGTGGTGACGGCTGGAAACACGCCTTGCCAAGGGGAATTGGGCATCCTGGAGATCCTATGGTATTAAGGTAAACCGCCCCAACATTACCCGATTCTCGACACGATGTCGAGGGTCGCAGCCCGACCAACAAAGCCGGGCCCGTGCTCACGCGGGTTGTTGATTTACGGGAGCCGGCATACGTGGGATAGGCTTCCAGCCTGTCAGGATTGCCCAGTTTCAGGTGACTACTCTGCGCCGTCGTCCCATTCGACAGGCTGGAAGCCTGTCCCACGATTAAATCACCCGCACGGGCGGGTGATCTGCCAACACAGATTGACGCCGCTCGGCTCGGCCGAAATTTCGAGATGCCGATTTGGAACGTCCGCTTGCGCCGCCACCTCGCGCATTTGCTCGGCGCTGCGGTACGTCAGGTACCAGTTGCCGATCCACTCCATGTAGGCCCGGCTGGGATTGTGCGGGGCAAAATTGAACACCCAAGCTTGACCCGCGGGCCGCAAGGACTGCCAGAACCGGGACAACAGGGCCGCCGCCGCGGCGTCGTCCAGATAGTCGAACAGGCCCGTACAGACCAGCACGTCGACGCCGTCCAGGAGGTCGCTGCCGCGGCCGGGTTGAGCCAGCCGGAACAGGTTCTCGCGGACCAACCGCAATTGGGCGGGCTGGACCAGCGGCGCCAGACGCGAGCGGGCATAGTCCAGCGCCGCCGGATCGAGGTCTAACAGCGTGATCTGCAATCCCTGCCGCTGGGCCGGCGTCAGGGTGCGGCAAGCTCGCTCGATATCGATCGCCGGACCGCTGCCCACGCTGACGACGCGGATGGAGCCGGCGGAACGGAGACGAACGCAATCGGCGACCGCCCTGGCGATCAAATTGGTGCGGCCGCGCACCGCTTGCGGGGCAGCCTGGGATTGGAAGAACCGGTCGAAAGCGACGCCGAGGGGATGCTCGCAAACCTGCTGGTCGCAGATTTGCGTCAGCATTTCGAAGTCGCCGGCATAACCGCGGGGCTTGGTACGAGCCCGCAACTGCAGCGAACCGGTTTCGAGCCAACCCGCCGCGATCCGCCACAGTTCGCTGGACGGCACGCGGTTCGCCTCGCCCCAGCAGCCGGTAACGCTTAACTGGTCCAGCGCCCGCTGCAGGGCTTGACGCGCCAACGGGTCCGTCTGGACCGCATCGGACCAGCCGCCGGTCGCGTCGCGGGCCCGGCACAGATCCTCGTCCAGTCGCCGGGCGATCTGGCGTACTCGCTGCCGCAGGCTTTCGTCGGTAAGCGGTTCGACCATGATGTGTGGAGGATGATGTGTTGAGGATCTGGCACAATTTGCTAGGATGGCGCAACTTCAAAACTCTACCACAAGCCCCATGGTGTTTCGATGCCTCGTCAAAGGATCGTCTTGTTCGTGACGCTCGGGATGGTTTGGGCCGGTGTCACGGCATCCGCGGCCGAACCGCTGCCGCGTTTGCAGGTCAGCGACAACGGCCGGTTTCTGGTGACTGCCTACGGCCGGCCCTTCTTCTACTTGGGCGATACGGCTTGGGAGTTGTTTCACCGTTTGAACCGGGAAGAAGCGGGCCTGTATCTGCAGAACCGCGCGGCCCAAGGCTTCACGGTGATCCAAGCGGTGGCGTTGGCCGAATTGGACGGCTTGGACACACCGAACGCCAACGGACATCGGCCGCTGATCGAACGCGATCCGACTCGGCCCGACGTTCGCGACGGCCAGGACAACGACTACTGGGACCACGTGGACTGGGTGATCGAAAGAGCGGCCTCGCTCGGCATGTACGTCGGCCTGCTGCCGACCTGGGGCGACAAGTGGAACAAGAAATGGGGCGTGGGCCCGGAGATCTTCAATCCAGTCAACGCGGAAGCCTACGGCGTGTGGCTGGGCCGCCGCTATGCGGACCAGCCGATCATCTGGATCCTGGGCGGCGACCGGCCGGTCGAAACCGATGGGCAGCGGGAAGTCATCCGCGCCATGGCCCGCGGGCTGGCCCAGGGCGACGGCGGCAGCCACTTGATGACCTTTCATCCGTCGGGCGGCCAGTCGTCGTCGGAGTGGTTCCAGGCAGACCCGTGGCTGAGTTTCAACATGCATCAGACCGGCCACCGGGACCGCGGCGCCGGTTGGGAGAAGATCGCGGCCGATTATGGGCGGACACCCGTCAAACCGGTGCTGGATGGTGAGCCGCTGTACGAGGACCATCCGATCAATTTCGATCCCCTGAAATTCGGCTTCTCGGCGGATTGGCACGTGCGGCGGCTGGCGTATTGGCACGTGTTCGCCGGCGCGTGCGGCCACACCTACGGCTGTCACAATATCTGGCAGATGCTGGCGCCGGGCCGGAAGCCGGTCTCGTGGGCCCACCGCTATTGGTACGAATCGCTGGACCTGTGGGGCGCCGGCGACATGCAACACGTGAAGAACCTGGTGCTGAGCCGCCCCTACTTGACGCGGATCCCGGATCAGAGCCTCCTGGCGACCGAGGCGGGGACGGACGACGAGCACCTGTGCGCGACGCGGGACGCCGACGGCCGGTATGCGTTCGTTTATGTGCCGCTGGGCCGCAAGGTGTCCGTGCGTTTGGACCAACTGTCGGGCGCTTCGATCCGCGCGTGGTGGTACGATCCGCGGCACGGCACGGCGGAGGAGATCGGCCGGTTCGACCGGCAACCTGGCCCGCGCGAATTCACGCCGCCCATCCACGGCAAGGGGAACGACTGGGTGCTGGTCCTGGACGACGCCGCGCAAGACTTCCCGCCGCCCGGACAACGAGCGGCGTGGAGCAGGTAGTCCGCAGCGTGGACAGGGAAATGGGGCGATTGTCGCCTTTCGCTCCGCAAAAGGGCGTTCTTTCGCGGAGCGAAAGACGACATTCGTATGGAGCCGATTCCGATTCGATGGCAACTTCACATGGCACCGAGCCCCGATTGGGCGTGCAGTTCAGTCTGCTCTCGCTGTTGACCCTGACCGCCGTCAGCGCTGGGGTTCTCGCCTTGGTGCGCACGCTGAACCTGCCGCCAAGCGTCAAACTGATTCTCGCCGCTTACGCGATCCTGATAGCCGCCTACGTCCTGCTCCGCGGCGTGGCACTGTGCCGCAAATCCTTCCGGCTGCGCCGCCAGGTTGCCGACCAGCGACGGGAATTGGAGGCGTGGCTGGAGGATAAACGGCGCTAGGTTGACGCATTCGAGCCACTGCGGCCCGTGGCCGATCGGCCGCGAGGCAGGCGTCACCACGACCGCACTTCCCCGTTTCCGATACCCTTCCTGCGAATTGTTTCGAATCCCCTATTAATAATCAAGAATCCACCCCGTCCAATTTCAGATAATTGGAGCCGCTTAAACCCCTTGGCATTCGCGACATACCTCCGCAAAGTAGTCGGTGCAACCACGACATGGGGGGTAATTCCGCCGATTGCATTTTGTCACCGGCCCGTAACGAAGACGCTCGCAGCAGGTACGGTTGGTGATAAAACTCATCGACAAGGCGATGATCCCGATGGTATACACATTATTAGCTAGTCACCTCGGGTTAATTATTGAAGTTCGTGCCATCGGGTGCGAGGGTCTGGGATGGCGACGTGAAATGGCTTCCGGGCTCGGGCGGTGGTACTTCGGCGTCCCCGATTGGGATGGGGGGATTGGCTTTACGTGGCAGCGGCGTGCTGTCGATGGCGGCAATTCGAGGCTCCGCGCGCTGACCGTTGGCAACCATTGATCGGCGTGACGGCGTGTCGCCGGGCAGCCCAGGGCCTCACCGCCGACCCCGCGTCGGCGGAAGGGTGACTGGCAGGCTAGAGAGGA
>CAZXYZ010000088.1:24587-47983 GCA_964645045.1 uncultured Pirellulaceae bacterium | reverse complement strand
CGCCCGAGGGTCACGCCCGTTCCGAAACTGCGGGCGATTCCCGTGCCGGCCCCAAGTCCGGACATTCCAGTGCCTGGCCGACAAGCTGGGCGTCTCGAAGGAGCGCGTCCGGCAGCTGGAACAGCGGGCGATCGCCAAATTGCAGGCATTGGCGCAACAGGTGGACCCGGAGGGCTAGAGCAAGTGGGGCCATGGCCACCACTTTCGTGACTGGACGGCCGGCTGGCGCCCAATGCCGCTTACTTTCTAGCGGCACGGCGCGAGCCGTCCGGTATTACGGTCGGAGAACCGGGCGGCTTGCGCCGCTCCGCTAACAGAAATGCCACCAACGGTCCCAAACTAAGTGGCATTGGACTACCGCCCGCAAGTCCCCTCGAGCCTGGTCAACAGCGCCAACTCGAAGGGGAAATCCCGCATCTGCGTTTCGCTCAGGACCACCCCTTCCGGCAGACGCCCCTTGAGCCGCAGCACGACGGCCCGGTCTCCGGGTTGCATCTCGATGGCCACCCGGTTCACCGGGACCTCGACCCCCAACTGCGTCGTCAGGAATTGCGCCGACGCGGGGTGCCCCACCGCCGACACAAAGCCGCCCCGGGCCATTTCCCGCCCCTGCTCGACCGCCAGCGGCTCGAACCGCCAATCGCCGTAGGCGGTCAGGACGGGCGCATTGAGCAAGTACGTAGTCCGATTGGTTTCTGGGTCCATTGGAGCATTTCTCCTCTTTCGCGAGGCAACCGGTATCGCCACCAGTTACCCCCTCGCGTACTCCTGTGAAAGCGAGAGATTATCTGGGAAATCCGCACCGTCAGGTCTTGTTGGAGTTCACGCTTCAGCGTGCCTACATTACAGTACGCGTCCGCAGACGACGCATCGCACGAAAGGCATCTGGAAAATCCGAAAACAAGCAAGGTCATTTCGATCCGACCGTTCGTCGGCCCGTTCACGATAGCAGCGTTTTTCCTATCCGGGACTCCAGAAATTCAACCAGATCAGCACGTCGTGTTTTCTTGGCACGCAGCCGAAACCGGCACGTCGAACCGGTTCCTGAAGCTTCAAAACCTTCGATTTGGCCGTACGGCCCCAACCGGTCTTCGATCTCACGTTGAAGGCGGTCTCTCGGCAGGCGTCCGGGATTGCCGCAGCGAACGAAAATGGAACCATCGAGCTGGTACGCGAACCAGTCCTGGTTGTACTCCCGCATATATTCGGCCGTCTCGATCAGTGCCCGGCTGCGGCTGACTTTGGCAAACAGCCGAACCATCGTTGTCTCGCGGCAGAAGACGCGAGTGGCATGCTGGTCGCGCGAGGCAACAATTGCCGCCTGGGCGTGTTCGAGCGCCGGGGGCAACCTGGAGCGTCGGAGCTTCTTGGCCAGGAGAGGCAGCAACTCCCACGCATCGAGGTGATCCACGATGCTGAGGCGATATGCGTCAGCCAGCGCACGTTCATCTTCGGAGAACGGGCGGTTTGGTCGCAAAAGGATTGTTTCCGCAGCCAAGCCGCCAAGCTGGCGTTGCGTCAGCGCGGCCTGACGCAGCTGAGACGTCACCCCTTCAACTTCCTCCGCCTGCTCGTCCGCTTGGCCACGCAGCTTGCAGTCGATAATCAAGATCCGCCCGCCGTCATTCGCGACGAGATCGATCTCTTGGAGTGGCTGTCCGTCGGCGGATCGCAACTCCATATTCGCCGCGAGATTCGTGACGCACAGTTCCAGCAGGATGGCGGCGATGTATTTCTCGAACAGCAGGCCCGCTTTGCCTCCGATGGTCGGCACGCACGACTGGAAAACGTGGTTCCAGTCCCATCCGTTGGCTAAGCCCGCCTTGGTCATCGCTTCGACAGGCAGGGGATCGGGTGTTGACCAACTCCAGGCAGCATGGGCGGGGGGCTCCCACTGTGTTCTCACCAGCAACTCGACGGGAACTTCGTCGGTGGCTTCTGGGCGGACTTGCACTGGCTCGCTGAGCAGCTGTCCGTTACTCCTCCGGAGTTGAAACCAATCCCCTGAGAGTTCGCGATATACGACTTGCGTATCCACGCCAGCGACGGCCTCCAGTGCCCCTGCGAACATGAGCTTGAGGCCGCCCGTGGCATTCGCGCATCGGTCACTCCTCCTCCCCCGCCGCTTCGATGTACCGCTTGAGCCATCCCGCTGTGCTGAGCGCGTCGCGGCTGAGCCGTAGCTAGCCGCCTATGGGCCGTTCCAATAGTTTCGCAACACTGATATTGACTGAAACTGCCGCAATCCGACCAGACCCACCCGCGGACAGGCTATGCGCCGTGCCCACGATCCGTCTCAATACCACGACCTCCGCGCGTCCCCTGTCGTCCTCGAACCCTTGCCACCTCTCGCAGCCTTAGCCATCTTCTCATCGACTGCAGGCCCACATCGCATCAGATGTTACGCTTTCCCGTCTGCACCCCCTACACTATCATAACGCCGGGAATTGCTGGATGTTAGCTCGCGTTTCGCCGATCAGCAGGATGACCCTGGCGGGGCCCAGTTTGCGAAGCGCGCGGTATTGCAACGTTGGCTTCGTTGGAGTAGACAGGACCCCAGCTGGCGTTGGAGGCGTGGCTGCGGCAGGTGCATCCTGCTTGACTCAAGACAACAGAGAATAGACATAAAAAGACAGCGAGATCAAGGCAATCACGACGGCGATCAACTGAAAGTTAGCATTCAGAGCCGACAGTTTCCGCGTCTCGTGCTCGGTGATCACTGAATGCATCGCCTGGTTCATCTGGTTCACTTCCTCAAACAGGCATTGGTTTCCCAGCAGGCCGCTCCACCAGCCGAACAACTCCTGGCCCTGCAACTGGTTCGATACCTCACTGAACCAGGCACGGCTGACGAACTTCAGGAACGTCATCTGCAAATGCTCGATGCGATGGCGAAACTTGCTGTTGTCCAGCTCCTCCCGCGGCGATTGCCCTTTGAGCAACTTGATCGCCTCGGACATTTCGTCCGCGAACTTGAGCAATGCCGTTCGCTGGAAATGCGCGATCAACGCCAGACGGAAGTAGTGACGGCGGACATGGTCGCGAATCAAGTCGCGGAAGTACCAATTTTCCCAGCTACCCACCGCAACGAACTGGAATCCGGAACATAAGTACAGCGTGTTCAGCTTCAAGCCGTCGTCGCGGGGACTGTCGTGGTCCGCCGTCGCCCGCCAGTAACGTTCATAGCGGTGCCGGGCTCGATCCCGGCCTAGGAAGTCCGCAGAATACGGATAGGCTGTGTCGCCGCCAGTTTCACAGAAGGTCAGCCGGTCAAGATCCCCCTCGGAGATCACTCGCGGATCATCGACGGCCAGATAGGTCAGCCCCGGCAGACGGTCGTCGATGATCTGACGAAAACGTGGTCCGTCTTCATCCCGTTTGAGGAACGGTTTGATCGGCTTGAACAGATATTGCCAGTGCGCTGCCATGGGCGGTTCCGCCCCGGTCTGGACCTGTTTCGCGAAATGCTCGCGCCCCAGGTGAAAGTCGGACGCCGAGATTTCGTCCGCATCGCCCGAAGAAGACCCCAACCAAGCCACGTGGCGCGGGCAATTGCCTGGATTCGCTGGAGCGTCGCCCACAAAGAACGGCGGATAGAGTTCGCGAACGCGGCTCTGCAGAACGAGCGTGTCCGCCAACGTGAGTTCTCCCACCTCGGCGGTCGGCCGCCAGACGATTTCCACCGCCAGAATCACGATGGCCGGTTTGCAGAGATAAGCCTCGACGCGCGGAACGTCGAACAGGAAACCGATCTCGCTCCTCTTTGATCCGGAGCCAGACGACTCTCGCTGAGGCAAATCGCTGGTTCCCAACGTCACCTTCATTGCTTTGATATCGTCGCGAGTAAATCGCAGCATGGCTCGTTCGTGCAGGTCGCTGCTGCCGTCGCCGTAAAGCAGGTCTCGAGCGAAGGGATGGAAGAAGACCACTTCCTCGTAAGTCGGATCGTACCGTGAGTAGTCGGTGATACCCGGCGGCGTATTGCGCTGGGGCAAGGAATCCGCCAGTTGCCAGGCCCCTTGCCGCAGAGTCCTAATCAACTCGCTCCACTGGGATGGCAACGTGGCGAGTGGGTCTCCTTCCCCTTCCCGCTTCCAATCCAGCATGGCCGGGAACAGGAGAATCTGCCGGTAGTGCCTCACGGGAATCGCGGAGGCGGGAAGCGACGTTGCAGTTGTGCTCATGGTGATGCCTCATTACTTGCCAGAGTGACTTCGGCCGAATTCAGCTTAGAATGGCCGCTCGGAGAACGGACAGAAGTTCTTGTGGTACGATGGCTGTCGGATGTCCCCAGAATCCTCGCTCCGGCAACTGGCCTCCGTAGAATCCCTGGGAAAAGACTCGCCGCAGAGCCTCGATCGCGGCGCCGTTGCCGTAGAACATCACGCTGCCGGGACAGATCACGAGCAAGTGCTCGTATCCGGGACCGCCGAGTTCCCGGTCCAAGACATCGGTAACGGTCGCCGTTCGGGCGTGAGGCAGGCGGACCAAAGTCAGCCTGCCGTCGAACATCAACTCGGCCCGGGCGGCGGCCTGCCGCCCCGCCGCTTCCTCGTCCCCGGTAATCCCCTGGGCGGCGCGATCCGCCGCTCGGATGGCGTGCAGTTCCTCCAGCGTGGCGTTGTGTTCGAGCATCCCGCGAACGTGCCCGCGATCGTTTGCCGCAATCAACTCGAGCCGGCGAGTCCACGTTGACTGCGGCAGTTGCAGTAGTTGAAAGACCTGTTCGAGCGCCGTGGGGCGATCGTGCCCGGCCAACTCGCCATGATGGTCGACGCTGATCACGCTCGGAGTCTCCGCTCCCGGCGCCGCTGACGAGTTGCAGTCGCCCAGCGTCCCTCCCTGGCCGGCGCGTTCCAACAACCCCAAATCGTCCAACAACTCGACCAGTACGACGATCCGTCCTGTCGCCAGGGTCTGTTCGATCCGCTCGCGATACGCGGACGCTTTCGCGCCCCACGGCAGGTGGTCGTCTTCAAACTGTGCGGGCGTCTGTCGCTCGAGCAGTTCACGGATCGCGACCATTTCCAGATCCTGCCCGCCGAGGAAGAAACGCAATCGAGCGAGTTGCGGCTGCATGCAGAAATCACTCTCCCCCGGCTCCATCGCCGGCCGCGGCGCGGATAAATCGAAATCGCACGTTATCGGGATCATCGCCGGAGAGCCGTTGCCCAATGATTCGCTGCTCCTTACGCCGAAGCTCCGCCGGAACGCCGTCCACGTTAGCTATCGTACCCACAGTCGAGCCATCCAACGTGATCACATCCAGGCGTCCCGCTGGATGGACCTCCGCGATCTCCAACTCGACTTCGTCCACCGGGACCTCCGCAGCACGCGTGGCCTCGGCCGGTTTCTTGGCGGTTGTCCGCTCCGAGGTCAAGCGACCGTAACCCGCGTTCGTCTTGCCTCCGATTCCGAACTCGGATAACGCACGGATCAGTAACTCCTCGGCCGTATCGAGCCATTCGCCCGGCAGTCGCGGATCGCGTTTGCAGAGGGCGACTTGAAACGCGCCGCGGACGGCCAGGAACGGAACCGGAACCGGGGTGTCGAAATCGGTCGGTTCACGGACGTCCTGTTCGTCGGCCATGTAATAGTCGCCGTGATGCGGTGTCATGACATCATCGACCAGACAGTTCTTCAGTGACGTGTCGGTGAGCCAGCCGTCCAGAAACTCGATCAGCCCCCCTTCGTCCGTCGCCCCGAAGATCGTGCGATGCCATGACGGATCGTTCGCACCGTACACTTGGCGCGCGTAATGCGCGGCGACTCCCTTGAGCGCGGAACCGGGCAAATACGGCAGGCCGTAGGTGTGATGCAGGGTGAGCCCGGTTTCCGTGACGTTCTCACCACCCAACCCGATAATCAAGCGCGATGCCGTGTTGAACTTCCGCAAACGGGCATCCTTGGGTAGTGACGCCATCCAACGCTCATACGCCAGCCTGTAGAGCGTCCTGAGACTCGTGTTTTCCTTGATCGCTTTTGTGGCGGCTTGAAAAAGTTCTTCCTTGTCTTTTTCCGCCCCTTTCCGGACGGGGGTTTTCAAATACCGGCTCAGGATCAACCCCGCGTGGTGTCCTTTCGACGGGTCAGGGAGAGCGTGCCGGCGCGCTTGAGCTGCGGACATTCTACGGTCCCTCCGATTCCTGAGCGGCTCTGGCGGGTGTTTCCATTTCCCCGGCGTTTGCCGTTCCACTGGACGCGAGCAGCGCTTCCGCGTACCGCTTGATCCACGTCGCGGATTGCAGCGCTTGCCGGGTCAGCCGCAGATAGGTGTGAACGTCTGTCGCCACGCTTCGTGCCTTCGCGTCAAGGGCCCGTCCGTTCTCAAAATTCCACCCGTCACCGGCGGCGTTCATGACCTGCGACAAATCGTCCAACACCTGGAGTTTCTCAGCCCCTTTCGCCTCACCTTTGGCCAAGGCACACGCCGCAGCTTGCGCCAGGCCGCTGGTGTGAATCAGCGTGGGAAACGAGCGAGCGAAGGACAGGTACTTTTCCCGGCCGCCTGAAGGCAACGTACTCCGTTCTTCGACTTGTGAGAACGCGGCTCGAGCGACTTTGGCGCTGCGAATTTCGACCGTCATGCGTCACCGCCTTCCGCCTGATCGGGCGAAGCCCGGCCCGTTGTGTTCGAACCCGCACTCGCAGCCTTCGTGAACCGCAGTTGAATTCGGCCCTTGCCCGTGGTCGCCTTGCCCCCCATCTGCAAGACGCGGTCTTCCTTGAGTAGATCAAGGACGGCCCCCTTTGGCACCTGCACACCGCGCGGCTCGTCGCACCAGAGCAGTCCGCACAAGATCGATTCCGCCGGCAGACTCTCTTCGTACCACAGTTGGCCGCGTGCGACCCGCTTGAAATCCGGATCGATTCTGACGTGCGGTTGCACTTCCGTGGCGGTTTCCGCGAGGAAGTCGAACAGGTCGTCGGGCAGCACGACGAATCGTTTCGTGAACTCAGCGCGCCAGGCGGAATCGGAATCGGTGAAAACCTGAAGACCAAGTTGCGTTGCCCATGCTCGGGCGGTCGCACACGGATTGGCCGTGACGTCAAGGTCCTCCAGGTACAGCTTGGTTCCCGATGTCAAGTAACTGTCCGCCTTGGCTGGGTCGCCTTGTTCATGGGGAACATGAGCCTCCGATACGACCGGAGGTGGCGACGGCCAGCCGGTGAACCCGGCCGCACCCAGGTCGCGGGCCAAGCGTTTGAGCACCAGCGGCGACGTACACCAGGCAAACGTTCCGTAGAGGCTGCGAACGGCCAGGCAAACCAGTCGGGCGTCGCCGAATACCAACGAACCCGAGTTGGCCTGATCGTCTCCGGCACGGCCGAAGGCCGCATGCAAGACGTTGTCGTACCCCTGTCCTTCTTTCTTCGGATTACGCGCATCGTCTGTCGCGCCGCACACATCGGCGAAGACCCCTTTCACCGACGAACCGGGGACAAACGGGAAGTTCGTGACCCTTTCGCGCATCACGGGCAAGTCGATATATCCTTCGCCACGCCCCATGCCCACGTGCAACGGGGTCAGCGCGTGCAGCCAATAGAGCCGTTCCGCGTTTGCCATCAATGGTTCCTCCACCTTCTATCGTTGGTCCCAAAGTCCCCACACGGCCAGACCAAATCCGTCGAGTTGATCCTGCGGTGCGTCACTCGTCGGTTGCAACCAGAGTTGCACCGCGGCGCCCGGATCGATCGCCTCCACACGGAAAAATAAGACACTGCCGGCGGGCGTCAGACGCTTCACGGCCTTGGAACCGCAGGGAGCCTCATACGACCAGCCGGATACCGCCTCCCAGCGTTGATTGCAGACCGCCGTCAAACGCAACTTCAGTTTCGAAGGAGCGATCCCCGGCGGCGTACCGACTCGCCCAGCATCTTGATTCAGCCAGCCCGGACGCCAGCCGTGCTCAAAAATCGCCGGTGTGACGAGCACCATGCGCAGTCCATCGCCGACTCGGACTTGTGACAGCGCGTTCTGCACCTCCGGCGGACAATCGAACTCCGCCCGCGCCGCCGCATCGGCGGGCTGAACGCGCAACAACCGCCGTTCGCCGCCGAGCGGGCGCAGTTCGTCGAGCGTTGCCAGTTGTTGCTGGAACGTGCTGTCGCCAAACGGATCGACGCGCACGGCCAGTTGCGTCGCGTGCGATCGCTCGGACGGCGGCGATTGGCCTGGTTCCACGAGATCGTCCAGCACCAGCCCGGCCGATGAAAACAACAGGTGCGTCTTGGCCGCGAAGGTCGCGGCATCGATCCGCACATGGGTCCGTTCGTCGAGTAAAGGCGAGTTGCGGAACTCGGAAGGCGGCTGAAAGAAGTCCGCCGCCGCGTCGCCCGCCGAGATCAGCCACCGCGTCATCCGTTCCCGCGACCACCAGGCCGGCGGCGCACCGAATTTCATCAGCGCAACGGACGGCGGCGGCAGCACGGGGAGCAGACCGCCGGGCAGATCGCTGACGTCCCGCATTTCCTCCGGGCGCAAGGTGACGCACGCGCCGGCCAGTCCCACGATCGCGTCGCTGGGCGCAGGCAGAAACAAGCGGCCCCCGCTCACCGGCAGCGGACCGTGACAGGCAACTTGTTTCAGTCGCCGGACCAGCTTGTCCGCGAAGTTCCCGCCTGCGGCGTATCCCAACAAGGTACGGATTGCGCCGGCCACGGTGGACGGCAACGGCCAAGGCAGCGAGCGCATGCGATTCCCGGCGAATTCACCAAAGGGGCGGCCGTCCCGGGCGACGATCGGATCGCGTGGCTGGAGCGAAAGCAAAATGCTCACGCATTGCCTCCCTTCGCTTGCTGCTGGGCCTCTTGGATCACACCGGCGATGATGATTCTGTGGGCCAGGTCGATTGCGGCGTCGGGACAGGCGATCGCCTTCAACAGCGGCTCAACCTTCCGCCTTGCTTCCGACCGTTTTCTCGAAAGCAGCCGCGCTAAGTCCGCCTGCAACGCCCGTTGTCGCGTGGCGATCTCGTCTTGCTTCTCCGCTGGCCATGTCTCGTACAAGCGGGCCACACGGCGGATATCGTAGGCCACTTTGTCCGGCAAATCGCCGTCGCGCAGTAACGAGATCCACTCATCGATTTCCTTCCTTGGGTCGCCCGTCCAGCTTGCCCAGAACTGAATCGGCGCCCCGCCTCGCGAGCGGTATTGCACGGCCAAGGCGTTCTTCTCGTCTTGCTTGGCGACGGATTCCATCTCGCGCGCCGCGGCCAGGGTGTCTTCCAGCGCATCCAGGAAGTGCCCGATGGCCAAACCGACGGACAGCGTGGCCTGACGCTCCGCATGGCCTTCGTTCATCACTTCCGCGAAGCGGCGGCGCAGGTCGTCTGCGCAGGCGATCGCCGTATCGAGGGGCAACAAGGCGCTGACATCTTCACCGGCGGCAAAGATCAGCGCGCCGCGGTGACGGTCCACAATCGCCCGCACCCCGCCGGCAAACTGGGAAAGCCGCAGCGAAAACTCCCGGTGTTCCTCGCGCAAGCGGCATTTCCGCAGCGCCTCGCCGATTCGATCGCCGTCCGCTACCAGCGCGACGTAATACGACCCCGGTTCGCCGCGCTGCCTGATGACCGACTTCAACGCGGCTTTCATTTCTTCGAGCCGATTCTCGATTTGTTCTTGCTCCTCCGGATCGTCCGCCGCTTCGTGAGTGAACTCGTGCTGCCGATTCTCGAACAGAATGGCGCCTTCAAAAGGGAACGAGTGGTAACTCGGATAGCTGGGAAACTTTTCGGGCTCGGTTACGACCCTGCCCAGCAGCGGGTCGGTCTTCCCCTGCTGAACGGCCAGTTTCTCACATTCGTCGACAAGCTTCTTGAATTCCACGGGGTTCGATTGGGCCGCCCCGAAAATCCACGGCTCGGCGGCCAGGCGGGCGGTGGAAGGAAAATTCTTGGCTCCGTCGCCGACTCGCTTGGTGATTCCGAGGGCATCGAGTTGTTCGCCGCGATTCAAGCGGAGCTTGCGATTCTGCAGCGGTTGCTGTTCGTGGCGGGGCTTCACCAAGACCGTTTCCCGGCGTCCGTCGAGCGACGATTTCGGGATGCCCGCATGCCCCTGGGCGGGCGGGAAATTGCGGCACGCGGTGCGGCCGAACAACAACCGTTTGACTTGCCACAGACAAGCCCCGTAATCGTCCGTCAAGGGAACCCAAGCCGCGTAGACCTCGACCACTTCCCCCGCGGTTTCGGCGACGATTCCCGCCTGAGTCTGCTCGCCCCAGGCGTCATCGCGGACCAGCGGGCGCCGGATCCTGGCCTCTTCCTTCCGGACCTCGTTTCGCGCTTGCCGCGCGAAGTCAAGCCAACGTTCGTGAGCCGCCTGGCGGGCCGCCTTGGCGACGTCGCGCGGCGGGACGCCCGCGCGAACCCGGACCAGGATTTCGTCACCCATGGCGAACCGTTCGTCCGACAATTGGCTCATGTCGACGGGTGCCGGAACAATCAGCGCCTCGTGCTCGCGCCCCGGTTCGCCGCCCATTTCGGCGGCCTTGCGCGCCGCCTGCTTGGCGATCTCTGACAGCATCCACGATCCGAAATACAGATCGCGCGTCTTCCGCGCCGCCGCAATGATCTGGACCACCGGTCCGAGTTCCAGGGCCAGCAAATGCTCCGTCACGAGACCGCCCTTTCCTTGAATGGGGGCTTGCCTTGCGCCGGGTTCGCCCCGTCGCTCTTCTGGCGGAGAAACGCCACAAATGCCTCGACTGCGTTGGTGTGACCTCGCATGGGATCGTTCATCCCTTTTGGGCAAAGAGCAGTCAGGTGGCTGCCGACGATCTGGCTATTGGGAATCGCTTCCAGCAGATCAACCGCCTTTGGTCCGGTCGCATCCCAGCGAGCGTCTTCGCCTTTCAAAACGGCATTCACGGCCAACGCATGCGCATGCGGCAGCACGATCACGGCCGCATACCAATTCCCGTCCATGAAGACCGGCTTCGTGATAATCGGGCTGGCCATGCGATCACCGGCTTTTGGCAGGATGTTCCCGCGCTCGTCCTTGTACTTGTTGCCATGTCCGTCCTCGCAATCCAGCAACGTTCCGTCCGGGCCCGTGGCGCGCGGAACGAGTTCCACGGTTGCCGGGTCGCGTTTGGGTTGTGCGGGGTTGCCCTTGCCCGGACCGTCCGTGGCAAAATGAAATCCGATGGGCAGCCCCAGCACGGCGCGTGGAAAGTTGGGGAATTCTTGCGTGACAATCGGTGTCGTGTGTTGGTGCGTGTTTTCGTCGTCCGGCGTCCCCGTGAGCGCCACCGAATCATCGTCCAACGCGCACCCGGTGATTTGACGAATCGAATCGGGTTCCGGCCAGTGCGAACGGCCGGGCGGTTGGCCGATCGAGCCGCCGGGAAACGTCTTCTCATGTCTCTTGCCGCGAAACGATTGGCGAAATCGCTGATAGACATCCACCGCTTGATGCCAGGCATGCATGGCGTTCGAAGTGTTTCTTTCAGCCGCAAACAACCGCGCGCCCGAGGGCAGACGAAATGGTGGAACAGGATGACTTGATTCGACGATCTCCACGGCCCCGAGCCCTCGTCGCGTGCGGGCGCCCACTCCGCCCAGCGCGACCCACGTCGCCACGGTCGCCTCGACTTCGGCGGTGAAGTCGTCGATCGTCGCCTTGCGCTGCGGTTGCCGGTGGCGTGCCAGCTGTTGGTTGTCGATCGTGCGCAACCGATTCAACTCGTTGATATCCGGCCACGACACGTGCAACGTGAACTCGAACTCTTCCCGAACGATCTCGTCCACTTCCTTGCTTTCGATCGCGGAGAACAGTGCGTACGCTTCCGGCGACAGTTGGGGGAAGCCAAACAATTTGCCCGTGCGGTAATCCTTCTCTGCGAGCCTTGAGGGCTCGACCCGCACTTGCACCGCGCTCGGTTGTTCCGTGCTTCCCCAGATTTCCGCTTCGCGGGCGCGCATTGTGCGCGTTGCCGGAACGTCGAGTTTTCCGTCCCGGGCGAACTGGTTGCGGTAGAGCATTCGCCACCAGTAGCGCAGGTGGCCGCGGATGCTGCTGGCTCGAATGGGCATCTGTAAATCCGGCTTGCCAGCTTTCGCCCCGCCGCCGAACATTGGGGTGACCAGTCGCAAGGTATACTGCCGAGTCTGGCCGGCAGGTCTTGCCGGCAGCGCCGTCGTGGAAGCGCCCGGGATCGTCCGTTTGCCGATCTTGCTCACGAGACCTCCTCGATTGGACTGGCCGTCAGAAGCAAGGTATCAAGGTACGCCGCAACGAGGAACGTTCATCGTCGCTTGCTCCGATACGGCGACAACCAACGTTGACGCTACGGGCCTCCGCCAAGGAATGCCGCCCCAGGGCGTCGTTGCTCCGTCGCCTTCGGGGTGAGGCCATTCGTTTGGCGGGTCTCGGACGATTCTTTCAACTCGGAACACGTTTGGCAAGTAGGCGAGCGGCTTTTCTTGTCCGACTTGCGCCGGGGTCAGCTCAATCCGGACCTGTTTCAATCGGCCCCGAAGGGCCGGACTTCTGAAGGCCGCCGCCGCGGTTTACGCCGCCGGTTCCTTGTTTCAATCGGCCCCGCCTACAGGCCAACCAGGGCGATGAGCCGATAACCATCTCCGGCCGTCGTCAACCGGATCGGAACAAAATGTCCTAAACCCACCTTCCCGTCCATCCTCCCACTGCTTCCTTGCCTCCACTCGCCCCAGCGCCCCAGAAAGGGCCCTATCGCGCTCTGTACGGCGCGTTGTGGTCCAGGTTGACCAAAAGCGCGCAGGAGACGCCAGAGGGCGCCGCGTGCGGGTTGTATACCGGCCGGAGAACCTCGCTGGCCAGGTCATGCGGTCCCCGGTTCCAGTTCCTTGTCGCGGTGGACGAAGCGCTCGAAGTCCGCCTGGGACACCTGAACGCGCAGTTCACTGGCCTGGCCGGCAATCATCCGGTCGAAGGTGCCGTCCTCCAGAATCGGGACCAGCCGCGACGACTCGAAACGCGGTTCGCCGGAGTAGATGCCCAGAATCCCCAGGATCTCCGCCCGCGTCGCCTGATCGCGCCGTGGCCGATACCCCAAAATGTGCTCGTCGCCGCCCTCGGCGCTCACCAGGATCAGCCGAATCGGCTCGGCGCGGAGACGTTCGTCCTCAACCTGCTGAGCGCGGATCAGGCGCGCCTTCCGCCACGCCAGTAAGGCGAAGACGGCCGAGAAGATGCTGATCGCGGACGAGACGAAGCCCATCGCCACGTTGCATGAATCGAACCATCCAGACATTTCCGTGTTCCCCCCGCTTGTTCGCCCATCGCGGCTCCCTCGGAATCGCCGCAGTATAAGCCCCTGCCGCTGACCTGGGAAGCATGCCTCGCGTCATCCGGTCAACCCTTGCCGCTCCCCGCCATGCTCTCTTTACGACCAAGGGCTTTCCGCATCCCAGGATGGCCGCGGTTTTCAGGCCGCCGATTCAGTTGCCGCGCCAACAAGGGACCAGTCCCGCGGGGCTGCTTGATGTCATTCGAAAACAACTGTCAGGTGCCAAGTGAGCGGCAAGGCGCTAGCCGCCGGTGAAGAGTGGGATTGGCGTGTTCCGTCTGTTTGGTTTTGCCTTGAATTGGTGTTTTCCCAGGTGCCTGATTCTGCTCCATTCTGGTTTGCTTTGCGGTGGGACCCGAAATCACGGAGGTCAACGATGACCAAGAGGCCCCTGGGTTTACCCCAGGGGAGCTTCACCATCCGCCCAGCTAAACCCGACGCAAAATACCCTTCCCGCCGCCGCCGCCGCCGCCGCCGCCGCCGCCGCCGCCGCCGCCGCCGGCGGCGGCGGGGGAAGGGTGGGATTTCGGGCGGTCGCGTTAGGTGGAAGGTGAAACTCCGCCGAGGTAAACTCGGCGGCCTCTGGCGGAACGCAGGCGTCCGTCGAGACACCGTCCTCAGCCCCAAACGCGAAATCGAAACAGGATCTAAGGAATTGGGCTTGACCGGCACAAACGGAACGCGCCAGGGTGGGCCTGTTTACTTGGAAAAACCCGCGGCTAGCGCCTTGCGGCTCACCATGTCGGGCGGTTCGGATCACGTCCTCACTGCCACGCGAGTTGCCCGAAATCCCATTTCTGCCCGACGGGCCATAGCAAAGGGCGTTCCGTGCCGGGATCCTGGATGCGCAAGTCCTTGCGCCAGACGTGTGTCAAGTAGAACAGCCAGTCGCCCGGCTGGGCGACGTATTGGGCCATCGCGCTGGTCATCAGCTTGGTCGCCGGCGTCAGGTCGAAGATCAACGGGCGGCCGGAGTTGGAACGTCTCAGGTCGTTCACGGCACGCCGAAACGTCTCGTCCATCGTGTCGTCGAAGGAAAACGGCAGGGGATCGGGCACGACGCAGGCCTGCTGCCGGCAGGGCAGCCGGTGTTGCGCGATCAGTCTCCTCGCCTCCTCGGCTTCTTTTAGAAACGAACCGACGCCGTCGGTGTCGGCTCCGCGGTCGTAGAAAATCAGGCAAGCGGCCGCCTGGGTCGCCTCCACGGCCAGCGGAATCAGTTCCGGGTTCACGCTGGCGATCGTGATCAGCAGCGGCTGCCGGCCTACGCCCAGTCGCCGCTGGACCGTCTGGAAGTGCTCCCGGCACCGGGCCACAATTTCGCCGAACAACCGCCGCTCGCGGAACGATCGGGCCCGGCTGGGATTCAGCGGTTGGATGGCCAGATAGTGATCTCGCCGCGCCGGGAAGGAAGCGTCGGCGCCGGGTTCGGCCTTCAGTGCCGCCAGATACCCGCCGAGTGCCCGCAGGACCTTGGGTTCGCTGATCCCGAGCGTGCCAATCCGGTCGCCATCCTGCGGAGTAAACGCACCCAGGAACTCGCGTGCATCATCGACCTGGCTCAGCGGCACAAACAGCTGCCTGGCTCCGTACTCCTGGAACAGCCGAATTTTACGAGGCAAGGTGTCCTCTTGGACCCTCCAGATTCCCTTCTCGCCCTGGGCCGTCGTCCGCCAGCAGCCGGTGGCCCAGACGTGGCGGTCCGGCAGCGAATTCGTGGCTTTGCACCACAAGGCGGCCGCCAAGGTGGCCCAAGCGGAGTCGGCCGCAAAGTCGTCCAGGTGGCTGAGGTCCACCTGGCGGCTGTCCGGGTCCGTGTACAGTCGCAGGCCCCACGTGCGCCCTGCGAGTTCTGGGATCTCCCGCGTCAGGGTCGCCGCCACGTGCTGGGCCCAGCGTTTCAAGTCGGGCGGCAGGTTGCAGCCATGTCCGGCGCCTTCGACCCACGTCAACGGCAGCAGAAACTCGGAACGCAGCAATCCCGGCTCTTGATTGTGACGGTAAGTCTGCTCGCGCCCGTTCACGCACAGCACCCAGCAGTCGCCGCTGTCCGCCGGCAGGTCCGCGAGCCGGGCCGCTGATTCGCCAACCCCGGCCAACTCCAGTGCCGCCGGGGACAGCCACCAGCGGGCCAGTCCGCACAGCCGAGCCGCGGCCTGTTCCGCGTTGAACGCGTTGACGCGATCGGCGAACTGATTCCACTGGATGACGTTCATGAGTCGCCGCCAATGACTTCCAACAGGGGCCATTCCTGGTCATCGACCGACAGCCGCGGCCGCTCGTCGGCCTGGTCGAAGAACTCGCGGCTGTCCAGCACCACGCCAGACTCTGCGGGAGCGACCGGAAGCTCGCGCATCCCCGACAGCCGCACCGTCTGGAACCGGCCCACGGCCGGCTGCCCCCTGGGATCGGCCCACACCAGCGTCAATCTCAACTCCCACCCGCTGCGCAGATCGGCCGAACGGGGAAACGTCAACTGAGCCAGGAACTTATTATCCGGAGACCGCCAGACAACGGCCACGGACCCGGTGCGGGCTTCCGGTCTCTTCTCGGAACCGAGGGCTACGGCTGGAAGCGGCTCGATCTGCCGCAGAATCCATGATTTCCCGAACCTTGCAGGTTCGACCGGATCTGCCTCCCGGGTCCGCGGCATCATCCACGGCCGGCGCGCTCCGTCGGCGTCGATCCAGGCGGCCGTTGCTTCCAGCGAGCCATCCAGCCACCACGGGAATCCATGCTCCACAAACGGCGAGTTCCGCAGCATCGTCCGCCAGTCATCCAACAGCGGCATGGTACAGATCGTGCTCAGGATGTCCTCCTGCTCGGACAGGGCGTCGTCAAAGGCGGCGAGTCGTCTCGCCAAGTCGTCCAGCGCCGCTTCAAGCCCAAGTTGGAGTCCACGCTTCAGCGTGTCTTCCGACCCGAACCGTCCCGCCGGATCGACCGGTGCCGCTTCGGGGAAATGGCCGGCCGGTTCGGCCCTGGCCACGACGGCGCCACCCGCCTCGTCGACCGCCACGAACGCGGCCCACGCATCCAGGCGGGCTTCCAATAGCCCAACGCACAAGCCGTCCCGTTCGCTTTGGCCGTGCGCGGCATCCCACCGCTCGGCAAGCTGGACGGCGTCCTCGGTCCAGCCGACGAGTTGCTCGCCCAGCACGGCGCACGCCGCCACGGCCATGCGCACCGGCAACGTGCTCCGGACGTCACCCGGCTCGACTTGGAACAAGCGACAATACCCTTGTGCCACCGCGACCGCATACGCTGCGCGGCGGGCCGTCGGGGAAGGTTCGCCATCCCGCTGGAATTCCTCCAAGGCGTCCTGCCCCAGTGCCGTCCATAACGCAGCCACACACCCGCCGGGGTTGCGCCGATTTTGTGTTTCCATCTCAGTCCTCACTTCCCTGCGCCGGGCCGCGGAAGACGACCAGCGTACCAATGCTCCTCAAGTCTTCCAGCAGTTTCCGGCCGTACTGGGTCCATCTTGTCGCCAGGGCGCCGACGGTTGAGTGAAACACGGGTCCCAGTTGCTCCAGTTTTCGCTGCTCGTCCTCGTCGGACCGGAAACCGGCCGGCGGAAACGGACGCTCCAGGCCGTCTCCGTCCACCCACTGGTGCCAGGATGCGTCCGGGACTCGCGGGTACAGGCCGCTGACCGACAGGAGAAACAAGTTCCCGGCGAATTTCTCTTGGGGACGGCGAATCGCCAGAAGTTCCACTTCGTCCGGCGGAAACGCGATCGCGGTCTGGCCGTCGAGACACCGGTACCGCCGCCGGGCTTCCGCATACAATTGCGGAAAGAACGACGGCCCGGGCTCCGGGAAATCGATCACTTCCGCCAGGGCCTGCAGCAGGTACCAGCAATGATGATAGCGGGACCAAATGTTGCGAAACGCGGGAAGGCTCATCCCGCAGGCTTGGGCCAGCGTATCATCGGCGGCATCCACCAAGTCGCTCAGGGGCAGATGGCCGAGCCATTCCGCCCGCTCGCGGTCCGGCAATTTCGTCCAGAGACACGATTTCAGCAGGAAGACTTGCCGCACGCTCGGTTCCCAACTCCGCAACAGTCGCAAGTCGGCCTCGGGCAGCGGCGTGGCAAAGAAGCGGGCGAGCGGCGCCGGCGGCCGATCGGGAATCTGGCCTTCGTAGGAAGCGTCCTCGTCCTCGGGCGAGAGAGGGAAGGGCCCGGCTCGCTTCCTTTTCCGCGCGTCGGCAAAGCGACGCTTCAAGACGGTCCGGCACCACGCCCCGTAGGGACGCGTCCGGTCGTACCCAGGATTCTTGAGCGCCATGTGGTTTGGCGATTCCTCGATCAGATCGTCGCGCAAGGGACGGCGCAGGCCCGGAAAACGTACGTGCATGATCCGGCGGGCCAGACTCTGGATTTTGGGCGACATGCGGCACCACGCCTCGGCACGCCGCTGGACGGGCTCGTTCGGGTCGAAATGAATCGCCGCCAAACCTTCCAAATCATCCGGCCAGATGTCTTCCACTGAGGCCATCCCACGGCTCCTGGTCACGGTATTTGGGGCATCCGGACGCCCCGGAGATGGTGAGTATAGCCTGGTTTTACGGGCTTGGACAACCGGCAGGCGACCGCCCGCCCGGATTTCCGCCCCATTGACGCACCCTTCCATTCGGCTGAAAACAATTACGATCTGGACCGCGTTCTATCCCGTTGGCCACCAAATCACCATGAACATCCTCGAAATTGAAGGACTGGGGCTGGAATGTCAAGTCGCTGGTCGAATCTGGCCCTGGATCGGTCCCGCCTTTCGCGGGATGGTGGCCAAGACGTTCAAAGACTCAATCTGTCGGCACTCGGTGCCGGAGCGCGAGTCGCGCTGGATCGCGTGCCGCGGCTGTCCACACATGGCCGACTGCCCGTATGGCCAGACGTTGGAACCGGACCCACCGTCCGGCGCAGCAGTCCGGCGCGGTCAGGCGGACGCGGCTCGCCCGCTGGTGCTGGCACCGGCCTTTCCGCTGCCGGAAGAAGTTCGGGCCGGCACGGTCATTCCGCTCCGGCTGGTGCTGATCGGCGTTGCGGCTGAACGCGCGAACCAGCTCCTGGAAATGATTGATTTGGCCGGCCGCACCAAGGGCCTGCACCCTTGTTTCCAGGGCCCACAGCGGGGCGGGCACGGAGCGAAACGAATCCCCCTGCGTCTGGGCCGGACCACGGCCCTGACGCAACGGTCGTACCGGCTGACCGCGGGAGATTTTGCCGCGGATTCGGCGGACTGTGTGCCGGAGGTGCGGGTGGCCCTGACCAGCCCCCTGGCGATTTCCGTGCAGAACGAGATCTCGCTCGCACCCCGCTTCGGGGACCTGCTGGCCGCCTCGCTGCGGGTCGTCAGCCACCTGTTCTCCTTGTATGACCAGCCGCTGGAAGTGGACTTCGAGCACCTCAAGCAACTCGCGGAGTGCGTGACTCCGGTGGCGAGCGGATTCCGGCCGTACTCCCAGCCCATCACCTCGAATCGCGCGCGGCAGAAGCATGAGTTCCGGGGCGTAGTGGGGACAAGCGTTTACCGCGACGTCCCGCGAGCGCTGTTGCCGTGGCTGGAGTGGGGCGGCCGGCTGCACGTGGGCGAACGCCGCATCGCCGGGGCGGGCGGCTGGCGGGTGTCGTAACCAGACCGAGAGGCGAACGGCCGGCGTAAGCCCGCCGGTTTTCCACATGCCCGCACATGTACGCGAGGAGTTCGCCATATCACCTTCGCTGAAATCAGCCGACGGTCGGAAAAGTGCCCGCCGAGACAATGCACCGCTGGGCTGACGCCCGGCGTTCGCCGGGATTTCTGCAACGTTGGGGTTTGTTCAGTGTTTCTCTTTCGGCGTTGCAATGCCCTCTGATCGGCCGCTCTTCTCTGGCCCATCAGGCGTGGGTATCGCTAAAGAGCTTGGACCTGGAGTTTCAATGGCCTCTGATCGGCCGCTCTTCTCTGGCCAATGAGTCCGTGATTCCGGAAGCGACGATGGCCGCTGGTTTCAATGGCCTCTGATCGGCCGCTCTTCTCTGGCCATCTTACGACTGGGCGCAAGCCAACGGATCCTTTCGTTTCAATGGCCTCTGATCGGCCGCTCTTCTCTGGCCCGAGGCAGTCCCGGCACTTCCCGAACTCGAGGAGCAGTTTCAATGGCCTCTGATCGGCCGCTCTTCTCTGGCCTCCATGCTGGGAAGGAAGTGGCGAGCAGAGGCAACAAGTTTCAATGGCCTCTGATCGGCCGCTCTTCTCTGGCCAGCACACGTTGCAAATTTCTGCGACCCTCCCACCACGTTTCAATGGCCTCTGATCGGCCGCTCTTCTCTGGCCTCAACAGCACGCCGCTGTATGCGATCCAGCCGTTGATGTTTCAATGGCCTCTGATCGGCCGCTCTTCTCTGGCCGATGGCGTTCTTGAAGTGAAGTATTTTTGAAAGGGGAAGTTTCAATGGCCTCTGATCGGCCGCTCTTCTCTGGCCGGAACGCACTCTACCGGCGACTGGACACTGGACCGCGAGTTTCAATGGCCTCTGATCGGCCGCTCTTCTCTGGCCCAGCGGCGTACTATTTCAGTGCCGTGCTGCAAAACAGTGTTTCAATGGCCTCTGATCGGCCGCTCTTCTCTGGCCACAGTTCATATTGGATTGGCAGGCCAGCATCTAAGTTTCAATGGCCTCTGATCGGCCGCTCTTCTCTGGCCCTTCTACGAAGAACATGTCGAGACGGGAGCGTTCAGCAAGTTTCAATGGCCTCTGATCGGCCGCTCTTCTCTGGCCATCATCGGCGGCGGAATCTTATAGGGAGCAAATCATGTTTCAATGGCCTCTGATCGGCCGCTCTTCTCTGGCCTAGTAATCCGGCTTGCCGCAGATTCCAGCCCCGTGGGTTTCAATGGCCTCTGATCGGCCGCTCTTCTCTGGCCGCCGGCGTGGATGATGCCTTCGAAACGCCTATGCCAATGTTTCAATGGCCTCTGATCGGCCGCTCTTCTCTGGCCCAACGGAGGAGGCGGGCCGGTTAATCTCGGGGAAGTCCCGTTTCAATGGCCTCTGATCGGCCGCTCTTCTCTGGCCACGGACGACCAAGAGACGCCACTGTCGACCGCATGAAAGTTTCAATGGCCTCTGATCGGCCGCTCTTCTCTGGCCAAACGATGGCGGAGGTTTTCGCCAGTCCGCGGAAAGTTTCAATGGCCTCTGATCGGCCGCTCTTCTCTGGCCGTTCATCGGGGCAGATTTTCCAAAGAGACAGATTCGTTTCAATGGCCTCTGATCGGCCGCTCTTCTCTGGCCCCCCGAAGACAAGGAGAGAAAGATGAACAAACGTAAGGTTTCAATGGCCTCTGATCGGCCGCTCTTCTCTGGCCTCGCCAAAATTGTTTTGGCGTGTTCGTTGACACTTAGGTTTCAATGGCCTCTGATCGGCCGCTCTTCTCTGGCCTTCGTTGGAACAGGCACGGACGCGTGTGGGACAACAGGTTTCAATGGCCTCTGATCGGCCGCTCTTCTCTGGCCTTCGCAAGCCTTTGACGTTAGAAGAGACTGGCAACATCGTTTCAATGGCCTCTGATCGGCCGCTCTTCTCTGGCCAGCCGGCGACAGGGCACATCGCCACTCGTGAGGATGTTTCAATGGCCTCTGATCGGCCGCTCTTCTCTGGCCCGTCGGAAGGAGTTTGTAAGATGTCGTCGATTCAAGTTGTTTCAATGGCCTCTGATCGGCCGCTCTTCTCTGGCCTTATTGGTGTTACAGCCGGGATTGGCCGCCCCGTGAACGTTTCAATGGCCTCTGATCGGCCGCTCTTCTCTGGCCGAATCGCGTGTTGAATGCCATCGCTGCGACGGAGAGTTTCAATGGCCTCTGATCGGCCGCTCTTCTCTGGCCCTTTTAACCCCTCAACCCCCAGCACAGGAGCCCGATCATGTTTCAATGGCCTCTGATCGGCCGCTCTTCTCTGGCCTTGGGTTGATGCTGATGCTATTATTGTGGATGAGATGTTTCAATGGCCTCTGATCGGCCGCTCTTCTCTGGCCCTACGGGGCTGCTGGCGCAGTCGCTCAACTGGGACCTGCGTTTCAATGGCCTCTGATCGGCCGCTCTTCTCTGGCCTGCGGCTAAATTGCTTCTCATCGGTCGCTGTCGTCTGTTTCAATGGCCTCTGATCGGCCGCTCTTCTCTGGCCGGGTGAGAACCGTTGGTTGCGCCTTGATGAATTGCGTGTTTCAATGGCCTCTGATCGGCCGCTCTTCTCTGGCCCGGCACAGTAGAAGGTTATGCAATTCTTGAGGAGATTGTTTCAATGGCCTCTGATCGGCCGCTCTTCTCTGGCCCGCCTACACCGCCAGTCAGGAGCATACGCAGGTGACGTTTCAATGGCCTCTGATCGGCCGCTCTTCTCTGGCCCCACCCTATCCCAACTGGTTTGGCGGCAAGAGTTTAGCAGGGCTGTTTGCCCAGATCCAGCCCCTGGCAAGGAATTCTCCCATTGAGACTCCTTCCAGCACCTCTGCGAATTGGACATAAGTCGCGCTCCTGCAATGGGTTACAGACTTGCCCGGATCTCCCCTGTTTTTGGCCTGCGGCGGCTACCCGGGCAATTGCGCCGTTTGCCTAACTTGACGTTCAAACCGCGAAATGTAGTCGTCCAACTGCGATTCCAGCTGAGCATCATACCAGTGATTCTGCCAACTCGCCACAGTCGGCCCAAATGCCTCCGGCGGCAAATGGAACCCGCCATCCGGCTGGGCGCGAAAGTCGTCCGGGAGAAGCTGCCGACGATTGCAGAACGGCACCACCCAGCGGTCCACCCCCGGCACGCGAAACGGTTCCATGATGTCGCAGCCCAGCGAGGGGCGACCGGGGTGGTACTCGTGCAGGAAGCCGACGTTGACCTCGAACCCCCGCGCCTGCAACTTAGCCACTGTCCGGTTCAGGAGCCAAGTATAGCCGAGGCTGAGCAAGGCGTTAACGGGGTCGCGCGGAGGGCGATGGGTGCGCGTGCGAAAGCTCCAGGGCGGCTTGAACAGCCGGCCCAACAGCTCGAACCACGCGGCCGACGCTGTGCCTTCGCAGCCGCGCAGCACGTCCAGGGTGTCCGCCTGTTGGGCGTGCCGCGCCGCCGCATCCAGACGCTGCATCACACTCGGCACGCCCTCGGCCCCGTGCCGTTGAAAGTGACGCGCCGCTTCCCGTTGCGAGGCAATTTTGGCCAACACCGCACTGCGGGCCAACTCACGCTGCCAACGTTCATCGCGATAGCAGGCGTGCTGGACCATCCGCAACGCCGTGCTCGAGTCGTGGTTGCCGGTCAGCCGGCCGCGGCAGCGGTGGCCCTGCGGGGTCAGCAGGGCCAGTTCCACGTCATGGGCCAGGAGCAGTTCCAGGGCACTGGCACTGATGCTCACGTCGCCAAAACACGAGACCCGGCGGAGGGCATCGGGGTCCAGATGGAGCGGCGCGGCGTTCGGCACGGAGAATGCCAAGCGGCCGTTGACGACCTTCAGCTTGCCGGGTCCGACCAGATCGGCGCTGGGCGGTGAAATCGAAGTGATGCGACGCATGGGGGGGCTCCTGCAGGGTTAGAATCTTGGATTTGGTGCGACTCTGCCGCGTCAGGATCGTTGCCAAGCCGGCTTGCGGACGAGGCGGCCGGCCTTGCGGGGAGGCAACTCGGCGAGTTGCAGCAACCGCACCCCGCCCACCTCCCAGGTCCATCCGGCGGCGGTCCCGGAACGCCGGAAACGCTCCAGACGCTCGCCGCGGCGGTCGCCGGCCTGCACCAGCCAGCGGCCCACGCAATCGCGGGCATGGGCGTCCAGGCGGCGAAACGCCGGGGCGGCATTGTCGGCCAGCGCATAGGCTTCACGCCACTGCCGCAATTTGTCGTTCAACGCTTCTAGCCTGTCGGCCAGACTACCGGCGGGCTTACGCCAGCCGTTCGCCGTGGGGTGTTTGTCGTTCAACGCTTCCAGCCTGTCGGCCAGACTACCGGCGGGCTTACGCCAGCCGTTCGCCGTGGGGTGTTTGTCGTTCAACGCTTCCAGCCTGTCGGCCAGACTACCGGCGGGCTTACGCCAGCCGTTCGCCGTGGGGTGTTTGTCGTTCAACGCTTCCAGCCTGTCGGCCAGACTA
>CAZXYZ010000088.1:0-24487 GCA_964645045.1 uncultured Pirellulaceae bacterium | reverse complement strand
ACGCTTCCAGCCTGTCGGCCAGACTACCGGCGGGCTTACGCCGGCCGTTCGCCGTGGGGTGTTTGTCGTTCAACGCTTCCAGCCTGTCGGCCAGACTACCGGCGGGCTTACGCCGGCCGTTCGCCGTCATTTCCGTGACCGTCTCGAGCATCGACGTGATTTTCTCGCCGGGAATCTCGTAGCCAAAGTCCGCCCCGCCCGGCGGGCCTCCCCGCCGCGGCCGCAGCACGACGCCCAGCCAGGCGATGCCGTCCGCCAGAGGCGACGGCTCGGCATGTGGATTCCGCAGGCGGAGACGTTCCCGCCCCAGGACCCGACTCGCGGTCCGAATGCCTTCGTATCCCAGCGTCCGGTCGCGAGCCAAGATCAACAGGTCATCTGCGTAGCGCAGCGTGAGTAGGCCGCCGTGACGCCGTTCTGCCAGGGCCGCCAACGCCTCGTCGACGGCGTGCAAGTACAGATTGCAGAGCAGCGGGGACAGCGAACTGCCTTGCACGACGCCACAGCGCCGCCGCCAGAGCCAACCGAGAGTCCGGCCGCCGGCCGCCCACAGGCGGTCCAAGAGCCGCAGAAAATCGGCATCCGCCACGTGCTGCTTGACCAGGGAGAGCAACCGGCGGTGGTCGAGGCAGTCGAAGCAATCGGCAACGTCCAGATGAACGCCGACAGTAAAGCGAGCGGCGTCCGAACCTCGCACCGAGGCGGCTCGGGCGGCGGCGGCCAAGGCCGCCGGCACCGAGCGCCCCGGCCGGAACCCGAAGCTGGTCGGCGCGAACGTCGGCTCGAGCAACGGTTCGAGCACGGCTTTCGCCGCCGCATGTACCAGCCGATCGCGGATGGTCAAGATGCCCAGCCGGCGCTTGCGGGCGGGACTCGACGGCTTGGGAATCTCCACCCACCGGGGCGGCTGGGGGCGGTAAGTGCCCGCACGCAGTTCGTCCGTCAGCTGCGCCAAATAACGCGGCAACTCCGCGGCCATGTCACGACAGGTGATCCCGTCGACGCCGGGCGTCAGCGCCCCGTCGTTGGTCGAAATCCGGCGCCAAGCGGCTTGGATGTTTACCGGGTCCAGCAGCCAGGGCATGAGGCTCGCGAACGGCCTGGACGCTTGTTGCGTCTGGGCATACAGGCGGGCCTGATGCCGGATGAGTTGGGGCTGAAAGGGGGCGATGTGCATACGTATTCTCCGGCCTGCGGAACGAACTTAAGAACGCTTCAAAAACTGCGCAACGCCCGCGCCATACACCACGCAATCGGGGCGCAACGGCATTACCGCTCCCCGGCTGATCCCGTCGCAAGGTTGGTCTGGGGCGACGCGCCAGGCTTGGACGACATCCACCGAAAGGCACATGAGTTGGGCGGCCTCCTCGAGTACCGTCTCCAACTCGGTTTCCGTCACGTTGGCCAGGAACACGGACTTCTGCGTGCGCTGCGCGTGCTTTTCGAAGTAGCGGGCCACACGCTGCAGCCGGCGCGGATCGGCGATGTCGTAGGCAATCAGGTAGAGCGACATGAGTGGGCCTCGCGAACGTCCATTCAAACGACTTCGATGCTGCGGGCCTGGAGGCCCCGCGGGGACTGCACCACGATGGCCCGGATCACGCGGCCGGGTTGCAGGGCGAGGCCGGGCGGAGCGTAACGCTCGTGACAGAATACGTTCTTCAGCCCGTCCGCCTCGTCACTGTCGGCAAACGCATAGCCCCGTGCTCCCGCCTGGGTGATCCGCAGCACGTGCCGTGCGGAGTCGGCGACACGCACCCCGCCTTGGCACCGTCCGCCCGTGATTTTCCGGGCGTGCTCCGAGTCATAGGCGTGTTGCGCACGTTTCATCCGCGTGTCGGCCGGATTCCAGTTCAGTTTCAGCAGGTGCTTGTACGACCCGTCCTGACGGTGGTTGCGGATGAGGAACCGGAAGCTCTTGACCTGCCGGCGTTGCTCGGCCGACAGCACCACCACTTCCACACCTTGGGCCGAATCGACGATGGATTGACCATTGCCGGGCGCGTGCCCAAACGTGATCTGGAATTCGTGCAGAACGGCGCCTTCTCCGTCCAGCAGTTCCAGGGTGATCTGTTTCAGGTCGTCAAAGGCGCGCATCACGCCCAGGTCGTGCTTCCACGTTTCAACTTTCTCCGCCGTGGGCCAGCCGGGAAGCTGAATCGAACGAGCGAAGAAGTCCAGCTGGTAGACGGCTTTGCTGATTTCGAGTTGCAGATGCGGCGGACAGCTGAAGGGGACATGGGCATTCATGGTTTCGCTCCTCTTGGTGTGCGGGTTCGGACGGGATCGATCCTGCGGGCGGCTCGCCCCGGCCAGCAGGTCACGGATTAACTGTCGTGCAAAGCCGAGCAACATATCACCGCTCCTCGGGGATTTCGGGAGGACTTCGACCTCTTTCCGTCGCGGGCCGCGGCGGAAAGGGATGTTTGCCTGACCGGCTACGCGCCGGCCACGTCCAGGGCCATCGGTCCCCGTCCTTGGTCATCGAGCACAAACGAGACCCGCCGGCCCAACGCAAAGGCTCCCGGCCGGCAGTGGTTCTGATGGACGAAGACCACCCGGCCCTGCTGGTCCATGATTTGGCCGTACGTGCCGCCGGCGGCAATGCGGGCAATCACACCGAGTTGCCGCGCCGGCTGGGGCCTGGGCGACGACCCCAATTGCCACGCGCCATCGCTCTTCGGTCCCGCGGCTTCGTAGTGAACGGGCCCGACGAGCAGACGCATACCGATCGTGCCCGGCCCGGCACCATTCAGCATGGCATGGTCGACGCGCACCGCGGGGATGGTATGGTTGTCCCGGATCTGCACCAGCGAGTACGTGTGGCCGGTTTGCACCACCTCGCCGACGAACATTTCCAAGGCTTTGCCTCGCGTCAGGTCGAGGTACAAGTGCGATCCGGTGACGCGGCCCGGGCCCGAGTAGTTGAGTGTGCGTCCCTGATAGGGCAATGTGCGGGGAACATTCATGCGAGAACTCCTTGTACCAGTTGAAACCTCTGATCGCCACGAACCAACGTTTCACTTCGCCGCCACAAGGACACTTACGCTTGGCGCTGCGAATGCTCCCAAGAATTGCAGACATGGGGAAACGCTCGCTCGCCTGTCACGGTGCGAGTCTCGCGGGAGTTCACGCTTTAGCGTGTCTTTCCTGGCGGGCATGGCCCGCTCGGCACGCTAAAGCGTGAACTCCAACAAGGCCCGAACCTGCGGATTTCCCGGAGATTCGCACCTTTACAAGGGCGCATGGGAAACGAACCCTGATTGGGTGAGTTCGTCCTGGAAGCAATCCGCCGGAAACGGCAGTGAACCGTCTGCCCCATCTCGTGCTCTTTGCGTCGGACGTAATATAATGGCGGCCTGACTTGACTCGTATCGTGCGGGTCGAATTGGGGACAGGGGCAAGGGCGGCTAACATGTCGAATACGATTCACGTCTTTGATTTCCTCGACGCTGCCGCAACCCGCTCGGCAGCCTTCTGCGTTGTGTTCGGGGACGAACCGTTTCTGAAGCGGTTGGCTCTCCGCGCCATCCGCCGTCAAGTGTTGGGGGATGCCGACGCGCCGTTTGAGAGTTTCGATGGAAATGCGGCCGAATGGCGTGACGTCCACGACGAACTGGCGACGGTGGGGCTGTTCGGTGGGGGGCGGCGGTTGGCCGTCATCGACGATGCGGAGGCCTTTGTCGGACGATACCGCGATAAACTGGAATCCTACGCAGAACGCACCAAGTCGAAAAACGTCCTGGTGCTGAACGTCGGGACATGGGCCAGCAACACTCGCTTGTTCAAGATTCTCGATCAGCACGGGCTGCAGATCGAGTGTCGAGTTCCGCAAAAGCCGACATCCGGCAAGACCAAAACCAAGGTGATCGACGAACCGCGGTTGCTCAGCTGGCTGACGTCCTGGTCCCAGTCTTGCCATCAAGTCAAGTTGACGCCCAAAGCGGCCCGGTTGCTGCTGGACTTGGTGGGGCCGGAGTTGGGCTTGCTGGATCAGGACCTAGCCAAGCTCGCGTTGTTTACGCCGCCCGGCGGTCAAATCTCGCCGGAGATGGTGCAAGAGGTGGTCGGCGGCTGGCGGGCCAAGACGGTCTGGGAGATGCTCGACGCAGCGTGCGACGGCAAAGCGGCCGAGGCGCTCGTCGAGTTGGAGCGGCTGCTGCAGTCGGTCGACCATCCCGTGGCCCTGTTCGGGCAGTTCTCCTGGTCGTTGCGGCGGTTTGCCGCCGCGACGCGGCTGTTCGAGCGGGCGGAGCGCCAAGGCAAACGGCCGAAGCTCCGCGATGTCCTGGAGAGCGCTGGCTTTCGCGCCTGGCCCACGGATGCGCTGCAGACTGCGGAGAGGCAACTTTTGCAGATGGGCCGCGACCGGGCCGGGCAGCTGTACCGCTGGCTGCTCGAGGCGGACCTCGCGCTGAAAGGATCGCACTCCACGCCCGACCGTTCGCGGTTTATCCTGGAGCAGTTGATCCTGCGGCTCGCGCAGCAATCAGGCCGTCGAGTTCCGCCCGCAGCCGGTCCAAAATCTCGTCATAGCTGAACGCTCCCAGCAGCTGCCCCGACCGCTTGAGGTTGACCGCGGTCGGACCGCACCACAGTCCCAGGTCGGCATCGTCCGTCTCGCCCGGACCGTTGACGCGGCAGCCCATCACGGCGATGGTCAGCGCATACTGCCGGGCATACAGCGTCATTTCTTTGACGCGCTGCGCCAAATCGACGAAGGCTTCGTTTTCGACCCGCGAGCAACTGGGGCAGGAGATGATATTCAGCGACTGCCCATCGAACGGAACCACCGACCGCACGCGGCCGGCGGCGATGTCGGCGAGGATCTGACGGCCGACAACGATTTCCTCGGCCTTGCGGGAATTGGGCACCGTCAGGGATACGCGAATGGTATCGCCGATGCCGCGGCTGATGAGTTGTTCGAACGCAATGCGGGTCTTGACGATCCCGTCGGGGGGCATTCCTGCTTCCGTGACTCCCAGATGCAGCGGAACGTCGGGCCGCCGCTGTGCGAACCGGCGATTGGCTTCGATCACTTTCGCCGGATCCGAATCCTTGAGCGAGACGCAATACCGTGTAAAGCCGATGGAATCCAACAACTCGCAGTGTTCCCACGCGCTGTCCAGCATAGGGGAAATGGAATCGTGCGGGTCGTACCGCTCCTTGTGCGCCGGGTCCACACTGCCGCAATTCACCCCGATGCGGATCGCGCAATCGTGCTCGCGGGCCACCGCGGCCAGGAAGCGGACTTTGTCCTGCCAGGGCTTGGTCCGTTCGTGATGGTACAGATGGCCCGGGTTGTAACGGATCTTATCGACGTGCGGCGCCACCCGTTCCGCCAGGCGGTAATTCTCTTGAAGATCGACGGACAGGTTGGCCGCGCACTGCCGGCGAATTTCCGCCAGCGCCTCGGCATCTGCGGTGCTGTCGGCCGCGATGCGAACCACGTCGGCTCCGGCTTGCGAGAGCGCGACCACTTGCGCGACCGTGGCGTCGATATCTTGGGTGCGGGTGGCGGTCATGCTCTGGACGGCAACGGGCTGATGACCGCCGATCACGACCGATCCGATGCGGACCGCTCGCGTTGGATTTCGGGGCAGATTCACGGGTTCCTCATCGAGACAGCGGGACAGTCGGGGCCTGAAACACGAGCAAGTTTGCCGCCCGTGACATTTTTTCCCATCGAGCCGCGTTTGACAATGGCCGTGGCAGCGACACGGCAAATTCTGATTGACATAGCCTATCCCGTGCCCTAAACTCGACTTAGGTCTTTTTGGGTAGATTGCCGCCTGTGGAATAAACCGCTGTGCGGCAGGCGAATAGGACGGTGATTTCGGCATCCAGCGTCTTATCACGTACGTTTTCCCCGGCCCGCGTAATTGGCCGAAGGAGCATCAGTTATGGCATCCCGCGAAAGTCAAGGGCTTCAAGTAGCACTGATCCTGTTCGTCATGGTCACCGTGGTGCTGGCAGTCACCACGTACATGTATTTCCGCCGGGCGGAAGAGAATGTGCAGAGGTATCTCGCCAAGGCGGAGGAAGCCAAACGCGAAAAAGACGCCACGATGAAGCTGCAATTCGAGAACCAGATTCTCAAGCACATCTTGGGGTATGACCGCAAGACGGAAGCCGAGTTGACCAGCATTAAACAAGGCATGGGCGGCAACAAACAAGTCGAGCAGATCCTGGCGGACTACGATACGAACATGAAAATGTACGGGGCCGGCTACACGGGCCCGGACCTCAGCTACACGACGTTGCCAAAGCACTTGATCAGCGCGATCAATGCCCGTAACAAGGACATCGTCGACGCCGGCACCGTGGCCAAGAGCTTGGAGCGGGAGCGCGAGCAGATCCGGGCTGCCGAACAAGCTCGTGCGGCGAAGGCCGAGCAGTCGTTGGATGCCGTCCAGACGGACCTCGCCTCGGAACGCGAGAAGTTCAACGCCGAACGGACGCGGATTACCGATGAAGCCGCCAAGGTCGCGGCAATTTTGCCCAAAAAAAATGCGGAGATTGCCAAGACCACCAGCGAAGCGGCCGCCAGGCAGGAGGAAATGGGCCGCACGCTGAGCCAGGTGAGCACTTTGCTGGAGGCAGAAAAGGAGCGGCGCATGAAGCTGGAAAAGGACTTCGGCGCCACCTACGAACGGCCTGACGGCGAAGTGACGCTCGTGAATTCGCGGGCCAACACCGTCTGGATCGACCTGGGGACAGCCGACGGCGTCGACCGGCAGATGATCTTCAGCGTGATCGATCAGAAGGAGACGGGGGTCACCAAGAGCAAGGTCAAGGGCCGGATTGAGATCACTCGGGTCATGGATCAGCACTCGTCCGAAGCCCGCGTCTTGGAGGATGAGATGTCGAATCCCATCATGAAAGGCGATAAGATCTACTCGCCCTCGTTCCGCAAAGGCCAGAAGACCCGCTTCGCCTTGGCCGGTCTGATCGACATCGACAAAGACGGCAAGAGCGACCAGACAAAGGTCAAGGCGCTGATTAGCCTCAACGGCGGAGTGGTCGACGCGGAACTGCTGGAGGACGGGAGCGTCGCCGGCAAGATGACGGGGGACACACGCTACCTGGTCAAGGGCGATCGGCCCACTGACAAGACGAACCAAAAGCTGATCGATGGTTTTACGACGATGACCGGAGAAGCCACACGGTTGGGCATCGAGACGATCTCGGTCGACACGTTGCTGGACCGGATGGGGTACGCGCCGGACAACCGAGTCATACCGATGTCTCGACCCTCGGCCACGGGAGACGCTTCGTCCGAGACGTTTCGGCCCAAGGCGGCACCGGCCGCACCTCGCCCATGACCGGTGACGAGAGTCCCTTGTCGGGCGGGAGGCATTCCGCCTGAGCGTCTCAGAATTCACCTTCGGCCGCCGAGAAGAACCTCGACGGCCTTTTCTTTGCGCGGTGGGCATTGCCGGTGGCCCGTGGGATAGGCTTCCAGCCTGTCAGCCAGGGAAAACTTGGCAACTGGCGGTCGTGGCCGGAGAGGCCAATCCAGTCGTGGGATAGGCTTCCAGCCTGTCAGCCAGAAACGACAGGCAAGATGCCTATCCCACCTTTGTTGTTCGTGAATGATCCAGGCAAGCAGGATATCTGGGTAAACGAGGCGAAATGCGTTTGCTCTAACGAGAATGCAGAATTTGCCGGATATACGGGCTTTTCTGAATTCTTGAGCTGAGGTTCGACGACAACGAATATGAGGTTCGTGCCCTTTTTCTCGCTGGTAGCTGTTCTCGCCATCACGCATTCTGCGGGAATCGGTGATTGGCTACTGCGACGTATCGTGCGCGAGCCGGGCTTGGTTGGACGGAGGCGGAGTCGGCCAAACTCGGACGCGCGATAAACAACGGCCGCGGGCTCGCCTGCGGCGGAGTCCCTAGAAGGAGCAAGACATGAAAATGGATTGGTTGGCAGCCCTGGCCTCCGTCGGGCTGGCCGTGCTGGTCAGCGGATCGGCCGTAGCGGAACGGCCGCAAAACAACTCGGTGACGGATGTTCGTCCCGCCGTCACTCAGGTAACGGATTCCGCCCTCAATGCCGCGGAAGAGCAAGGCGAGGTCCAATCCGTAGCTTTCGCGCAGTGCGATGACGCCTGCACAGCGGACGCTTGTGACCCATGCGAGGGTGGGGATCCGCTGGAGTTGTTCCCCGAGACCTGCCAGGGCCTAAAGATCGGCGGATGGTTCCAGGCGGGCTACAACAACAAGACCGACGGCAAGTTCAATAACGTGCCCGGCAAGGTCAACATCCACCAGGCTTACCTGTACGCTCAGAAGGTGGCCGACGGCGAGTGCGGCCTGGATTGGGGCTTCCGCACGGACCTTGTCTACGGCGTCGACGGCAAGGACACCCAGGCATTCGGCAGCAATCCCGGCACCTGGGATTGGCAGAACGGTTTCGATCACGGTCCCTATTCTTGGGCGATGCCGCAAGCTTATGCCGAAGTTGCGCTGCACGATCTGTCCGTCAAGCTGGGCCACTTCTACACGCTGATCGGTTACGAAGTGGTGACCGCCCCGGATAACTTCTTCTTCAGTCATGCCTTTACGATGTACAACAGCGAGCCGTTCACTCACACCGGAGCGTTAGCTACCTACGCGGCCGGCGACAAGCTGACGTTGTATGGCGGGTGGACCCTGGGCTGGGACACGGGCTTCGACTCGTACCAAGGCGGCAGCAACTTCTTGGGCGGCTTCGGCTACGCGATCACCGACGACGTCAGCATGACCTACATCAACTGCATCGGCGATCTCGGCTGGCGCGGCCAGGGTTACAACCATAGCCTGGTTTTCAACGTGACCCTGACCGAAAAGTTGAACTACGTCTTCCAGACAGACTTCGTCGGCACCGATACGGACACGGCAAATGACGACTTGAGCATCAACCAGTACCTCTTCTATGCGTTGAACGATTGCTGGAAGTTCGGCACGCGTGTTGAATGGTGGCAGCGGGACGGCGAGTCCTTGTGGGAGGCGACGGTCGGGGTGAACTGGCACGCGCATCCCAACTTTGTATTGCGGCCCGAGATTAAGTACAACTCCGGCGACGCCTTGGCGCCCCTCGGCCTGCCGGATGAGTCGACGATCTTTGGGATCGATGCGATCCTGGCATTCTAGCCACACAGGCGGCCGATGCAAGCCGAGATCATTGCCCTTGGCGACGAACTGACCTGCGGCCAGCGGCTGGATACGAACAGCCAGTGGCTTAGCCAGCAGCTGGGGGACTGCGGAATCCGAGTGTTGTTTCACACCACCGTCGGCGACGAACTGGACGCCGGCGGTGAGGTATTCCGGCAGGCGATTCGGCGTGCGGATGTCATCGTGAGCACCGGTGGTTTGGGACCCACGGCGGACGACCTGACACGCGAGTGCATCGCCAACGCGTGCGGCGTGGATCTGGTTCGCGACGAAGCCGCGCTGGACCAGATCCTGGCGCTGTTCGCTCGCCGAGGCCGCGAGATGCCCCCGCGGAATGCCGTCCAAGCAATGTTCCCCCGCGGCAGCCGGGTGATTCCCAATCCCCATGGAACGGCGCCAGGCATTGAAATCCTCGTTCCGCGGGACGGCCGGTCCCCCGCGCGGATCTTTGCCCTGCCGGGCGTGCCGGCCGAGATGTGTGAGATGTGGACGGCGACCGTGCAACCCGCGTTGGCTGCCCTGAGCGTCGATGGCCGCCGCGTGATCCGGCATCGCACGATCCATTGCTATGGAACCGGGGAAAGCGCGATCGAAGCCATGTTGCCCGATCTGATCCGGCGCGGCCGCATCCCGGCGGTTGGGATTACGGCCAGCAAGGCGACGATCAGTTTGCGGATTACTGCGGAAGGCCCGACGACTGAAGCATGCCAAGCGGCGATGCAGCCCACGGCGGACACGATCTACGAGTGCCTGGGCGATCTTGTCTTCGGCGAGGGCGGCGACACCCTGCAGGATGTCGTCATCCGCTTAATGGCCCAACGCAACCAGACGCTGGCGACCATCGAATGCGGTTCCGGTGGCACGCTGGCCGCGTGGCTCAGCGAAGCGGATCCCAACCGGCGCGTGTTTCAAGGCGGTTGGGTGCTTCGCGATCCGGTTGCGATTGCCGGCGCCCTTGGAACCAACAGCCGTGCGGCCGAATCACAGGGGCCGCTAGAGGAAACCGGCGTGCAGGCGTTGGCCGCCGGCTGCCGGGCGAACTTCCAAACCGATTACGCCCTGGCTGTGGGACTTTTTCCCCCCGGGGGTGAATCGTCCGCCGGGCCGTCTCCGGTCTACATCGCGGTGGCCGCAGGAGAAACGGTCTGCGGCCATTCGACGCCCTACGCCGGCCACCCGGACATCCTGTTGGCGCGGACCGTCAAGGAGGGGTTGAACTTTCTGCGGCTCGATCTGCTCAGAGTTTCTTGAACCGCAGTTGGGTGAACTCCCGGACGCGGCCCGAGATCGCAGGCTCGACGGGCAAACGTTCCATGCTGCTGGCTCCGTAGAACCCGACGATGCCCTCGGTGTGGTCCAGGATGTACTGGGCGTCGGCTGGCTCCGCGATCGGGCCGCCGTGACACAGCACCAGGATCTCGCGGTTGACTCGCTTGGCCGCATCGTGCATGGCTTGCACGCTGCGTGCGGATTCCTCCAGCGTCAAGGCCGTTCCGGCGCCGATCAAGCCCTTGGTCGTCAGCCCCATGTGCGGGATCAGGATGTCCGCGCCGGCCCGGGCCATCGCCGCGGCCTCGTCGGGATTGAAACAGTAGGGCGTGGTCAGCATGTTCATCTCGTGCGCCGTGCGGATCATGTCCACCTCGAGTCCGAACCCCATCCCGGTCTCTTCCAAGTTCTGCCGCATTTTGCCGTCGAACAGACCAACGGTGGGAAAATTCTGGACGCCGGAAAAGCCGGCTGCGTCGACGTCGCGGAGGAACAGCTTCATCAAGCGGAACGGGTCCGTGCCGCAGACGCCGGCCAAGACCGGGGTGCGTTCGACCACGGGAATGACCTCCCGAGCCATCTCCATCACGATCGCATTGGCATCGCCGTAAGGCAGCAGGCCGGACAACGAGCCGCGCCCGGCCATCCGAAAGCGGCCGGAGTTGTAGATGACCAGCAGGTCGATCCCGCCCGCTTCGGACATCTTGGCACTGATTCCCGTGCCCGCGCCGCCGCCGACGATCGGCTGGCCGGCCGCCACCTTGGAACGTAGTTTTTCCAGAATCGAGGTGCGTGAGAACAGAGCCATGGGGCATGTTCCTTTCTGTTTTTCTTGGGGAGGCTTCGTCGTGGCATGCATGCGCATCAGCGTTCAACGGCAAGCCGAAGGCGTCGGCGCATCCGACACGCAGTCGCCTTCGGCTTGCCGTTAAGCACCGTTCGGGAAATAAGTGGCGTAAGCTTCCAGCTTGCGGTGCTTACATCTGCCGCAAGCTGGAAGCTTACGCCACGGGAAAATCGGACCGTTATTTCTCGAATGGTGTTAAACGAGTCTGCTTTCGGCCGCAGGCCGCCTCCGGCCCGTCCTTACGATCCCTTCATCAGTTCAATCAATTTCCGCGCCGCAATTTCAGCGAACGCGGCATCGTTAATGTGCAAATCCAGGTCCAGCAATTCGACTTGGCCGCACTTGCGCCGCACAGCATCCAACAGCGTCTTGCGGGCCGCCGGATCGTCGAACGCTTCGCCCGCGCGGTCGATCGCCGACACGCCGCGCTGAGGCAAAAGGATGGCCGCCGGACCGCGTGCCGCGGCCACTTTGCGGCCGATCTCCTCGCCCAATTTCTCGTTTTCTTCGGCCGTGGTGCGCATCAGCGTCACCGTGGGATTGTGCTGGTAGAACTGGCGCTGCCGGAACTTTTCGGGCACGGTTTCCGGCGGACCGAAATTCACCATGTCGGTGGCGCCCACGGAGACGACCTGCGGCACGCCGCGCCGCGCTGCAGCCGTCAAGCGGTCGGGACCGGCGCTCAGGATACCGCCCACCAGTTCGTCGGCCAACTCCGTGGTGGTGATGTCCAGTACGCCAGCGATGACGCCTTCGGTAATCAGCGATTCCATCGCTTGGCCGCCGTTGCCGGTGGCGTGAAACACCAGCACCTCGTAGCCGGCTTGCTCCAGGATCTCCCGCGCCCGCTGGACACACGGCGTTGTGACGCCGAACATGGTGGCCGCCACCAACGGCCGATCATGGGCGGAATCAGGGGCGCGGTTCCGCACCATGCCCGCCATCGCGGCAGCCGCGTTGTTCAGGATACTGCGGCTGATGCGATTGATCCCAGCGATGTCGACGACCGAATTGAACATCAGAATGTCTTTGTCGCCGACGTACTGGCGGACCTGGCCCGAGCCCAACGTGCTGACCATCAGCTTGGGGACGCCCAGCGGCAGCGTGCGCATGGCCGAGGTGCCGATCGTGGTGCCGGCCGAGCCGCCGAGGGCCAACACGCCATCCAGACGACCCTCGGCGAAAGCCGCGCGGACCAGCGCGGCTGCACCAGCTGCCGCCTGAGTGACGGCGGCCCCGCGGTCCCGCTGCTGGCGCAGCGATTCCAGCGACGTCCCGGCAGCGGAGAACACCTGTTCCCGCGTGACGTCCCCCGCATACGCCGGCTCGCCGAGGCAGCCGGTATCGACGACAACAACGTCCACACCCAAGGCGCACAGCCGGTCCCGGACCAAGGCGGCTTCCGCGCCTTTCGTATCCAATGTCGCCAGCAGGTAAACGCTCATGGCACCCTCGCTACATGACACACAACAGACGAGATGGTATCTTATCGCAGTTCCGCTGACCACAAGAGGAGATGTCCGATGAATTCCCGTTTCGCGCACCGTGGAATCGCGCTGCTGAGTCTGCTTGTCGCCGCCGTTTTGCTCCCGGCCGGCAGCGTCTTGGCGGCAGACCAGACACAGGCTTTTCCCTTCTTTGTCTTTGACAACGGCCTGAACGGCTTAGCCGACCCGCCGCGCGTCCTGAAGGAACTGGGCTACCAGGGTGTCGGCGTGCGTGCGCTGGACATCGGCGGCTTGATTCAAAGTTATGAGCAGGCCGGCTTGAAGGTGTTCAGCACCTACGTCGGTTGCCGCTTGGACCAAACGCCGCCCTACGATCCGGCATTCAAAGAGCAAATTGCACGATTAAAGGGCTCGGACGTCATTTTGTGGCTGACCGTGCTGGGCGGCAAACGTGGCCAGGAGGACGCGAAAGCGGCGACGGTCGTCCGGGAGATTGCCGACATGGCGGCAGCGGCCCAGCTGCGCGTGGCCCTGTATCCGCACACCGGGTTCTACGTCGCGACAACGGCCGACGCACTGCGTGTGGCCAAGCAGGTCGAGCGGCCAAACGTGGGCGTGTCGATCAACCTGTGCCACGAGTTGATGACCGAACAGGGCCCGCAACTGGACGTCACAATCCGCGAGGCGCTGCCGCAATTGATGGTCGTGTCGATCAACGGCGCGGACGGCAAGCAGCCGGGATACAGCTGGGACCGCCTGATCCAGCCGCTGGGGCGAGGCGACTACGACGTATGCGGATTCCTCAAGAAGCTAAAAACTGCCGGTTACAAGGGCCCCATTGGCTTGCAGTGCTACGGCGTCAAAGGCGACCCGCTGGAGAACCTGAAGCAATCGGTCAGCGCTTGGAAGGAATACCAGGCCCAGCTGAATCGGTGACCATCTGCCCTGGCGGGCTGTTGATTTCATCGTGGGATAGGCTTCCAGCCTGTCGAATGAGAAAACGGCGCAGAATAGTCACCTGTAACTGGGTAATCCTGACAGGCTGGAAGCCTATCCCACGCATGTTGGCTCCCGTAAATCAACAACCCGCTGGTGTATTTCCCAGTTTCAGAACGTACAATGATTGCGTCGGGAACCCGGCTCGGTGACCGGTTCCCACCGTCGCCACGCTTCCTTCGTATCAAGGAGTCCAGCCGTGTTCACAAGTCTCCCCACCCCTCCGCCGACACCACCTTGGGAAGGCATGCATCCGCTGGTGGTTCATTTTCCGATCGCCCTGTTATTGTTTGCGGCCGTCTTCGTCATCTTGGCGATCATCGTGCCCAAACGCGGCTGGTGGTTTTCCGTCTCGGCGCTAATTCTACTGATCGGCGGCACGGCCGGCGCTTTCGTGGCGGTCTCGACGGGAGAGGCGGCGCGGGATGTAGTGGAGGAAGGCGAAGATGAAATGTTCGACGTTCTGCAGCAGCACGAAGACGTCGTCGAGCAGGCCCGCAATGTGTTTGTTGCCCTGACGATAGTTTACGCGGGCATCGTTTTCCTGCCCGTGGTGGCCCGCTCGCTGCAAAGTTGGAAGTTCGCGATGCCGGCCAACCTGGTCTTCCTCGTGGCACTGATGGGAGCCAACCTGTTGCTGGCCAGCGGAGCCCATTTGGGCGGCCGCTTGGTCCACGAATTCGGCGTGAAATCCGCCCTCGCCCCTGAAGGCGAAGCGGCCGCGACGGAAGGCGAGGAGGAAACTCCGGCTGCTGAGCCCGAGTCTGACGCGCCGGCTGCGGACGCCGAACAGGAAGCCCCAGCCGCGGAGGCGGACGCCGGAGTCATGGAAGGAGAAGAGGATTCTGCTCCAGACGCCGCGAAGGAAGCTCCCGCCGAGGAACCACAGGCGGAAGCCGCGAAGGAGACTCCAGCCACGGAACCTAAGGCGGACGTTCCAGCCCTCAAACCGGCTGAGGACGGTGCGGCAGAAGAAACGCCGAAACGATAGCCGCATCCTGAAAATGATGCTGATCGTGTTGGAGTCCACGCTTCAGCGTGTCTGAGACGGTGATCGCCGCCCACTTGGCACGCTGAAGCGTGGACTCCAACACGGCCCGGTGCCCACGTTCCCGAAAGAGCGCGGTCTTGGGGGGCACCCTCTCGCTGGCGCTTCGGGTTACGCGTCACTCTCAACCGCTTGCGGTAGATGTTTCCTGCCCCTCGCCTAAGTTGCCGGAGCGATTTCGGTCAGCGCTTGGGCAAACGTCTTGTAGGCTCGGGCGTCGAACAACACAAAGCGGACCAGCTCCGGCTGGCCGTGTTCTTCGAGAAACTCGCGGACCGTCCGCAACGCGACGCCGGCGGCCAGCACGGCCGGATAACCGTAAACCCCGGTGCTGATCGCCGGAAAAGCGATGCTGCGGCACTCGTGTTCGAGGGCCAATTCCAGGCATCGCCGATGGGCGCTGGCGAGCAATTCGGGCTCGCCGCGCGTCCCGCCTGACCAGACCGGGCCGACGGCGTGCAGGACGTGTTTCGCGGGCAGGTTGCCGGGACCCGAAATGACCGCCGAACCTGTCGGGCAGCCGTCCGGATACAGGCGGTTGGTTTCTTGCATGATGCCGGGACCGCCTCGACGGTGGATTGCCCCGTCGACCCCGCCACCCCCCGCCAAACGGCTGTTGGCAGCGTTTACGATCGCGTCCACCTGCTGCTCGACGATATTTCCTTCCACCAGTTCCACCGTTTGCCCGCAAATCGTTGCTTTCACGGTTGCCTCCCGGTCCTGTCGAAAGTAAAGTGCATAAATTCCGTGGCGTTTTGTCCTGCTTTCTGAGAGGATTCCGATTGACGCCGACCACGCAACGGGGCAAAATCCGCTCGGCCGTCAATATAGCCGATTTGCAGTTGGGGAGATACGGTTGATGAGGTACGTGGGCGCCGCACTCCTGGTTTGGATCACGCTTTCGGCTGGTGCCAGCGCTCGCGATATCTTCGTGAACAATGTGGCGGGCGACGACCGTTTCAGCGGCGCCGCGCCAGCCACGCAAGGCGCCAGACTCGGACCCTGTCGGACGATCGCCCACGCTTTGGAATTGGCGGCCAAAGGCGATCGCATCGTCCTGGCGGCCACTGGCGAACCGTACCGCGAAAGCATCACCTTGCAGGCGGGCCGTCACAGCGGTTTTGGCGAGCGTCCGTTTGAGATCATCGGCGGGGGTGCCACACTGCTCGGCTCAGCCCCCGTGCCGGACGCAGCTTGGGAACACGTGGGCCGCGAAGTGTACCGCTTCGCTCCGCCGCGCAAGAGTTCCCAGTTGTTGTTCCTGGACGACAAGCCAGCCGAACGCGTGCCGGTCGGCCCCGCTGACCTGAACTTGCCCGATCTACAGCCGCGCCAGTGGTGCATGTTCCAGCGCGATGTGTACTTCCGCACAGAACCTGGCCGGACGCCGGGCAGTTACCACTTGGAATACTGCGCTCAGCGGGTCGGAATCACGTTGTACGAGGTGCGTTACGTGGTGATCCGGGACTTGATCGTGCAAGGCTTTCAACTGGACGGCATCAACGCTCACGACAGCGTGTTCGATGCCCGGCTGATGAGCATCACTTGTCGAGGCAACGCCCGCAGTGGGATCTCCGTGGGCGGCGCTTCCCGGGTGCTGATTTCCGAGTGCCTACTGGGCGGCAACGGCGAGGCGCAACTGCGCACCGAGGGCTATTCGCACACCCGCATTGTCAGCAGCCGGCTGTTGGACACTACGGCTCCGGCCATCCAGAGCGAAGGCGGCAGCGTCCAGGCGGAACAAGGCCAAGCGGGCGCAGAAGCACCCCAGCAGCGAGCCGCGGAACCTGTCGAGTCGGGGCGGGATGCGTCGCTGGCCGAGCGTCTGAACCGCCGCGATTCGGCCCGATAGGGCCTCTCGTGACGCCATGCCATTTTCAACGCATGTTTGGAATTCGAAATCCGAAGCACGAAATCCGAAACAAACCCAAAATTCTTAATTCCTAAGACTCAAAACGAGAACCGCGGTCCCGTCGCTTCCAAGCGGCCTAGCTGGCAACGTTTGGAACATTCGGTTTTTGGGTTTTGGATTTGTTTCGGATTTCGGATTTGAGTTTTCGGATTTGGTTGCAGCCGGAGCCTGCGTTCGGTCCTCAGCCCTCCTATCCGGGCTCCGAAACGTCTAATGGCGCATCCAACGCATCCTCGTCCTGCTCCCGTTCCGCCTCGCGCAGCAATTCGCCGACCTCGCGGCGTCCCAGCCAGTAGTACCCGACTCCGGCCACCGCGATCACGATCGTGATCAGCCGGAAGACAAGGGCGACCAGGAAGCCGTCGCCTCCGGGGTGGACGGGAACCACTCGATACAAGATTCTCATCGCGGCCTCGAAGGTACCCAGCCCCGCGGGGGCCAAGGGGAGGGCGCCTGCGACCAAGGACAACGGGACGATGATGAAATGATCGGACAGTGTCGGATGCGCGGTAAAGATGGCTGCGGAGGCTAGGTACATCGCGAGCGCAAAGACGACATGCACCGTCACGCTCAAGCTCGCGATCAGCGCCAGCAGGCCGCGTTTTCCGCGGTAGATCTCCAGCGCCTTGGCCAGCCGATGCACGACGGTGCCGACCTTGGGCAGCCGGTATACGGCCATCATCAGCGACGCTCGGTCCCAGCCGGGCAGGAGAACCACGGCGATGGCCACCGTTCCCGCCAAAGTGGCGGCCAACGTCAAGTTGCAGATCACCTTGATGTCCGCATCCCAACCCGACCGATCACTGAACGCGATGGCTGCGCTGGCGACCACCAGTAACGAATACAAGCCCACGACCCGATCGACAAACACGGTTGCGACCGCTTCCGTCCGCCGTCCAGGCTGTTCCCGAGCCAAAAACACCGCCTTGAACAGGTCGCCTCCCACGCTGCCGAATGCGACGAAATTCAGCAAGTAGCCGACAAAACTCAAGCGGAACGCGTCGGCCAGCCGAAAAGGCAGATCGAGCGCCCGTACCAGCAGGTACCAGCGGACGAACGTCGCACAGACCGAGAACATAGCCAGGAAAAACCCGCAACCCAGCAGCGGCCAGCGAATCGGATGATCGCCTAATTGACGCAACTGATCGCGGTCCAGGCTAGAGACCAGCCACACAACAATCGCCAACGGCAATGCGATTTTGAGGACCGTGACAAAATGGCGGTTTTTCAAAGGAAGATCCTGTAACGTCGAGAACCGCAGTCAGCGGCAACCCGGATTTCGTAACAGAGCACTAGGATAATCCCTGCTGAAGTCCCTGTCGCGGACGAGAACCAATTTTTCGCTCGCCGTCCCGAACTTCGCTCGCCAGCCGTGCGGTCCTTGACAGCCCGTCGCCGTATTGTTACTTTTTCGCATTGTGACGGGCCACCGTCACGGTTTTGAGATGATCGAGGGGGATTAGCTCAGTTGGGAGAGCGCTTGAATGGCATTCAAGAGGTCAGGGGTTCAAGTCCCCTATCCTCCACTTGACACAAAGTACTGCAAGTAAACGACTTGCGAAACGGCCCACGCAGTGGGCCGTGATCGTTTCTTGGGTATCGGAGATACCTTCGGAGATACTTTTTTTGTCATCCAACGGTAAAACGGAGCTCCCTGAGTGTTTCCAGCAACGAGGGTGATGCACCCGAGTTGGGGAAAGGTCACCACTGATGGACCAGCTATGCCCAACACCCCTGTGCGCGTACTTCCAAAGACGGACACGGCCCGCTCCGGGCGGCGGGCCACCTGTCGCCTGTGCGACTCGCGGCGTCTGACACTCGTCGTGCCCATGCCAGCGTCGCCCATCGCGGACGCCTATGTGCCTGCGTCCCGATTGGACGAGAGGCAGGAACTGTATTCTTTGGATCTGTACCTGTGCCTGGACTGCGGCCACGTCCAGCTCCTGGAAGTCGTGCCTCCCGAAGTCTTGTTTGGAGATTACCTGTACACCACGGGCATCTCGCCGGGGTTGGTCGAGCACTTCCGCCGCTATGCGCATGACGCGCTGCAGCAATTTGCCCCGCCGGCCGGATCGTTGGCCGTCGACGTCGGCAGCAACGACGGAACCTTGTTGCGTTTTCTTCAGGCTGGCGGCTTGCGCGTGTTGGGCATCGATCCGGCCGTAGAGATTGCTCGCCGGGCCACCGAATTTGGCATCGAGACCGTAGCGAGCTTCTTCACCTCCGACCTCGCTCGCCAGCTCCGGCGGCAGCACGGTCCCGCGGCCCTGGTGACGGCGAACAACGTGTTTGCGCATGCGGATGGTCTCCCGGATATGGCCGACGGCGTGCGGGAGCTACTGGCCGCCAGCGGCGTGTTCATCTTCGAGGTGTCGTATTTGGCGGATATCGTGGAGAAGCTGCTGTTCGACACGGTGTACCACGAACACCTATGTTACCATTCGGTCGCGCCCTTGGACGTGTTCCTCGCGCGGCACGGGCTGGAACTGTTCGACGTCCAGCGGTTGCCCAGCAAGGGTGGTTCGATCCGCTGCTTCGCTCAGCTTGCCGGGGGAACGCACCCGCGCACCCCGGCGGTCTCCGATTTACTGGCGCTCGAGGTTCAGCTGGGACTCGCCGCTCCCCGGGTCTTCCAGCAATTTACGTGTCGACTCCAGGCGATCAAGCAGGAGTTGCTCTCCCTGGTGCGATCGCTTCATGGCCAGGGCCAAATCATTGCAGGCTATGGCGCTTCAGCCACCGTCACCACGCTGATGAGCTACTTCGAGCTGTGGCCGTACTTGAGTTACCTGGTCGATGACAACCCCGCCCGGCACGGGCTGTTCAGTCCCGCCTACCACCAGCCGGTCCACCCTTCTCAGACGCTCTACGAACAGAAGCCGGACTGTGTGCTCATTTTGGCGTGGCAGTATGCCGAGCCCATCCTGAAAAAGAACACCCGGTTTGTGGAACAGGGCGGCCGGTTCATTCGGCCGCTGCCGACGGTGCAGGTCATCGGCGATTAAGTCACTCAAAGAAGATGTATCCCCAGTCGCCCGTGTAGCCGGCGTGTTCGAACAGCCACTCCCACTCGCGCGTCGCCAGGAACGCGCGGCAGGTCAACTGCCAGTACAGCAGGTTCACTTTCTCCCGTTCGTTGCGATACGACTCGACGGTGATGTGCTTGCCGTGGCGACCGACGCGCTCGATCTCGCGAATCGCGGACCAGAGTTCGTCATTGAACAAATTGTGCAACGTGTTGATCGAATACACCAGATCAAACGACTGGTCTTCCCAGGGAAGTTGGGCTGCCGAGCCCAGCACCAGATGCGGGCGCACCTCCTCCTTGGCGTGCTCCAGGGCGTAACGCGAGATGTCGATTCCCGCGACCGTCGCCCGTGGCAGGACCTGGGTGAATTCGTATAGCAAGAACCCTTTCCCGCAGCCGACGTCCAGAATCCGGGCGTCCTCGGCCAGCTGGTAGTGACGGACCATGGCCTCGGCCACCGGCCGCCAGCGGCCGTCGTACCGGTAACCGCCGTAGCCCAGGTGACGCTCGCCATCCCAGTACTCGCCGTCCCACCGCAAGGCGATCTCCGCACAGGCGGCTTTGTCGTGGGCGTTCACTCGGCCCAAGTAGTCGCGCGTCGTCGCCTTGTGCAGGCGGGTCACGAAATCCACGTAAGCCATAGGATCACTGCTTCGGTTGTTTGCAGGTTTGTGTTGAGTCAGGAGGCGGCCACCTCGCCTTCTGTTGCCGGGGTTTAACTCATGGCGATCGCCCCGACCCGCGTCGTGTCACGTTGATCTTGTCGTCCCGTTTCGCCGAAATGTTCACTCCGAGCTACTGTCGACCCGAGCCAAGTCTGCGCGGTGCTGCTGAAGCTCCCTTTCGGCCCGCGCTTTCAGGTCGCGGTATCCACTTTCCGAAACGGTACCGTTTCGGAACATCTCTTCGTAGTGCTCAAGGTCTTCCTCCGCGCGTTGGATCATCCGGCGCAAGTCCTCGGCGCGGGCCTCGGCGCGGGCCTCGGCGCGGGCTTCGGCTGTCCAGCGTTCCTTGAGTTGCCTGCCCCAGGGGGTTTCTTCGACATCCGGCAATTTCGTGATCATCGTCCGTATCTCCTCGATCGTCATTTGTAGACGCGACATCAACCAGCAGTGGAATACTTCCAACCAGGCCTGGCGTTGCTCCTCGGTCAACTCGGCAGCTTGACGGATTCTCTCGTAGTCGCCACCCGACCCAGCGATCAGTTCCTGTTCACTCTCCGCCAGCAACGGGCGCAATACACTCAGCAGCGGCGAGGCCGGATACTGAATTGTCAACTGCTGAAACAGTTTCGGCAAGTAGTGGATCGTCGGCTGAAATAGACCTCCGTCGTCGACGTGAGCGGATTCGAACTCACGGTCCAGGTAAATGATGTGGCAGCGCAGGCGGCGGGCAGGATGCTGGAGGCGATACAGGGCGCACCGCAACATGACCTTGGGAACGAACTGCTTGTCCCGATAACCTTGGAACTCCACCAGCCTCGCCGGTTCAGCTTCCTCCGCCGGCTCGACCACTAAATCCGCTGCGGTCTCCAATTCCTTGAATGTCTCCGACGATGCGCGCAGGGCTCCGGGGACACGCAGACTCAGCAGTTCATAGATTTGGCTCGGAGCCGCAGTGAACAATTTGTATAGCTGTTTATCCGTGTCCATGATTGCCTTTCTGGGATCCAACGATACGACCCACGGGGTGCATTACAACGGACTTGCCTCGGCTAGATGGGAAGATCGTTGCTCGAAAAAACCGAAACCAAACGGCCGCCCAATTCCAGGAAACGGCTGTGACGCTGCTGGACCTTGCCTGCGTTCTCCGGGGCCACCGACGTCAGGCACAGCCGGACCGGTCGCGAGTACAAGACGTCCGACGGGTACACGGGCAGACGCGACCCGGGCAGGTACCAGCCGCACTTAGCCGGGTCGTCATCGACCACGAAATCGATCGCGTCTTGGAGTTCCAACAGGTTCAGAAACATGATCGTCAGGTGACCTGCGCCGAGCAAGGCCACCTGGCGCCCTGCCGCACGCTCGCCAGCCAACGCCTGGCGCCAAGCTTCCCGGATGGCGGGCAGGCGAGACGCGTACTGATGTCCCTGAGCCAACTGTCCCGCGACATCTACATCTTGCGTTGCCGCTGCGTTTGCTCGCTCCGTCAACTGCGTCACGCCGACCAGCAGATCTTCCAATGCCGACGGATACGTGAGCACATCACGCACGCGGAGTCCCAGCCGCCGCAGGGCCCCCGGAAACGTCGCTTTCGTGAAGTACACCACGTGTTCTTCCCAGATCGTGCTGAAGTTCCCGCCGCGCAGGCTGGCCGTGAAATCCGGCACCTCGAAGATCAAATAGCCGTCCGCCGCCAGCAAGCCCCGGAGTCCAGCGACAAATCCCGGCAGGTCGTGTGCGTGCTCCAGGATGTGGCGAGCGATCACGACCTGGTATCGTCCACGATGCTCCGTTCGGTCGCGTTGGACGCCGGCGCTGATCTGCTCCTGCACGGTCTCCACGCCCGCCGCCGTGTCCAGGACGCCCCAATCGCGCCGGCCGTCCAGGCAGGTGGCATTTGCGTAGCCACGCTGCTGCAGCCTCGCGATCGCCGAAGTGTCCTTGAACGTCACGCCACAGATACTCGCCTCGCGGCCGACACCCGGCTGCGCGGTGATCTGATCCACAACTTGGTCGAGGTGCCACTCCGGCTCGTTGTACGACATCGGCTGGGGCGGTTTCAAGGCCGCGGCGGCCACCGGCTGGACCAGTTGTAGCAGGCCGCACGCCGGACATTGGCCCAGCCGCAGCGGATGCCGCTCTTCCGGGGCCGACGGCTCCACCAGGAACCGATTGCACAAAGGCTGCGGACCGAAGTCCAGCAGCAATTCGATAGGCTGTCGGCAGATGCGACAGGAATGCATGCACATGGGGGCGACTCTTGCGAAAGCCGGGCAATACGCGGTGTAGGCGTGGCACCTGTCCAGAATCAACTCCGCGTCTTCGTCGTCGAGCGGACTTCGATCCGCTCGGCCGGATGGCAGTCTGTCCCACGGAGTTGTCCCTGGAAAGGGGCGTATGGGAGCGGTTAGGGTGATGCCTTGCCAGGACCGCGCCCAGCTTCTCTCCCAACGCGACGACAAACATCGTAGCGGCACAGATTCAGGGAAGCAACAAGCAAGAAACAAGAGAAGCAAGGACAGGGAAGCTACGTCCATCGTGATCGCGAGTGGACGATCTTGCAACAAGAGCCTAGTGACCTCCCTGTGACTTCGGTTTACAATGCGCTTGTGGCTTTCCCAATTCGCAAGAGCCAATAAACCAATCGCAACAGGACGGCAGGACGATGAACGTAGCTCTCCCCCCGGATTTGGCCGGTTTTGTGCAGGCCCAGGTCGCCAGCGGTTATTTCCGCAGCGAGCAGGAAATCATCTGCCAGGGGCTGAGGCTGTTACAGCAACGGAATGAACATCTGGCTCAGCTCAAGCTGGAGATTCAAGTTGGACTCACCCAACTTGAACGGGGCGAAGGGATTGTGTTGGATGACGCGTCGCTTTCCGGATTTTTCGCGGACATCGAGGAAGAAGTCCGGCGAGAATTGGACGCCGAAGGGGATGGCAACGCATGAGCCGATATGTCGTAACGCCGCAAGCGCGAGCTGATATCAAGGAAATCTGTCGACATATCGCTAGGGACCGGCGGCGGGCGGCGGGCAAGATCCGTGACCTGTTCTACGACAAATTCGTCCTGTTGGCGCGGCATCCGCTGATCGGCCAATCGCGACCAGAGTTCGCCGCCGATCTACGCACCTTTTCCGCCGACAATTACGTCATCTTCTTCCGGCCGATAGCCAACGGAGCAGAGATTGTGCGAGTGCTGCACGGGGCTCGCGACATCGAAGCGGTCTTCGGCGTGGATGGCTGAGCCGCGACCTCCACAATTGCGGTATCTATCGCGACCGCTGGCAGGCAGTCTTGCAGCGGGAATCCAATATGACGCAGGCAAATCGGGGCGTGGCTGATGGGGTGAGCGTGCGGCTTGCAATCATTGGGCTGACGTTGTACTGGGCGGTCGCCGCCGTGGCCGTAGCGGCCGCTACGGCCGCCGCGGAGCCATCCCAAGATGTTTTGTCGGCCGAGCAACAGCGGGAGCAGGAGGTCGCCGAGCGGTTCTTGACGGTTCCTGACGGTGCTGGAAGGGAACCCGCGGCGGGGGACGGCGCTGGCGGCCCGTAAAAGGTTCCGTTTTCAGGGACACCTCCTCGCCTCCATCGTCGATGGTCTCGTCGAACAGCCATTCTGCATCACGTCTTGCCGGTTTTTGTCGTCGCTTGTACTCAGGACGGGCGTCCTCCATCGGCATCCGAACATTATTGCGGCACCACGGGCACTCGACGACTTTGCCCGCCACATAAGCACTGAAGGCAACTTGCCGTTTGCAGAAAGGGCAGGGAACGCTCATCGAATCGACCTCCCTTCCGAAAGCGGACTAGTGCCCACTTCGCCTCGCCCGTGTCCAGGCTGTCTTGTACGACCGTGTTCGCAAGTCTTCAGAAACCGTCTGCTTGCAGGTAGGGCAGAGGAGGTACTGAACGGCACCGAAGAGGTTCACGTCTGTGGTCTTTTCTTTGTCGTTGTGTTCACCGATTGTCTGGCCGCACGTCGCACAACGCATCACCATGCGGGCTGATTGCCCGGCCACAAGCCGCATTCGCATTCCCATTTGGCGGTCTCCGTTCGGGCCTGGGACCGGCACAAGAATCGCCCGCGGTTTCGGTACGGGCGTGACCATCGGGCG
>CAZXYZ010000087.1:0-48427 GCA_964645045.1 uncultured Pirellulaceae bacterium | reverse complement strand
ACGGAGTCAGCACGCACAGCAGACGGAGCAGCCGATGTCTGTCGTCCGCACGAACTTCAATAATTAACCCGAGGTGACTGGCTGATAATGTGTATACCAGCGGGATTATCACCTTGTCGATAAATTTTATCACCAGCCCGACCTGCTGCGAACGTCTTCGCTACAGGCCGGTGATAAAACGGAATCGGCGGGATTATCCCCTGTCGCGTTACCACCGACGACTCTGCGGCGGTACGTCGCGAGAGGCAACGGGTTTAAGCGACTCCAGTTATCCGAAATTGGACGGGGTAAATTCTTGCTTGTCAATAGGGGGAGTCGAAACGATTCGCAGGAAGGGATCGGAAACGGCGAAGTGTTGTCGTGGTGCCGCTTCCCAGCTAATGATCTTGCCACCAAATCAAATCCCGTTTGCCGGTCGCTTCCGCGGACTGGCTCTACGAAGACTTCGACAATTGGTCGTCGATCTTTCCCCAGGAAGGGATCACGCCATGCCGCCAGTCATGCTCGCGGCCGACGCGCACGTGGCTTCGGACCGCCTGGGCGCAGCGAGTCGCTTCGGCGGCTTTTTCGGGTTGGCCAAGTTCGGCCTGAACCAGGCTTAAGGTTTCGTAGGCTACTGGCAGCGTTCCCCAGGCTAAACCGTCCTGCGCCAACTCCGCCCCGGCGGTCAATTCCGTGAGCCGTTCCACGCAGGCCTCGAGCAGGTCGCGGGATTCCAGCAGACTGCTCCGGTTCTCGCCCGCGGCGCCGCGCTCCCAGCAAACCTGTCCCCAACGCAGCCGCAGCAGTTCCAGAAGCACTCGATTGTGCGACGGCAAGTCGGGAAATCCGGCGATGAGGTTGCGCTGCGTCTCGAATGCCCTTTCCAAGCACTCTGCCGCCTTGTCCAGCCGCCCGGTTCGCCAAGACAGCATGCCCAGTTTGGCCAGCGTGACCGCGTGGCAGCGCGCGTAGTCGGGAATGCTCGCATGATGTGCGGCCAGCCATTGGAATTCGTCGAGCGCGCGATGCAGATTCGATTCGGCTGCCGGCGACACCGCGTCGCGGTCCTCCCAAGGAAGCAAACCGACGGGAACGTCCGCGCGGGTGACGGCCAATTCGTAGCGGTAATCGGCAACGTCGGGATACTGGGCGCGAAGTTCTTCGAGGATCCGCAGGGCCTGCGATCTGCCGGAAGCCCGGGCCGCGCGGCGTGCGGACGGGGGGCCCACCTCGGTCAGCCGATAACACAGCCCCAACAGAAATCGGTAGTCGGGCTCGTTGGGGTGCTGGCCTGCCAACGTCTCCAGCATCGCGATCGCCGTTCCCCGGTACTCGCTGCTCTTGAAGTAATGCGGGCCAGCCGCCGGAGGCTTTTCGCCGGCGTCTCCATCCCGGCGGCCGTCCATCGCGCCCAGACGCTTGCTGGCCAGGAAGTACAGCGTGCGGGCCAGTTCATACCGGTAATCGTCGGTGGAACCGCTGTTCTGGCCCGCCTGGTGGAGGATCCGCAGCGCGTGCCGGTGCGACTCGTGAGCCCGTCCAAACTCGAACCTCGCCGACCGGACGTTGCCGATCTCGTTGTGGATCCGAGCCAGTTCGGTTGGCAGGGTGACGGCCGTGTCCGCCGACGGCGCCCACGCCGCAAGTTTCGCCGCGGCCCTTGCGTATTCCTGTTCGGCCCGGGCGAGTTGCCCGAGCCGCTGGCGGATATCCCCGACGCGCCGGCTGGCCATCGCCGACTCGAGCACCACCTGGCTGTCCCGCGGATCCTGCTCCGCCAAACGGTCGTAGAACACCAGCAGGTTCTCCAGGACCGCTGCGACTTCGCGCGACGCCGCGACTCGCGGTCCCCGACCGTCCCGCGGCAGTTCCGCGACGTCGCCGTTCAGATCCGTGGGCGCGGCAATCCGGACTCGATCGGGCGAAAGCTGCACGTAGATCCCGTCCAATGCCTGGCGGGCCAAATGCGACGTCGCCTCGGCCCGCGCCAACGCCCGGGTTGCTTCCGCATAGGCGGTTCGAGTCCGCATGCCGCTGGCGACCGCCACCCCCACGACTGCGATCAGCAACAGCCCCGCCAACGCCGACATTGCTGCCAGTGCGGGGTTGCGCCGGCACCAGCGCCGGGTGAGTTCGAACCCGGATGCGCGGCGAGCGCGGATGGGCCGGTCTTGCAGGCAGTACCGCAGGTCGGCGGCAAGTCCTTGGGCCGTCTGGTAGCGCTGCGCAGGGTCGGCCGCCAGGCATTTCAAGACGATCGTCTCCAAGTCCCGGGGAATTGCCGCGTCGATTTTCCGAGGCGGTACGGGTTCCAAGCGGACAGGCCGGCCGTTCTGACCCGGACTGCGATCGGGCCCAGGAAACGCCGGACGTTGCGTCAACAACTCGTACAGCGTCAGGCCGAGCGAGTAGACGTCGCTGCGGGCGTCCGCCTCGCCGCGCAGCTGTTCGGGCGCCATGTAACGCAGCGTGCCGGCCACCCCGCTGGCCGGGCTCGCGCCCCCAGGATCGACAACCCGAGCCAACCCAAAGTCGGCCACGCAGACGGTCCCATCCGCGTCGATCAGCAGATTGCCCGGCTTGATATCCCGGTGCAGGATGCCTTGTTCATGGGCGTACTGCAATGCCTCGGCCGCTTGGACGCCGATGCGCGTTACCCAGCGCCAGCCGGTTTCGCATAGGTCGCGCGAACCGGCCTGCCCCGGGCCGCCCGGCTCGGTCGCTGGCATGCTGTCGAATCCGGTCCCGTGGGGCGATTCGGGCGTCTGGGGGAACTTGCCGGCGACAAGACCCCGCACGACAGCCGCGATTTCGGCGGCGGCGGGGATGCGGCAAGCCTGCGGAGGGTCGGCCGCGGAACCGGCGGCAGCCCGCAGCGCGCCGATCACCTCGTCCAAGCCCACACCGCGGACCAGTGGCATGACGTAGTAGTGCAGCCCCTCATCTTCGCCGGCGCCGAAGACGGGAACGATATTCGTGTGTTGCAGCCGGGCCGCCGTCTGCGCCTCGCGTTGAAAACGCGTCAGGTGCTTGTCCAGCAGCAGCACATGCTTGGGCAAGACCTTGACGGCGACGCGGCGGGCGAGTGACCGCTGCTCGGCCTCGTAGACGATGCCCATGCCGCCGCGGCCGATTTCACGGAGGATGACGAAATCGCCCAGTTGTGCGGGCGGGCGGACGGACCGGTCCCGCACCGCGGCCGACTTTCTCCGGGCCCGCTCGTCGATCCGCAACTGCTCCAGCATCACCACGGCGGGAAACAGGCCCGCAATCTCGCCAGCCAACCGCGGGTGCCGGGCCGCGTATTCGGCGACGGACGGAGACTCGCCGCGCCGGCAGCGCACGGCGAACTCGTCCGCCAAACGTTCCAGGGGATCCCGATCATTCGGCGATTCGTTCATGGTCGCGGCCCTCTCCCGTCGGCAACATGGCGTTCTTCAGCCGATCCAAGGCCCTTAAGTATCGCTTGCTGGCCGCATACTTGTCGATCCCCAGCACCTGAGCCACTTCGTGATTGCTCAGTTCCTCCAAGTGGCGGAGCACCAGCACTTCGCGGTCGATTTCCTCCAGCCGATCCAGCGCGCGCCTCAGCTCGGCAATCGTCTCCGCCCGCACGGCGCACTGGCTGGGCGACGTCAGACTGTCGGCCAACTGAGCGACCAGCCCGCTGGAACTCGTGTCCGGTGTGCCGCCCCGCTCGAGGCTGACTTCCAAGTTCACGTCGCGCATCCGGGCGTCGACGTACCGGCGGTGGGTATCGATCAAGACCTGGTTGGTGATCTGGCGCAGCCAAACGAAGAAGGGGACGGCGGGCTGGTCCAAGTAATCCTGGATCCGCCGGACCGTCTCCAGAAAAGCGTCCTGTAGGATGTCGTCCTCGTCCACCTTGCCGACGATCCGGCTGTCCAGCCGAAACGCGATCATCCGCTGCAGCTTGTCGCGGTACCGGCCAAACAGCTCGGCCACCGCCTGTTCGCCGCCGCTGCGCAGCTGGCTCAGTTCGTCGACGTGCCCGGAGTCGAACGTCATCTGGCAGCTCACTTGCCCAGCGACGCCGCCACGTCCGTGCGGTAGGCTGTCAAGGCGGGAAGAAGTCCGACGGCAACGGCCAACAACAGCAGGGCCGGGATCAGCAGCAGTTCGCTGGAAACTTCCCAGGCACTGCCGCCCGCCGCGGCCCACAGCCAAGACAGGTCCACGCCAGGCGCCAAGTCGAAAAAGCCGATGGCGACGCCCGTCCGCGCTTCGATCAGCGGGCTGATCATCGCGTTCAGGCCGTGTCCCAGCAGCCAACCGATCGCTCCGCCGCCGAGCCCCAGGATGGTCGATTCCCAGAGGATCACCGACATGACCGTTTGGCGTTCGGCTCCCAGCGCCCGCATGACTGCAATCTCGTGCCGCCGTTCGGACATCGAGTTGTAAATGCTCACCAGGATGCTCACTCCGGACACGATGCAAATCAGCACGCTCATCAGCACCAGCAGCAGTTGAGCGGGCCGCACGAACATGTCGAACAACATAAAGATTTCCCGTACCGGCATCACCGCCTGGGCCGTGGGACCTTCGTTGATTTCATTCTCCAGACCGGGGCCTACGATCGGACTGATCGTCCGCACCAGAATCGAGGTCACTTCGCGCTGTTCGAGCGGCAGCGGCGGCAGCGTCAATTGCGATGCGGTGGACCCTCGCGGCGCAGAGCGTTCGTCTGCCCCGGCTGGCACCTTGGCGGCAGCGCCCGGTTCCGCGTCGCGCTGTTCGGCCTGCTTTGCCTCGCCCGGCGCCGGTTCGCCGTCCGGCAGCGGCTTGGCGTGGCCTTCCATCAGGTAGAACCCCTCCATGCTCACGAACACCGCCCTGTCCTGCGGCGTTCCGGAGGGCGCCAAGATGCCCACGACGGTGAATTTCCGGCCGTGGCCCATCCCCTCGGGATCGCCGTGGGTGGTCCCGATCCGGTCGCCGAGCTTGACCTTCATCTCGCGGGCCACCGTGGCCCCGACAATCGCTTCAAAGAACCCGTGTTCCGGACTGTGCAAGCGAAAGTTCCGGCCGGCGGCGAATTCGTACTTCTGCGTTCCCGTGGGGCCGAACTGCAACCGGTCGAACATCTCCGGAGTCGTGCCGATCACGCGAAAGGGGCCGAAGTAGTCGCCCAGGCACAACGGAATCGCCAGTTCGACAAACGAGGCATATTTCCCATCGCGGCGGGGTTGGGGCGGATGGATTGAGGTCTTGCGTTCCTCGGCGCGCCGATCCGCCGCCAGGAACTCCAGATAGTACTCGTACGGCAGATTCTCGATGGGCTGGCTCAGATAGTAGACCGTATTGAGCGTCAGCTGCAGCTTGCCGCCTTTGGCGCCCAAGATCATGTTGTAGCCCAAGCTGGCGTTGTTCTGAAACGACCGTTCGATCACGCCGTGAATCGACAGCACGGCTACCAGCAGCATCACGCCCAATGTCATGGAAAACGCAGTCAGCGAAGACGCCAACGCCCGCTGCTGTACGCTGCGCCAAGCAATCCGCCAAAGGCTCACGATCCAGCTCCCACGGCATGGCCGCTTGATTCAGGCCGCACATAAACCCCCGTGGCTCGAACGGCCAGATTGCCCAGGCCGTCGATCTGGGCTTCGCCGCGCACGACAATCGTCTGGCCTTCTTCCAGACCCAGCAATTTCCGCGCGTCCACGGCGGGCACCTGACCCTGTGCGTCCACGACTTGCACCAAGGCCGTGCTCGCCAACTGCTGCTTCTTCTTGGCTCGGCAGAACGGACAATTGTCGGCATCGTGTTGGGCCGGCGGATCGGATTCTGCAGGCCCGGCAGCCGGCACGTCCTGCACCGTGAAGGCTGCGCGATTCGGGTCCCACGTGGCCCCTTCGACGCCGCCGATGCGGGCGACCAGGACCACAGGGATCGCCCCTCCGCGCTTCTCGCGACCTTCGAGTTCCGCGCGGATATCCAGCACATTACGCGCTCCGGACGGCTCCTCCTTCAGCAGAAACGCCGCCGCCAGCCCGTCCGCTTGGCCCGCGTTGCGGATCGCCGACCGGCTACAGCCAGCCAGCAGCAACCCCGCCAGCGCAAGGGCGACCGCGGCATCCCCGCGCCGATTCATGAGGCTTCCGTTGGTCCACATTTCGATCCCCAACCGTCGGACGGTTTCGGAAGGACTTACGCCGTTTGACTGTACGAGCGGCGGCGGATCCCGGTTCGACCGTCCATCGAGAATGATAAATCTTGCCCGTTTGATTGTACAGCGTCAAGGCGGCCGACATTGTCGGCCGAGATCGGCGAATCAAGTACTGTCGCATTGTCGCCTTTCGCTCCGCGAAACGGCGTTCACTCGCGGAGCGAAAGACGACACTTGTTTCTCCTGTCGTCACGGCGCCGCTGGCTTGGGCGGTTCCGGTTGCTCCGTCTTCTTTAACGCGTTCTTCTGCTCCAACTGCGGGATTAACACCAAGCGGACCTTGGTTCCCAACGGTGGGATGCGTTCCGTCCAGGCGGCGAAGGACAGGCTTTCGTTGGCTTGGCTGCTGGCGACGGGCAAGTCGAGCATAGCGGTGGGGAAATTCGACACGCAGATGAAATCGCCGCCGTCGGCCTGATAGTACCGTTGGCCCGTCGATTCCTCGGTCCAGATCGCGCTGCCGGCGAAGACCCAGGGGTGAGCCATCGCTTTATCCGATTTCAATTCTTTGATCCACTCCTGGGCTCGCACCCGATTCTTCTTGCCGGCTTCGTCCTGCCACAGCACGTACACGTCGACGATCGGTCCGCTGGCCGGCTTATACGCGGGGTCAAAGCTGACCGGCTTTCCCGCTTGCGCGCCGACTGCCTCCAGGGCGGCGTGAACGAACTGCGCTTTGCAGTTCACCGACACGATCGATTCGTGTTCCTTGCTGCCTTTCGGACAGGCGAACATCTCCAATTGACCTTCCCGCAGGCAGATTTGCCCGTCCACGATCACTAACTTGCGCTTGGGATCAATCCACAGGTCGTAATCCTTGGTCATCCGCACGATTCCCGAAGCTGCCTCCTTGGCGTCAGCGGCCGCAGGCGCCGGCGGGATTTCGGGTTTCGTCGCTTCCGTTGGATCCGGCGTCTCGGCGGCTCGCGCCAGAATGGCAGAGAACGCGCACAGAATCACGGCGAAGACGACCCCAGGTCGCTGACGACTGAACATCGAATAACTCTCCTTGCAGTGTGGTTTGCGGCAGGTTGACGAAGGCGGCCCCCTGACAAGCGAACTTGTTTCGCCTAATCTAGTACAGTTTCATTATAGGTTCTGGAGCGTTAGCCGCTATGCCCGTGACGACTCGCAAAAAAAAGTCCTTGCCCCGGATTGCCGGACCCGATTGTTGGGACGAATGGTCGCTGCACTTGGCCTCACGCCCGGGGCCGCAACCGCCTTGGCAACGAATCGCTACGGGCCGCCGGTCGCCCCTGTCCTGGTCCTGCCCGCCGTCGGCCGATTCGGCCGCCGCTCGGGAGATGTTGTGTGATCTGGAACGTTGGATGCGGGCCGGCCAATTGCCGGCGGCGGAAATCGCACGCGATCTGAAGCCGTGGCTCAGTTCTGCCGGGCAGCGGGCCGCAGACGTGGACTTTGCTCTCGAATGCCTCGGCTGGAGCTATCTGCTGCCGAGGCTGGCGAAGGTGCTGCCCGCCGCGCCGTGGTGCGAGATTCTGGATTGTATGATCGGGCTGTCTGTCGAGAAGCATGGTTCGCCGAATTTGCACGAGCCGCTGGTCGGTCAGCTGCTGACCGGCGAACTGCCCTGGACGCTGGCCGATCAATTCCCCGAATTGCCGGGCTGCCGGGCGCTGAGCCGTGCCGCCGGCCAAAATCTAAGCGAGGGGGTTCGGGAGTTGCTGGCGGACAACGGCTTGCCGCACTGTCGGCACATGGAACAGACGCGGCCGCTGCTGGCTTGCTGGACGCGTTGCCTGAAACTGGTTCAGGCCGATGGCGCGACTTGCTTCGACCCCGACGCGCGACAGCGTTACGGGCGATTCGTGCGGCAGGTACTACAGCTGTCGCGTCAGAACGGCGGGCCGGTGTTCAGCGTTAACGGCGCCGGCCGGCACGACGCCGAGTTGATCGGCGCGGCCCTGGAACTGGCCGGCCGGGAAGAGGACCTGGCCATCGCCGACCAACTGCTGCCTTGGCGCGCCGCCGGCCGCGCGGCGAGTGCCGAAAAGGTCTTCTTCCCTGATTCGTCCGTGTATTCCGAATCGGCCCAATTGGCCAGCCTCCGGCCGACTTGGCTGCGCGGGGGCGAGCACTTGGTGGTTGGGCAGGATAAGGGTGCCGTGCGCACGGAGCTGAACTTTGGTTCGACGACCATCTGGTCCGGGGATTGGCCCGTCCAGCTTCGAGTCGGAAACCAGCTGCTGGAGCCCCAGGTTTGGGAGGAGGTCTGCTGGCACTCGGATGACGACGTGGACTACTTGGAGTTAGAAACCAACTGGAACGGCTCCTGGCGTCTGCAACGCCAAATCCTGCTGGCCCGCGAGGACCACTTCTTATGGCTCGCCGACGCGGTGACCGGGCCGGAGGTCGAGTCGCTAGATTATCGCAGCGTGTTGCCGTTGGCGCCCGGCGTCGAATTTCGGCCGGAAAAAGAGACGCGGGAAGGTTACTTGGCGCATCACCGGCGGGTGGCTCGAGTGCTGCCTCTGGCGTTGCCCGAGTGGCGTGCGGGTGCTGCGGTGGGAAGTCTGGAAGCCGTGCCCGGCGGCTTGCTGCTCCGCCAGCAGGCTCGAGCGCGGGGCCTGTATGCACCGCTGTTCATCGATCTCAGTCCCCACCGGCTCAAGTGGCCGCTGACCTGGCGGCAACTGACCGTGGGGGAGAAACTGCAAATCCAGAAACCCGACGTGGCCGTGGGTTATCGAGTGCAGGTGGGCGGCGATCAGTGGTTGTTCTATCGCTCGTTGGCGGCTCCGGCCAGCCGCACGCTGTTGGGACAGAACGTGCTTCACGAGTTCTATGCGGCGCGGTTCGACACGGAAGGCGAAGCGGACGAACTGCTGGCGCTCGATCCGGCCGATGCCTCGTAAAAAGACAGAGTGCCCCCCCAGCTCGATCTCCGCATCAACTCGCGGGGGCCGGCTCAATGCCACTTGCTTTGAGACTACTGGGGGCGTTTCTGTTAGCGGAGCGGCGCAAGCCGCCCGGTTTTCCGACGGGAATACCGGACGGCTCGCGCCGTGCCGCTACAAAGTAAGCGGCATTGGGCTCGCGCCGTGCCGCTCAAAGTCACTGACACTGGGCGCCCGCTGGTTGACAGGGTTTGTCAGTCAACGACAATAGACCTCGTCCTTGCAGATTGGTATTGTAGACAGCTGAATTCCTGCAAGTTCCGCTGTGCCCCGATTGTCCCTCCCCCGCCCGCCGACCGGACCCACCTACCGGAGATTTGCCATGAGTCCGTTGAACCACGTTAACGCGTTGCGAGCCGGGTGGGTGCTCGGATCCCTGCTGCCACTGGTTGCCGTCTTGGCCGGCTGCCGGGCGAACGCATCGCCGCCGAAGCCCAACACGGAAACGGTGACGGCCACGCCAGCTCAGGTCGAGGTCGCGGCGGTCGAGTTGCGGCCGTGGCCGCGGGTCGTTCGCGTCCAGGGCAGCCTACTGGCCGACGAGCACGCGGTGATCGGAACCAAAGTCGCCGGGCGTGTCCAGCAGGTCCGGGTGGATCTCGGTTCCCAGGTCGCCGCGGGCGATGTTCTGGCCACGCTCGAGACGGAGGAGTTTGATCTCCGTGTGCGGGCGGCAGAGTCGCAATTGGAGCAGGTGCGCGTCAAGTTGGGCTTGAAGCCCGGCGACGACGAGGAACGACTCGATCCGACGCAGGCTCCGGCCGTCGTCCAGGAAGCCGCCTTGCGAAATCAGGCCCGCGCCAATCTGCAGCGAGCCAAGTCGCTGGCGCCCAACCATATCATTACGGCGGAAGAATTGGACCAATGCCAAGCGGAGCTAGACGTCGCCGAAGCCCGTTACCGTTCGGCGGTCAATTCGGTCGGGGAGACCATCGCTTCGATCGGCCTCCGGCGGACGGAACTGGAACTGGCCAAGGAGGCCCGTAGCGACGCCGAAATCCGGGCGCCGTTTGCCGGTTGCGTCCAGCAGCGTTTCGCCGCGCCCGGAAACTACGTCCAGATTGGCCAGCCCATCGTCACGCTGGTGCGGACGGATCCGTTGCGGTTCCGCGCCGGGGTTCCGGAGCGGCAGGCGGCGCAGCTGCAGAAAGGACAAGCGGCGGCGATCCACGTCGAGGGACTCGCGGCGCCGCTACAAGGCATGGTATCGCGGATCAGTCCTGCTTTGGATGTATCGAACCGCACGCTGACCGTCGAAATCGACGTTCCCAATCCCGGCCCGCAGCTCCGCGTGGGGCTGTTCGCCGAGGCGGCGGTGGTCGTGGACCCGGAGGCTCGCTCTCTGGCGGTCCCCGCCAACACGCTGCGGGATTTCGCCGGCGTCGAAAAAGTCTGGATCGTCCAAGCGGGACACGCAACGGAACGCGTCGTTACCACCGGCCGCCGCGACGGGGATTGGGTGGAAGTTCTGACGGGGCTGGCCGCCGGAGACAACGTCGTGCGCCAGCCTCAGGACGGACTCGTAGGACCGGTCGTCGTGCAGCAGCCTAACGCCGTGGCGGCGGCAACGAAGTAACGCACAAAAACGGAGGACGCCGACGTGCAATGGCTGGCTGAAATCTGCATCCGCCGACCGGTGTTTGCCGTGATGCTGATCCTGGCGCTGGTGGTGGCCGGCATCGCCGCCTATCTGCGGCTGGGCGTGGACCGGTTTCCGAAGATGGACATGCCGACGGTGTACGTCTCCACCGTATATCCCAACGCAGCGGCGGAAGAAGTCGAATCGGAAGTCACGCAACTGCTGGAAGATTCGGTCGCCACCGTGGGCGGGATCGACGAATTGCGGTCGATCAGCCGTGAAGGCGTGTCGCTGCTGCTGCTGACGTTTCAAGTCGATCGCGACATCGACGCCGCGACGCAGGATGTGCGCGACGCCGTCAATGCTGTGCTGAACCGCTTGCCGCCCACCGTTTATCCGCCCGTGGTCCGCAAACAGGACCTGGAAGCGTCGCCGATCCTCACGCTGGCACTGTCCGGCAACCGCCAGCCGCGCGAACTGTTCGTGCTGGCGGACCGTTATGTCAAGGATTTGATCGAATCGGCGCCCGGAGTCGGCCAAGTAGGGATCTCGGGGGCCCAGGACCGCGCGGTGCTGATCAACGTCGAGGCCGCGCGGCTGGCGGCGTACCGGCTGTCGATCCTCCAGGTCCGCGACGCCTTGGTTCGCCAGAACGCGGACATCCCCGGCGGACGCGTCGACGCCGGGGCGCGCGAACTGGGCTTGCGGACGCTGGGCCGCTTTCGCGAACCGCGCGATTTCCTGGAGATGGTCGTCGCCACGCCCGGCGGGACGCCCGTAAGGCTCCGCGACTTGGGCGAAGCCGTCGACGCCACCAAGGAAGTCCGCAACCTCGCGCGGCTGGACGGCCGGCCAGCGGTCGTGCTGACGGTGCAGCGACAGTCGGGCGAAAACACCGTGGACGTCATCCAGGCGGTCAAACAACGGCTGCAGCGGAGTGAACAAATCCTTCCGCCGGACGTCCGCATCGAGGTGATTCAGGACCAGTCCCGGTACATTCTGGCTGCGATGCACGAGATTCAGAAGCACCTGATCGTGGGCAGCCTGCTAGCGACGTTGGTCGTGCTGATCTTCATGCGCTCCTGGCGCTCGACGGTCATTGCCGCCGTAGCGATTCCGGCTTCGTTGATCGCGACGTTTGCCATGATGCGAGCCCTCGATTTCACGCTCAACAACATGACCATGCTGGCCATGGTGCTGATGGTGGGGATCGTGATCGACGATGCGATTGTGGTCCTGGAGAACGTCTTTCACTGCATCGAAGAAAAGGGCATGCCGCCCATGCAGGCGGCCGTCGTGGGCACGAAAGAGATCGGCCTGGCCGTGCTCGTCACGACGCTGTCGCTGGTGATCGTGTTCCTGCCGCTGGCTTTTCTGTCCAGTCTGGCCGGACGGATGCTGTTCCAGTTCGGCATGACCGCCACGGTGTCGATTCTGGTTTCCCTGCTGGTCAGTTTCACGCTGACGCCGATGATGTGCTCGCGGCTGCTCAAGCCGGCCAAGTCCACCGAGGGCGGACCGGCGTCGCGTCGCGGCTTCTATCATCGGATCGAAGTTGGGTACCTGGCCGTGCTGCGCTGGTCGCTCCGCCGGCGTTGGGCCGTGCTGCTGTTGTCACTGGCGGTGATCGCCGCCAACTGGCCGCTGTACAAGCTGGTCAAACAGGACTACATCCCGACCAATGTGGACGAATCGGAGTTCGAGGTCGAAGTCGTGGCCCGCGAAGGAACTTCGCTGAGTTCGATGGACCAGTTGGTGCGGGCGGTCGAGGCCGAGCTGCGCGAATTGCCCGGCGTCAAGCTGTTGTTGACCAACCTCGGCTCGGGCGGCTTGCCGCGCGTCAATGCTTCTGTGATTTACGTGCGTCTGCAGGACCTCGAACAGCGGGTGTTCTCCTGGGGCCGTTTGTGGCGTGCGGCGCTGGCCGGCGAGCCGGGCAAGGCGTTCGAGGGGAATTTCACGCAGCGTGAGAAAATGCAGCAGGCCCGCGCGATCGTCACCAAGTACCGCCACCAGTTCCCGGAACTGGACCTGGATTGTGCGGTCCGCAACCTGACGTCGTTTCGCCAAGGCGCGCCGGTCGATATCGATCTGTCGATTACCGGTCCGAATCTGGATGAACTTGCGGACTTCAGCCGGCGACTGCGCGACCGGCTGCAAGGCACGCCCACGGCGCCGGGAATCCCCGGTGTCGTGGACGCCTATTACACGCTGAAGGCGAAGCCCGAACTGCACGTCGAGATCGATCGCGAGCGGGCCGCTTCGCTGGGGATCGACGTGGAAGAAATCGCCGGCACGTTGCGGATCGCCGTCGGTGGGGATGACCGGGCCAGCCGCTGGCAAGACCCAGTCTGGGGCGACGTGTACGACGTGGAACTTCGGTTGGTGGGCGTCGATCGAGGCAGCCCGGAAGCGATCTCGCAGTTGTATGTCCGCACGAAGTCAGCGCCGCCGGCGACGGCCACTCAAACCGCGGTCACCAGCGACGGCCAGCGGGAGGCCATCCTGCCGGGCCTGACGCGGCTGGACAACGTGGTTCGGCTGTCCGGCGTGGACCGGTTCGCGCGCATCGATCGCTTGGACCGTCAGCGGATGGTGGCGGTACGAGCCAATATCGCTCCGGGGTACGCCTTGAGCGACCGCATCCAGGCGGTCCAGCAGGCGGCGCGCGAGCTGGGCATGCCGCCGGCCTACGCCACGCGCGTCCTGGGCCGCGGACGCGAACTGGAACGGACGCTGGCCGAGTTTCGCTGGACGTTCGTGCTGTCGTTCATCTTCATGTACTTGCTGCTGGCAGCCCAATTCGAGCACATCGTCCACCCCTTGACCATTCTGTTCTCGCTGCCCCTGGCGGTTCCGTTTGGATTGGTCAGCCTGTGGCTGGGCGGCGAATCGCTGAACGTCTACTCGGCTTTGGGCATTCTGGTCTTGTTCGGCGTGGTCAAAAAGGCCTCGATCCTGCAAGTCGATCACATGAACCAGCTGCGCGCCGGCGGACTGGACCGCGAGGCGGCGATCATGCGCGGCAACCGCGACCGCCTGCGTCCCATCCTGATGACGACGATCGCCTTTGTGGCCGGCATGCTGCCGCTGTTATTGGGCACCGGCCCCGGCGCCGAGGAACGCCGTTCGATCGCCGTCCTGGCCGTCGGCGGCCAGACGCTGTCGCTGCTGCTGACCCTGGTGGCCGTGCCCGTCGTGTACTCGTTCCTGGACGACCTGGGCGCGTCTTTCCGGCGCGGGCAGACGAAGCCATCCGCGCCAAGTCCGGATTGATGCCGCCGAGGCGTCCTTTCGGCCGCATCGTCCGCTGGCTCATCTCTCGGGACGTTGCGGGGCCATTTCAAGATTGATTGACGGAGGCAGCGGAACTGTGGCTGCTCTCAAGTCTACCGCCGCAGGGCAGCCAGTTCCTGACGCAGTCGCTCCGCCTCTGCCTCCGCCTGACGGCGAACCGCTTCGGATTGTAGCAGGACGGCCTCCTTCCGCTCCAAGGCGGCGAGGGTTTCCAGGTGCGCTTCCTGCGGTGTCGGCAACCAGCGCTGGCCGGCCGGATCGTAGAACCGCAACCGGCTGCCGTCGGACTCCAACTGCAGCTCCAGTTCCACACTCGCAAGCCGGCCGCCGACCGGCTCGATCGGCTCGTAGCGGCCGCGGCTCAGGCGATAGCCCTGCAAGGCCGCATCCAGGTACTCCGAGCGGGGATCGAACAGAAAGTATTCGGCCACCTGGATCTCGTCCCGGTAGATCTCCAGTTTGTCCTCCAGGTCCTCGTCCCGCGTCGACTGGCAGGTCACCTCGATCACCACGTTCGGCGCCCGGCCCTCTTCCCACAACAGGTAGCTGTCCCGATCCCGCTGCTCCAGCCCCCGGGTCACGAACACGTCGGGCGATACATGGCGACGCTTGTTGCCTGGACGGTAGTACAGAAAAAGGTTGCCCGAAACGTACACCTGTTGTCCGGCAAAGTGCATCTTCAGCGTCTCGATGGTCACGACCATCACGCTGCGGTGCAGGTCGGTCTCGCCCAGGGGGTTTCCATCCGAGGTGGGATAGTCGATTTCCGGAGTCGGCGTGTGCGGCGTGAGGGCAGTGGCAATTGCAGCCATACGCAGTTCCTCCCCTTCGTGTCGCGCCGGCGCCAACCGGTTCTCCGAGAACGGTTCGACGGCCGGCCGTATGGTAATCGGCCGCGTACCCCTCGTGATTATAGCCCTATGGCAGCGCGAGAGATAGGTCTGTCGCTATCGCCACACGGGGGCAAGGGAATGGTGGGCAAAGGAATGGCTCGATGCAGCATTCCCTTGCCCGACATTCCCTTGCCGGACAACATCGATCGGGCAGGCACTCGACGCGACAGCGGTCACGTGCGAAAATGCGATGGACGGAGCAAACATTTCGGCGAACCAGGGGAGTGGACCACGATGAGCGACTTTGATAGCCCGTGGAAGGAATCGCTGGAGATTTTTTTGGAGCCCTTTGTCCAATTCTTCTTTCCCGACGTGCATGCGGACCTGGATTGGAGCCGCGGGTATGAGAGCTTGGACAAAGAGTTGCAGCAGATCGTGCGCGAGGGCGAGTTGGGACCGCGACTGGCGGACAAGCTGTTCAAGGTTTGGCCGAAGGATGGCGCGGAGTTGTGGTTGTTGATCCACGTCGAGGTACAGAATCAGCCGGACGAGCAGTTTGGCGAGCGGATGTACATCTACAATTACCGCATCTACGATCGATTTCGCCGGGGCGTCGTTAGTTTGGCTGTGCTGGGAGACGAACGCCGGCGCTGGAGGCCGCGACAGTTCGTGTTCCGTCGCTGGGGTTTTTCGTTGCGGATGCAGTTTCCCATTGTCAAGTTGTTGGACTACCGCAAGGATATAATCGAGTTGGAGTGCAACCCGAATCCGTTTGCCGCCGTCGTCCTGGCGCACCTGAAGACACTGGAGACCCGACGCCGGCCGGCGGAGCGTTGTCAGTGGAAACTGCGTGTGGTCAAAGGTTTGTTCGAGCGAGGTCTGACCGCCGAGCAAATCCGGCAGTTGTTTCGGCTGATCGACTGGCTCATGGACCTGCCGCCTGAATTGGAGCAGCAGTTCGAGGATCAACTTTATCGTTTCGAGGAGGAACGCCAAATGCCATACATCACCAGCGTAGAACGAAGGGCCCTAGAAAGGGGACGAGCGGAGGGGCGACAGGAGGGGCGACAGGAAGGGCGACAGGAAGGACGCCGGGAAGGCGAAGTTGGCGCCCTCCAGGAGGGAATTGAGTTGGCGCTGGAGCTGAAGTTCGGACCCGATGGATTGGCACTGATGCCGCTGGTGCGGCAGGTCGAGAGATCGGAACTGTTGCGAAGCATCCGGCAAACGCTGCGCACAGCGGAAACGCTGGAACCGATTCGGGCCTTGCTGAGCCAGATCGGCTGACGGTTCCTTGGATAACGACTCGCCTATTGCCACCGGTTCGTGCCTCAGGGGGCATCCAATGCGGCATGACGTTTCGATGCTTGCCTGCGCGGTGCCGTCAAGGTATGCTGAGCGGCGAAATTACACGGGAGACCATCCATGCGCAGTCGTTTTCATCTCGTGCTCGTGAGTGTCCTGCTGTCATTGACGGCGACCGCCGCCGCGGACGAATCCAACACGCAGCCAAGAGCCCCGGTCCCGGAAGGGGCGGCGCTGGAGGCGTCGCAAAAGGCGGCGGGCGAACTGTACGGCGATCGTTTTCGATCGGCCAAGACGTTGGCGGACAAGACGGCGGTGGCGGCCGACATGATCGAAGCGGCGTTGCAGTTGCAGGACGGATCGGCGGACCAGTATGTGCTGCTCAAGATCGCGCGCCAGATCGCGGCTGGAGCGGGCGATGCCGCGACGGCGCTGCAGGCCGCCGAGAAACAAGCGGAGCGGTTTGACGTGTCCGCCGCAAAGCTCAAAGCCGAGACGCTGCTGACGGCCGCGCGCGAGGCCACGGCGACCGCTCAGCACAAGGCGGTCGCTGAGGCGACGCTGCCGGTTGTTGGCAACTTGGCGGGCGCCGACGAAATCGAGCTGGCACGGGATGTCTGCGAAGCGGGCCGAGCGGCGGCTGCGAAATCCCGGCAGTTCGCGTTGGTCAAAGAGTTGGCGGCGAAAGCCGACGACCTGAAGAAGCAGCAGGCCGCGTCCCAGGAATATCGCCAGGCTCTGGCCGTGATGGAAAATGATCCGGCGGAACCGGCCGCCAACCTGGCGGCCGGACGATATCTGTGCCTCGTGAAAGGCGATTGGAAACGAGGCGTCCCGATGCTGGCCCTGGGCAGCGATGCGGCGTTGAAGGCCGTGGCTCTCATGGAACTGCGCGGAGCCGAGTCGGCGGAGCAGCAGGCTGCGATCGGCGACGCCTGGTGGGATGCGGCCGAAACGAGGCCGGGTGCGGAGCGGGACATGCTGCGGCTGCGCGCCGGCTTCTGGTATCGGCAGGCCGCGCCGAATCTGGCTGGCGGGCTGGCCGGGCTGAAGATCAAGCAGCGATTGGCGGAAGTAGAGAAGCTGGGCCGGGAGATTCCGGAGGCGCCGAGCGAGCCCACGGCACCAAGCAAACCCGTGAAGCCGCGGGCCACGGATCCGCGCTCGCAGCTTTTCGCCGAAGCTGTTTTGCTGATGACGTTCGAGCCCGACACGATCACCTCCAAGGATGGCAAAGTGCAGGTTGCCGACTTGAGTGGAGGCGGAAACGACGGGACCGTGGAAGACGCCACGCCGATCCCTCTCGGCCGAGTTGGCGGGGCGCTGCAATTCAGCGGAACGAGTTCTGTCCTTCTGCCCACGCTGGGGACTCACCTGACCTCCGACCTGAAGCAATTCTCCCTGGCGCTGTGGGTCTGGCAGGCCGATATCGACGGCAATGCGATGATCTTCGATGCCGGTGCTTGGGGCAGCTCCGGCATCACGCTGTACCGCAACAACGGCGGATTCCGTTTCATGCTTCCTGGCGGGATGGCGCGAGGCGACTGCATGTTCCCCCGATGTCAACCTCGAACTTGGTACCACCTTGTATGCCTCTGGACCGGCGCGGAGATGGGACTCTACGCGAACGGCCAACTCGCCGCCCGAGTGCCCGGCGAAGGTCCGGCACTGAGCGCCGAGGCAGCATCCAAGTATCCTGCGCGACTCGGCACGCTGGCATCGGGGCGGGACAAACAACTCTATTTCCGTGGCATCATCGACGAAGTGGCCGTATTTCGTCGAGCCCTGTCGGAGCCAGAGATCCAGGCGTTATTCCAACTCGGCCTGCAAGGCGAACCGCTCGCTAAGAACCCGCGGGCTAATAAGGGTCGGTAGCGTTGGTGAGGGTCGCAGATACTCGAAGATCGGCGACTTAGGCCCGAACTTCCCAACCTCCCCCGATGTCTGTGCCCGACACCCGATGTCTGTGCGACCTCTATCAACAGCCTCCGTCGAGGGCTAGAATAACCTTGGGAGGTCTTTCACGTGCAGCGGCTTTATCTGGATACAACCGTGCCCAGCGCGTACATTGACGCCAGGGCACCCGATCGGCAGCGGCTGACCGAGGAATTCTGGCTCGACCGGCTAATGAGCTATGAGCCGCTGGTTTCCGCGTTGGTGATCGCCGAGATCCGGGACACGCCGGACGAGGACCGTCGCCGCCGGTTGGAGGCGTTAGTGCAATCGTTTGACGTATTGCCGATCACGTCGGAAGCCGAGCATTTGGCGGATGAATACGTGGATCGAGGGGTGATGCGTGCAAAGTTTCGAGATGACGCCTTGCACGTGGCGCTTGCGGTGACCCACCAGATTCCCTTGTTGGCGAGTTGGAACTTCAAGCACCTGGTTAAGCTGCAGGTGCGGCGACAAATCAACTTGATCAATGCCATGTTGGGTTACGGACAAGTCGAGATCGTAAGCCCACCGGAGTTATAGACCATGCGAAATCCTCGCGAGTTGACGGAGTCTGAGCGACAAGCCTTGTGGGCCGATGTCCGGGCTGAATTCCCTGACGACGAGATGATGCAAGAGGTGCATTTCGTGCGTGCGCTGCATGCGGTCCAACTGCAAGACTTCACCTGCGAAGAGCGAATGGCGTATTTCAACCGCTTCGTGCCTCAAGCGACGTCGCCAGCCGCATGACGTTTCGATGCTTGCCTGCGCGGTGCCGTCAAGATATGCTGAGCGGCGGAATTACACGGGAGACCATCCATGCGCAGTCATTTTCATCGTGTGCTCGCGATTGTCCTGTTGGCATTGAAGGCGACCGCCGCCGCGGGCGAGTCGGACCTGCCGCAGAAAACGCCGGTTCCGGACGCAGCGGCCTTGGAGGCGTCACAGCAGATGGCTCGCGATCTGTATGGCGATCTCTTTCGCTCGGCCAAGACGGCGGCGAGCAAGACAGCGGTAGCGAAAGAGATGATCGATGCGGCGTTGAAGCTGCGGGACGGTTCGGCGGATCAGTACGTGTTGCTGAAGATCGGGCGGGAGATCGCGGCCGGTGCGGGTGACGCCGCGACGGCGCTGCAAGCGGTCGAGAAACAGGCGGAACGGTTTGACATGCCCGCCGCAAAACTCAGGGTCGAGACGCTGCTGATTGCCGCGCGCGAGGCCACGGCGGCCCTTCAGCACAAGGCGGTGGCGGAAGCGGTGCTGCCGGTCGTGGATGAGTTGGCGGGCGCCGACGACATCGAACTGGCCCTGGATGTCTGCGAAGCGGGCCGGGCGGCGGCGCAGAAGTCCCGGCAGTTCGCGCTGGTCAACGAGTTGCGGGCCAGGGCCGATGAACTGAAGAAGCAGCAAGGGGCGTCCCAGGAGTATCGCCAGGCACTCGCCGTCATGGAAAACGAGCCCGCGGAACCGGCTGCCAATCTTGCGGCCGGGCGCTATCTTTGCTTCGTCAAGGGCGATTGGGACCACGGCGTCCCGATGCTGGCGCTGGGAAGCGACACGGTGCTGAGGGCCGTGGCAATCCTGGAATTGCGCGGAGCCGACACGGCCGAGCAACAAGCCGCCATCGGCAACGCCTGGTGGGACGCGGCGGAAACGAGGCAGGGCACGGAGCAGGACACGTTGCGGCTCCGCGCCGGGGTGTGGTATCGCCAGGCCGAACCGAAGATGGCCGGCAGCCTGACCGGGTTGAGAATCAACCAGCGACTGGAGCAACTGGCAGCGCTCAGGTTGAGTGATTCAGCCCTTGTCAAGAGAGCCGGTTCGTTGAAGGAACGGTTGCTCTTCGAATTCAACGACAAGGCGTTCACCGAGAAGTATTGGGAGTGGAGTGGCGAGTGGCAAATGGCCGAGGACGGCGGCAAGGCGCCCGCCGGCAACTCGTTTCTCCGATCGCGGCACGCGTTCCTGAGCGATGTCGTCATCGACATGGATTTCAGCTTCGGGCAGGCGGCGTTCACGAACACCGGCGGCTGCTGGATCAGCATGTGAGGCAAACAACTCCCCATCAGCATGGAGTGGCACGGCTTGAACGCCAAAATCCACATTCATCGCGAGGGTAATGAGATTGTCTACGTGCTCAACGGCAAGGAGCAACGCATCGCCGTCGATCCGCAAGCCGGGTCCCAGCCGACGACCATCGATCTGGTCTGGCGCAGCCGTAGTTCGCACTTTCGCCGAATCGAGATCAAAGCCGCCAGGATGATACCCTACAATGGCCCGCCGAGAAAGCTCCCGTCCTGGTAACTCCCGGCGATCGTCGGAATCGGCGAGTGACGGGTTCCTCCTCTCCGCAGCTTGCAGGCCCCGACCGGTCGGGGTATCTTATGCACTGGCATCAAACGGTTGTGAGAACGGTTGGTGGCCCGGTTGAGGCGGGATGATTCACAGATCCGGGCTCAGACGTACAGAATTCAATTTTCGCGGCCGATCGTCCAGCCATGTGGATGAGTTCTTCCCCGCGAAAATTGAATTCTGGACGTCTGAGCCCACCTGCAACGCGGCGAGGTTGTGCGGCATGGCTGAAAGCTTCGATCCGTATCATAAATGGCTTGGTATTCCGCCAGCGGAGCAGCCGCCGAATCATTATCGGCTGTTGGGCGTGACGTTGTTCGAGTCGGATCTGGACGTGATTGCCAACGCGGCGGATCAGCGGATTGGCCATGTGCGGGCGTTTCAGATCGGCAAGCATTCCGACGAGTCGCAGCGGATCCTGAAAGCAATCTCGGCGGCGCGGGTGTGTCTGCTGAATGCCGACAAGAAGGCCGAATACGACGCACGCTTGCGATCGGCGGCCGCTGCTGCTGCGGATGCAGAACCGCGAGTGGTCTCCGCCGCGTCCCGCGGCGGGATGCATCATGCGCCGCGAAAACAGAAGCCGACTTGGCTGCTCGCCGTTTGCGGTTCGGGCGTCGCCGTGGCGGTGGTGGCCTTTGCGATCGGGCTGTTGAGCAGCGGCAACAAGGACGCGGGGCAGACGGCAGCAAGAACTCCCGCCGTCGAGCCAGCGTCCCCCGACGGTTCCAAGCCTTCGCCCGCGGCATCCGTCGGCGACACGGAGCCACCGGCTGAGGAGAGCCCTCCGCAGGCGGAGCAACCCGCAGCGCAGGATCCGTCTGAGCCGAAGCCGCTGGTTCAGCCGCCACCGAAGGAGTCGGAAGCCGTTGCCGGGCCGTTACCCACCGAGGCGCAGAAACCTACTCCCGACAAGGAGCCGGGCCCGCCTGACGCTGAGCCGATCCCGACGGCGAAGCCCGAGCCGGCTTCGCAGCCGCCACCCGCGTTGCCGGAGACCATGCCGGCCACGCCGCCGGATGCCGAGACTTTGGAGCAAGCCGAACAGCGACTGAACGCCGACGTGGTGCAGGCTTCAACGGCTGCCGCGCAACAAGCGGTCGCACGAGAGGCGCTGAAGCTCGCGGACAAGGCGATTCTTGCTTCGCAGGCCGAGTTGGCCAAACGGCTGTCCGTGCTGGCCTTGAAAGGGGCGAGAAAGTCGAATTCGGACGACCTGGTCAACGACGCCACGCTGCTGATGAACGAACTGGGGCAGCCGATTTCGGACGCGCTGAGAGACAAGGCCCGCCAGCGGCTGGGGAAGCAGTGAAGAAACTCGCACCCGCGGCACCGGGCACGCCACGAGCCAGAAGACGAGATATCGCAGATGGCCAAGAGAACGAAACGCGAGCAGGACAGCGACTACGACGGGGCTTGGAAGGAAGCGTTTCGAAGATATTTGCGCGAGCTGTTGAAGGTGTACTTTCCGGCGGTGCATGCGGCCATTGACTGGAGCGTCGAGCCGACGTGGTGCGACAAAGAATTGAGCCGTGTGGTGCCGAAAGCCAAACGGCGCAATCAGCCAGTCGATGTGCTCGTCCGGGTGCGGCTGCTGTCAGGCGAGGAGCAATTGATTCTGTTGCACGCGGAAGTCCAAAGCTCGCCGGAGGCCGGTTTTGAACGCCGCATGGCACGCTACAACAGCGGCTTGTTCTGGAGTTACGACCAGCGGGTCGTCACGCTGGTCGTGCTGGCCGACTTGAGTGAGGATTGGCGGCCCGGCGAAGACTTGTTCCAGGTTGCTGGTTTCGAGAGCCGGTTGCGGTTCCCCACCTGCAAACTGATCGATCGGCTGAACACCGATTGGCGCGACGACCACTCGTTGCCCGTCCAAGTGGCCCGAGCCCAGATCGAAGCCCTGCGAACCGCCAGCGATCCCGAAGGCCGCTACCGAGCCAAATGGCGACTGGTTCGCAAACTGTACGAGTTGGGCTATAATGCAGACGAATTGCGGGAGATCTTCCGGTTGATCGACTGGATGATGCACCTGACCGAGGCTTTGAGTTTGCGATTTGGGCAAGATCTTCGGGAACTGGAGGAGAGCTTGAATATGCCATATGTAACATCGGTGGAACGAATTGCCGAAGCGCGGGGAGAAGCGCGGGGAGAAGCGCGGGGCGGCGCTAGCGTTTTGTTAAGGCTGCTTACCAAGGTCTGTGGCCCGCTACCGGCGGATGTCGCGGATCGCATTCGCGACTTGCCGATCCAACAGATCGAGGCTTTGGGCGAGGCCCTGCTTGATTTCCAGTCGCTGGCCGATCTGCAGAACTGGCTTGAAATGAGCGAAGCCCCTACCCAGTGAACTCTTCCAGGAACGGTAGCCATGTTTGTCGAACTGCAAATCCTGTCCGGTTCGCGATTGGGCGAGCGTCTGAAATTCACGCAGGACGCTGTTTCCATCGGCGGCGGCAAGCATTGGGATGTGTGTTTCGACGCGAAGCACGATCCGGGTGCGAAAGCCAAGCACGCGCGGATTCTGGCCGACCAATTCGGCTGGCGAATTCACAACGACGGGGCGGGTGTGTGGATCATCAATCAGGACCTGCTGCCACCGACGGGCGCGTATCCGCTGCGGGCCGGTGATATCGTGCGGCTGTCCGAATTTGGGCCGGACGTGCGATTCATGATTCTGCCGGATGCTGAGGAAGCGGCGAGGAAGGCGTAAGGGCGGCTGCCTTGCGCACTCCCCGTTGGGTCGCGGTTAAACGAATTGAACGAGGACCAAGCATGAGCCCCTCCCAACCGCCCGCGGCGGACAAGGTCTCCAAGCCCGTTCCCGTCGGCATTGACTTGGGAACCACCTACTCGCTGATCGCACACCTGGACCCGCAGGGCCGGCCGGTGTCGATCCCGAACGGACTGGGCGAGGTGCTGACGCCCAGCGCGGTGTTATTCGAGGACGACGAAGTGGTGGTCGGCCGTCAGGCGGTCAAGGCGTCGATGCTGTCCCCGGACCGTTTTGCCGACTGCTTCAAACGCGACATGGGGCGCGACGCTTATCACCGCCCGATCCGCGGCCAAGCGGTGCCGCCCGAAGTGCTCAGCGCGTTTGTCCTGGCGCAGCTGAAGCATGACGCCGAGCGCCGCATCGGCCCGGTACAGCAGGCAGTGATCACGGTGCCGGCGTTCTTTGACGAGAACCGCCGCAAGGCCACGCAGGACGCGGGGCGTCTGGCCGGACTCGAAGTGCTGGACATCATCAACGAACCGACGGCCGCGGCGCTGGCCTACGGTTACCAACAGGGGCTCGTGGAGCCGGATCAGGGCGGCTTTCAAGGCGGCCCGCGGCGGGTGTTGGTGTACGATCTGGGCGGCGGGACTTTTGACGTCACGATTCTGGAACTCGACGGCCGCCAGTTCCGGGCGCTGGCCACCGACGGCGACGTGCGACTGGGAGGCCGGGATTTCGACGAACGGCTGGTCGAGCACATCGCGGAGCAGTGCCGGCAGATTCACGGACTGGACCCGCGAGCCGATCCCAACGACGCCATCCAGCTGTGGCTGGAAATCCAGGACTGCAAGCACGCGATATCGCAGTTGTCCAAGACGCCGGTGGTGTGCAACTTTGGCGGGTTGCGTGCGCGGCTGGAGGTCACGCGGCAGCAGTTTGAGGAAATGACCCGCGATCTGCTCGACCGCACCGAGACCACGACGAAACTGGTCGTCCGCGACGCGGGCTTGGACTGGAACCAGATCGACACGGTACTGCTGGTCGGTGGGGCCACACGGATGCCGATGGTGTCCGAGATGCTGCAGCGTGTGACCGGCAAGACGCCCGATGCGGCTACGTCGCCGGACGAAGCCGTGGCGCACGGGGCGGCGCTGTACGCCGCGATGCTGTCGCGAGACGACCACCGTACCGAGGTGCCGGCCTGCCAGTTGATCAACGTCAATTCGCACAGCTTGGGCGTCGTGGGCATCGAGCCCAAAACGCGGCGGCGAGTCGTGAAGATCGTGATTCCCAAGAACACGCCGCTGCCGAGCCGCGTGGAACGTTCGTTCGTGACGGAACGCGACGATCAGCGGAACGTCAAGGTGCCGATTGTCGAGGGCGAGAGCCGCGATCCGGCCGAGTGCATCTCGCTGGGCGAGTGTACCGTCCGCGACTTGCCGCAGGGACTGGCCAAGGGCACGGCGGTCAAGGTCGAATTGAGCTATGCCGCCAATGGGCGCATTTCGGTGTCGGCCCGCGTGGCCCGGACGCGGCAGTCCGCGCACGTCGAACTCGACCGCCACCAGGCCCGTCAACTGGGCGACCTGAACACGTGGAGCAGCCGGCTGCGCGGCTCCGAGGGCGGCGGCGTGGTCGTTGTGGAAGAAGGCGAGCAGGGCCCCGTGGCCAATTTAACGGACCACAGCAGCGTCCTGCGGCGGCTAGACTTCGTGTTTACACGTGTGGGCCAGGCGGCCTTGGACCAGAAACTTCCCAAGCCGGCCGCTCGCAGCCAGCAAGCGGCACACGAAGCCGGGCAGCAGTTGCGCGTGCTGGAACGTAAGTTGCAGGATCAGCAGCAGCGGCGGAAAAAGGCGTCGGACGCGACCGAAGCGATGCGTCTGGATTCGACGCTGGCCAGCGCCCGCACGGCCTACGAACAGCAGAAGCGGCTGGCCGATTTCGCCACGCTGGTCCTGGGCCGGGAATGCCTGCAAGCGGGCTTCGTCCCGGCGGGCAGTGAGGGCCTGAAGGATGAAGCCGACGAGTTGCGCAGAGCCCTGCCGGGTCACGAGTAGACGAGCGGATATTTCCACGCAGTGACATCGGCAGATCAGTTCGCTTCAAGCTCCAGGACGAACCGGTCGACGCTTTCGTCGTACTCGAATCCGGAAGCTTTGGCGTTGGCGTCGTACCGCTGTTTCAAGGCGTCCCGGACTTCCGTCAGCCGCGCCGCGGCGGCTGCCACATCGACGCCGGCCGGGTAGTTGTGAGCAGGCTGCAGCCGGATCTGCTTCGCACCGCACGACCGTCCGAAATCGACGACCGCGTGAATCAACAGACGCTCCCACTCCAGCGCGTTCAGCTTCGGCTCGGCCCATTCCAGGTAAGCGGCGGTCGGGTTGATCTCCTGGATATCCAGCACAACGCCTTCCAGGATATTGAAGCCAATCACCCCCAAATCGCGCCGGCCCTTTTCCATGTGGCCGCCCCAGTCGTCCGGGACGAACTGCGCGTACTTGGCCTGCAGTTCGAACATGCAGTCGGTCAGGCAGTTGGAGGACGTGACCAAGTACCGCAGGGCGGGAGGCGTCAGGGCAACCAAGCGATAGTCATCCAGCGCGGCCTCGCAACCGCTCTTGACGAAACCGGGAAAATACCCGCCCAGCGGCGGAATCTTCTCTTCCGCGACGCAGAAAGTAAAGTCCCGCACGAGCGCCTGCCTGATGTCCACGAAACTCATTTCCTACCCCCCACCCAATTCCATGCCGCCGGCGACCAAGACGACGGAGCACGGGGAATAGCTGTTTCCATAAGCGGCCGCGGCACGCACGACCGCTTGGCCAATCTCCCACGGCTCGCCAGCCCGCTTGGACTTGGTTCTGGCCACAATGAACTTCAACACATCCGAAGGCATTCTCGCGGTCATGTCCGTCTTGATAAAGCCCGGACAAATGGCGGTACACCGGACCCCGGGGTACTCGGCGGCCAGGGCCTTGGTGTAGGCGATCACACCGCCTTTGGCGGCGCAATAGTTGGTTTGGCCGACATTGCCCACCAAGCCGCTGATCGAACTGATGTTGACCACGGCTCCGTTCGACTTGCGCAAGTACCGGATGCTCGCTTTGCAGAAATTGTGCGTGCCCGTCAAGTTAGTCGAGATGACCGCGTTCCAGTCGTCGTCCGACATTCGCATCGCCAGACCATCTCTGGTAATCCCGGCATTGTTCACCAGGACGTGCAGCTGTTTGTCGTAAGGTTCCACGGTCTCGTCGACGACCTCCTTGACGCGGGCCGAGTCGGTCACGTTGGCCAGACGGAAGCTGACCTTGGTGTTGTAGGCCGCCGCGATTTCGGCTGCGGTCTGTTCGACGCGCGGATCGAGGTCCACCAGCATCAAATGGCTTTTCTGCTGGGCGAATTCTTCCGCAATCGCCCTGCCGATTCCTCGGCCCGCACCCGTGATCAGGACGATTTTGCCTTCCAAGTCAGGAAACACCGCCGCGGGCTTTGATAATTCTGTGTTCATTTCGCCTTCCGGAAAACTAACGGTTAGACATGCAAGGACACGGTCTGCGCAGACGGCAGGCCGTCTTTCGCCGGGACGCCGCATTTCGTAAAGTGCGGCTCGCTCGACACTTTGCGGTTAGAGTAACGCTTCTAAAGAGGGCCGTCAATCTCTGGTTGGTGCTGGTTTGGGCGGGTGGTACACAGCCGCGGGTAGTCTACCCTTGCACGGAGCCAACTCGTGACCGATAATGGCCCCCAAGGTGGGCGATTACGAGGGTGAGTCACGGCCCGATGCGGTGACGAGCTACTTTGGAATCATGGCAACTTCGCTCGTGACTCGTTTCCGGGGGCGGGCAGCAAACTCTCCGAGTCTTTCGTTATGCGATCTCGACTAATCGACCGAATCACGCAACTCGAACCGGGTCACCAACTCGAAGCGGTCAAACGCTTGCACGCTTCGGAAGGGTATCTCGAAGACCACTTCCCCATGTTTCCCATCATGCCCGGTGTGTTGATGCTGGAAACGATGTACCAGGCGGCCCACTGGCTGGTCCGAAAGACGGAGGACTTTGCCCATTCGATGGTGGTCCTCAAAGAAGCCCGCAACGTCAAATTCAGCGGGTTTGTCAAGCCGGAACAGGATCTCGTGGTGACGGCCGAATTCAAGAAGCAGGACGGCAATCTTGCCACGCTGATGACCCGCGGGACGGTCGACGGCAAGACGGTGGCCACGGCCCGGCTGGTGGTGGAGGCATTCGAATTGGCGGATCGATATCCCCAGCGGGCTGCCAGCCGTGACTATTTGATGCGTAAACTGCGGAAACAATTCGAGCGTGTGATGTCGGGAACGCCCGAACCTCCGCCTTACACCGGGCTTTCGATGCGCTGGCTATGGGTCGACCGCTTCGTCGAATTCGTCCGCGGACAGCGGTCGGTTGCCATCAAGAATGTGAGCCTAACGGAAGAGCCGTTGAGTGAGTACATACCGGGGTTCCCGATTCTGCCCTGTTCGCTGATTGTCGAGGGCTTGGCCTGGACGGGCGGGATCCTGGCGAACGACCACCGTGGTTTCCGGGAGCGGACGGTGCTGGCCAAGGTCAACAAGGCCGTGTTCCATCGGCCAGCGTTGCCGGGCGACCAGTTGCGGTACTGTGCGGTGCTCGAAGGGATTGAATCCGAGGGCGCGTTCATCCGTGGGACGAGCCACGTTGGCGACGAGTTGCAGGCCGAAGTGGACCTGTTTCTCGCGCATCTCGGCGACCGTTTCGACGACGTCCAAGGAGATCTGATCGATCCCGCCGACATGTTGGCAACGTTACGGCTGTTCGGACTGTACGACGTGGGCCGGACGGCCACGGGCGAGCCGTTGGACGTCGCGGAAAAGCTGCTCGAGGGGGAACGCAAGGCCCAGGCCGCGGCACAGGGATCCTGACGGAGCATCTATCGGTTCAGCTGATTCGCCGTCACCGTGAACCCCAGTTCTTCGATCATCGCGCGATCCGCTTCCGGGGCCTGCCCTTTGGTTGTCAGGTAGTCGCCGACGAAAATCGAGTTGGCCGCGTACAGTCCCAGGGGCTGCAAGCTGCCCAAGTGCAGTTCGCGCCCCCCGGCGATGCGAATCTCGCGGCTCGGATTGGCAAAGCGGAACAGGCACAGCACCTTGAGGCAATGGCGGGGCGTCAGGCGGTCGACGCCCTCCAGGGGCGTGCCGTCGATCGCGTTCAGAAAGTTGATCGGGATGGATTCGGCTCCCACCTCGCGGAGTTCCAGCGCCATGCGGACCACGTCCGTGTCCGCCTCGCCCATCCCGATGATCCCGCCGGAACAGATCTCCATGCCGGCGGCACGCACGACGCGCAACGTCGCCAGCCGGTCCTGGTAGGTGTGCGTCGAGCAAATCTGGGCATAGTATTCGGGACTGGTGTTCACGTTGTGATTCACCCGGTCCACGCCGCAGGCTTTCAGCCGGTCGGCTTGCTCCGGCGTGAGCAGTCCCAGAGAAGTGCAAATCTTCAGGCCGTACTGCCGTTTGATTTCCGGCACGAGTTCTTCGACCGCTTGCAACTCGCGTTCGTTGGGGCCGCGCGCCGAGATGACGATGCAATAGGTCTTGGCGTTCAGCTCGTGCGCGATCCGGGCGCCGTCCAGCAACCGTTCGCGGTCCAGGATGTTGTATTTGGGAATGGCGGCCTTCGAGACGCGCGACTGCGAGCAGTAGGAACAGTCCTCCGGACACAGCCCGCTCTTGGCGTTAATCAAGAAGTACAGCTGGACCGACTTGCCGAAGAACCGGCGGCGAATGCGAAACGCAGCCGACAGCAGGTCCAGCAACTCGTCGTCGGGACAGCGGACGATCGCCAGGCCCTCTTCACTGGTCAGCTCGTGCCCGTCCAGCACGCGATCCGCCAAGCCGTGCCAGTCGTGCGTGCTGGAGTTTTTTTTGGGACCCGTGTCTTCTTGTAACCGCTGAATCATCAAACCTTCTCCTTTCCGGCCCTCGTCCTGCTCGTACCCTGGCTCCGCCCGGGCTGATGAAAATGTTCCGTGTTTCCGACTCGGTTCTGTTTCCAGGGGTCACCTCTCCCTCGGGGAGAGGTCGGGCTCTAAGGCCCGGGAGAGGGAAGAGGGCTGCCGCTCCTCGGACGAATCACCCTGGAAATCGCCCCCTCTCCCGCGGCTGAGACCGCGACGTCTCCCGCAAGCGGGAGAGGTGGTGATGGTGCGACCTCGTGACCAGGAATCCAGAGCCTCACTCACCGATCCTTACGGAACCACGACGCCCTTTTTCAAGATCAGGTTGGCGTACAGCGCCGTCTCGCTGGTCGCGACGACCGCGTAGGCCTGTTTGGCCTGTTCGTAAAACGCAAACCGCTCCACTTGTTTCAATTCGACGCTCTTGCCTTCCGCCGCGTCCAGCAACTGTTTGAATTTCTTCCAGATGGGCGGCTTTGGCGGATCGCCAGGCACCGGTTGCATCACGAACGCCGCCGCCTCGGCATACGGGTCCAGCGGAAAGAACTGGAGGACCGCTTCCAGCACCTCGGGGACGCTCAAGCCGTCGGCGCGGACAATCCGCCGCGCGATGGAATCGGCCGGGAAGTTCCCGTCGGCCAAGACCAATTCATCTCCATGTCCCATCTTCATCAACGCATACATCAGCTCCGGAGAAATCCGGGCGGGAATCCCTTTCAACATCGCCGTTTCACCTCCTCGGGGAATGCTCTCACGGGCCGCACGGCGCCCTTTTGCCGTTCAACGCGGTCAACATCGTACCATTTTGCCGTCGGCACGTGTATTGCCCGACGGCTGGATTCTGCATACGGCGGAAACGGCACCATCGCACATCTCCGCCCGCGTCCTGCTTGCGACGCTCTGCCACACAACCCACCGCTCGATGCCTTGCGTCGGCCCGTCCCATCGGTTATCTCAATAGCTGGCTGACGAAAATGGCGTGGAGGTCTCGGCATGGTATCGTGGGGTCTCACGCCCGTTTCTCCGTTCAAGGAGTTTGCGATGCGAAAGCTATTGGCAGTATCGTTCTTGTGGCTGGCGGTTGCGATCGCGGCCCGGGCGGCCGACACGGGAAATCGGCTGGCCTGGGTCGACGACGCGTGCAACCCGTACTACGTCGGCCTGGATGCCCCCAAGCTGGTCACGCCCCAGTGGATCGGCCAGGAGGGCGTCCAGGCGGTGCTTGTGCTGTCGATCGACGACATGCGCAGTACGGCGCCTTATGAGAAATGCTTGCGGCCGATCATCGAGCGGCTCAAAAAGATCGACGGCCGCGGACCGGTCAGCATCATGACTAACCAAGCAGACCCGGTCGATCCGCAGTTGGAAAAATGGTCCGCCGAAGGTGTCACCGTCGAGGCCCACACCGCAACCCACCCTTGTCCCTGCTTGCAGGGCAGCGACTTGGCCAAGGCCAAGCAGACGTACGACGACGCGATCGATTTGCTGGCGCGGATCCCCGGCGGCCCCGCGATCGCATTTCGTATGCCTTGCTGCGATTCCATGAATTCGGTTGGGCCGCGTTTTTTCACCGAACTGTTCGGCAAGACGACTCCCGCCGGCCATTTCCTCCGCGTCGACTCGTCGGTGTTCATGGCTTTTACCGCCGACGATCCGGACCTGCCGCGGTCCCTGACGACCGACGAAGAAGGCAGGCCGCGGTTCACCAAGTACATTCCCCGCGACCGCAATTTTGTCAACTACGTCGAGAACTATCCCTATCCCTACGTCGTCGATCACCGGTGCTGGGAAATGCCCTCCGAAATCCCCGACGATTGGTTGGGCATCAGTTTTCAGGGCAACCACAACCCGTTGACGATCCGCGACATGCAGGCCGCCATCGACGCCGTGGTACTGAAACAGGGCACCTTTACGCTTACGTTCCATCCTGATCGCTGGATCCGCAACGACCAAGTCATCGAATTGATCGACCATGCGACCAGCCGTTACGGCAGCAAGGTGCAGTTCCTCAATTTCCGCGAAGTCCACGAACGGCTCACCAAGAACCTGTTGGGCGGCCAACCGCTGCGGGCCGCCGACGGTGGTGACAACGGCGTCCGCGTGCTGGACCTGAACCATGACGGCTACATGGACGTTGTCATCGGCAACGACCAGGTCCGCCAGACGCGGATCTGGTCGCCGCAGACGCGCACCTGGACCGTCGGGGATTTTCCTGTGCAGATCGTCAGCGTTAATGCCGAGAGCCAACGCGAGTTCGCGGGCGTTCGCTTCGGCATTCTCCAAAAAAACGGCCATGCCAGTATCCTGGTGCGCAATGGACAACTCGCGGGCCTGTGGCACTTCGACGGCCAAGGCTGGACGGCGGTCGCCGCAGGGCTGAAGGGCCTGGAACTGAACGGCCCAGTGTTAACGGCCAATGCCGGCCGCGATCAGGGGGTTCGGTTCTGTGACCTGGATCTCGACGGCGTCTGCGAACTGGTCGTCGGCAATCCGCGCCAAAATGGCGTCTTCCAGTGGTCTGCGGATAACGGTTGTTGGACGCGGTTGCCCTTCGGTCTGCCAGCGGGCACATCGATCGTCGATCAAGCCGGCCGCGACGCGGGACTGCGGCTGGTCGATATCGACGAGGACGGGCATGTCGATGCGGTTTTCTCCGACGCCCGGCGGTACAGCCTGCACGTATTCAGCTCGATGACCGCCGGCTGGTCGCGCAAGGTCCATGACGCCGACCGCGCCTTGGGCGATGCAATCCCGATGATCGTCCGCGACGACGGCACCAACAACGGCACTTGGTTCCACTACCGGCACCTGTACGTGCAGAACGAGGACACCGGCAAGCGTTTGCCCAATCACATCGACACCCGCTCGTACACGCAACTGCTGGTGGCTCCCTGACCGTCCGGCCCGAGGCCCCCGTTGGAGTCCACGCTTCAGCGTGTCTTTTGCCGCGGGCATAGCCCGCCTGGAACGCCGACGCGTGAAACGGAATAAAACTCGATGCTGTCGGGGTGCCTATCCGCCTTGCCCGCCTTTCACCAAAGTCCAGCAACGGTGAATCCGCTTGTTGCGGAAGTCGGGTGGGATGGTTTGCGCCGTGATCTCGCGGAGGGTGACGTGGCGCAGCGTGTCTTCATACAGTTTAAAGCGGCGGAGATTGGTGGAGAAGTAGATTTTGCCGCCGGGTGCCATTTGTTCGACCAGCAGATTGAGCAGCTCGGCGTGATGCTGCTGGACGTCCCAAACGTCGGCCAATCGCTTGCTGTTGGAAAACGTGGGGGGATCCACCACGGCCAAGTCGAAGCGGGGCTCGTGACGGGCGGCGCGGTGCCGCAGGAAGGCGATGGCGTCATCGCGGGCGAACTGATGCGCCGCGCCGGTGAAACCGTTCTGCCGCATGTTCTGCCGGGCCCAGTTCAGATAGGTGTTGGACAGGTCGACCGTCGTCGTGCTGGCCGCGCCGCCGGCCGCCGCATAGACCGTGAAGGAACCGGTGTAGCCGAAGAGATTGACGAACCGCTTCCCCGCCGCCTCCGCTTCGACCAGCGCCCGCGTCTGCCGGTGGTCGAGGAACAGGCCCGTATCGAGGTAGTCGCTCAGGTTCACCAGAAACGTGTGGCCGCCCTCGTGGACTGCCAGCATGTCGCCGGCGTCGTCCTGACGCTCGTATTGCGATTTTCCCCGCTGCCGCTCGCGACGCTTGAGAAAGGTCTGAGTATCCGGATCGACTCCCAAAGCCTCCGCCGCCTCGCGCACGATGAAGTCCAGCCAGACGCGATGCTCGGCCTCGGAACGATCGTGCGGCCGGACAAATTCGGCGACGTGCAGTTGCCCCTCGTACCAGTCGATGACCAGCGGCACGTCCGGAATGTCGCGATCGTACAAGCGGAAGCAGGTAATCCCCTGCCGCCGAGCCCATTTTCGCCAGTGCTTACCCATGCGGTCGAGCCGATTGCGGAACATCGCGGCTTGGTCTCGCCAGCGGGGGGGAACGCTGGGCGTCTCCACTTGAATTTGCGCAGGGAGGCCGGGTATCTCCGCGGCGTCTGCCTCGTGGGAAGATTCGACAACCGCATCCTGAGCCACCGCCGCGGCGACATCTTCCGCTGGCTCTGGAGTCGCCGCGTCCGGCGGCGTTCGGCGCGTGCCGCTGTAGAGGTCGAAACGCAGCAACCGGCACTCGATCGGGCCGTTAAACAGCCGCACTTTACGTGACGGCCGCAAGCCGATTTGCTTCGCCGCGTCGAGGTTCCCAGTGAAAACCCACGCGGTGTAGCCCGCGAGACGCTGCTTGAGGGTGTCGCCAATGCGGCGATAGAAGGATGCGATCTGATCGACCTTCAACCGCTCGTCGTACGGCGGGTTCATGACCAGCGTGCCCGTCGGCGTCGGTCCCTGGCAGCATTCCGCGTTGGCCGTCTCAAAACGCACGTCGGCGGCCACGCCTGCGCGCCGCGCGTTTTCCCCGGCCATCGCGACGACCTGGGCGTCGATGTCCGAGCCGACAATGGAAAACGGCAGGGATGGTAACTCGCCCCGCCGCAGTTCCGCCAGCACCGTGTCCCGTAGCGACTGGTCGAAGTCCTTCCAAGTTTGAAACCCGTACCGCCGCCGGATCACGCCGGGAGCGATGTTTCGGGCCAGTAACGCCGCTTCAATGCAAAACGTCCCCGAGCCGCACATGGGATCCACCAGCGTTGACTGGCGGTCCCACTCGGTGAGCCTCAGAATGCCCGCGGCCAGCACTTCGCCAATCGGAGCGTCCCCTGTCTTAGCCCGATAACCTCGTCGGTGCAGCGAATCGCCGGAGGAGTCGAGATAAACGGTGGCGATGTTCTCGACCAAGTGGATATTGATCCGCAAGTCCGGCTCATTCAGGTCGACACCCGGCCGCTGGCCCGTGCGTTCGCGGAACTGGTCGACAATGGCGTCCTTCGAGAGTTGGGCCACGAACAGCGAGTGCGTACAGAACGAACTCCAAACCACCGGATCGATGGCCAAGGAACGACCGGGGTCGAGGAAGCGGGACCAATCGATTTGTTGCACGCCGCCGTACAGTGCGCGCTCGCTGTCGGCCGGAAAGTTGGCGATCGGCTTGAGAATCCGAATGGCCGTGCGGCAGCCGAGATTCGCGCGATACATCAGCCGCTGGTCACCCACGAACGTGACGAGCCGATGACCAAGCTGGACGTCGGTTGCTCCCAGCTCCGTCAGTTCCGCTGCCAGGACTTGTTCCAGGCCCGAGAGTGTCTTTGCGTGCAGCGTAAAGAGGGTCATGTCAGAATGTAGGGCGGATTGGCAATCCGTCTATCGACGGACGGATTGGCAATCCGCCCTACGAGAATTCAACATCTAATTTCTGCGCGGTCACCAAGGAATTGGTGCGAGGCAACTTTCTCACCAGAACCATTTCCCTCCGAGAAAGGGCAGGGTGGGAGGCGGCAACTTCGGGAAGTTGCTTTGGACCAATTCCTAAGTCACGCGTTCGGAGAAAACATGCACCCAGCGCACCTGCCAGAACTCGAATCGGTAACCTTCGGGTTCCACCGGCGGAGTCCGAAAACTTGCCGAATCACCTCAACTTCCTGTTCCAGCTTTCAGCTTAGCGTGATTTAGGCATTTGTGCAATCCGGCGCGTTTCGAAGACACATTTCGTAGACTGCTTGAAGGTCAAGTGTTTCCGGCATTGCGGCTGCCGTCCCAGGGTGGCAATGGGCGTGCCCGACTCACAATAAGTTCCAACGTCGTCACATGCCCCTGGTCAAGAGCGGGAATTGCCGCTCTTGCTGACGTTGGTTCTTGCGTCTCTGCTGACAAGGGCGTTGGCAGCCGGATTGGGCGATCTCAAGAGGCGAGCAGTAACCTTTACAACGAGTTTTGCAATGTCTTTCGGGCCCCCTTCGCTTCATCCGCCTGCGAGCCTGCCACTCTTCATCTCTCTTTCTCTTTCGCGGCAATTCTGCGTGTCGTCCGCTTGCAGCCGCGGGAGAATTGCGTACGATCTTCTGCTTGTCCGACGCGAAACATCGCTAGTTTCTCGTGTCCCGGTTTTCTTGTCTCGAACGCGGAGTGCGCTATGGCAAATTCTCAGCGCGGTTCGGTATCCCGCAGGCAGTTTCTCGTCCACAGTGCGGCTGGCACTGCAGCGTCGCTCGCCGCCCCAGCGATCATTTCGGCTGCCAGGGTGGATTCGGAGGTGATCATCGGTGAAGGCGAGCATCGGTTCCGTGTCTTCCACCAATGGCCGCAATTGCCCCCGGAATTTCACTGGCAGACAACGCACAACGTCGCCGTCGACCGCGACGGCCTGCTGTATGTGATCCACGAAGGACGCGCGGAGTTGAAAGACCATCCGTCGATCTTCGTCTTCGACCAGCAAGGCCGCTATGTCCGCTCGTTTGGCAGTCAATACCAGGGCGGCGGACATGGCATTGAGGTTCGCCACGAAGGGGGCGAGCAGTTCTTGTACGTTTGCGCGTATCAGCAGGTGAAAACGTTCGCCAAATTGAGTCTGAAGGGCGAAGTCATCTGGGAGAAACGGGCGCCCATGCAGGCCGGGGTCTATGCCGTCGGCGAAGACACGAACCCACAGAAGATCTGGGGCCGCGATCGCTTTATGCCAACTAATTATGCCTTCCTGCCGGATGGAGACTTTCTGTTGGCCGACGGCTACGGATCGTTCTATATCCACCGCTACGACAAGGACGGAAACTGGAAGAGTTGCTTTGGCGGTCCGGGCGAAGGGCGAGGCAAGTTCGATACGCCGCACGGAATCTGGATCGACGGCCGGCCGGGGCGCGAGCCGGCCATCGTGGTTTGCGACCGGGCGCACCACACGCTGCAGTACTTGACGTTGCAGGGCGAACACATCGAAACCCTGGAAGGCTTCGGGCTGCCGGCCAACATCGATACTTGGAAGCAATGGCTCGTGGTCCCGGAACTGTACGCCCGCGTCTCGATTCTCGATACCGACAACCGCGTTGTCGCACGGCTGGGTGATGACTCGCAACGAGTCAGAGCGGATGCGAAATTCCGGATCCGCGGTGACGAAAGCGCCTGGCAGCCCGGCCGGTTCGTGCATCCACACGACGCCTGTTTCGACCGAGATGGCAGTCTGTTCGTTGCCGAATGGGTCGGCACCGGGCGGGTTAGCAAGCTGCAGCGGCTGACATAAGGGGCCAGCGTGGGATAGGCATCTTGCCTGTCTTTCCTGGCCGACAGGCTGGAAGCCCATCCCACGGTTTCGTTAATGCCTCGGATGAGCATCCGACCGAGGCACGCATGAAAAAGCCGCGTCCTGACAAACAGGACGCGGCTGAGTTCGTTTCGTCGAAACCGCGGATCCAGCGGGCCTAAAAGAAGCCGCCGCCACCACCACCGCCGATGCCACCACCACCGCCGATGCCACCACCACCGCCGATGCCGCCGCCACCACCGATGCCGCCGCCACCACCGGCACCAGTATCGTCACCCGTGAAGGTAAACGTGCTTACCTCGCCGATCGCGGAGAACAAAGGCATCGGAGTCACGCGGACATAACGGCGGTCAGCAGAAATCACGGCCGACCCGATGAAATTCGTTCCTTCGGGCAACACGGTGATAACCGGCCGAACACCCACAGCGCCACGTGGCAGGCGGCCGTCGCGTTGAGCCGCCAGGGCGTCGCGCAGGTAATCGCGCACAGCGTCCGAGTATTCATAGGAATCCAATTGCCGGCCTAACATCGCTCGGCTGAACTCGTGCTGAACACGCGCCACCGCTGCAATTTGCTGTTCGTCCAGAGCGTCTTTCCGCCGCCCGTCGTCCAATTCAAAAACCACGACGGCCCGATCGTCTGCCAGCGGTACGTGCTTGCTGATGATCTCTTGCTTGCCGGAGCCGAATTTTTTGGCCACCTCGACCGTGACCTTGCCAGTGGTCGGCTGGCCCCAGATCCGTTTGATCATCAGACGGTACTGGCCGCTGAACCCCTCGGGGCAAACATAGTACTCGGAGTACCCTTCCGCAGGCTGCGCGCCGGGTTTGGCGAACGCATCGCCGACCATGACGCCGCCGCCCGTGGATCGGGGGCTGTCCACCGAACACACTGTGCCGGTAGGTTCTTCGACCAAAATGTCGATGTCGGCGTCGCCCGTCCAGGCGACGCGAATCACGCAGTCCCGGACCATCGCCTCCTCGACTTGCTTGCGGAACTGGTCCGCTTCCTCGCGGCGGTTGGCAGCCAGCAACTGTTCGTAGGTCGCCCGCGTCACGCGCACGGCCATCTCTTGCACCTTCCGCTGATCCTGCGGCCAGGCTTGACGGAGCAGGCCGAGGCAGGCCCATTGGATGGCTTCCACATCATCCAGACGCTGCGCGATCGCCAGACCGCGCAGGTAGGGCTCGGGCCGCAACGACTGGGCGGCGGCCACGTTTTGGTACAGTTGCAGCGCGCGGCGGTCCAGGCCTAACTGGGTCATGAACTCCGCCACAAACATCGTCTCGTCCACGCTGCCGCTGAAATCGACGACCGACATCAGTGCGCGTTCAATTTCGGAATCATCGGCCCCACTGGCTTTCATCGCCAGTCCGAGCCCCTCGTACATCCAAGTCTGCGGGAAACCGTTCCGTAACGCCGCCATCAGCAGTACAACGACTTCTTGATACTTCTCCTGTTTCATCAAATCCCGGGCGGTCTCGCGAACGGCCAGGCGGGTGGCCTGAGTGGCCTCCAACGAGGCCCCTTTTAGACCTTCAAAGTAGGCGTTCCAGGCCTCTTCCACGCTCTGTCCAGGCCGCACCTCCAGGTTGATCTTCTCAACCTTCGGCGAGGCAGCCGCTGGAGCATCCTCGTTGGACGCGGACGGAGTGGCCGCCTCTTTCTTAACGCCCAGCGACAGGGTGTCTTCGACGGCAAAGAAGCCGCCACCCATGCCGCCGCCCATCATGCCGCCGCCCATGCCGCCGCCCATGCCGCCCATCATGCCGCCGCCCATGCCGCCCATGCCGCCCATGCCACCCATGCCGCCCATCATGCCGCCGCCCATGCCACCCATCATGCCACCCATCATGCCACTTTGGATCGGCAGGACCAAATCGCCTACGGGATACACTTTGGTAACCAGTTTGCTCTCCGCCTCCTCCGGCGTGGTGATCAGCAGCACTTCGTCACGCACGACATAGGTCAGCCCTAGTTCCTTGAGCATTAGCCTCAGTGCCGACCGCAACGAAATGCCCTTCAGGTTGCGGGTGATCGGCGAGTCCGTCCCGACGCCGATATCATCCAGCGCTTTGGTATCGATTTCGATGTTGATGTCGTGCTGGTCTTTCAGGAAGTCGATCACCTGACTCAACGGGGTCTCGATGAACTCGATCCGCGTATCGTCCTCCAGTGCAGAGAAGATCTTCTGTTCGGCGCCACCTTGACGGGCCAAGTCGATCGAAGCGTATTTTTTGCGCCGCAGGGACAAGTCGGACCAGACTTGCGGTTCGGGATACATAATCGGTGGTTCGTCCGGAAACGGCACCAGGGCCTTTTCCACCCCCAGCATGGCCCGGGCAAAGTTTCGATGACGAACGTCGCGAAGCGTCCACAAGGTGTCCCAGTTGCCACCGAAGCGGGACGCCCAGAGGGCCGCCGGCGGCGTTGCGCTGAGAGGTTCCAAATCCATTACCTGGGCGGCGATCACGTCTTCGGCTTCCTGATACCGGCCCTCGTCCATCAAGGAATTGAACCGGTCCATCAACTGCTTGACCTTCTGCCGCGTCCGGGCTGTCTCCTCGACCAGTTGCTGGCGTTCATCGGCTGCGGCGCGATTCTCTTCGGCCTGCGCCACGCGGGCCGCAACTTCGACGCCCCGTCGCCCCGCCTCGCGGATGGCCGCCTCGATTTGGTTCTTCAACTGGGCCCGCGTATCCGGGCCCAGGTCAGGTGACCTCTCGATGGTCTCCTGCCAGATCTTCAGATCGCGTTTAGCTGCTTCCGGCTGAGTGTCCATTTGCTCGCGGGCCTTATTCAGCGCCTGCTCAACTTCTGTTTTGATCTTCTGCTCCTGGACTTGTTGGATGTTCTCGACCTGATTCAAGAACAGACCTTCGCCTTGGACCTCGGCCAACAAGCCGCCCCCCGCGGCCGGCGGAGCCCCGCCAGCACCGGGATCCTGGAGGTTGACCAATCGCAGGTCCGCGTCATCCGCGCCACCGCGTTTGGCCGCATCGCGGATCAGCTGGGCTTGAGGATTGTTCGGATCGCGTTTCAGCACCGCTTCCGCCACCTTCAACGCACCATCGGAATCGCCCGCCCGCAGGGCATTACGGCCCAGCTTGGTCAGCACCTCGTTATTGGCGGACACCATTTTCGCCACTTCCTGCAAGCTCGCCGAGCCCAGCGTGGGCATGCCCAGACCTTCGCTGTCGCGCACCGACGCGACCAGTTGCGGCAAAAAGCTGTAATCATCCAGGGCATTCTGGGTTGAAACGTTCCAGCGGAGATCCACCGGCTTGCCGTCGATTTCCGCGGTGAAGGCCAAATCCTTCACGTCGCGGCTCTGCAGCAAACCGACCACAACCGTATCGCGGTCGCCGCGCAACGGCGGCAGCGTCTTGGGGTAAACCTCGCGAATCGCGCTCGGCAGACTGACGTTCGTCGGCCAACCAACCGGCGTGCGAATCACGTCCGCCATCGCCTGGCCCGCGCGTTCGGCCCAGGCCCCTTCGTTCGAGTCGAGATACAACATGCCGCCGGTATGGTTGGCCAGAGCGGCCAGCAGGTACAGGTCCCGGCCCGGTCCGATCGCGAAGCTCGAAACCGACACGCGTTTCTCGACCAAATCCTGGACCGCTTCCCCAAATTGATTCGTCTGCATCACGTTGGCTTGGCTCATCCCGTCGCCGATGTAAATCACGCTGCGCGGGCGAGTTGGAGCGCCGGCAAAACCGTCCACAGCTCCCTTCAACGCATTTCGCATGTCCGTGGAACCTAGTGGAACCCGGCCTTCGAGTTTGGCGAGTCCGGCTTGCAGCTCCTGACTGTCCGGCCCGACAAAATCCTTGGTCATGGGCACCGCGTCCAAGTCGACCGCCATCAATTTGACTCGATCCGACTTGCCGAGCTGGCCGAGCAGGGTCCTCAGAGCCAACAAGGCATCGTCCCGATAGGCTCCCGTTTGGCTCGCGGAGGTGTCAAATAAGACCACTACGTCGTGGTCGAATGCCTCCTGGGGCTTCGACAGCGGGGGGAGACTGAGGGCAAAGTAAGTGTCCCCAGCGGGGCTGTCGTAAGTCAATAACTGCGCAGAACTTGCGTCGCCAGCGGGAGGTGCTGCAACCGCCGCAGCCGCCAGCGCCAAGGCCATCAAAGGCGATACCAACACCGCGAGGGCACTACTTCGCGCCATATTTAAGGACTCCAGTCAGAAAAGTGTAACGGGTAGGACTGCCCCGGCCCGTAAGCCGGCCCCTGCCTTGCCCACTATTTGTGATCGCTAAAAGTCACCTAGCTGATCTTTCCTAATTCTATTCGGCCAAAACGCTTTACGCTATAGATTCGGCAAAATTCCCCCCGCCGGCGCCCGGGGAAGGCGAACGCTGATCCATTCAAAGCGGATCGCGCGTGCGCATCGAGATCGCCACTGGTCAACCATTCGCTACGCGCCAGCGACTGTCAAACGAAGCGGGCGGGATGCCCCCATCTTCCTCGCAAGCACAGGTGAAAGAACCCCGGTAATCCGAATTCACAGCCTTTCATCGCAAAAACGACCAGCCCGATAGGATTGCCACACCCAAACCCGCCAACACTAATCCCATGATGGCATACCAAACGCGAGCGGTCCTGCGGCCCCACCGCTCGTCAATCCAACGGACCTTCGGCAGCCGGTAGTAGTGATCTCGATTCCCCAGGGCTGCCTTGAAGGCCAACAATGCCAACACGAGGGCGACGGCAGCCATTAAAATGTCTTGGCGGTTCATGAAGTCACTGGCGGCATTGCTTTCAGCGTTGGACAAGCGCGACGAAACTGGTACCCTGTTGTCGATGACCGCTTGTCATAGTGACCCTTTGGTATTCTGGCAATGGCGAACGACAAGAAACGCAAGATTCGAGCCGAGTTTCGCAAGAATCGGGTCCAGCGAGCCCGTCAAGGCGATCTGACGCGCGAGTATCGGGACGACGGGATGGAGGACGATGAATCCGTCCGGACGGAGCGTGTGAGTGGCAAGGGAGAATTGACTCGCAAACGCACGGTAATTGCCGCCGATTCCGGAGACGGACAGACCGACGGGCTTGCCGTGCAACTGGATGTGGACGAGAAGACATGTCTCCCGGGCCGCGTGCTCAGTGTCCACGGTCTGACGAGCAACGTGCTGGGTGAAGACGGCCAGTTGTATCGCTGCGCCACGCGCCGCGTGCTGAAGACTCTGATGACCGACCAGCGGCATGTGGTGGCCGCCGGCGATCGTGTCCGCTTTCTGCTCTCCGGCCGTCAGGAGGGCGTCATCGAGCGAATCGAACCCCGGCATGGCGTGTTGACCCGGGCGATCCGCGGCCGCTGTCACGTGATCGTCGCGAACGTCGATCACGTGCTTATCGTCAGCAGCGCCGCCCAACCGGGGCTCAAGCCGCATTTGATCGATCGCATGCTCGTCACCGCCGAAAAGGACCGCATCCGGCCGATTATTTGCATCAATAAGATCGACCTGGTGGATCCGGCCGACCTGCAGCCGCTGGTCGGCGTCTACGGTCAGATGGGCTACGAGGTGCTGCTGCTGTCGGCGACAACCGGGTTCGGCATCGATCGCCTGAGACGCAAGGTACTCGGCCGACAGAGCGTGTTTGCCGGGCAAAGCGGAGTTGGCAAGTCGTCGCTGCTGAACGCGATTGATCCGGGCCTGGATTTGCGGATCGCCACTGTCAGCGAGGAAAACGAAAAAGGCCGCCATACGACGACCGTTGCCAGCCTGATCCCGCTGTCGGCCGGCGGGTACGTGCTCGATACGCCGGGAATCCGGCAGTTCCAGCTCTGGGACGTCGTCCCGCAGGAAGTGGCAGGCTACTTCCCCGACTTGCGATCCTACGCCAGCTTGTGCCGTTTTCCCGACTGTACGCACACCCACGAGGCCGACTGTTCGGTTAAGGACGCCGTGGCCGACGGCCGCTTGGACGCACGACGCTACGAAAGCTACTGCCAGCTGTTTGCGGGCGACCTGGACTGAAGCAAGCCGGCCGAACGCGGCTGCGGCGGTTGTGTGGCCAGGAATCCTGGCGACCTCTGCGTAGCCGCATTCGCCAGAATGCGGGCTTTCCCCGCGTTCCCGCATTCTGGCGAATGCGGCTACCAGCCAGAAACCACGGCCACACACTGCGGCGGCAGATGATTGACCGACGGGGGCTGCAGTGGTACGCTCTTTCAACCGTCGTACCTTGACGCCTGCCTGCCCCGAGGGGCTTCGCGTTTCCACCCTCTGCTGCCCGAGGACAATTCCTTGATGAACCTCCTTCTGCAAAATCTCCGGCTCTCGGCTTTGGACTCCGGACTCTCGACGCCTCGGCTTTTGCCACCGTTTGTACTCGTGCCTCTTATGGTCCTGTTTTGTCTGGGGTGCGAGCAGCCGTCTGGGACGCCAAGCGAACCGGACGGCGGGCCGCCATCCGCCCCACATAACGCATCAACACCAATCGATACTGGACCGTCGGCTCCGGCGGCGGACTCGGACGGGCAAGCGTTGTCGGGCAACGAAAAACCGGCTGGAACCAAGGATGATCCGGCCAGCCAACCCACCGAGGCGATCGCTACGCCGGAGCGATTGGCAGCGGCCTTGAAAGAACGGAATCCCGAATTCAGCGGCGAGCTGCAAATGGAGCCCCTGTCGGCGGACCTGCTGGTGCTGGCCATCAATGACCCTCATCTCAAGGACATCCGCCCGCTGGCCCGCCAGCGGATCGGCCGGCTGGACCTGTCCAAGTGCGACATCGCCGACTTGAGTCCCCTGCAGGGTTTGCCGTTGGATTGGCTGGCCTTGGAAGACAACGAACGGCTGGCCGATATCACGGCGTTGCGGGGAATGCCGCTGCAAAAGCTGTATCTCAGCCGCACGCGAGTCGAGAATTTGGGGCCGTTGCGCGGTGCTCCGCTGGACGAATTGAACCTCGTGGGCGCTCGTGTCAAGGATCTGTCGCCGCTGGCCGAGTGTCCCATCAAGATGCTGTGGCTGACCGGTTGCCCGGTGCAGGACATTTCGCCGCTGCGCCGCGTGCCTCTGGTCAGCCTGACCTTGCAGGACACGCGCGTGTCCGACTTGAGTCCCCTGAAAGGCCATTCGCTGCAACGGCTGCACATCGGCGGTACCGAAGTCACCGATTTGACGCCGCTGGAGTCCCTTCGATTGACGCGGCTGATTTTCACACCCGGCAAGATCAAGACGGGCCTCGATGCGGTGCGCAAGATGACCACCTTGCAGGAATTGGGCACCCGGTTTGAAGACGGGGCGGACGACAAGATGCCGCCCGCAACCTTCTGGGAACTGTACGACAAGGGCGAACTGAAATGAGCCAGACGAACCCACGTCCCGGAGACCAACGGGTCACCGCGCCGATCACGCGCCGCCAAGTGTTGCGGTCGCTGGGGTTCGCCGCTACGGCTCTCGCGTGCGGCAAGTTCTCTGCGGCCCACGCGGCGGCCACCCCGGAGGGCAGCGAAACCGATCGTGGCCGCCTGGCGAACGAAATCGAACGGGTGATGTGGGACCGGGTGCTGGCCGCTTGGTATCCGCGTTGCTTGGACACCGATCGCGGCGGCTTCTACGAGAATTTTTCCCGGGACTGGACGCGCGGGCCGACGGACTCCAAGTTCTTGGTCTGCCAGGGCCGGCAAACTTGGGTCGCAGCGGCCGTGGCGCTGGCTCATCCGCAGCAGCGCGACAAGTATCTGCCATACGCCCGGCACGGGCTGCGATTCTTGGCGGACAAGATGTGGGACACCCAGCACGGCGGCTTCTTCGACCGGACCGACGCTGCGGGGAAGCCGATCCCCGAGGCCATGCCCTGGAAGCAGCTGTACAGCTACTCGTTCGGCATGTATGCTGCAGCAGCGGTTGCCCAGGCGGCTGACGACCGCGACGCCTTGGAACTGGGTAAATCGGCGTTCCAATGGCTGGACGAACATGCTCACGACGGCCAGCACGGTGGATACTTCGAGCATCTGACGGCGGAAGGCCGGCCGGTGGCGATGGACGTGCCGGCCGAACCGCTCGGTCGCGGCTTGCCGGTGATCGGCCAAGTCGGCTACAAATCGATGAACGCTCACATCCATCTGCTGGAGGCATTGACCGCCCTGCGGCGTGTCTGGGACGACGCGCGGCTGACGGCTCGGCTGCAGGAAGTCTTCGAGATTGTGCAGGACAAGATCGTTTTGCCCGGCGGACATCTGAACATGTTCGCCGCGCGCGACTTCAAGCCGCACGACGAGCGCAGTTCGTTCGGGCACCAATTGGAGATCGCCTACCTGTTGGAGGAAGCAGCCGAATTGCTGCCCCGCCAGGATGCAGAGGCCACCCGCCGCGCGTCGCTCTTGACCGTGGATCACGCGCTGCGCTGGGGGTGGGACAACGAACACGGCGGTTTCTACGACGAAGGGCCGCCCACCGGTGCCCCGACGCGGACGGACAAGGTGTGGTGGGTTCAGGTCGAGGCTCTGAACGGGCTGTTGACCGCCGAACGTCTGGTGCCGCAGAATGACGAGTACTACCGGCGGTTCACGGAAACGTGGGCCTTCTTCCGCCGCTACATGATCGACGACCGTTACGGCGATTGTTACGAGACCGTTTCGCCGGACGGTCAACCGCTGCGCGTTAACAAAGCCTCACCCTGGAAAACCGCCTACCACATTACCCGCGCCTTGCTGGTTGCAGTTCACACACTGCGGAACTCGTAAGTTATTCCCACCCACAGGAGATCGCAACGATGGCAAACGGTTCCACTCTCGGACGTCACGTGTTCTTTCTAAACGCGGCCATAGTCCTGTATTTCTGCACGCTGTCGCGGGCCGGCGAGCCGGATTTTTTTGTGGCCACCAACGGCAACGACCAGTGGTCGGGCGCGCTGCCGAAGCCCAAGGCGGACGGCAGCGATGGGCCGTTTGCCAGTTTTTCGCGAGCCCAGCAGGCAGTCCGGCAGTTGAAACAAGCGGCGGCAGATCGGGACCGTGCCATCACCGTCGCGATCCGCGGCGGCACCTATTGGCTGGGTGCGCCGATTTCTTTCGCGGCGGAGGATTCCGGGACAGAACGGGCGCCGATCGTGTACCAGGCATTTGGTGACGAACGCCCTATTTTCTCCGGTGGCCGGCCGATCCAGGGCTGGAAAACCGAAGCGACCGGTCGCTGGTATGCCGATCTGCCGGAAGCAAAGTCCGGCCAGTGGCATTTCTGTCAGCTGTTCGTCGGCGACCAGCGGCGGTTCCGGCCGCAGTTGCCGAAGAAAGGCTACTACAAGATCGCCAAAGCCGGCGATGCGACGCCCGAAGCCGGTGGTAAAGGCTTCAATCGGTTTGGTTTCTCCGCGGGGGAACTCGATCCGACTTGGGCCAATTTGAACGACGTCGAGGTCATGCCGTTTCACTCGTGGACCGCCTCGAGGTTCCGCGTGGCGTCGATTGACCCGCAGGCCAAGACGGTCACCGTCAGCGGCCACACGACCGGCACCAGCTCGTGGGCGAGCTTCCATCAAGGCCACCGCTACCTGGCGGTCAACGTGCGCGAAGCCCTGACGGAACCGGGCGAGTGGTACTTGGACCGGCCCAGCGGACGCTTGACCTACTTGCCCAAGCCGGGCGAAGACCCGCAGCAGACCGTCGTCATTGCGCCGCGGCTGCGGTATCTGGTCCTGCTGGCTGGTGACCTCGCACAACGGCGGTGGGTTCAGCACATTCAGCTGCGCGGTCTGACGTTTGCCCACTCGAACTGGACCACGCCGCCCGAGGGGCAGGCCTTCCCGCAGGCCGAAGTTAACTTGGGAGCCGCCGTCGCGGCGACGGCCACACGAAATGTAGTGCTTGAGAATTGTGCGATCCGCCACACCGGCGAATACGCCTTGGCGTTCGGCCCCGGCTGCCAGCACAACCGGGTCGAAGGCTGCGAGTTGTTCGACCTGGGCGCCGGCGGGGTCAAGCTTGGCAGCGCGCTGCCGTCGGAGTGGGGCGACACCCTGGCGCCGCCGCAGGACGACGAAGCCCTGGTCTCACACCAAACGATCCGCAACTGCCGCATCGCTCATGGTGGCCGCCTGCACCCGGCGGCCATCGGCGTCTGGATCGGCCATTCGCCGTACAACGTCGTCGAGCACAACGACGTCTACGATTTCTACTACTCGGCGTTTTCCGTCGGCTGGGTCTGGGGCTATGCCCAGAGCCGGGCGCACCACAACGAGATCGGATTCAATCACGCCCATCACATCGGCCAGAGCGTCTTGAGCGATATGGGCTGCATCTACACGCTCGGCGTATCGCCCGGCACGGTCATCCACGACAACCACTTCCACGACGTGGTGTCGTTCGACTACGGCGGTTGGGGCTTGTACACCGACGAAGGCTCGACGGGAATTGTGATGAAGAACAACCTGGTCTACCGCTGCTCGCGAGGCGGATTCCATCAGCACTATGGCAAGGAGAACCGCATCGAGAACAATATCCTGGCGTTCGGCGGCCAACATCAGATGCAACGGACCCGCACCGAAGAGCATCTATCGTTCTCGTTCGAGCGGAACATTGTCTACTGGGACAACGACAGCCCCTTGCTGGGCTCGAACTGGAAAGACAACAACTTCCGCTTGGACTACAACTTGTACTTCCACGCGGGCGGCAAGCCGGTCACGTTCCCCGGCGGGCTGACGCTGGACCAGTGGCAGCAGCAGCGCAGTCAGGACCAGCACTCCCAGGTAGCCGATCCGGGTTTTGTCGATCCGGCCAAAGACGATTTCCGGCTGAAACCTGATTCGCCCGCGTTGAAGCTGGGATTCCAGCCCTTCGATCCAACCAAGGCCGGCCGCCTGACGCCTCCCGTCCTGACCAAGGACCTGCCGGCGGTGCCCGCCGCGTTCCAGTAGCAACGGTGGCGGAATCTGCTACCAGAGACAGGCGCCGGGCTGTTAACGATCATCCGCTCGCGGGAAAGCCCGATTGCGGCGAAGACGCCCGTGCAGTTGCCACTGGTTCGCTGCGCTCCGGTCACGGTAATCAATCCAACCGCTGAGAATCTCGATGCCAGCCTCTGGGAGTATACCTGGACGAGCCGCCGGAGCTGACCGCGGTCTTCAAATCGCTCACTCAGACCCCTCAGCCGGCACAGAAGCGGTGGAGCGATGCGTTTCTGGCCGCAGTCGCCAAGTGTCTTGGGCTGGAACTCGTCACCTTTGACGCGGACTTTACGAGCTTCACAGGGCTGTCTGTCCGGCTGTTGACCGGCTAACAAATGGACGAACCGCCCGGGAATAGGCGGAGGCGGAAGGGCGTGGAAGGGGCCATCCATCGTTCGCTTCACCATCGTATACGGATACCAGTGCAGATCAGGGGACGATGGAGCCGGACGGACGATCTGCGTGCCAGAGGCCCAAGGAGAGGGACAGGGCGGCAGTTCGACCACAACAACCCGTCACAGCCGAAGCGTGGCCAAGGGGAAGAAGCACCCGACCGTCGCCTGAGCCGAAACGTGGCTGCCGAGAGCCCTCACGCAAACGCGGCCCGACTGCGACTCACCCCCTGCAGCCAACGGCGACCGCGGCGCGCGGCTTCCGCCGTCAGACTGTCCACGCGACCCGCCGCGAGGTGAAACCAACGGCCGAAGTTCAGCACCGTCTCGACCCACGTCTCGGTCGACAGCCGCAATCGCTGCAGGATCGGCAACAACTCCGCCGGGATCTGCCCCCGCTTGTCCGGCCGTGTCTGGCGACCGGTCCAGTCGAGCAACTCCAGATACTGCTCCAATTTCAGGGGCAAAAAGCCCTTGTTCGACGCCCGTCGCTCGGCCGGCCGCGACTCCGCCGCCCCATCCCCCTGCAGTTCCACCGGGCTCAACCAACCGTCGCGCGGCGTCTGGACCTCGCCTGCCTCACTCGGTGTGGCACGGCCTACTCGTTGCCGTGGACCCGACCATCGTCCACCGTCCCAACCTGACTCACCGGCGCCCCATCCGTCACCGTCGTGGCCGTTTCCGCGAGGGTCTGAATCCGCTCGTAGGCGGACGTAAACGTGCTGGTCTCCGGAGTCTCCGCGATTCCCGCCCGGATCGGGTTCAGGTCCACATACACGCTGCACGCCAACACCGCCGCTTCGTCCAGCAGTCGCTGACATGGCCTTGATCGGAGTATTGCACAGCAGTCAGTGCTAGCTTATTGAAAGCATC
>CAZXYZ010000086.1:0-49512 GCA_964645045.1 uncultured Pirellulaceae bacterium | reverse complement strand
GGTGGGCGTCAGCCCATCCGGTGCAGGCGAACGGTGGGGCGTCAGCCCACCGGTGCAGGCGAACGGTGGGCGTCAGCCCACCGGTGGGTGGTTTCTGCGGGCCCTTTAGCACCGTTCGAGAAACAAGTGAGCGGAATGGCACTAGCCACCGGTGACGGATTGGCCGCAATACCGGCGGCTAGCGCCTTGCCGCTCACGGGACATCAGACAGTTATTTCTCGAACGGTGCTAACGCCTCGCGCATCCGTGCGGGAATGGGGATAACCGGCGGGCTGACGCCGGCCGTTCGCTTGTACCGGCGGGCTGACGCCGGCCGTTCGCCTGTACCGGCGGGCTGACGCCGGCCGTTCGCCTGTACCGGCGGGCTGACGCCGGCCGTTCGCTTGTACCGGCGGGCTGACGCCGGCCGTTCGCCTGTACCGGTGGGCTGACGCCACACCGCTCGCCCTCGGTCTGCAACGGTCAATGGAGTACTTGAATACGATTCTAACATGCTGGAGACCTCGATCATGTCCCTGTCCGATCGCTGCCACCTCAACCGGCGTACGTTCCTTCACTCTACCGCCGCTACCGGGCTCGCCCTGGCCGCTCCGGCGATTCTCGGCGCGGCCGAGCAGCCAAAATCCGGCAAACAATACCGCACGGCCCTGATCGGCTCGGGCTGGTGGGGCATGAACATCCTGCGCGAAGCCATCGCCGCCGGCCAATCGCAGGTCGTCGCCCTGTGCGACGTCGACCAGCGAATGCTGAACAACGCGGCGGTCGAGGTCGAAAAGCTCACGGGGGCGACGCCGAAGAAGTACGCGGACTACCGCGAACTGCTCGCCAAGGAAAAACCCGAAATCGCCATCGTCGGCACGCCCGATCACTGGCACCCGCTGCAGACGATTGCCGCCGTGCAGGCCGAAGCCCACGTTTACGTCGAAAAGCCGATTTGCCACACGATCGGCGAAGGCCGGGCGATGGTCAACGCCGCGCGGGCCACCGGCCGTGTCGTCCAGGTCGGGACGCACCGCCGCGTGTCGCCGCACAACGTGGCCGGGCGCGAGTTCATCCTGTCCGGGAAGCTCGGCAAGATCGGCATGATCCGCTCGTTTGTCCACTACGGCGGCGGCCCGGAGAAGCCGCGGAAGAACACGGAACCGCCGCAGGAACTCGACTGGGACATGTGGTGCGGCCCGGCTCCGCTCCGGCCGTTCAACGGTGACCCCAACAACCCGTGGTCCGGCGGCATCCATCCGCGCGGCTTCCGGCAGTACCTGGACTATGCCAACGGGACGCTGGGCGATTGGGGCATTCACTGGATGGACCAAATCCTCTGGATCACCGGCGCAAAGTGGCCCCGGAAGGTCTTTTCCACGGGAGGCCGGCCGATCAAGGGCGCGCCCATCCTGACCAAGGACGAACAGACGAGCGATGCGCCGGATCATCAGGTCGCGGTCTTCGAATTCGACGGCTTCACCCTGTCGTGGGAGCATCGCCAGTTCGCCGGCAACAACGCGGAAAAGGGCGAGACGGTGGGCTGCTACTTCTACGGCACGGAAGGCACGTTCCACATGGGCTGGCGGGACGGCGCGGTGTTCTACCCCGTGGACGGACGCAAAGAGCCGGTTCGCTTCGCCCCGCAATTGCACCAACCGGACGAGCAGAACATCAAGGAACTGTGGGCCGATTTCCTGCAAGCGATCAAAACCGGCCAGCGGCCCGTGTGCGATATCGAGGACGTCCAACGCTCGACAAATGTCAGCCTGCTCGGCATGTTGGCGCTGAAACTCGGCCGTAGCGTGCAGTGGGACGGAGAAAAGGAAGTCATTGTCGGCGACGACGAGGCCAACAAACTACTGCGGCGCGAGTACCGCGCGCCGTGGGTCTACCCAACGTGAAGAGCAAATCATGATCCGCTACGTTTTGTCCGTCGTCGCTGTCAGTCTCCTGGCCAGCTTGTCCGCACTCGCCGACGAGGCGTCTTGGACTCGCTTTCGCGGGCCCAACGGCAGCGGCATCAGTGATGCCACGACCGTGCCCATCCGGTGGACGGAGAAGGACTACAACTGGAAAATCGACCTGCCCGGCCCGGGTCACTCCTCGCCGGTCGTCTGGGATAAGCGGATTTTCGTTACCTGTGGCGACCCGACCACGGCCCGGCGCACCTTGCTGTGCGTGGACGCACCGACGGGCCGGACGCTTTGGCAGTACGACGAGCCGTCGAAAACCTACGGCCAGCACCGAGACAACTCCTACGCGACGGCAACGCCGGCCGTGGATGCCGACGGCGTGGTGATCACCTGGACCACCCCCGAAGCGGTCATGTTGCTGGCGTTGGACCTGCAGGGCCGCGAACTCTGGCGCCGCAACCTGGGCCCCCTGATTTCCCTGCAAGGCAGCGGCTCGTCACCGATTCTGTACCAGGACCTGGTAGTGCTGGCCAATGACCAGGAGGACATGGAACGGAGCCCGGGCCGCAAGAAGGACGGACCCAATCCGGCCGGCCGGAGCTTCGTGGTGGCCGTCGATCGGAACAGCGGCCAGACCCGTTGGCAGACCGACACCAAGACGTTCCTGGCCGGCTACTCGACGCCCTGCATCTCCCAGGCCGAAGGAGGCCGCCCGGAGTTGATTTTCTCCAATACGGCCCACGGCCTGATGGCGGTCGATCCGGCCACAGGGGAGATCACTTGGGAATTCGGGCAGCCTTTCTTGGATCGAGCCGTGATTTCGCCGGTCGTGGCGTCCGGACTGGTGATCGCGGGCCACGGGGCGGGGATCCGCGGAACTCGCTGCATCGCGGTCCGACCGGGTTCGTCCAGTCAGCGAACGATGCCCACGCCGGCCTACACGATCAGCAAAGCCATTCCGATGGTGCCCACCCCGTTGGTCAAGGACGGACGGTTGTTTCTCTGGTGCGACGACGGCGTGGTGTCATGTCTACGTGTGGCGACTGGTGAGACTCTCTGGCGCGAACGCGTGGAGGGCGAATTCTATGCGTCGCCGGTCTGGGTCGCCGGCCACGTGTACAACGTGTCGAAGCAGGGCGAGGTCGTTGTCCTGGTGGCGGGAGACGCGTTCGAGGTCGTTCACCGGATCCCGCTCGGTGAATCGAGCTATGCCACCCCCGCGGTGGCCGGCGGAGTGATGTACCTGCGGACCCGTTCTCACCTGTTCTCGTTGGGCGGCCCGCAGTAGCCACGGTGGCAGAAACAATGTCCTTGCTCGGCGAACGGTGAGGCGTCAGCCCACCGGTGCAGGTGCCCCGGCGAACGGTGAGGCGTCAGCCCACCGGTGCAGAAGTCCCGGCGAGCACCGTTCCGACCCTCGGTTGCGTTCACCGCAGGTGATCTAACGAAACCCTCGCGTTGACGTGCGGGCTTGTGGAAAACCGGCGGGCTTACGCCAGCCGCTCGCCTCTGTTCAGACTCCCGACGAAGCCAAGAAGCCGCCGTCGACGGGCACCGTGATGCCCGTCACAAAGGCGGCCCGCTCGTCATCCAATAACCAGCACACGGCGCCGAGCAAATCCTGGGCTTCGCCAAAACGTTTCAGCGGCGTGTGGGCCATCACGTTCTGGCCGCGCGCGGTCAGACCGCCGTCGCCGGTCATGAGGATCTTGCGGCTGCGCTCGTTGGCAAAGAAACCGGGCGCCACGGCGTTCACACGGATCCCGGCAGGCGCGAGATAGGCCGCCAGCCATTGCGTGAGGTTCACCACGCCAGCCTTGGACACGGCGTAAGCGAGATTGCGCGAGAGCGGCCGGTAGCTGTTCATCGAGGCAAAGTTTACGATCGCGCCTCGGCCCTGTTCCGCCATTTCCCGGCCGAAGATCTGACACGGAACGAGCGTGCCAAGGGTGTTCACCTTGATGACTTCCAGCAGCCGGTCGGGAGCAAGCTGGAAGAACCCGCGCAGGTTGTCCGGCCGCGCGTCGCTGATCTCCGCCGCCTGGAACTCGCTGGTCGTCGTCACCGCATCAGGGTGATTGCCACCGGCGCCATTCACCAGCAAGGCGCACGGCCCCAACTGTTGCGCGATGCACCGACGGGCGTTTTCGACCGCAACTGCATCGGTGACGTCCACGCTCAACGATAGGGCCGTGCCGCCCGCAGCGTGAATCGCCGCGGCGACCGGTTCGAGTTTTTCCAGGGTGCGGCCGAGCAAGGCGACGCTCGCGCCGAGCCGGGCGAGTTCGACAGCGACGGCGGAGCAGAGCGTCCCGCCCGCACCGGTCACGACGGCGGTCTTGTTCTGGAAAGAAGTTTCGGGCATGGGTGACGTTCTCCTAACGCGGCCGGCGGCCGCAACCGAAGTTGGAGTCCACGCTTTAGCGTGCTCGCGAGGACACGCTAAAGCGTGAACTCCAACAGGCGACATCTTACGGACGAAGACACTAAATGGCTTCTGTCTCCCGGATCCGGGTCACGGGGCCCAGCCAGAAGAACAATGCCAGGCAGGCGATCGGGGCCAGACTGGCAACCGCCCAGAACACGGGTGCATAACCGACTTGATCGACGACCCGGCCGACCACGAACGTGAATCCGGCACCGCCCAGACTGGCCGCCATCAGCGTCGTTCCCATCGCCGAGCCCATCGTTTCGGCGGGGAAAACGTCGGCGTGAAGGGCCAGGATGTTGGCGCTCCAGATGCCGAACCCGAACGTGGCCACGCAGACCCAGGCGATGGCGGCGGCCGGCGTCCCGGCGCCGACGACCTGCAGACCGCTGAGCATCGCCACCGCGCCGGCCAGCATCGCACTCTTGCGGGCCCGGGTCGCACTTCGCCCGCGGGCCAGCAACGCATCGGACACCGCGCCGCCGATCATCTTGCCCAAGTCCACCGTCAGATACGGTATCCAGCCGTACAGGCCGATCTCCTTTAGCGAGAACCCCCGGCTTTGGCTGAAATAGTCGGGCAGCCAGAACACGTAGAACCACCACACCGGCGTCGCGACCATCCGCGTGACGAGCAAGCCCCATAACTGCCGCGTGCCGATGATCCGGCGGAACGGCGCACCGAATACCGGGGGCTTCGACTTCACCGGGCCGAGTTCCTCGACGACCTTCGCCCGGTCCTCGGCGGACAGCCACGGGTGCCGCTCCGGCGGGTGATAGACCAGCAGCCACGCCGCCAGCCAAGCGAACCCCATCAGGCCGGTCGTGACGAAGGCGGCACGCCAGCCGAATTGCAGGGCGAGCAACGCCACCACGGGCGGCGCCGCGATCGCACCCACCGCCGACCCGCTGTCGAAAACGGCCATCGCCAGGGCCCGCTGTTTCTGCGGAATCCAACTCGCCACAGCCTTCGTGCCCGCCGGCCAGTTGCCCGCCTCGGTCACTCCCAACAGCCCGCGAAAAAGCACCAGGCTCAGCGGCCCGCGGGCGAAGGCGTGCAACATGGCAGCCACCGACCAGCCGACAATCGACACGCCGAATCCGATCCTCGTGCCGATCCGGTCGATCCACATCCCCACCGGAATCTGCGCCAGCGCGTAGGCCAGCATGAACACGGTGGTGATCGTGCCATAATCGGCACTGGTCAGCCCCAGTTCCTTGCGCAACGTTGGCAGCAACACGGACAGTGCCTGCCGGTCCACGTAATTGATGACCGTGGACAGGAACAGCAATCCCAGAATCAGCCATCGCAGCGTGGAAAGGCGGACAGAAAAATGAGGGACGGAAAGACGGGATTTCATCGTAGGTCCTACTCCTCTTCTGCTCCGTTTCCCATCCTTCGGTCTCCGATTCTTCTGCCTCGGCCCTAGAAGTATCCGCCCTTTTCTGTGATCTGATGAATGCTCTGCCCTTCCGCAACCCAGCCGAAAATCTCCCGCTCGTTGGCGCGGATCTCCTCGGCCCGCACCAGCACGTCAAAGGCGACGTCGCGCGGGACGCAGACCACGCCGTCGCAGTCGGCAAAGATCACGTCGCCGGGCTTGACGACCACGTCGCCGATCTTGATCGGCACCTGATAGTGCGTGATCAAGCAGCGGCCCAGCGAGCCGTTCGGGATGCGGTACTTGTAGTAGACCGGGAACGGCTTCTCCAGAATCTGCTTGGTGTCGCGGATGCCGCCGTCAATGCACGCCGCCTTGACGCCCTTGCCGTAGGCCGTGGCGGTCATCACGCCGCCCCAGAGCGTGGCCTTCTCGTCCTGGGAGGTGTCCCAGACCACGAACGAATCCGCGCCCATCTCGTCGAGCATCTGCGTGCGGAACGTCATCTCGCCCGTGATCTTCACGTGCGGTACGCTCTTGACCGTAAAGGCAATGCCCGCCACCACGTCGCTGTCGCGCAGCGGCCGCAGGTGGCCCGGCAGCGACTGGTCGAGCAGGCAGAACTCGCGCAACACGTCGCTGATCGCGCCCGTGTACAGCTGCTCGTAGCGATTGAGCAGTTCCTTGACCGGCACTGGGAACGCTTGGGTCGAGACGCTCTCGCGCTGGGCGATCAGCTTCTCCAGCTTCATCATCTTGGCTTCTTGTTGCAGCAGGTTGGGCTGGTTCGCTTCGTGGTTCATCCTTGGATTCCTGTCGTCTGGCTCATGGTTGGATCCGTTCTTCGTTCGCAAGTTTCATGGCGCCGCCTTTCGCAATCTGCGTTCCGCCTGCCGAGCGGCGTCCAGCAGCAGTTTGACCGCAGCGTCAAGCTGGTCGGGCGGCAGATCCTGGGGAAAACCGATAATCGTCACGGCCGCCAGGACCACGCCGCGAGCGCTGCGCAGCGGAGCTGAGATCGCGTGACAACTCGGACGATACGTACCCAGATCGGCACACCATCCCTGGGCCTGCAGCTGCTCGAGCCGCTGCCAGACGTCCCTGTGATTCTGGTGCATCCAGCATTCGTCCGGAGCCCGTTCCAAAATCGCTTGGACGTCGAGGCGGCTTAGCCCGCTCGCCAACACGGCGCCCGACGACCCCAAGGCCAAGTGGAACGAGGCCCCGAGCCGCACCGCCACGGACGTCGCTTGAGGTGATTCGCAGCGGGCCGAGGTCACCGCATAATCGCCTTGCCGAACCGAGACCTTGGCCGTCAGCCCGGACCGCAAGGCTAACTCGTCCAAGACCGGCTGCACGGCCACGGCCAAATCCTCGACCTCGCGCAACGGCTGCAACAAGGGCAGCAGGCCCACCGACAACGCATGCCCGCCGCCCGGCAGCGGACGCACCCAATCTCGAGCGACCAGCGACCGCAGCAGGCGATAGCACGTGGTCCTGGGCACCCCCAGCCGCAAAGCCAAGGCTTTGGTGGTGGTTTCTCCATGTTCCTCGGCCAGCAGACCGAGTAGCTCCATCGCCTTGCAGACGGCGGGAATCGTGTGCTTCGGACGTACCGCGGCAGCCGCTTTCATGCTGCGGATTCTATCGCCACGGGAACGCGTGTCAATTCAGTTAGGAAAGATTCGCGTTCATATTTGAACCCAACACAAGCTATCCAACGGCCGAGCAAGACGGAAACCATCCAAACACGCTCGCCGCCCGGAAGCCTGACCTGGCCCGTGCAGGACGGCAGGGGCCGATTGGCTGGCCGGACGGTTGCTGATGTCGGCGACCAGGTGCGGCTTGAACTTGCGCGTTTGGGACGCTGAACGGGATGTTTTTCCGTCTTCCCAGACACCCAGCGGATGACGGGATCCCCGCTTCGCTCAGCTGGCCGCCGCGTTGAGCTCCTGGCCGCTGGGAGCATCCGCGGAATGGGGCGACGCACGTTGAGGTTCCACACGCAGCCCCAGCCGGGCATACTCGCGGTTGAACTCCTGAATGAACGGCTCGTCGTTGCCGCTCAAATCCACACCGCCGACGATCGAATCGCCTTGATAGAGAAGGCCGCGCAAAGGCGGACGAAAGGACGTGCCGGACATCGCCGTAATCTCCCGGAAGCGCAGAGGGTAAGGTGAGGGGATCGGAAAGCTGTCAGTTGCTTCTCGAACGATGCTAAGCACCGTTCGAGAAATAACTGTCCGGTTTCTCCGTGGCGTAATCTTCCAGCTTGCGTGAGATCATGGCATCGCAAGCTGGAAGCTTACGCCACTTGTTTCTCGAACGATGCTAACTCGCTGCGGGGTCGCCCCAACATGCGCTCCCGGCGCTCCGTTGCGGTTCCGTCACTCCAGGATCTGCGCCTGGACCGGGCGCAGCAGCGGCGGGGTGTCGGCGGTGGCGGCATCGAGGCCGGTGGCGAAACGCAACTCGTTCATCGTTTGTTCGGTTTGGATCATGCTTGTGGCGACCAGGTCGACCTGGCTGCTGATGAAATCCGGCTCCTGGCGGTTGACGGCCATTTCGCTGAGCGAATGGATGCGGTTCTCCAGTTGGTCCAACTGCAGTTCGACCAGCTGCAGGTTGTCCATCGCCTTTTTGAAATTGGCGAGCCGTTCCCGGGACGTGGCGAGGTTGTCCTCCAACGTCTTGCGGATCCGTTGCTGCTGCAGTTCTTGCGGCTCCGGCGGCAACTGGGCCAGTCGTGCTTCGATCCGCTCGATGTCCTGCTGGATCGATTCGTTGTCGGTCTTTTGAAGGAAGCGGCTGAGGGCGAAGTGCGTGTACAGGAGCCGCAGGAAGATCCATAACAGGCGGTCGAGTCCGGCCAATTGCGACTGTTCAAACGTCTCGTCCACGACCCGGTCGCCGGGCTGTTTCAGGTCGGTGGCGATCTGCCGCAATTCCAGGCAACGCTGACGCAGGTCTTGGAACCGTTGCATCATGTCGCGGGGCAGACTCTGCAGGATGCGCTGCAGTGTCTGGCCGGTCGACTGGGTCGTTGCGGCGCGCCGCAAGGCTGCTTGCTGGGCTTCGACCGCTTTCTGGAATTTGGGATGCGTGCCCAGCAGCCCCAGGTAAGCCAACTCGGCGGCCACAATCACCGGCAGGGCTACGTCCGGGTGCCCGCTCAGCAGCGCAAAGCCACCGGCACCCAGGAACGCCAACAGGTTCCAGCGGTTGACAAAGGCCGCTTTCAGATATTTCCAAAGTCCCACGGGAGTCTTACGTTGCTGAAAAAAGGTTACGTGCGATACGGGCAGGCCGCCTTTGGAAATGGGCTCAGACGTACAGAATTCAATTTTCGCGGCCCATCGTCCAGCCACTGGGAAAACCGTGTCCCCGCGAAAATTGAATTCTGTACGTCTGAGCCCGAATCCGCTACCCGCCTGCCTGCCCCTCCTGTTCCAATTGGCTGATCAGGTCGCGGATGTAGCTGACCGTTTCCTGGAAACGCGGATCGCGCTGCATGACGCGCGCGGGCTGGTCGGCCGGCTCGACTTCCAATTCGCGAAGGATCGTTCCCGGCGCCCGGCCCATGACATACACGCGATCGCCCAGAAATACCGCCTCTTCGATGGAATGCGTCACAAAGAACACGGTGGCGTGTACTTCGTGCCACAGCGAGACCAACAGGTCCTGCATGTTCATCCGGGTCTGCGGATCGAGGGCGCCGAACGGTTCGTCCATCAGGATAATCCTCGGCCGCAGGATCAAGGTCCGCGCGATGGCCACGCGCTGGCGCATGCCGCCGGACAACTCATGCGGGTACTTGCCCGCATCCCTGGCGACGTCCAGCCCCACGTGTTCGATCCACTGGCGGCCGAGTGCTTCACGCTCCGCGCGCCGCACGCCGCGGCACTCCAGGCCAAAGGTGATGTTCTCCAGTACGGTGCGGTGATCGAAGCTCGTGTAATCCTGGAACACCATTCCGCGATCGGCCCCCGGCCGCGTGACCGGCTGGCCCAGCACCAAGACCTCGCCTTCGCTGGGCGGATGCTGCGGCGGCAGCCCGGCGATCAGCCGCAGGATCGTGCTCTTGCCGCAGCCGCTGGGGCCGAGCACGCAGATGAACTCACCCTTGTCCGGCAGGTCCTCGACGAAGAAGTTCACGTTCCGGATCGCGGTGAACTCCTTCGGCCCTCCGGCACCGTAAGTCTTGGCCACGCCGCAGAACTCGACCACCCGCGGCAGCGAGGGGCTGACGGACGCCGCCGCGAGATCGATGATCCGACCCATGCCGACGGGCTGGGACGGGACGGAGGCAGCGGTGGTGACGGGGAGAGAGTTGGGCATCTTTGGGCAGTTGTCAGTTGTCACTGGTCATTGGTCATTGGTCAGTGGTCGTGGCGGTCCCAGGTGCATCGGCGGGAGTGGCGTGGAACAACAGGCTCCAGAGATCTTCCCAGGCGCGTAGGACTTTGACTAGGGCCCGGTGTAGCAGGCCGTCGCTGCCGTAGTAGTAGGGGAACAACTGCTGCTGCACCCAGTACAGCAAACGGTCGATGGCCAAGGCGACCAGCGGGATGATCATCAGGACCAGCAGGATATGGGTCTGGATGCCGCGGCGGAGCGACATGTTGATGATGTCGCCCAAACCGCCCGACGCGCCGCTGAACTTGATCAACTCCGCCAGCATGATGTATCCAAAGGCCAGGCCGAACAGCAGCCGCGCGGAGTTGAATACACTGGGCATGGCCAGCGGCACGAGGACCTTCATGATAATTTGCCGGCGACTGGCCCCCAGCGTGTAGGCCGTGTCCACAAAGCGGCTGCTGACCTCGCCGATCGCCGTCGCGGTGTCGCTAACGATAAACGCCACACAGGCGATGAAAATGAACATCATCTTTTGAAACTCGCCGATCCCGAACAGCGAATACGTCAGCGGGATCAACGCGGCGATGGGGATGTTGCGGCCAACGATGGTCAGCGGCGCGAAGAATGCGGCGATGCGGCGGAAACAGCCGCACAACACGCCAACGGGCACGCCGACCGCCACCGCCAAACCGAACCCGAGCACGACCCGCCGCAGGCTGGCCCACGTGTTGCGGGTTAACGCCCGCTCGAACCACAAGCTGGGAAAACTGCGGAACGTCTCCTGCGGACTGGGTAGGATGGCCGGGCTGAGGATCCGGCTTTCGACGGTTGCGCCGCGGGTTAATCCCCACCAGGCGACGAAGCAGGCCACGAGGCAAGCCACACCCAACGCGGCCGCCTGCCACGTGGGAATCTCACTCCGCAACGGCGTGAACCGGCGCGGCGGCGCAGACGCCGGCGCGGATTCGGGGCTTGGAGATTCGATTGCGGGCTCAGTCATGGGTTGGCTGCGTCTCGTTGTTTTATGTCAAAGGCGTATCCAGGGGCTGACGCCCCTGGCGATACCCAAACGGTGCAGAACTCCCGGCGAACGGTGGGCGTCAGCCCATCGGTGTCCTGTCGCTACGACCACTTTTCCTGATTTCACAGAAGATGATCTTGGGAACCCCTCGCGGAAATGTGCGGGCGTGCGGAAAACCGGCGGGCTTACGCCCCGCCGTTCGCCCTCCGTGCTTCGCTCTTGCAACCCTCTGCGCTCTCCTTTGCGGAAAACCGGCGGGCTCACGCCCCGCCGTTCGCCTCCCGATATGCAACTACGGGATATAGTCTGTTGATCCTACGGGACGGAGGTCACTCCTTCTCCGCCGGATAGACCTTGATCTCCACGCGGCGGTTCTTGGCGTGGTTCAGCGGGTCGTTGGAATCGGCGGGCCGATCCCAGCCGACGCCATCGACCGAAAACTTGTTGGGTTCCAAATTGTACTTGTTAACCAACTCCTCCTTGACCGCATTGGCCCGGTTCATGGCCAGCTCTTTGATCAGCGACTCCGGCACGGCACCCTTCATCGAGGCGTCGGTGTGGCCTTCGATGATGATCCGTGCGGCGCCGAATTGCCCCGTCAGCTTGGCGGCTTCTTCCAGCACCATGTCCACGGCCGGATCGTACAGCTGCTCGACCTCTTTGCCATTGATCTCGCGGGTAATCTTGCGGTGCAGGTCCCAGCTGTTGGGGGCAAAGTGGATGACGATGGTATTGGTCAGGATCTCCTCGCTCTCGGCGCGGATTTCCGTCACCGTCTTGGGCGCCAGCACCACCTCGTACTCGTCTCTCTGCTGGGCGTACTTGGGTTCGCCGGCCAGTTTGGCGATGATCGAGAAGTCCATCACCTGGTCAAACGGAACGGGTTGGCCCTCGATGGCGCCGATCCGGCGGTACAAGTAGGAAGCCTGCCGCCAGATCCGCTCGAAATTCGTCGGATTGTTCTGGTTCATGAAGAACTGGTAGTTCTCCGCCCAGTTGGTGTTGTGGGCGTCGCCGGACATGCTCATCGCGTCCGTGACCGGGATTCCGTAGCCGTCGGCCATCAGTTTGGCGCATTGCTCTTTCTTGTCCGGCAGCTTCAGCTGTTCCATGGCGTCGAAGATGCCGCGGACCAGGCCCTCGACAACCTGCGGATGGTCCTTGGCAAAATCGGCCCGGGCGAACCACACGTCGGCGATCAGCTTGTTGGCCGTCAGCGTGGTGACCAGCATCCGGTTGCCCTTCACCTTGGCCAGATTGTAAATATCGGGGGCCCAGGACACCGCTCCCGCGATGTCCTTCTGGACTTCAAAGGCGCGGGCCGCCTCGAAGGCCGTGGCCGTGTAGACCATTTCGACTTCGGATGGCTGCACTCCGCCGGCCACCAGCACGTTCAGCGCGAAGTACTGGGAGGGCGAGTTTTGCGCCAGGACGAGCTTCTTGCCGCGCAGGTCGGCCACGGTCTTGATGTTCTCCCGGACCACGATGCCATCGCCGCCGTTGGACCAATCGACTTGCTGGTACACGCGGGGCATGATGCGGCTATCGCCCGCCTTGACAAAGCCGTCGACGAACAAGGGCACCATGTCGAGCGTGCCCCAGCCGATGTGGACTTCGCCCGAGGCGTAGGCGTTGCGCATCGCCACCGGGTCGTCGATCAGCACCAGTTCCACGCGGAAGTCTTTTCCATCGGGGGTCTTCCAGACTTGGCCGGCCTTGAAGCCGTTGTTGGCCAGGATGATCGGCCCCCAGCCAGCCCACACGTTCAGCGCGAACCGCACCGTATTATCGGTCATCGGTTTGTAGCCCGAGACGCCCTGAACTGCGGGCAATTTTTCGGCCGGCTTAAAGCTGTACTCCTTGACCGTGGTGACGCTGGCCGCGTCGCTGGCTTCGGCCTCTTGGCCCAGCTGCGCGGGATCGATCTTCGCATCGCCGCCGACCGGGACCTTGACTTGCTCCGGCTGGGGAGCTTCCGGGGCGAAAATATCGGCCCGGTAGACGGCAAAGCCCAGCAGGCCGAGGATCACCAAACCTAGAACGGCATAAAACGGTGCTTTGGGTTGTCCTGCCATGATTTTCTCCTTAACCGCGGAAGGCGGTTTTGGGCCGTGCCTGTTGCATGGTGTACACGGCATGCATGATGTCGTAAGCGGTCAATTCGCACAACAGCTGCGTGACTTTGGCATGCAGCTTTTCGTCCAGCAGCGGCTCGACCTCGCGCATCAACTGCACCAGCCGCTGCTGCTGGGCCTGCAATTCGGCTTCGTCCACTTGCCCGTCGGCCATCGCCGCCAGGAACGCCTCCAGCCGCTGCGCCTGCTCGGCGATCATCGGCTCGTCTGTGTTTTCGTCTAACCAGTGGGATTTCTTGGCTGCCATTTACCAAACCTCGTTTCGCAAGGGGTGAGTTGTCTGACTTATTCGCCGATCAGTTGTTTAATCGCCGCCATCCGTTCCTGCAACCGCGTCGTGCCGCCCGGCTGGGAAAGCTGCTCGCGCCATTCGTCCGGCAGGAACCCCAACTGGGTACACTCCAAGACCGCCGCCAGTTCTTGCAGTTCCTTTTCCAGGCCCTGCGCCGACGGCACGAACTCGTTGGCCGCCTGCTCCAGGTCAGCGCGCGTGATCTCGCTCCGCCCTTCTGCCAGTCCCCGGCGCCGGGCGTACAGCACAATACTTTCGATGTCCGCCCCCGTCAGCTTGCGGTCGGGGGAGACTTCCGGAACGGCGCCGTCGGCCAGCGTCAGTTTGTTCTTGCGCGCCATCACCGCGAACATCGCCCGGATCTCTTCCTCCCGGCGCGGATACATCAGCGGAATGTGGACCTCCGCGCGTCCCTGCCGCTTTAGGTCGATCGGCAGCAGGTCCGGGCGCGACGTCAACAGCATCCAGATGATCTTGCCACGATAGCGGGTGTTGCCCATCTGGCTGGCGATCATCGAGAACACGCGGGCCGAGGTGCCGGAATCGCCCTCGGCGCGGCGGCTGCCCAAGGCCGCATCGGCTTCGTCCACAATCACCACGACCGGGCCCAGCGACCGCAGCACGGTCAGCACCTGCTGCAGGTTCCCCTCGGTCTCGCCGACGTACTTCGAGCGGAAATTCTTGAGCACCACGCAGGGGATGCCGATCGAGCCGGCGTAGCACTCGGCCAAGAAAGTCTTGCCCGTACCCACAGGGCCGCAGATCAAGTAGCCCATGGGAGCCGCATCCGTCTGGCCGCGCGTAATCCACTCGGCGTCCTGTCGCAGCCGCTGCTTGGCTTCGTCGTAGCCGACGACCAGATCCAGCGTGTGCGTGGGCTCGACGAATTCGACCAGATCGCGGCACTGCCGTTCGATCATGGTTTTCTTGAGCTGCCGAAAACGCTGGGCGTCCAGCCGCCGGTCGGCATGGACCGCTTGGGCGAGCACGACATTCAAGTTGATCAGACTCAGCCCGTTGGACATGTCCGCCAACTGGTCGCTGGAAAAGTCGGTTGCCTTGGCCAGTTGTCCGCCGCGGGCCGCCGCATCAATGAACGCCCGCCGTTCGTCACGGTCCGGCAGCGGGACCTCGATCGCCGTCACGTAGGGATTCTGCACCAGCCGGTCGTTGACCTCGGCCACGCGATCGGCGGACAGGCAAAAGGCGATGTTGACCCGCTTGATGTGCGGATTCTGGGCCCAACTCAGGAACCGCACCAGCCGGGCGGCCGAGCCTTGGGCCAGCGAAGCGAGGTCGCCGGCGGGCACCAGGTACTGACCGTACTCGAAGATCACCGCGATGCTCTGGCGGTTGGCCGGATCGTCCAGCAGCGTGCGCTCGATCAGGGCTTCGAGCATCAACAGCACCTTTTCCGGGTCGCGCGGCCAAGTCGCCGGCTCGCCCCAGCGGGCGGTCAAGACTTGCACCATCGCCCGCAGTCGTTCCGCATCGCTGCCGGCCAACAGCCGCAGACCGCGGCTGACATCATAGCCCAGAACCAGGTCCCAGCCGCCAAAGGCCTGCGTGCTGAGGAATTCGGGCAGGGTCAAGTAGCTGTCCTGGCCGCTGGCGGGAGCGCGAATCAAGTCGTGAACGTTCCCATGCAGAACGAACACGCACGTGGTCCGGGAAAAATAAGCGTCCGCCAATTCCCGCGCCCAGCCGGGATACCAGGCCGGCAGCGTCGCCGCCGGCCCGGTTGCGGGCGTATCCGCCGTCGCTGCAGCGCCGATCATCGCGGTTTCAGGCACGGGGTGCCCCCCATTTCCTTTTCCAAAGCCAAGTCAGCAGGTCCAACGGCCGAAGAATCGATGTCGCATTTCAAGGCAGCAGGCACCCTCGTTGGAGTCCAGGCTTCAGCCTGTTCTTGCCGGATTTTCATCCAGTTCCGCAGCCTAAAGGCTGTACTACAACGATAGAATCGCAGCCTAAAGGCTGTACTCCAACAAGAAACGCCACTCTCGAATGTGCTTGCTTCGATTCCTGCCACGCGTCTCGGTTCGCCGGCCCCTACGTTTGCTTCTGCACGGCCGCCGCCCGTTCCACGGCCGGTCCCAGGTGTTTCTCGGTGTCCGTCACGCCCGCGGTCTCGGGGGTGCGCAGGCCGGTTTGGATCTCGAATTCCTTCAACGCCTGCTCACCCATCGCCTTTTCCATCGCTTGTTCGTGCTGGATGTCCGCGACGCCTTCGCCCGACAAGTCGGCGGCCACGCGCGACTTGGCGCGGTTCAGGCCGATCCGTTCCTGGATCACCTGTTCGATTTGGCCGAAGTCGGTCGTGACGTCGAAGTTGAAGCTGGTGGCCAGCTTGGCCATTTCCGCCTCGGCCCGGCTCATCTTCAGTTCGGCGTCGTACTTGGAGATCTTCTGCCGAACGTCGGACAGCTTCTTCGTCGCGTGTTTGATCTTCGTGACGTGGTTGTTGTAGGCGGTTTCGTGCAGGTCGAGTTGCGCCTGGTCCTCGGCCATTTGCATCTTGGCCTTTTGCAGTTCCAAGGCAAAACGCGAGGCGGTCTCGCGGTCGCCGGCCGTCAAGTAGGCTTTGATCTTGGCCTCCAAGCTGGCCACGTGCTGTTTGTCGCCCGCCACTTGCCGGGTCACCCGCTCGACCAACGCCCGATACTGCTCCAACCCCTCCCGCCCTTCGGTCAACTGGGCGACCGCCGAGTCGTATTCGTATTGCATCTGGGCGATCGGGTCGGACGTCCAGAAAAAGTTGGCCATTTTGTTGATTTGTGCCGCCAACGTACGCCAGAGCTTGCCCAGAATCATTGGTCCGTCCCCCGGAAGTCGCTTTGCGAAAATCGCTCGAATTGTTCCGCCCTGGGTATACCGGGCTGAACCCGCGATTGTCAACGGGCAGCAAATAGTATTTCGGCGGTGTGAAAAATCCAGGGATAGTTGACAACGGTTTGGCAAGTCGCTATCAATTAAGCCGTTAACTTGATTAGTTTGTCTGGGTCTCTGACGGTTCGATTATCTGCTTACAGGCGGGGCGTGCTGGCTACCTCAAGCGGCGAGTCTAAGGCATGACAGCTAACACTGCATCAACGAGCGCGCGCACCGGGGCCATTTGGGTCCCCGCGGCACTGCTAGTGTTCGCCGCCGCGCTGGCTCTGCAGCCTTTCCTCTTTACAAGTCCCGTCTCCGATGCCACCGAGGTGCCGGCATGGGCCACTGACACGACGCCCGTGCGGCAGCCACTTCTCCGGCCGGATTACAAGCAAGCGGTGTACACGTATCGCTGCAGCGATTGCCACAAGATCATTCCTTCTCCGGCCGAAACAACGCGCACGTTGACCCAGCACCGGGAAATCGACTTGCAGCACGGTATCAACGCGCGCTGCTTCAATTGCCATCATCCGAAGAACCGCAACGCTTTCGTCGACGATTACGGCGGCGAGATTCCTTGGAACCAGCCGCAATTGGTATGTTCCAAGTGTCATGGGCCCGTGTACCGGGATTGGCAACATGGTTCCCACGGCCGGACCAACGGTTATTGGGACGTCAGCCGCGGCGAGCAGACGCGGCGGCGATGCATCGAGTGCCACGATCCCCATCACCCGCCCTTCCCGTTGCTGGCTCCCGCTCCGGGTCCCCACACGCTCCGCATGGGACCGCAATCGTCCGTCCAGCACGCGGGGAGTCACGATCCGTTGCGGCTCAGTAACCAAACGCACAGCGCCGGTTCGACCGCTGCACCCCGGGAGAAGGACTGAGCCATGCCAGACGCTCACCCGCGATCCGCGCCGGACCCCTCGCCTGGCACCGCCTCGGCCGAAGTGTCGCGGCGCGGTTTCTTGACGACCGGGTTCGCCGCCTTGGCGGGTGTGTCGGCCGTTGCGGCCGCCATGTCGCCGTTGCGGGATCTGCAATCGGACGATCTGCCGACGCTGGATGAGTTTCTGCAGAAGCACTACAAGGAGATGACGCCGGAGGACAAGGAGCAGGTCTTGGCCCGCATCCAGCGGGAGGTCGACGAGCGGTTCCATGTCCAGTCCCAGCTGTCGGACCCGCCGCCGTTGACCGGCGTGGAGTTTGTATACGGCTTGAACCTTAGCCGCTGCATCGGTTGCCGCCGTTGCGTGCATGCTTGTGTCGAGGAAAACAACCAGTCGCGTTCGCCCGAGATCCAGTACATCCGCGTGCTGGAAATGGAGAAGGGCAGCATCGACGTGGAGACGTCGGGGCACTATTACGACCCGGCTACGGTGCCGAACCCGGACAAGTACTACATGCCGGTCCAATGCCACCAGTGTGCCGAGCCGCCGTGCGTGAAAGTCTGCCCGGTCGAAGCCACCTGGCAGGAACCGGATGGAATCACGGTCATCGACTACGACTGGTGCATCGGCTGCCGCTATTGCGAAGCGGCTTGCCCGTATTGGGCCCGCCGGTTCAATTTTGCCGAGCCGCAAGTTCCCGATGCGGACATCAATCCGAACATGGCCTACCTGTCCAATCGGCCGCGGGACAAAGGCGTGATGGAAAAATGCACCTTCTGTCTGCAGCGGACCCGCGTCGGCCGTCTGCCGGCTTGCCTGGAAGTCTGTCCGACGGGCTCACGCAAATTCGGCAACGTGCTGGACCCGGATAGCGAAGTGGCCTACATCCTGGCGCACAAACGGGTCTACGTGTTCAAGGAAGACGTGGGCACGATCCCGCGGTTCTTCTACTACTTTGACGAACGGGGCAGCCGCTACCGCGAACCGATTTCGCCCGAATCACCACCCGCGGCATCGTCAGCGGCATTGTCAGCGGCATTGTCAGGGGCATGGGCGGTCGCCGAGCCGGGAGGTGACGCATGAAGAAATACGCCACCTTCCTGTGGGACTGTTTCCGCTTGAGCTTTGTCGGCGACTGGCGGTATCACTTGTGGATGCTGGTTCTGACGCTATTTGCCTTGGCGGGCGTGTACGCTTATTGCCAGCAGTTCGTGTACGGACTGGTCACCACCGGCATGACCGATCAGGTTTCGTGGGGCCTGTACATCGCCAACTTTACGTACCTGGTGGGGTTGGCGGCCGCTGCTGCGATGCTGGTGATTCCCGTCTACGTCTACCGCAATTTGCACCTGCACGACGTGGTGATCTTCGGCGAATTGCTGGCCGTGGCCGTGATCATCATGTGCCTGCTGTTCGTAACGGTGGACCTGGGACGTCCGGACCGCTTCATGCACCTGCTGTGGCGATTCAACTTTCCCCTGTCCATGCTGACGTGGGATGTGATTGCCTTGAACGGCTATTTGCTGCTGAATCTGCACATCTGCGGCTACCTAATTTACTGTGCCTATCTGGGCCGGTCGCCGTCCAAGTTGTTCTACGTGCCGTTCGTGTTCATCGCGATCGTGTGGGCGATCAGCATTCACACGGTCACGGCGTTCCTGTATGTGGGCCTGGGCGGTCGTCCGTTTTGGAATTCGGCGATCATCGCCCCGCGGTTCCTGGCCAGCGCGTTTGCCGCCGGGCCGGCGTTTATCATCCTGACGCTGCAGGTCGTGCGGCGTTTCACCTCGCATCAGGTCAGCGACGACGCCCTGCTGACGCTCCGCCGGATCATCCAAGTGGCGATGATTATTAACATGTTTTTGCTGGCTTGCGAGGTCTTTACCGAGTTCTATACCGGCTCGGCGCACGTCGCGTCGGCCCGTTATCTGTACTTCGGCCTGCACGGCCGGTACGCCCTGGTGCCGTGGATCTGGACGGCGGTCGCCATGAACCTGGTCGCGACCACGCTGTGGGTCTTGCCCGCGTCGCGCAGTCTGAATTGGCTGAATACCGCGTGCGTGTTGTCGATCGTCGCAATTTGGATCGAGAAGGGGATGGGCTTGATCGTGCCCGCCTTTGTGCCCACGCCGCTGGGCGAGATTGTCGAGTACGTGCCCACGGCGCGCGAGATCGTGATCTGCCTGGGCATTTGGGCATTTGGCCTGTTGCTGTACACCATTTTCGTCCGTATCTCCGTGCCGGTGCTGGCGGGCGAAGTCACTTATGAAAAGCGTTTCGGCCAATCGCCGCCCGGGCACCAGGGCGGCCTAGCGAAAGAGTGAGACTGCCATGACCCGACGTTCCGCGATCAACACCCGTTGTGGGCTGATCTCCGCCTTGCTGCTCAGCTCGGTCTGCGGCTTTGCCACCGAGGTCCGTGCGCAAGCGTGGGGTCTGCCGGCGATGTCCCCGGAAACCAAGGCTTGCGTGGAATGCCACAAAGTGGAGAACACGCCCATTTTCCAACAGTGGGGCAACAGTAAGCATTATCGGGCTAACGTCGGCTGTTACGAATGCCACATGGCCCAGGAAGGCGAACCGGATGCGTTCCAGCACGAAGGCGCCTGGATCGCGACGATCGTGTCGCCCAAGGACTGTACGCGGTGCCATGCCAAAGAAGGGGCCGAATTCGCCCAGTCGCACCACTCGAAGGGCGCCCGCATCCTCGGTTCTCTGGACAACACGCTGGCCGAGGTGATCGAAGGCAACCGGGGCATGGTGACTCCGGCCTTTCAAAAGGGCGTCAGCTCGGCGGCGGTCAGCGGCTGCTGGCAGTGCCACGGCAGCGAGGTCAAGGTTCTGCCCGGCGGCAAACTCGATCCGGCCACTTGGCCCAACACGGGGATCGGCCGAATCAACCCCGACGGCTCCGAAGGCTCCTGCTCCGCGTGCCACAGCCGGCATTCGTTCTCGGCCTTCCAAGCCCGGCATCCCGACAACTGCGGCAAGTGCCACATGGGACCGGATCATCCGCAGATGGAGATCTACTACGAATCGAAACACGGCATCGCCTTCCGCGCGTTCCACGACAAGCTGAACATGGAGTCGGCCAAGTGGGTCGTGGGCGAGGATTACCATCTGGCCCCCACCTGTGCCACCTGTCACATGAGCGCCACGCCCGCCCGCCCGGCCGCCAAGGACCGGGCCGCCAAGCCGGGTCTGCCCGTGACGCACGACGTGGGCATGCGGATCAGTTGGAACAACCGTCCCGAGATCTCGGTCCGGCCCGAAGTCAGCGACAAGAAGATGGGACTGCCGGGCGCGGAGGTCAACTGGGAGGCGCGGCGGGGCAACATGAAGATGGTCTGCCTGAACTGCCACGGCCAGCAGTGGGTGGACAACTTCTACACGCAGTACGACGGCCTGCTGGAGCAATACCACACCAAGTTCGCCAGCCCCGGTAAGGAGCTGTATGAACTGGCCAAGCCGTTGATGAAGCCGGTTCAATTCTCCAACGATTTGGACTGGGTGTGGTACGAGTTGTGGCACCACGAAGGCCGCCGCGCCCGTCACGGCGCGTCCATGATGGGCCCCGATTATACCCATTGGCACGGCACCTACGAAGTCGCCAAGCACTTCTACAGCGAAATGGTCCCGGAACTGGAGCACTTGATCGACAAAGGCAAGGCGTCGGGCGACGCAGCCAAGGCCACGGCCGCCGAGGCGTTGGCGAAGAAACTCGACGAGGTCTTGAATTCGGCCAACCACCGCTGGTACCTGGACAAACAGGATCCCGCCGAACGGGAGGAACGCCGCCTGCGGCAGGAAGAATTCAAGAAGCGGTACGGCCAGTAGGACCGCGGTTGGAGTCCACGCTTCAGCATGCATCGGCGGCGGGCTCCGCCCGCCCGGGCAGCCTGAAGGCTGTACTCCAGCTTAATCGTCTGCCAGTTTTTTTGAGAAATCCGACCTTTTCAGGGGTTGGTCCGCACAAGGCGTCACGCCGGATCGTTGTCGCGCCGGTAGCGGTGTGCCGTTTCGACCAGTTCGCGGACGTTGTCCAGCGGCGTGCGGCGGGGGACCAGGCAACCGGAGCCCAGAATAAAGGGGGCGCCGGCTGCGGCGCACAGACAGCGTTCGGCGGCCGCGCGCACGGTTTCGCGCGAACCCTCCAACAGCTCCGTCACCGTGTGGACGTTGCCCATCAGGGTCGCCCGGCCGCCGATCCGCCGGACCGCGTAGCTCAGGTCCACCTGGTTGTCGATTTCGATCAGGTCGGCGCCTGTTCCGGCGTAGTCGTCCAGCACGCGGCTGCTGTCGCCGCAGATGTGCAGCAGCGCGGCACGGATGCCGTGCTCGCGCCAGGCGCGAAAAACCTTCTGCTGGTAGGGCCACGCAAACCGCCGATAGGTTTGCGGTGAGATCACGTTGCACGACGCCAGCGAGTCGCCGCATTGGATGATGTCGGAGCCGGCTTCCCAACAGGCGATGCCGAAGCGGATCAGAGCCTCGGCGGCCAGTTCCAGACCGCGGTGCAGCGCCGCCTCCTGACCGTCGCTCATCCCGCCTTCGACCATGCCGACTTCGAGCAGCCAGTTCTGCGTGCCGATCAAGTACGAAGCCAGTGCGAACGGGCCCGTGCCGGGACAGCGGATCGCCACGCGGTCGCCCACCGCTTGCCGTACGGCGCGAACCGCCTGGATCATCATCGGCATGCGTCCTTGCGTGTACGGATCGGGGACCTCCAGTGAAAACACGTCGGCCAGTCGCTCCACGGCTGGCCGTTCAAGGGCCGGCAATTCGTCGTCGCTGCGCGTGGTTTCGCAGCCGAAGCCTTCGGCGATGTAGTAGTTGTCGGATCCCACGCAGATCACGTCCTGGCCGACCAGTCCGTGCAACGTCAGCTGGGCGTGGACCAGCGCTTCGGCGCGGGTGTAGTACTCGCGGAGCGGGACGCCGGCGGCCACCGCCGCCAGGTCATACATGAACGGCGCCGCCGGCACGCAATCGGCCGGCTCGCCGCGGATCGTCCGCAACACGCGTTCTCGTGAATGGAGTGACATGGCAGTCCTGCTCACCCGCGTCCCTAGCTGACTGTTGATTGAATCGTGGGATAGGCTTCCAGCCTGTCGAATGGGAAAACGGCCCAGAATAGACACTTGCAACTGGACAATCCTGACAGGCTGGAAGCCTATCCCACGTACAATCCTGACAGGCTGGAAGCCTATCCCACGTATGTTTGCTCCCGCAAATCAACCGCCCGCAAGTGCCGGCGGACTGCGTCGCACAAGGCCAGCATGGCCTCGACGCTCAGTTCCTCCGCGCGGGCTTTGCCGTCCAACGCTTGCTCCTGCAAGATCGCATCCACGGCCGGCTTGTCCAAGTCGTTCTTAAAGGCGGCCAGCAACTCGCTGCGCAGGAACTTGCGGCGATGAAAGAACATCGAGCGGACAAACGTATGGAAGAATTCCAGGTCCGGAATCCGGGCACGTTTTTCGGCGTCGGGCAGAATCTGCAGGATCGCCGAGTCGACTTTGGGCTGCGGCCAGAAAACCGTCGGCGGCAGGATGCGGACGATCCGGGTTTCGCACTGGCTTTGGATCCAGATACTCAACGCCCCGTAATCCCGCGTACACGGTCCGGCCGCGATGCGATCGGCCAGCTCTTTCTGGATCGTCACGGTCATCGAGACGGGTATTAGGTCGGTGCTCAGCAGGTTGGAGAGCACGGGCGTGGCAATGTTGTACGGCAGGTTGGCCGCCACCTTGAGCCGCCGGCCGGGCTGCTCGGTTAACTTCGCTCGCACCGCTTCCAGTACGTCCGGATGAAAGTGGCTTTTATTTTTCAGGGCGTCCAGCTGCAGCATGGTCACGTTGCCGCAGTCGATCAGGGTTTCGGAGGCCAATTGGTACAACTGAGGATCGATCTCAACCGTCACAACGGCGGCCGCTCGAGCGGCCAACAGGGCGGTCAGCGAGCCCGTGCCGGTGCCGATCTCCAGGACCACGTCGTCCAAACCTGCGTCGGCCGTGTCAGCCAGTAATTGAACGAGATTCAAGTCGATCAGGAAGTTCTGGCCGCGCCGCGTGTTGGGACGGACGCCGACCTCGCGGAACTTGCCGATCAAAAACGACGCAGTCTGCCGGGGAGTTGTCATGAATCAGGCGATCTGTCTGGGGAAAGTGGCCTCGCCACCGTGGACTCGTTGTTCGCTCGCCAGCAGTCTGCGGGTTCCGCCGCGAATTGTCAACCGGACAGCATGTCTGCGCGACGTGTGTCGCCCAATGCCGCTTACTTTGTAGCGGCACGGCGCGAGCCGTCCGGTATTGCCGCCGGAGAACCGGGCGGCTTGCGCCGCTCCGCTAACAAGAACGCCCGCAATGGTCCCACAGTAAGTGGCATTGGGGTGTCGCCCCCGGCAATGTCAGGGAGCCGAGACTTGTTTTCGCGACAAGGCGATGCGGCGGCGGCCGCGATCCACTTCCAGGACTTTCACGCGCACGACATCCCCGACGGCGATCACTTCGCTGGGGTCCTGGACGAAGGTGTTGGACAGCTGCGAGATGTGAATTAGCCCGTCCTGGTGAACGCCGACATCCACGAAAGCTCCGAAGCGGGTGACGTTCGTGACCATACCCTCCAGGATCATGCCTTCTTTCAAGTCCTCCAAGTCGTGAACGCCTTCGGTGAATTTGGCCGCCTTGAATTCGCTCCGCGGATCGCGCCCCGGTTTGGCCAACTCGGCGAGTATGTCCTGGACGGTGGGGAGCCCGACTTTCTTGTCGACAAAGTCGGGGGCGTTGAGCTTGGCGGCCAAGCCCGCATTGCCGACCAGTTGTTTCGTCGCGACCTGCAAGTGGGACGCCATTCGCTCGACGACATAGTAACTTTCCGGATGCACGGCGGAATTGTCCAGGGGCTGTTGGCCGTCGCGGATGCGCAGAAAGCCAGCGGCTTGTTCGAATGCCTTTTGGCCCAGCTTGGGCACCTTGCACAGCTGCTCGCGGCGTTCAAACCGGCCGTGGGCGTCCCGGTACTCGACAATCCGCTGCGCCAGCTTGGGACCAATTCCCGCCACGTAGGACAGCAGCGGCGCACTGGCCATGTTGACGTCCACGCCGACCGAGTTCACACAGGATTGGACTTCGCGGTCCAAACATTCGCGCAGCCGGGTCTGGTTCACGTCGTGCTGGTACTGGCCGACGCCAATCGATTTCGGGTCGATCTTGACCAATTCGGCCAGCGGGTCTTGCAGCCGATGGGCAATGCTGATGGCCCCGCGCACGGTGACGTCCAGGTCGGGGTACTCGCGGGCCGCGGCTTCGCTGGCCGAGTAAATCGACGCGCCCGACTCGCTGACGACGACCTTGGTGACCTGCAACCCGCTGGCCCGCAACGTGTCCGTCACAAACGTATCCGTTTCCCGCGACGCCGTACCGTTGCCGATGGCGATCAGCTTGGCCTCGAAGCGGGCGATCAGCTCCAGCAGCGTGCGGGCGGCGCCGGCTGCGTCGTTGTGCGGCGGCGTGGGGTAGATCGTGGTATGGGTCAGGAACTTGCCCGTGCCATCGATGACGGCCACTTTGCACCCCGTGCGAAAGCCCGGGTCGATGCCGATCGTGACGTGCGCTCCGGCGGGCGGGGCCAGTAGCAATTCCCGCAGGTTTTTCGCGAAAACGGAGATCGCCTCCTCGTCGGCCTTTTCCCGCGCCGCCTGCATGGCCGCCGATTCGGTCGCCGGCAGCAACAACCGCTGGTAGCAGTCCTCGGCCGTCGGCAACAGGTCCTGGTAGAATTCGAATTGCGGATTGGTGACCCATTGGGGCTTGAGTTTGCGGAGGATCAGATCGTCGTCCAACTGCAGGCTGATCCGCAAGACCTCTTCGGCCTCGCCCCGCTGCATCGCCAGCAGCCGGTGCGAGGGCATGCGTTTGAGCGGCTCCTGATGCTCGAAGTACATCGCGAACTTGCTGGCCGGATCGTCTTTCCCGCGGCGGGCCCGGGAGACGACCTGCCCGAATTCGGCCGCTTGTTTGACCAGCCAGCTGCGCGTGGCCGCATCCTCGGACCAATGCTCGGCCACAATGTCGCACGCACCCGCCAGCGCGGCCGCTTCGTCCGGGACTTCGCGTTCGGCCGACACGTAGGGCCGCAGGACGTCACTCCGGGGCCGGTTCAGCCGCTCTTGGCGCAGCAGGATCTGGGCCAGCGGCTCCAGCCCGCGCTCGCGAGCGATCGTGGCCCGCGTCCGCCGCTTGGGTTTGAACGGCAGGTACAAGTCCTCCAGCTGCTGCTTGTCCTGGCACGTCTCGATCTGCCGGCGCAGTTCGTCGGTCAACTGGCCCTGCTGGTCGATCGTGCGCAGAATCGTCGTCTTGCGTTGGGCCAGTTCCTGCGCCTTGGCCAGCGAATCCTCAATGAACCGCAACGCCTGTTCCGCCAGGTTTTGGGTGGCCTCTTTGCGATAGCGGGCGATGAACGGGATGGTATTTCCGGCCTGGAGCAATTCGACCGTCGCGCGGACTTGCCCCGGGGAAACGCGCAACGCTGCGGCGATGCCTTGAATCGTTTGGTCCAGATCGAAACAGGAGAAGGATTCTTCTTTTTCCATATCTCGCATGGCGTTCAGTAGTAAACCACAAGACGCAGGAGGGTCGTACTCAGGGGATTATAGGAAGGGGTTCCGGAGCGGTATTCGAGGTGCCGGGCGAAGACGTAACCGACTTCCAAGTAACTCGTGCTTTCCTCGCCTTGCTGCACGCCCAGGCACAGGCGGTAGTCTCGATACGTGGCCACGTCGTCCGTCCGATCGGCGCGTTGGATGGCCCAGGTCCCACCGTCCATTTCCGCGGCCAGATACAGCCAGCGATCGCCGCTTAAACGGCTGGCGATTCGCGGCCGGGGAAACACCGCGTCCAAACGGAAGTCCGGGTGGGGTTTGAACACCGCGCCGACGACCGGTAGCCAGGCGATGTCGTCGCGATCCAAGTAATCGATGCCGATCAGCATTTGGAATTCGTCCGACGGCGTGTAGTACAACACGCCGTGTCCCGGGAAACGGAGGCCCTCCCGGGCACTGCCGGCAAAGTCGCTGAACCACCCCGGACGCACGGCGACGTCGTAGGACCAGTACGCATCCAACCGGTTGCGGCGGCCGAAATGCGCGGTGAAATCCCAAAGTTGAGGAGGCATGTCCGTCCGCTTGGGACCGCCGACCAGGTGCCACTCGGCTGCCAGTCCCCAAGAGTTCTTGCCTTCTCTGGGTGTCGTGATCCCATCGAAGACGAAGGTCAGAATTCCCATGCGGTCTCCGGAACCGGGGAGCAAGTCCGACGGGCCAGGCGGAGAGCCGGAGCCGCGATACGCATAGCGTCCGAACGGATCGGCACACCACGGATCGACCGGGTCCGGCGCGATTTGGATCAAGTCGTCATCGTCTGTCAAGGAATCCTTGGGCAACGGTTCGAAAACAGGCGGCGCGAAAGCCGCGTCCGGCGCGACGCTGCCAGCCGCATCGTCCTCGGGTTCCCAGGAAACGGAAATCTCGTCGCCGGGAGAATTTACCGCATCCGTGGTCAGCGGCTCGGAATAGCTGACGACCACCGTTGAGCCCGGGGGCGCATCGATGGGCGGCAGACGCCGCAGTTGCTCTTCAACCGCCGAGTGGATGGCCGGCTGTGCGACATGAACCGGCGGCAGTGCAGAGAATGACTGCCCGGCGGCATGTGCCGCCAGGCCGCCGACTGCTAGCACGGTGATCCAGGGCGCGCTAAAACCAATCCAGCCGGTGTTCATCGAATTCCGTCTCGGCGATACTGATCCTGGCACAGGAACGGGATGGGGAATAGTAGACGGTTGGAGCGTTCTTGTAAAGCAAGCTTAGCACCGTAACCGTGGGAAAACCAAAGGACCCAGTTGGTGCATTTCAGATCATCGGCCAGAAGCTCTCCCGTTGCTTCCCGTCCGGCGGCGAGTACCGTTCGAGTTCCCGGACGGGTTTTCCATTGGCGGACACCACCCGACCGCGGGACGATGCCTTCGTTTGGCCTTTTTTCGTGCGCGGATTGACGAGCGAACCGATGACGTTACATTTTGATTAGGCGACGTTGTCCGGAGGAATCGCGGAACAATGAACGACCATACCAACAAGCATGTTCGCGCCGCCGTCGACTATGCCATCGAGCACGGCTGGATTCTGCGGAGAGCGGGTGCGAGGGCGCATGCCTGGGGCCGGTTGTACTGCCCGCGGCATGATCGTCAGGGTTGCCAACAAGCGGTCTACTGCACGCCACGGGTCCCCGAATCGCACGCCCGCGATATCCGTCGGGCGGTCGCCAACTGCCCACACCACCCCGATGAAGGACAGGAGTGAGCAATGAAACAATACGACTTCACCCTGGTTCTGTCGCCGGACACCGAACTGACCGACGAACTGGTTGAGGCACTATACGAGTCAGGATGCGACGATGGATCGCCGGGTTGCCGCGCCGGCGTGGTCTGGGTGACGTTGCATCGGGAGGATGAATCGCTCGAACAAGCAATCCGATCCGGCATCGCGGATGTGCAGAAAGCTGGCTGTCACGTCGCCCGTGTCGAGATCGAATTCGACGATCTGGCGGTATCCTCCTCGGCGAAGTAGGCAACGGTCGTAGCCAGCAAACGAACAGTGCGAGTCGGAGCCCCGCGGGCAGTGGGTTACGAGGCAGAACCGCGTAGCCAGGGCGTCTGTAACCGGCGGCAATATGCCCAGCCGCGGCCTACTGCCCCAGCGCCTGGCGGCACTTTTCCCGGTACTCGTTCTGTTCGCCCGGCACGTCGGCACCGCCGGCGCCGGTCTGCCACGCGGCACGAGCTTCGTGCTGACGGCCCAGTGCCGCCAAGGCTTGGCCGCGCCAGAACTGGGCGGGTGCCTCTTGAGGTTTGTTCGAGCGGCCGACGTTCAGGTTGGCCGGATAGGTTAGCGCGGCTTCAAAATCGGCCAAAGCGCCGGCCTCGTCACCCTGCTGCAACCGCCGGCGGCCGCGCTCGATGTGCGAACGATTGAACAGCCGCCACGTGACGTCCTGGCCTTCCCAATTGACGAAGTAGGGCGTGGCTTCCAGCAGCTGGAGGCAATCGTCGTAGCGCTGCTGAGCGACGTACGCTTCAGCTAGCATGACCGTGATTTCGGCCCGCCGCATGCCGGGAATCGGCATACCCTCCAACAACCGGATCGCGTCCGTCTGCCGGCCGGCGGCGGTCAGGATTTCCGCCAAGTCCCGGTACAGCGTCTGGTCGCTGGGCCGAGCGGCGATGGCCTTTCGATAGGCGGTCTCGGCGGAGACCAGATCGTCCTTGGCTGCCGCCGCCAGACCCAGGTTCCGCCACGCGAGGCTTTGCTGCGGATCCAGTTTCGCGGCGGTCTGCCACGCCGCCGACGCGTCGTCCACTCGGCCGAGGTTGGCCAACAGGCAGCCGAGTTGCAGATGGGCCTGAGCGTCGGCTGGGTTCTCTTGCACGGCGTAGCGGAGAAATTCGACCTCCTCGACCCGCGAGGCGAAGACGCGGTCTTTGCGAGTCTGGGCTGCTTGCGCCAGCCATTGCCGAGCCGCGGTCGAGTCGCCTCGCTGAGCGGCGAACCACGCCAGGTAATAGAGCGGCAGGAAACTCCGCTCGGCCGCCGGCACGGCGTCGACGCAGCCCGCCTGGACGATTCGTCCCGCGTCTTGGAACAGACCGAGTTCGGCAAATACCAAACTGGCCTCCAGCAACTCGAATTCGTCCTCGCCCAGGAAGGACCGCAAACGGCGATCCAAGTCGGCTGCCGTCCCGCGATCACTCAGCCAATCGACGGCGATGGGAACGACGGCCGTGGGGTTCTGCCGAATGCGGTCGCTGGCGGCTTCTTTCACCGCGGGCATCTGTGCCGTGTACTGGGCGAGGATCCGATGATCGGCCGCCGCCGCGTCATTGCCGTCCGCACGAACCGCCTTGGCAAAAGCGGCGATCGCGCCCGGAATGTCCCCCAGTCGCATCGCCGCCCGGCCCGCCAGGTCGCAGCCGATCGAAACCGAGCCCGGACAACGCGCTGACCGGTAGCCGCACCGCAGGGCCTCCGCAAAATCGCCCTGCCGCAGGTGGCTGACGCCCAGGTAGTACCAACACCAGCCTTCGTCGCTGTCGCGGTCCACCGCCTTTCGACAACGCTCGATCGCTTGCGGATACAACCCCGCTTCGAAATCCATCACGGCCAGCGCGCGCAGCGACGCCACATGTCCCGGATCGCGAGTCAAGGCACGCTCGTAGTACGCGCGGGCCTGGCGGCGATCGGTCGCCCGGTCGAACTTGCGGCCCTTCAGGTAAAGCTCTTCGACGCTCAAGGCATTATCCGGCCGCTCGGCGAACTTGGCTGGGTCCGGCGGATCAACTTGCGGGATTGGCAGCGGAGTGGTAAACGCAGCCAAGACGCGGCCTGCCGCGTTGGTGACCGTCACGTCGACCGGCCGCTCCGGGTCTTTCGTCAGCTCGACGACTGCCGGCGTGCCGGGCGACAGATGGAGTTGCTGACTCACAACCGGTTGTCCGCCGCGGGCCAGCACGCACACCGCATCGTCGAATTTCGAAGTTGCCAACAGCCGCAATTCCAGGCGTCCATTGCCGCGTGCGGTTTGCGCCGCCAGGTCCTCGTTGGCAAACTCAAACCCATCGCCCAGCCCGTGGACTGGATACCAATACTCCTGCCAGGCGACCCGCTCGTGGGGACCCAGCATCCCATAATCGGATTGCGTGGGCAGCGGACCGCTCTGAACTTCGATGTACGGGCCGTCCTCGTCCGTCAGGTTCTTCTGCGCGACCTTGCCGAACTCCCACTCGCCCCACGTCCACGCCTTCTTGCCGCCCAATTCGTGAGGGTTGGCGACCTGGACGATGCCGCGGTCGGCATCGGCGTCGTAGGCGCCGAAGAAACCGTACGCGCAGTTCACGGCGAACACCGAGGCATACGTCTCGTAGTTCTTGAGCCACGTCAAATCGCGTCCTTCGTGGACCGGCCAGCGGAAGAACTCGCGGGCGTTGTGATCCGTTCCCAGGCTCATCGGGTAGATGAAGCGTGTCCCGGGCCGGTTCGGAAAAGCCGTGCAGTTCCAGAAGTAATACGGGTGCATCCCGTCGGTCGGGTTTTCAATCCGGATCTGCTCGTCCAAGTACGCGCGCCCGGGGTGCAAGGTCACGCGCGCGGTCCACCGCGTGCGGAAGATCTTTTCCTGGTTGGCGATTTCCAGGTAAGCGGAACCGTCCGCATTGCGGCCCGTCACGGCGTCCACCGGCGACACGATCGTCACCGTGTGCCCATGCGGGCCGGAATTCCACTCCACGCCGCCGCTGATCCACGCGCCGCGCATGGCGATCATCCCCGGCTTGATTACGTGGCTGGTGTGGAACATCTCTTCGTTCGTCGTCTTGTCGAACACCGAGTGCAGACGGCCGCCCAGTTCGGGCAAACAGGTTACGCGGAGGTATTCGTTTTCCAGATACAGCGCGCGGTAGGTGCGATCGGCCTTGGTGCGGGACAGGTGATCCTGCATCACGTAGGGATAAGTAATCGCACCGTGAACGGTGGTCGACAGTTTCGCGCCGCCCTCCAAGGCCCAGAATTTCGGGTTGACGTCCTCCTCCCAGCCGTAGGTCGGAAGGGTCAATTCGCCATCCCACGCGCGGACCTCGGCACGGATCTCCGTGGGCACGAGGATCGCGGAACTACAAACGGACACGAAAATGATGGCGCAGCGGACGGAGGGCTTCATACGTCGGTCCTTTCGGGTTCCTGGTGAGATTGTTTGCATCCGTGCTACATCGACGCGGAAAGATGATAGAATTCTATGGTCTTTGCAGGTAGCTGGCAAATTCAGCCTTCGTATGGCGGTATGGACTGGATCAACGGTATTGTACATCTGTTTCGCAGCGGTGGTACCCGCGTGTTCCGGCGGCGTGCGGTGCGCGGCACGACTTCGTCCCGATCGGGATGGTGTCGGCGGCTGGAGGCGGAGCGTTTGGAACCGCGGCAGATGCTGAGCGCCGCGTGGGACCCGTTGCTGGGGATGGCGGCCGTGGATGCCCGTTCCGGGGACACTGTTCCGCCGGCGTTCGAAGCTCCGGAACGTCCGCGCCGTGTCGGCAACCGCGGAATTGACCGCTGGGGCAACGTGGTGCATCTCGATCCTGCACCCGACTCGGTGCTCGTTCCCTTGCACGAAGATTCCTTTCCGGCCGGGGCCGCAGCCAGCCCCGCGGCGGCTCCCTTCCCGCTGACGGATACATTTTTTCTGAGCAGTTATCCGTCGGCGACGAAGACCATCTACCTCGATTTCGACGGGCACGTCACGACGGGAACGAGTTGGAACACGAGCTACAATGGAGGCAGCTCCATTGTCAGCCCGGCGTTCAGCCTGGACAGCGTCAGCAGTTTTTCGGATGCGGAGTTGGAGCGGATCCAAGCTATCTGGCAGCGCGTGGCCGAGGATTACCGGCCCTTCCAAGTCAATGTCACCACGCAAGACCCGGGCGCTGAGGCCCTGCGGCAATTGGGGACGGGAGACGCGGCCTGGGGGATCCGGGTGGTGATCGGCGGAAGTTCCACCGATTGGTTCAGCACCGGACAGTACGGAGGCGTGGCCTACGTGAGGTCCTTCACCTGGGACAGCGACACTCCGGCTTTCGTATTTGAGGAGAACCTGGGCAACGGATCTGAGAAACTGGTCGCGGAAGCGATCACTCATGAAGCGGGCCACGGCCTGGGACTGGAGCACGACGGGACCACCGCCGGCGTCGAGTACTATACGGGGCACGGCACCGGCGATACCAGCTGGGCGCCGATCATGGGGAACGGTTATTACCGGGAGCTGACGCAATGGAGTAAAGGCGAGTATCCGAACGCCAACAACACGGAGGACGACCTTGCCATCATTACGACCAGCAACGGGTTCGGCTACCGGCCGGACGACCACGGCAACGTTCTGACGGCGGCGACGGCACTCAATCCCGCAGGCGACACGATTCTAGCGGGCCAAGGCATCATCGAACGCAATACGGATACCGATTATTTCTCTTTCGCGACGGGGGCCGGCACGGTGGCCTTGACCGTCAAGCCTTTCGAACGCAGCCCGAACCTGGACGTCGTGGCGACGCTGTACGATCGTGCGGGCACCGCGATCGCGACGAGCAACCCGGCCGATCAGTTGGAAGCCAGTTTCAGCATGGATCTGGCGGGTGGCACGTACTATCTGGCGATCGCGGGAACGGGCAAGTCGCCGTTGGCGACCGGGTACAGCAATTACGGCAGTCTGGGCTACTTTTCCATCACGGGAACGCTTCCGCCCGGCGGACCGCCCCCGTACATGGTTGCCGTGTCGCCCGCCTCGGCGACCGTCATCAACACCCGCAACGCATTTATCGACATCGACTTTTCCAAAACCGTGGTGAATGTCGATGCCAGCGACATGGTGCTCAGCGGGGCGGCGGCCGCCGCCGCTTATGTCAGCACCCCGTCGAACCCGGGCGGCAACCTGTGGCGGTTCCCGGTACACGGCTTGGCGGACGGCTCGCTGCAAGTTCAGCTGGCGCCGGATGCGGACGACATCGAAGACGCCGCCGGAAACGACCTCGATCCGAGTCCGACCGCATTCACGTACACCGTAGCCATCCGGGACGTGATCTATACGGCCGACATGACGGCCGATCCCGGTTGGACGCTGTCTCCCGGTTCCGGGGCGTCGCGATGGCAGTGGGGAACGCCGGCCGGCGGCGGCGGCAGCAACGGCAACCCGGACCCTGCCGCGGGGTACACGGGCGCGTCCGTGATCGGCTACAACCTGGCCGGTGACTATGCCAACAACATCAGTGCGACCCAGTGGGCCCAGACCCCGGCCATCGACGCCTCGGCGTTTCGGGACATCCGGCTGAGTTTCCACCGCTGGTTGAACATCGAAAAACAGTCGTCGGACCGCGCCTACATTCAAGTCTCGAATGACGGAACCAGCTGGACGAGCGTCTGGGAGAATCCGACCAGTGCCCTGACGGATTCGAGTTGGACGCTGCAGACCTTCGACATCGCCAGCGTCGCCGACGGCCGCTCGACGGTATACGTGCGCTGGGGTCTGGGTTCCACGAGTAGCCGCAATCAATACTCGGGTTGGAACATCGACGACGTGGTCGTGTACGGAGTCCGGGCGGCAGCGCCCGCAGTGACAGTTGCGCCTACGTCAGGGCTGACGACGGATGAAGCCGGGGGGACGGCAAGCTTTACCGTCGTGCTGAACGCCGTGCCCCTGGCGAACGTCACCATCGGCTTGTCATCGAGCGCCCCGAATGAAGGCACTGTATCGCCAGCCAGTCTGACGTTTACCCCCGCCAATTGGTCGATACCTCAGACGGTCACGGCTGCCGGGGTGGACGACGTGTTTGCCGATGGCGATGCGAGCTACGCGATCGTGACCGCCCCCGCCGTCAGCGCAGATCCCGGCTACCACGGCTGGAACTCCGCCGATGTGAGCGCCACCAACGTCGACGATGACTTGCCGGTGGTCCTGGCCGGCCAGCATGTCCTGCTGCCCAATACGCCGAACCAGAGCATCCCGGTCTTGGTTGCCGGCGGCTTTCCGGTCCGGGGGTTGAACTTCCACGTCCAAATCGCGGATGGCGGACCGGAAGCGGGCGGCAGCATTGGCGGACCAAGCATTCAATCCGTGGACCTGGCAGGCGATTCCACCGCGCCGACGATCTTCACGGGCAACAACGGGGGACCGTCCGGCATGACGTCCCTGCCGCAAGTTCAGGCGTGGCAGATCTCGGCCGTTCAAGGGACCGTCACCGCCGAGGGCTTGCTGGCTACTTTAACCATCGACACGACCGGGTTCTGGAAAGACGCGGCAGACACGTACACGTGGCCCCTGCAGTTGACCGAGACGCAGACCGGCTCGACGCATTTCGTCAGCGCGGCCGGAAATCGGATCAATGCCGTTGCCATCGCCGGGACGTTGACGCTGGGCACGCCGCCGGTCGCGCTGGCCAGTACCGTCAGTACGGCCGAAGACGCCGCGTACGCCTTCGCGGCCGCAGACTTTGGGTTCTCGGATGCGGACCAGGGAGACGTCCTGGCGAAGATCCGCATCGCATCGCTGCCCGCCGCGGGCTCGCTGGAATTCGAGGGAGTTCCGGTGACGCCGGACCGGGAAATCCTGACCGCGGACCTGACGGCCGGCAAGCTCCGGTTCCGGCCGCCTCCGAATGCGTACGGGGTCCCCTTGGCCGCGTTTCAGTTCCAGGTCCACGACGGGACGTGGTACTCGCCTTCGCCCGCGGCGATGACCGTCCACGTGACGCCCGGGAACGATCCGCCGACGGCCGACGATCAGTGGCTGTCGACCCTGGAGGATGGTTCCACGACGGTGACATTGACGGGGTTCGACGTGGACGGGGATGGGCTGGAATTCATCGTCCTGGAGAATCCGGCGCATGGGAAAGTGACAGGCATCGCTCCGGATCTGACGTATGCTCCCGACCCCGACTACCACGGAACGGATTCGTTCACGTACCTTAGCCGCGACTGGAGCCTCGACTCGCAGCCGGCCACCGTCACCATTTCGGTGACTCCCGTTCCGGACGTGGTTGGCCGCTACGTGTTCTATAACGATTCGGCTTGGGACGGAAACAGCGTTGCCCCGGATCCGAACGACGACCTGGCTCTGGCCGTCGATAAATCGGCCTTGCTGCCCGGGCAACAGGCCGAGTTTTCCCACTCCACCAGCTACGCCAAGGGCCTGAACGGGCTGATGATCGACGTTGACGATCTGGCAGCCGGCACGGTGCTGACAGCCGCGGATTTCCGCTTCCGCTCGGGCAACAGCAACGATCCCGCCGCGTGGCCGGACGCGCCGCTGCCGGTTTCGGTCACGCTGCGGCCGGGTGCCGGTGTCGGCGGTTCGACGCGAGTCACGCTGATCTGGGACGCGCAAGAGGCGATTCGGAATCAATGGCTTCAAGTCACCGTCAAGGCGACACCAAACACGAGCCTTTCCGCCGAAGATGTATTTTATTTTGGCAACGCGATCGGCGAATCCGGGCTGGGCAACGGGGATGGGGCGTTACCGCCGAAGCCGCTGGCCTATTTTCCGGTGAACGTGACTGACGAGATTGCCGCCCGCAACCATCCGCACACGGTTCTCGACCCGGCGGCGTTGGACAACGCCTTCGACTTCAACCGCGACCGGCTTGTTGACACGACCGACGAGACCATCGCCCGGATGCATGGGACGTACTTTCAGACCGCGCTGCGGCGCCTTGCACCGGCGGGCGGCGGCTCCGGCGCGGTGTTGCCGGGCCCCGCCGAAGGTCCCGACGGGCTGCGAATCGAGGTCGGTACTCACGTGCTGGAACCAAACACGCCGGGACAGACGATCCCCATCTATGTTTCCGGCGGATGGCCCGTGCAAGGGCTGAACTTTAACGTCCAAATCGCCGACGGGGGGCCGCTGGCGGGCGGCACGCTGCTGGCGCCGGTCATCACCGGCGTCGACATTTTGACCGCGACGGTCTTTGCCGCAAGCAACACCGGAATTCGCACGGATGCGGATGACGCCGCCGGCGATGATCCCGTTCCGCAGCACGCGTATCGAGGCACCACAACGGCGGCGGGAATGGTGAACGCCGACGGTCTGCTGGCGACGGTCACAATCGACACCACCGGTTTCGAGCGTGGCTCGTGGTCCCTGACGCTGAGCAACACGATCAATGGTGCGACGGATTTCGCGGGCCAGGCGGCGGCGGTCGTCGATGGCTTGATTGTCTTGCCTCAGACCTGGAGCAATCCGGCCAACCCGTACGACGTCGACGGCAACGGGCGGGTGTCGCCGTTGGACGCCTTGATCGTCATCAGCTACCTCAACGCCCACCCCGGCGGTTCGCTGCTGCCCGCCATGCCCCAGTCGCCGCCGCCCTATTACGACGTCAACGGCGATTACCAATGTACCGCGGCCGATGTCCTGGTGCTCATCAATTTCCTCAACGCGCGCGAGGCGAATGGCGCGGGTTCGGGCGCGGCGGAGGGGGAGCTTTCCCAAGTGGATCAGGCACCGATCGCTGCGGTCGGCGCCAGTTCGATTCCGGGGGCAGACCCGGTGCTTCCTGGACGAACGGATCGGCGGCCAACCCTGGCGTGTTGGCCAACGAATCCGCGATTCGTCCAGCCGCCAGTTCCGCCGGCGGGCGAGCCGTTGGAGCCGATGATCGCCGCGGACGAGTTCGAGGTTGATCGTTCCACCCCTGGAGAGGCGCAAAACTCGCTGGAGTTCACGCTTTAGCGTGTCTTTCTTGGCGGGTATGACCCGCTTGGCACGCTAAAGCGTGGACTCCAACAAGGCCCGTTCCTGCGGACGCCCAGCCGGCACCGCCGGTCCCATGCTGGCGGAATCCGTCGCCCTTCGAGTACAATCGCGGTCTTGCCGGACACTCACAACGCCCATCCAGACACTTACGGGAAACCCGTCCATGACCACGCATCTGAATTGGAACAGCTGTCGTTTGACGCACGGCTGGCAACGCGGAATCAACGCCTTTTACTACGGCTTGGGTTTGACGGACGACGATTTGACTAAGGCTCAAATCGGCATCGGCGTGCCGCTGTTGGACGGCAATTTGTGCAACGTCCATGCGTACGAGTTGGCCAAGAGGATCGCCGAAGGCTGCCGCGAGGCGGGATTGCTGGGGTTCCCGTTCGGCGTGCCGGCGGTCAGCGACAACATCACGCAAGGCCACGAAGGCGGCAACGCCAGCTTGCCGTCGCGGAACATGATTGCCAACGGAGCCGAGTGCGTGGTCAGCGCGCACGGCTACGATGGCCTGATCGGCTTGCACCACTGCGACAAGAACGGGCCCGGCTTTGCGATGGCCTTGGCCCGCTTGAACTACCCCGGTCTGGTTGTCAACGGCGGGACGATCATGCCCGGCTGCCATGACGGCCGCGAAGTGACGATCCTGGACGTGTACGACGCTCAGGCCGCAGCGTCCGTGGGCGCGATGTCGCAGGACGAAGCCGGCCGGATTATCCGCTCGGCCTGCCCCGGACCCGGTGGCTGCGGCATTGCGGCCTCGTTCAATACCTGGGGCATCGCCCTCGAGGCGATCGGTCTGTCGCTTCCCTTTACCAGTTCGACTCCCGCCATCGACGATGCCAAGCGTCAGGAATGCCTGGCCGTCGGCGCCGCCATGCGCAACTTGCTGAAGCAGAACGTCCGGCCGCGGGACATCCTCACGCGGCGAGCCTTCGAGAACTCTGCGGCCACGATCGCGGCGATCGGCGGTTCGACCAACGGTGTGCTGCATTTATTGGCGTTGGCACGCGAGGCCGGCGTCGAGTTCTCGCTGCGCGACTTGCAGGCCATCTTCCGGCGCACGCCGGTCTGCTGCAGCTTTGCTCCCCGCGGCAAGCTGACTATGGTCGATTTGCACCGCATTGGCGGCACGCCCGTGCTGCTGAAGTATTTGTTGCAGGCCGGAATCGTGGACGGCGGTTGCCTGACCGTCAGTGGCCGGACGATGGCCGAGAATCTGGCGGACATCCCGGCGCCGCCCCCCGGTCAGGAACTGATCGCACCGCAGGACGCACCGTTCAAAGCGTATGCCGACATGCAGATTTGCTTTGGCAACCTGGCGCCCGACGGGATCGTGTTCAAAGTGTCCAGCATGCAGCAGCCGCGGTTCCGCGGCACGGCGGTTTGTTTCGACCAGGCGCGGGATGTGGCGATCGCCGTCGAGTCGCGGCGGATCCGGCCGGGGCACGTCATCGTGCTCCGCTACCTGGGGCCCGTCGCGGCAGGCATGCCGGAGGTGCTGATCGCTTCGGCCGCATTGGCCGTGCCGGAGTTGGATGGCAAGGTGGCGATGATTTCCGACACGCGCGTCTCGGGCGTCTCGCACGGTGCGATCGGCGTCCATTGCAGTCCGGAAGCCGCCGTGGGCGGCCCCATCGCGTTGGTCCAAGACGGCGACGAGATCTCGTTTGACCTGCTGACCGGCGACGTCACCCTGCACGTGAGCGACGAGGAACTATCCCGTCGCCGGGCCGCTCTGCCTCCTTGGGTAGCGGCTTCGTGCCGCGGCTACCTGTTGGATTGGGCGGCCACCGTGGCCCAGGCCCACCACGGCTGCGTCAGCAAGGCCTTGCATCCGGCGTGCAAGTAGGGCCGGCCAGTCTTGGGAAGTGCGGCGCCTTAGGATCGGCGAATTGCCGTGCCGCCGCGCGCGGTATCGTTGCAGCGGCCGGGACAGACGAGTATACTTACATTACCTGATATCTTCCCGCATTTCCTCCATGTCAGAGGCCCACCTATGAATCCGGTATTGCACCCGTCCGCTGTCCAATTTGTCCGTCGTCCGCGTTCCGTGAGCGGTTTCACGCTCGTCGAACTGCTCGTCGTGATCGCCATCATCGGGATTTTGGTCGCCCTCCTGTTGCCGGCGATTCAGGCGGCCCGCGAAGCGGCCCGCCGCAGCCAGTGCGTGAATAACCTGAAACAGCTCGGCGTCGCGATGCATAATTTCCACGACACGTACAAGCGGTTCCCGCGGAACTACAAGCAGATCGGTGGAAATGTTTGGGAGGCGTTGAGTGCCAACTATTTCCTGCTCCCGTTCATCGAGCAGCAGGCGTTGTACGACCAGGGCGAATCCGATCCGACGAATTGGGGCTGGACATACGGAACACTGATGAACACGGATATCGTCAGCTTCCGTTGTCCATCGTCCGTGGCGGCTCCCAGACGTGGAACTCATCCGCAAGGCTGGGACGGCCCCGGGACCAATTACGCTTGGTCGACAGGCAGTTCGGTCGAGACGACGTGGGGCGCCGATCGGTTCAATGGAATGATCGCCTATTCGGTCGACCGGCAGATGGCCAATGTGACGGACGGCCTTTCGAATACGTTGATGGGTTCGGAAATCCTGTCCGGTTCCGGGCAGACGGGCACGGCCGGGAGATATCCGTATGATATTTTCTACGTGGGCGACGGCCCGATCAACGCCGTGGTGAACAAGAATTTTCCGACCGAAGCCGAATTGAACACGATCGGCACTGCCGCCATGACGGCGGCGACCGGGTTCAAGTCGAACAATGGGACCATGTGGGGCTGGTATGCTGCCGCCCATTCGACGCTGACCACCGCGGCTCCGCCGAACTGGACCTATCCCAGTGTGGGCGGCAATTGCTGTCCGGGCGGCGCGCACGACTGGGGCTTGGGGATCATTCCGCCCCGCAGCCTGCATCCGGGTGGAGTCAACGCCGTTCTAGGCGACGCATCCGTCCGTTTCATCAGCAATGACGTGAAGACACTCTTGTTCCAGCGGCTGGGCCACCGCAACGACGGGGAACCCATCGGCGAGTACTAATCAGGGAGAACCGAACATGTTTCGCAGTTGTGCATTTCTTGTCGGAGTGGCGCTGGTACTGGGGGCGGCCGGCTGCGGCAGTCCCGTCCAGGAGCAGCAGATCGAGATCAAGACGGCGAACGATCCGCTGTTTCTGCCCACGTCGATCCTGCAGCGGTACGCCGACGGCCAGGCGCTGGGCAGCGAAGTAACCTCGTTCCCGAAGATGGTCGAGGACTTGCGTGCTGCTGATCCGGCCAAAGCCGATGTCCTGGAGAAAGGGCTGCAGGAACTGCAGCAAGGTGACCCCGCCTCTCGGCCCGGCAAAGCCAAGACGCTTCTGGAGCAACTTCAACCTTTGAAGAACTGACGGCGGCCAGGCGACCGGGCGGGCGTAAGCCCACCGGGACTTCGGAAGCAGCCGCAGCCTTCGATCAACTGACAGGCGAGGGGAGACTCCATCGGGCTTAGCCGCGTATGGGCGGTGGTACAGCCTCCGAGACGCGCGTTTCCCTCTACCTGTCTAACGTCCCGTTGTCTCGGGACTTCGGTCCTTTTATACTATGCGGGTCGCAGGATGCCACGGCTAAGGTGCTGGGGGGCGTCCAGCCAACACGCGGGATGACGGTTTCGGGATCGCGACACGACGGGCGACGATCGCGTAAGTCTATTTCCAGTAGGTATTTCCGATCACAGGGTACGTTGAGCATGACCATTGACAAGAGTCTAAAAGTCCGCATGGGTGCGATCCGGAATCGCAACGTTTTGACGCGAGCCGAGCGGATTGGGAAGCTGGCCGAGATGGAACGTTGGAAGGAAGGCGATGGTGTTTTGGGACTTCCCAAGACCCGCGTGGTAAAGATCACGCTGAAGAAGAAGAAGAAAGCGAAGAAGGCCGAGGAAGAGGGGGCCGAGGGCGAGGCCGCCGCAGCCGCTGCCAAGCCTGCGGCGGGCAAAGCGGCCGCCGGCAAGAAGTAGCCGACGGCGTGTTTTCTGCAACTGCGGGGCCAGGCAGGGATCTGCGCCTCGAAGGGGTCTGCCATGCGCGTGCATCTGGAGTATGGGCGTACGGGGTTGGACGTCGCGTTGCCTGATCACGCGGTCGTCCGCACCCTGTCGTACAAATCGGTTCCGCCGTTGTCCTCCCCGGACGCGGCGTTGCTCGAAGTTCTCCAGCATCCCAATGGCACGCCGCCTTTGGCGCAACTGGCCGCCGGCCGCCGCGATGCATGTATCCTGATCTGCGATGTGACGCGGCCCGTGCCCAACGAGATGATGCTCCGCCCCATCCTCCGCATCCTGGAGGACAGCGGCATCCCTCGCGAGAACATTCTGATTTTGATCGCCACGGGTTTGCACCGGCCCAACGAAGGCGACGAATTGACGGAAATGGTGGGCCGGTTCATTGCCGAAAACTACCGGATCGAGAACCACCACGGACAGGAGTTGACAGAGCACACCCACCTAGGCACCAGTCCGCGGGGCGTCCCGATTTGGCTTGACACTCGGTACGTGCAGGCCGATCTGAAGATCACGGTGGGCTTAATTGAACCGCACTTCATGGCCGGTTTTTCCGGAGGGCGAAAACTGATTTGCCCGGGCATCGCGGCGCTGGAGACCATCAAGGTCTGGCACAGTCCCGCGTTCCTGGAAGATCCTCACGCCGACTCGGGAATCCTCGACGGCAATCCCGTCCACGAAGAGAATACCTGGATCGCCCGCCGGGCGGGCTGCGATTTTATCGCCAACGTGGTGATCGACTCGCAACGCCGGCCCCTGAAGTTCGTGGCCGGGGACATGGAACAGGCATTCTTGGAAGGCTGCGAGTTCGTCCGAGGAATCGTAGTCGATACGGTTCCCGAGCCCGTGGACATCGTCGTCACGTCGTGCGCGGGTTATCCGCTGGACACCACCTTTTACCAATCGGTCAAGGGGATGGGAGCCGCCTTGCCCATCGTCAAGCAAGGCGGGACCATCATCTTGGCGGCCAGCCTGACAGAAGGAATCGGCAGCCCGCAGTTCTGCAGCCTGTTTCAGGAAAACGCCAGCCTGACCGAGTTCATGGAAAAAATCCTCGGCGACTATTTCGTCATGGACCAATGGCAGCTCGAAAAAATGGGCCAGGTCTGCCGCAAAGCCAAAGTGCGCGTCGTCAGTGACGGTTTGCCCGCCGCAACACTCGACCGGCTGTTTGTGCAGAGCGCCGCCAGCGTCGAGGCGGCGGTGGCGGAGGCGTTGGCGGAATATGGTCCCGACGCAAAAATCGCGGTGATTCCGAAAGGTCCCTACGTCGTCGCGCAGGTCGCCTGAAGGGAATGGACCGTTACCTGTTCCTTCATCGCAAGTTACGACGCGCCGCCCCCCGGCAAACCAGCCACAGCATCTTCGGCTTTGACAACTTTTGCACGCCGCGGGGCGAATAATTTCTGGCCATCCGCGGCTTTCAGTGCGCGGCAGATCGGTTAAGATTTGTCGAAGATTAGGCGGTGAATTCCGCGGCGCGAAAAGAAAACTTGCCAGGGGGTTGCCGAGAGGTTTGACATCAGTGCTAGCGGGGTTAGAATCTGACCTCTCGATGTGCGATCGAGATCGTCTTGCCGGCCGCTGTCGGCGGGGCGTCCACGAAGGAATCGCGCTGCCGTCACCGGTAGCCAGGAACGCGAGTCGACGAGTTGTGAAGCGTCCGAGTCTTGTTGACTCGCAAGTGTGCTTTCAACCGGGCAACGGTGACTGCGGCATGCGCAAAGGAAGCGTCAGGACCGTGAACCACAACGATAAGGAAATCGTGTTGGCGTTGCGAACCGCCCTTGCCGAACGAATCGGCCGGGACCGGTTTGACGTTTGGTTCGGTTCCGGTGTGCGTCTGCACGTGGACGGCCGCACGGTGCGGATCTCCGCCAGCGACCAGTTTCTGCTGGATCGCGTCCGCAGCCAGTTCCGCGGCGATCTGGAATTCGTCTGCAAGCCGATCTTCGGGACCTCGGTCCCCTTGGAATTCGAAGTCGACCCTGCTGCCGCCTCCCAGCGGCAGGCGTCCAAGCCGGCCGCGGGCAGTCCGGCGGTGATGGGCAGTGCCGGAGCGGACGCCGATTCGCGCCGGACGGCTGCTCCGTTTTCCCGCCGGCCCCTGTCCACGCTGGACGAATTCGTTCTGGGTCCCGGCAATTGTGTCGCGTTCACCGCCGCCCAGCGCGTCTTGCAGCGACTGGGAGTCTCGTCGCCGTTGTTCGTCTACGGACCGACGGGGACGGGAAAGACGCATTTGCTCGAAGGCATTACTCAGGCTGCGCGGCAGATGCGCGGCGTCAAACGCGCCGTCTTGATGTCGTCCGAGCAGTTCACCTCGTACTTTTTGGAAGCCTTACGCGGCAGCGGCTTGCCGAGTTTTCGCCGCAAGTACCGCGAAGTCGACCTGCTGTTGATCGACGATCTGCAATTCTTCAGCGGCAAGCGGGCGACTATTGTGGAATTGAAGCACACGGTCGACACACTGCTGCGGGACGGGCGGCAGTTGGTCTTTGCCGCGGACCGTCCGCTGGCCGAGATCAACGGCCTGGGCCCCGAGTTGACCGCGCGGATTTCCGGCGGTTTGGTTTGCGGTTTGGAGCCGCCGGAAGAAGAGACGCGATTGCTGTTGGTGCGGCGTCTGGCCCAGCAGCGCGGCTTGAAGGTTCCGGACGACGTCCTGCAGCTGTTGGCCAGCCGGATCAGCGGCGACGTCCGCCAGCTGAACGGGGCCTTGAACCGGTTGCAAGCGATGTCCGAAGCCTTGGGGCAAAACGTGACTCGCTCGTTAGCGGAAAACGCCCTGGACGACGTGTTCCGCGCCACGGCTCGGATTATTCGCTTGCCGGACATCGAAACGGCGATTTGCGACGTGTTCGGGATCGACGCCCGCAGTTTGCAGTCCCAGCGGAAATCGAAGACCTTGTCCCAGCCTCGGATGCTGGCCATGTGGTTGGCCCGCAAGTTCACCCGGGCGGCGTTTTCGGAAATCGGCGAGTATTTTGGGCGGCGGAGCCACAGCACGGTGATTTCCGCCCAGAACAAGGTGGAGCATTGGCTGGCGGACGGCGGCAAAGTTCAGCTGGGTCCCGCGGATTGCGATGTCCGCGAGGTTCTGCGCCGGGTGGAAGCCCGGATGCAGGCCGGTTGACATTTTCGCAGCCAAGACTTCTCTTGTAGGATGGATTGCCGATCCGTCCCACTTTTTTTGTGCAGCGGCGGGGTGGATAGCAACCCGGAGCGCCAGCGGGCGCGGTGGATAGCAACGTTGCAGAAACACGTCGTCGATGATTTCGTCCGGTACCATGTGGTTTTCCAAACTGTCGGTCAAACTGTTCTTCGTTTACGCCGCCTTGAATTTCGGGCTGGCGGTAGCTTACGTCTCGCTGGTCGCCGGCTGGCAAAAACGCCTGATCGAACAGCAGATCGAATTGCGTCTGCGGGACACGGCTTTGGCGCTGCAAGATCAAGTCCTCGAGTTGGCCGCTGCCGGCCGTAACGACCGGCTCCAGCGTGTCGCCGTCAATCTGGCGCAGGCCGCCAAGATACGGATCACGATCGTCGGCCCCGCCGGCGCCGTGCTGGCCGACTCGGACGACGATCCATCGGCCATGCAGAACCACCTCGACCGGCCCGAATTCCAGGAGGCGGCCCAGCGCGGCGTCGGCACCGCCGTGCGGCTGAGTACGACGGTGCGGCAACGCATGTCCTACTTGGCGTTGCGGTTGAACCGCGACGGCCAGACAGCCGCGTTCGTGCGTGTGGCCCTGCCGCTGGAATCGATCGACGCTCAAACGCACGCCTTGCACCGCTACCTGTGGATTTCGGCGTCCGTCGTCGGGGTCATCGCCTTGGCGCTGACCTACCTGATTGCCGGCCGCATCATGCGGCCTCTGTACCGGCTGACGGATGCCGCCGAAGCCGTGGCCGCCGGGGATTACCAACAGCGGATCCCCGTGGGCACCGCCGACGAAGTCGGCACGTTGGCGCGGGCCGTCGACCACATGCGGCGGGCGTTAACTCGGCAAGTGACCGAGCTGCGCGAGAACTCGCAGCGTTTAGAGACGGTCTTGAGCAGCATGTTGGAAGGCGTGCTGGCCGTGAATGCCGACCAGCGCGTGCTGTTCGCCAACGATGCCAGCCGTTCGCTGCTGGGCATCGAAACGCGGGAGGTGAGCGGGCGGCCCTTGCTGGAGGTGACCCGGAACCGCGTCGTGCGCGAGGCGGTCGAGGAGGCATTCCGGCTGGACGAACCCTACGAATTCGAATTCCAGGTCAGCGGTCTGACTCGCCGCTACCTGGCCGTCCGTGCCACTCGCTTGCCGGGCGAGCCGTGTCCGGGTGTTGTCGTGGTGCTGTACGACATCAGCGACCTCCGCCGCTTGGAGAACGTCCGCCGGGAGTTCGTGGCGAACGTCTCCCACGAGCTGAAGACGCCGCTGTCGGCGATCAAGGCCTATGCCGAAACGCTCCGGATGGGCGCCATTCACGACGCGGAACACAACGAGTTGTTCGTGGCCCGGATCGAGGAGCAGGCGGACCGGTTGCACCAGTTGATTCTGGATCTGCTGCACTTGGCCCGAGTCGAGTCGGGCCGCGAAGCCTTTGACATTCGCGACGTGTCGTTGGTCCGGGTGATCGAAGGCTGCCTGCCAACGTACCGCGAGCGGGCGCAGGCCAAGCAGCTGACGCTGGAGATCGAGCCGTCCCCCGTCGACGTGGTGATCCGCGCCGATGAAGGCGGCTTGGCGACGATCTTCGACAATCTGGTGGGCAACGCCATTCAGTACACGCCGCAGGGCGGACACGTCGTGATCCGCTGCCGCGCCGAGGGCGACAGCGGGCTGTTCGAGGTCGAAGACACCGGCGTAGGTATTTCGCCGCGGGATCAGACGCGGATCTTCGAACGCTTCTACCGCGTCGACAAAGCCCGTTCGCGGGAACTGGGCGGGACCGGGCTGGGGTTGGCCATCGTCAAACACTTGACGCAAGCGTTCGGAGGTCAGGTCAGTGTCCGCAGCGAACTGGGAAAGGGCAGCGTTTTCCAAGTCCGGCTGCCGCTGGCGAAGTGAGGACGCCGGACATGGCCACTCGTCATCGTACGTCCCTCTGCCGCGAAGGCTGGTACGTGCTGCTGCTGCTGGCCGTCGTCCTGACCTGGGCACTGCTGCGGGAGAACAACCTGCTGCTGCTGGTCTCGGGACTGATCTGCGGGATGCTGCTGATCGATTGGCGGATGTCGGTGGCCACGCTGCGCCGTTTGGAGGTCCGTCGCCGGATCGTGTCCGGATCGCACGCCGGCAGTTGGATCACGGTTGAGGTCGAGGTCCACAACCAGCGCCGCCGGCTCGCCAGCTGGGCCGTCGCGGTCGAGGACTGCGTCGCGCCGGGGACCGGCTCGGCGGCGCGCCGGCCGCTGCGGCCGAGGGTCATGTTTTCCTTTGTTCCCGCCGGACAGCGGGTGCGTCAAGCCTATCGGGTCAGCCTGCCGCAACGGGGCCGCTACGCGTGGGGGCCACTGCACATTTCCACGCGGTTTCCGTTTGGCCTGGTGCAACGCGCGGTTTGGCTGGATGGCGCTGACGATCTGGTGGTCCTGCCGCGTCTGGGACAATTGCGGCCGGCCTGGCTGCGGCATTGCCCGCCGGCGCCGCATGGCGCGCGCGGCGCTCGGCGTCCGGGGTACGTGCCCGGCGATTTTTTTGCCGTGCGGGAATGGCAGGCGGGCGACAGCGTCCGCTGGGTCCACTGGCGGAGCACCGCCCGGCATCGCGAGTTGGTGGTCCGGCAGTTCGAGCAGCCCGGCGAGCGGCAACTGGCGGTGTTGCTGGATCTTTGGGCACCGGAAGCACCGCTGGCGGACGATGTGCGGCGGGTTGAGTTGGCGGTCAGCTTTGCCGCCACCCTGGTCGCGGATTTTTGCCGCCGACGGGGGCCGGCGCTACTAGCCATCGCCGCCGCCCAGCCCATTTGTCTAGCGGGCCGCGCGGCGGGCCCGTTTGCGCGTCAAGCCTTCGTGGCGTTGGCTTTGGCGGAGGCTTCTCCAGCGGCCCAGGTATCATCGTTGCGGGATGACGCGCTCAGCCGGATCGGGCCGGACGGCGAACTGGTCGTGATCAGCACACGCGCGGACGCAGCAGCGGAACTGCCCCAACCGGCCACAGCGGCCAGGCCAAATCCTGGGCGGCGACCACCCTACCGGCTGATCGCCGTCGACGCGGCGGGCGTGGCGTTAAGCGAGTTCTTCGAGTGGGACCGACGCCCGGCGGAGGCGGAATCATGAGTCTCGGGCGTAGGATCGAGCTTCAGATCGCGGTCCTGACCGTCCTCGGCGGCGTGCTGTTCGGCCTGGGCGAGTCGCATCCGATCCTGCCGTTGGGTTTGCTGCTTGCCGCCGGCTTGGCGACTCGCCAAGTGGGCGGCCGGCCGCGATTCTCGCTGCCGGCCTGGGCCGTCAACAGCCTGATCTTCCCGATTGCCATCGCGAGTGCTTGGCGTTATGCGTATGCCTATGGAACCGGTGAAGTCGTCGTATTGGGCCATGCCTTCGGCGGGTTGCAGGCCGTGTTGTTGTTCGAGCGTAAGACGGCCCGCACCCGCTGGGACCTGCTCAGCCTGAGCCTGTTGACGGTCTTTCTGTCCACCTCGCTGGTCCAAGGGCCGCTGTTTGCCCTGGGCCTGCTCGGCTACTGTTTGCTCGGGTTTTCCACGCTGGCGCTGATCTGCCTGGAATACGAACGGCTGGCTAGCGGAGGCCCGTCCGCCGACGAACCCTTGGCCGCTGCGGCAGGCCGCGTGCGGGGCAGCTGGTGGCGGCTGCTGGGAATCGCGGTCTCGACGCTGATCGTGGGGCCGCTGGCCCTGTTCCTGCGATTTCCGGAGCGGCACGCCGCCGCTTCTCGCCGAGACGCGATCCCCGGTCTCGGAGAGACCGGACCACGTGAATCGCGCGGCTTGTCTGCTGCCGCTCGCCCGAGGCCGGGAAGCCCACAGGACGAGCAAGCTCAATGGCAATCCGTCGCGTCCGGCACGCACGACGCGGCGGCCCTCGGGCGCCCGTTCTGGTGGCGGATGGGACGGATGACGGTCGGCGCTTTCGCGGTGGCAGTCGTCCTGTTCTGCCTGGCCCCGCGATTTGGGCGAGTGGAGTTTGAACTCCCGCCGATGAGCGACATCCCGTGGCGGTCCGGCCGGTCGCCGCCGTTGCGCATGGTCGGCTTCACGGATCGAGTCCGGCTGGGGGAACTGGGGGCGCTGTCGGACGACCAACGCATGGTCTTCGAGTTTGCTTTGACCGACCTCGGCGGCCAGCGTCCCTATCGCCCACAAGGCAGCGTCTACCTGCGCGGGGCGCTGTTGACCGGCTACCGCAAAGGGAATTGGGAATTCCAGCCGGGTGGGCCGCCGGGGAGGCTCCGGGTCCTCGAATCGGAACAGCCGCTGGATGCCAATTCCCTGGTGCGGCAACGGATCACCGTCGAGCCCTCGGATCGGCCGGAACTGTTCTGTGTCTGGCCTTTCCTGCTGGTCGGCGACGATCCCCCCGTGCGGTTTGACGCACGAGCGGAACGGCTGCGCCGGCGGCGCGACCTGCTGGGACGCAGCTTCACCCTCGAGATGGCGACGACCGCGTTCCAGGACGGTGCGCAATCGCCGTGGACGCCCTGCGACCTGCCGATCGACGAGGCGGTCTACTTGCGTTGGCCGAAGGACGCTTTGCCGGGGCTGGCTCGACTAGCTCAGCGTTGGCTCAGCGAATCGCGGATTCCCGCCTCCGACCCGACCGCCCGCGCACGCTGGCTGCAGCGCCGGTTCCTCGAATCCGGCCGCTTTCGCTATGCCTTCGAGCAAACGCAGCGAAACGTGGCCGCCGACCCGATGGAGGACTTTGTCACCCTGCACCCGGAAGGCAACTGCGAGTATTTCGCCAGTGCGTTGGCCCTGATGCTCCGCAGCCAAGGCATCCCCTCGCGTCTGGTCGTGGGCTTCAAGGCGGACGCGTACAGCGAATTCAGCGGGACCTACCGCGTCCGCCAAACGCACGCGCACGCTTGGGTCGAAGCGTACATTCCTGCGGACCGGCTGCCGACCGGCGCCGTCCGACAGGACGGCATCTCCGATTGGTCGCAAGGCGGCTGGTTGCGTCTGGATCCGACGCCGGCCTTCTCCTCGGCGCCGACCGGCATGGCTCGCCAGATGGAGGACTGGCTGAGTCTGCTGCATTCATTCTGGCGAGACCACGTGGTGTCCATGAGCGGCGTGCGCCAGCGCGAGGTACTCTATCAGCCGCTGGTCACTCGGGTCCGCCAAGCGGCCGTGGACCTGTCCGATCCCAGCCGCTGGGACGCTGCGGACGCCCAGCCCCTTGTTCGCGCCGTCGTTTGGATCATCGGTGCGGCGGTCTTCGGCGGCATCCTGGTCGCCGGCGCTTGGCTGCTGTGGGTGTACTGGGGCACATCGCGATGGACCGCGATCCGCGTTTCCCGCAGCGGGGCCGGAACCGCCGCGGGCAGCGGGCGCCCGGCCGTTGCGTTCTACACCCGGTTCGAAAGCATGCTGGCCCGTTGCGGACAACGGCGCCCGGCATCCCAGACGCCCCGTGAATTCGGCGAACAGGCGGCCAGCCGCATCGCCTCCGCCAGCGGCGACATCCGGATTTCGCTGTGGGCGAGCGAGATCGTCCAAGCGTTTTACGAGGTCCGCTTCGGCGGGGGCACTCTGGCCGGCGACCAAATCGAGGCCGTGGAAACCGCCCTGCAGCGATTGCAACAAGCGGCCCGGAACGACATCATGGCGTGACGTAGGATGCCACGGGCTTGCCCCGTGGAGGCTCCCGTTTCCAGCTACACGAAGCGATC
>CAZXYZ010000085.1:0-51098 GCA_964645045.1 uncultured Pirellulaceae bacterium | reverse complement strand
AGCTGCGATTTTCCCCACGAGGCAGATGCCCTTTCCGTTCGCCGGGAATTGCTGCTTGGCAGGTAAGAAAAGAAGATGTGTCGCGGCTGGCACGGGTGCGAAGCGGTTGGAATAGATGTCAGCGGACGGGCGGATGATGACACGACATTCCGGCTGAACGAACGCAGGGAACGACTGTTGCAAGGGGCGGCAGAAAGGCCAGACTGCCGGCCTGCTTTTCGGCCGGTCTACCCTTGAGATACAATCCCGCTCATGAAAGTCATCTCGCTCCAATCCGGCAGCAACGGGAACTGCATCTACGTCGAGGCGAACCACGTGCGGTTGTTGTTCGATGCGGGCATCAGCGGCCGGCAGGCGGAATTGCGGCTGGCTGCGCATGGCCGGGACATCTGCGACGTCCATGCGCTGCTGATTACTCACGATCATCGGGACCACATTCGCTGTGCCGGCGTGTTCCACCGGAAGTTCGGGCTACCGGTCTACGCGACCCGGCGCACCTTGGAAGCGGCCAACATGTATCACGACTTGGGGCCGATGACCGAGGTGGTCCACTTTCAGGCCGGCGATGGGCTGCTGTTTGACCAGGTCTGCGTCGAGGCCATTCCCACACCGCACGATGGGGCCGACGGCGTGGCCTTTGTCGTGGATGACGGCCGGCATCGCCTGGGGATCCTGACGGACCTTGGGCATGTCTTTGACGGCTTGGAGGACGTCGTCCGGTCGCTCGATGCGGTGGTCCTGGAGAGCAATTACGATCCCGTCATGCTCGCACAGGGGTCGTATCCCGACTTTCTGAAGGAGCGTATCCGAGGCCCCGGCGGACATTTGTCCAACGACGAATCCGCCGATTTGTTAAGCTGTGCGGGGAGCAGGCGGCTTCGCTGGGCCTGCCTGGCACACCTGTCCGCCGAAAACAACACGCCGGAATTGGCCCTGGACGTGCATCGCCGCGTGCTGGGATACGGCCTGCCGCTGTACGTTGCCAGCCGCTACGAGGTCGGCCAAGTGCTGGAGATTTAGCAAAGCGAGACGGCTAAACCGCAACTGCCCCGTTTAAGTTGATTCTGTATAAATTAGCAAGTCTGATAAACCAAATAAATTAGCAAATCTGATAAACCACCGCGCACGTCTATTGTTATCTATCCCAGGTGCGCGTTAAGCTAATGGGGAGGCAGGCGTTGATGGAGACGGACTTGCCTGCCAAAGTAACGCGTTGACCTGCCACCAGCATCCTGCCATTAACGTCCTGCCACTGACCTCATCGCCCCAACCGTGCCCGCCATGACGGTGTACCGATGGCCGGCTTGGGCCCGCGGGCGGTAGAAGACTGACGCAAGGGGAATCCATATGGCCACCCACACGATCGGCAAGGTATCCCACCGGGGAATTGGCTTCTCGGTTGTCGAGTTGAACGACGTCCGCCATGTCTTTGCAGCTGCGGCGCCGCGCTGCGGCGGCACGCTCCGTCAGCAGGCGGACGATGCCCTGCGGACCATCGAGACGGTGATTCAAGAAGAAGGCACCCGCGGGTCGATCGTCCACCAGGCCGTGTTCATCCCCGACGTGGCCTTGATCGACGAGGTCCGGCAGATCATCCGCGAGTTCTACGGCAGCGAACTGCCCGCGACAAGTTACATCCCTCAACCGCCCTGCGATGGAAAGCTGCTGGCCATCGAGGCGCTGGGCGTCGGCCGCGGCATGGGCGAGGTGCAGATCGAACGCGTCAGCGAGCAGCTGGTCATCACGCGGCACAACGACATTGCCTGGTACCATTGTGCGCAGGTTGTTCCCCAGGAACATGACGTCGACGTGTATGACGGTACGATCGACGCCCTCGAGCAGATTCGCTCGTTGCTGGGCAGTGTCCAGGTCCGTTTTGATCAGGTGATCCGCACGTGGTTGTATCTGGGCGGAATCGTGGATGGCGAAGGCCCGACGCAGCGTTACAAGGAATTGAATCGCGGCAGGACCGACTTTTACCGCGACATCCCGTTCCTCGCCGACCTCCTGCCGACGGGCCGCCCGGGACGGATTTTTCCGGCCAGCACGGGCATTGGGACCGAGGGCCGCGGGATTATGATGAGCGCCATTGCGCTGGCCACCACGCGGTCGGACATCGTGGCCGTGCCGTTGGAGAACCCCCGGCAGACGCCCGCCTTCGACTACGACGACTGCTACAGCCCCAAGAGTCCTAAATTCTCCCGGGCGATGGCCTTGTCCTGCGGCAACTATGCGACGATCTTCATCTCGGGTACGGCCAGCATCATCGATTCGGAAACCGAGCACGTGGGTGATGTCGTCGGTCAGACCCACGAGACCTTGACCAACATCGAAGCCCTCATCTCCGAGGAGAACCTGGCCCGCCATGGGCTGCCCGGACTCGGCACGAGCTTGGACGGGCTGGGCATCGTCCGGGTCTACATCAAGCACGCTGCCGATTATGCCGCGACGCGGGCGGCCTGCGAACAGCGGCTGGGCGAAGTGCCGACCATCTACGCCGTGGGTGACGTCTGCCGCCCGGACCTGCTGGTCGAGATCGAAGGCATTGCCTTCTCACGGAAGACAACCCAACCGCTCTTGGATACCAATCATGTGGATTTCGAGCACCTGAAATGGAAGTCCACCGTCGCCTGACGCGGCTTTCGGACGCGTCAGAATAGCACTCGTCCCATTCCGAGGAGGTGCTTACCAATGCCCCAGCGCACACGCCGCGAAGTGCTGCAGACGATGGTCGTGACCGGAGCCTGGGTCGCCGGCCGGGGGTTGCGAGCCGCGGGAGATTCGCCGAACGAAAAGCTGAACCTCGCCTGCATCGGCGTGGGCGGCCGCGGCGCAGCGAACCTCGACGCCGTCAAGGGCGAGAACGTCGTCGCCCTGTGCGACGTCGACCAGCAGCGGGCCGGCAGCGTCCTGGATCAGTATCCCCGCGCCCGGAAGTTTTTGGACTTCCGCCGCATGCTCGACGAACTGGACCGGCAGATCGACGCGGTGGTGGTGAGCACGCCCGATCACACCCACGCAGTGTCGGCCATCCAGGCCATGCAGATGGGAAAGCACTGTTATTGCGAAAAGCCGCTGGCGCACTCGGTACACGAGACCCGGGTGATGGCCGATCTGGCAGCCAGGACAAAGCTGGCAACGCAAATGGGCATCCAGCGTCACTGCTGGGACAATTTTGCTCGAGTCGTCGAGTTGATCCAAACGGGCACGATCGGGCCGGTGCGGGAATGCCACGTGTGGATCGGCGGGAACCGCGGTGGCGGCCGGCGGCCGACGGAAACCCCACCCGTCCCGCCTCACCTGAACTGGGACCTGTGGCTCGGCCCGGCGCCCCAGCGGCCCTATCATCCGGTGTACGCGCCATACGGCTGGCGTTTTTGGTGGGACTTCGGCACCGGCGAAACGGGCAATTTGGGCTGCCACCATCTCGACTTGCCGTTTCAGGCGCTGAATCTGAAACATCCGTTGACCATCGAAGCCGAGGGACCACCCGTCGATCCCGAGACGACACCGCCGTGGATGAGCGTCCGCTACACGTTTGCCGCCCGAGGCAGCCTGCCGCCGCTGGTCCTGACCTGGCAACACGGCAAGAAACCCCTTGGCGCGCTGCCGGAATCCGAGCTGGCTCCGTTTCGAACTGGCATGTTATTTGTCGGGGACAAGGGCCTGTTGCTGGCCGACTTGTACAAGTGGAAGCTGTGGCCCGAAGCGCAGTTCTCGCATCTCCGCCAGCCGGCGGTCGCCGCACCGGCCGCCGCCGGATTTACCCTGGAGCCGGCCTCGGTACCGCATTACCAGGAGTGGCTCGCCGCCTGCAAGTCGGGCAGCCCGACGTCGTGCCACTTCGGCTACGGCGGTCCGCTGACGGAACTGGTCCTGCTGGGCAACGCGGCCTACCGGACCGGCGAAAAACTGGATTGGGATGCGCAGAATCTTCGCGCCGTCAACTGCCCGAAAGCCGACCAGTTCCTCCGCCGCGAGTCCCGCCAAGGTTGGACGCTGGAATAGGGGTGCGCAAGGCGTTCCCGGCAGCTTGGCGCCGTTGGAGAGTTCCGTGGCGTAAGCTTCCAGCTTGCGGGAGCGCATGGCATCGCAAGCTGGAAGCTTACGCCACTTGTTTCTCCAACGGTGCTCACGGGTTCCGGCCGAAGGTCATAATCGTAATGTCGTCGCTCTGCGGGTAACCTCGGGCGTGGCGGCGGACATCCTCCAACAGGAGCTTGCCCATCTGCTCGGCCTCGGCTGGTCCATTCTTGACAACCGCCAACACGCGTTCGATCCCGTACAGTTCGCCTTCCGGATTCATCGCCTCGTCGACGCCATCCGTGATCATGACAATCAAATCGCCGGGCCCCAGCTTGCAGGTCTGAGCTTCGTACGGATAGTCGTCCACCACGCAGATGGGCGGACCTGAAAGCTCCTCGTCGAACTGCTCGATCGTCCCGTTCGCCCGCCGGATGATCGGTGGCATGTGCCCGGCATTGGAAAGAACCACCTCGTGATTCTTGGTGTCAACCATACAAAGCAGGTACGTCACGAAGCGGCCCTCGACGTCGCTGTCGCACATGTGCCCGTTGATGGCGCAGATGGCTTCGACCACGTCGTGTACGTGCCGGATCGTGCTCTGCACGCAACTGTCCATACGCGACATGATCAGGGCGCCCGGCACTCCCTTTCCGGCCACGTCGCCGAAGGACAAGCAGATCTTGCCGTCCGGCAACTCGAAGCAATCGTACATGTCTCCCCCCACGGCCCGCGCCGAGTCGTAGGAGGCATAGAACTGATAGCCTGCCACCTTGGGCATCTCGGTGGGCAAAAGGGCGCGCTGGACGCCCTTGGCGATGTCCAGGTCGGCGTCCTGCTTCTGCTTTTCGGCGTAGACTTGAACCAGCCGCGCATTTTCGTATGCCAAAGCCGCCTGGCCCGCCACCGTCATCAAGATATCCAGGTCGTCGTGGGTGAACTGCCCCAGCGTATTCTGCGAGTCGATGCTGACGATTCCCAGAACCTCGCCATCCAAACCCAGCAGCGGCACGCACATCATCGAGCGGATGTTGATCTCGGTGATCGACTGACTGGCGCTGAATGCCGCATCCATGGCGGCATCCGCGGAGAGAATGCCCGTCTTTTCGGCCAAGACTTTGTCGACGATGGTGCGGCTGAGCCGCACCGTGCTGTCCTCGTCCTTGCGCCGATGCCGCATGGCGCGAGGCACCATCTTGCCCGACTGCTCGTCTTTCAGCAGGATGCAACCACGGTCGGCATACCGGAAGATGCTGAACAGACTATCCAGGATCTTGGGCAGCAAGGCGGTCAGATCGACCGTACCGGCCAGGTGGTTGCTGATTTCGAGAACCGCCTTCAGTTTGGCCTCGGGATTGACGTCCAGGCCCCCCAGACGTCCTGTCATCGCCAATTTGTCGGTAATCGTCGCCGCGCCTTCCTCGTCGATGTCCACTTGCCCGGCGTCCAGTTCCAGCGTCATCCGCTGGACGTCGGCCACCGTTTGCGACGAAGGCCGGACGGCTGGCGCCCGCGCAACGGCAGGATCGTGAAAGCGGGCCACCGCATCGCCGAATCCCAGTGCGTCGTTGTGGTGCAACGTGACGCGTCCTTCGATCCGTTGCTGGTTCACGAAGGTTCCGTTGCGGCTACCGGCGTCTTCGATCGAAAAAACGCTTCCTTCGCCGTGAATTCTGGCGTGCCGTCCGGACACGCTGGGCTGGCTGAGCGTGATCGCGCAGTCCGAATGACGCCCGATCAGCGCCTGCCCCTCGGTCAATTCGTGCTTGGTTTCTTTACCATCGACGACGAAGACTAGTGCGGCCATGACGCTTCCCATCTGAGAAGGAATGATCCTGCGCGGTTACACGAATCCATGAATCTAGCGAACCGTACGAGCGCCTGCAAGGAAGGTCCAATGCCACCTATTTGTTGAGCTGGCCACCCCTCAAGCAAATTCCGTGTCCTAGACTAGCGTAGTCGCTCAGCGCACCTACTCGTAGAATCCACTCGTCAAATCCAATCCGGAAGACCGCCACCGTGATGGTGAAACTGATCCCGCTGCAAGGCCGACTGCAGGACTGGCAAAGCAATAACTCCATGTCCGACGTGGAGATCCGGCGACGGCGTTTCCTGATTGGCAGCGGGTCCGACTGCGCGATGTGCTGTCGAAGCGATCGGATCAGTCCGCATCATTGCCAATTGCGGCTCGAACCGGAAAAAGTCATCCTTGAGGATCTCGCCAGCGCAACAGGCACCTTCGTCAACGACCGACGCGTCGCGCACGCGTGCGTCCTGCACGAAGGTGACCGTCTGAGAATAGGACGCTTGGAGTTTGAGGTTTTGATCGAAGACTCGACGCCCGTTTGGGAAGCAGGGCCTCGTGTCGACGGCGACACGCTTCACGACGCGATGGCAGACACATTCTGCGACCTCTTGATAACGGCCGACGAAAAAGACAGGGCACGGCGTTTACAAAATCCGGAATCACGGCAATTCACAATGCCTCCGACGGATGCTGTCACTCGCCAACCCGAAAAGCGTTCATCGAGTTGGGGACGCGAGGGCGAACCGGGCCGGAAAACGGCCAAGGTAAAACAAGGCCGGCTCCCCGCCAAGCCATGCCCGCAGGAGGACGCGCAGGCCGCCGCCGCGGAGGTGCTCCACAGCTATTTTACGACGCGAAAAGTCTACGTCCCCTTGCGTCGCAGCATTCTCAGTACCGCTTCGGACGATTTGCCGTCGTGACATTCTGCGATATCGACGCGGTGCCTGGAGATCCGGTTTTGTAGCGGAAAGATGAGGCCCGACGATGACAATTCTGCTGAATCGGGGATTAGCGGGCTAATTCCCCTTGTCACCCACGTGGACCATGGCGAATGCCGTCTGCACAGGATCGTTGCAGATGCAGTTCACGGCAAAGTTGGGGACGCTCAAGATGCCGTCGGCGGAGCCTCCTTCCCGGCTGTGACAGCCCGCAGCCGTCCGTCGTTCCGCACCAACCGGGGATGCGCACGGCTTGCCCGTGGGAGCGTCACGCTCGCTGCTACATCCCCGGCCAGCCTCCCGTCTCCCAAGATGCCCACGGCTTGTCCGTGGGAGTCCGAGCCTACTTGGCACGCAGGACCGCGATTATGGGAAAGTGATCGGATGGCGTACGGCCGGATCGCTCGGTACGATCGATCTCGACCCGCGCGACCTGCCAGTCCTGCGAGACGCCGATCCAGTCGATCCGGGCTCCGCCGATGGCACCGGCCTTGAAGCCGGAGAACGTACCTTCGTTCGGGCCGGGCTGAGGATGCGCGGTGCGAAAGGCATCGACCAGCGGGGAGGCCTGGCCTTCGACCTGTCCGAACAGCGCGCGATACGGCTCGCTGCCCTCGCCGGCGTTGAAGTCTCCCGTGACAATCACGCGGCAGCCCTGGCCGAGGGCTTGGGTCTGGCGGCGGAGCAGACGGGCCGACTCGACGCGGGCCTGCGCACCGAGGTGGTCGAAGTGCGTGTTCAGGAAGAGGATCGGCTGCGCATCGGCATCGCGGCGGTCGCGCAGCTTGACCCAGGTTGCCATCCGCGGCAGCGAGCTGTCCCAACTCTTGCTGCCCGGTTGGTCCGGCGTCTCGCTGAGCCAGAAGTGGCCATCGGCAAACTTCTCGAAACGCACTCGCTTGAAATACAGCGCCATCATCTCGCCGCTGTCCCGGCCGTCGTTCCGCCCGACGCCCAAATAGTCGTAGTCCGGCAGTTGCTGGGCCAGGTAATCCCGCTGAAAGCCGACCGTCTCCTGGGTCCCGAGCAGGTCGGGATTGAAAGCCTGGATGGTCTGGACCAGAAACTCCTTCCGCCGTTCCCAATGGTTGTCGCCGTCATTGGCTGTCCCGTAGCGGATGTTGAAACTCATCACGCGCACATCGTTTGCCTGTTCGCCGGCAGGGCACGGAGCGAACTCACCCAGCATGACGGTGCCGATTGCCAGAAGCGTCGTCCACGCGGCGGTGCGTCCACGCGACCGCATTCCGCCGAGATTCAGGTGTCGTGGTTCTCTCATATCCGTCGATCCCCTTTCCATTCGTTGTGCCGGCCCACGGACAGAACAGTCTACGCCGCCCGCAGGAATTGAGCATCATTCGAGAAACCACTGGCAGGTCACGCGTGAGCGGCAAGGCGCTGGCCCAATGCCACTTACTTTGGGACCGTTGGTGGCACTTCTGTTAGCGGAGCGGCGCAAGCCGCCCGGTTCTCCGACCGTAATACCGGACCGCTCGCGCCGTGCCGCTACAAAGTAAGTGCCTTTGGGCGCTGGCCGCCGGTGGTGCGGACCATCCAGACGATCGGGAACCGGTGGCTAGAGTCAATCCGCTCACTTGTTCCTCGAACGATGCTTATGCGGCCACAGTCTAAGCGACTTCCCGTCGTTCGCCTAGAAGTCAAGGCGGCTGGCACGACCCTTCGCGGCTCACGCCGCCGGAACACGGGTTGAGTTCCCAGGCCTGACGGTTTAGAGTGGGCGTCTTGTTCTGCCAGAGGAGAAGAAACGCACATCGCGGTGCGAGAAGCCTGCGTTGGTTGGGACGCAGCCGCGCCACGATTCCCCAGGAGGAACTCCATGTACGTTCCAGCGTGGTATCGTTTTTCAGCCCTCGCCGTCGTTGCGCTGGGCTGTGCCGTGTTGCCGGCCGCCGAGCCTCCGTTCGCTTGGCAGCAGGACTATGCCCGCGTCACCGAAACCGGAGACATCGAGTGGACGCCCGGGGAGTTCCACTACGAGGCCGGCGACAGCGTGCGGTTCATCGACTACGAAAACGGCTCCGACGCCCACGGCGGCGACTCGCTGCAGCGGCCGTGGAAGCATCATCCCTGGGACGCCGCCGCCACGGACAACGCCGCCAGGGCCACGGGGATCGATACCTACGTGTTCAAGGGCGGCGTTGTCTACCGCGGGCAGTTGACCGTCAAGGAACAAGGCCGCCCGGGTCGCCCGATTCGCTTGACCCGCGATCCGGGCTGGGGCGACGGCCCCGCCATCCTCGCCGGCTCGCAGGCCGTCACCGGCTGGAGCCGGGGCGCCGATCACCCGAGAATCTCCGAGCCCGACAGCGTGTGGCGAGCGACACTCGACTTTGCGCCGCGCACGGTTTGGACGATCGCCCCGCACGGGGCCGCCACCCGTATTCCGCTGGCCCGCCATCCAAACTGGAAGAGCCAGCCCGAGGACCACAAGGCCCAGTGGTTCACCTGGACCAACAACCCGCATCCTTTCAAACCGCGGGACGGCTTCAGCGCCAACGACGCTGCGCACCTCAAGGGCCTCGACCAGGACTTCGTGCAGAACGCTCTGATCTACTCCGAATTCGGCTGGGTCATGGGCACGCCGTACCCGACCAAGGTCAGCAACTACGATCGCGCAGACGGCTCGGTCAAGTTCGAGCAATGGACCGGCGGCGGCAACGCCTCGGTCATCTTCCGCGGGATGCGGTACTACCTGGAGGACAAACCGCAGTACCTGGACGACCCCGACGGCGAATTCTGGTTCGACAAGCAGAGCGCCGGCGGCACGCTGTACGTGCGACTGCCGGGCGGTGTCGACCCGAACTCGGTGCGCATCGAGGCGGGCAAGTATCCCGACCTGATCGTCGGCAGCGATGTCAAGCACCTCGAAATCAGCGGCCTCGATTTCCGCTGGACCACGCAACCGTGGGACCTGGACATCGCGGCGTGGGACTTCCGCACCAAGCCCTTTGGAATCCGTCCCGAAGCCAACCCGGCTTGCATCCGCATCTGGGGCCAAGGCGAAGGCATCCGGATCGCCAACTGCAACTTCGAAGACGTGGTCATGGGTATCCGCATGCGGGCTATCGGCACGGGCTCGCCGATCCGCGGCATCACCGTCGAAGACAACGTTTTCCGCAATACCGACGTGGGGGCCGCTCATTTCACAGCCGGCGCGGGCTGGGGCTTTTCGCATCTGGTCGGCATGCTGGACGACGTGCATCTGTACCGCAATTATGCCGCCAACGTCGGCTTTCGAGCCACTCGCTACGAGCGCGGCTGCACGTTCGACCTGACCCATCCGTTCCGGGCTCACATCGCCGGCAACGTGGTCGAACGCTGCGGAGCCCAAGCCATCAACGTCGTGGCCGGCAAGGGCGAGAGCCGCGGCGACGTGCCCCTGGTGCGCGTGCTAATCCATCAGAACAAAGCGTGGAAGACGATGCAGAACGCCAACGACTTCGGCGGCATCGAGAGTTGGCAGCACGGGACCGTGTACATCTTCAACAACCTCAGCTTCGATGCCCGCGGCCAGCGGGAAGGCGAGCGCGTTCACAACAAGGGGAACCCGGGCTTCGGTCACGCCTACTACCTGGACGGCGGCTTCAAACACTATCTGTTCAATAATATCGCCTGGGGCCTGTCGAACGACCCCACCAGTCCGCAGGTCAATTGCGCGGCCTTCCAAGAGATCTACAGCCACCAGAACATGTTCTTCAACAACACCGCCTACAACTACACCGTCGGCTCGCGCCGCCAGGCCCCCCACGCCGGACGCAACAAGTTCCTGGGCAACATCTGGCAAAGCATGAGCGAGCGTGTCTTCCGGCACGCCGACCCGGCCAAGACGCAAGCGGACGGCAACGCGGCACATGCTGGCCCGCAAAAGGATCATTTCGCGTACGAAACCAACGCCTATGCCGGCAACGTGTTCTATGACATTGCCCAGCTGGGCGTCTTCGAGACCTCCGGCCGCTGGCTCCCATCGCTGGAGGATTTTCGGGCCGCGTTGCAGAAAGAACGCAGCTTGGTTTCCGACCTGGGGATCATGGACAAGTCAGCGCCGCTGCGCGATCCGGCCCGAGGCGATTTCCGCATCAACGCGGGATCGGCGGCGGTGGACCGCGGGGCGGTGGCCTTTGTGCCTTGGTCCCTGTACGGCGTGGTCGGCGAGTGGAACTTCTATCCCGCCGGCAACGATCCCACGCAGATCATCGACGAGCACTGGTACGCCAAGACCTTCCTGACCGACCGCACCGAGTACCACGCCCGCCCGACGTATCCGCTGACCGCCGTCAACGTGGCTTTGGCGGACTACATCGACGGTCCGCTGGAGAACTTCACCGCCGGCGCTCTCCGGCTCACTCCCGCCAGGAAGACGTATGCCACCATCCGCCACGAAGTCCTCAGCAAGCCCTTGACGACACGGCTGGCGACGCGGGCCAAGCACGGCCAGGATCCGCAGCCGCAGAAATTCGCCTTCGGCGGCGACGCCCTTAAGACCCCGGCGATTTACGACAGCAACTTCCTGGTCGAGGTCTGCTTCCGGGCCGACGGCGACGGGTTGATCGTCGGCAAGAAGCAGGGACCGGGTTACGCTCTGCGGGTCTTGAGGGGGAGAGCCATGTTCTGTGTCGAGGGCGAGGGCGGCACCGGTGCCGAACTGGTTTCTACCGCCGCGCTTGCCGACGGCCGCTGGCATCACCTGATCGCCGAGGCCGACCGTGGGGCCCAGACGTTGGCAATCTACGTGGATGGCCGGCTCGACAGCACCGGCCGGGGCCTCCGCTGGGTCTCGCTGGCCAACAGCAGCGACCTGTACGTGGGCGGCAACCCCGACGGAGATTACCTGAGCGGCGCCATCGAGTTCTTGCGCATCGCCCACGGCACCCTGGCGGATGCCCACACCAGCATCGAGGAACTGTACGCCTGGCAGTTCGACGGCCCCGCCCAACGCGACATGCGCGGCGTCAAACCCAAAGGCAAGGCCCGCGACGCAGGGGCGATCGAAACCTACTGACGCTGCCCGAGTCCTGCCTGAAGGAGTGGAAGCACATGCTCAAGAAGCAACTTGGCCGGACAGGCCTCGAAGTCAGCCAACTCGGCTACGGCAGCATGGGAATCCGCGGCCCGCGGACCTGGGGCGTACGCGTCGTCAGCGACGAAGCGGCGGACCGGCTTCTGAACGCCGTGCTCGATGCCGGTATCAATTTCATAGACACCTCGCCCGACTACGGTCACAGCGAGGAGCGCATCGGCCGGTACATCAGTTCGCGGCGCGGCGAGTTCTATCTGGCGACCAAGTGCGGTTGCGCCTACGTCCAGCACGACGACCGTCTGGAGATCGGCCACGTGTGGAGCAAGGACGTGATCCGGGGCAATCTCGAGACCAGCCTGCGCCGGCTCCGGACGGATTACGTGGATGTCCTGCAGTTTCACGGTGGCGACGCCGAAACACTGCAGCGCGCAGGGCTGATCGAGTTGCTGAGGAGCTTTCGCCAACAAGGCCTGATCCGGTTCATCGGCGTCTCCAGTTCCCTGCCGCACCTGCCGGGCCTGATCGGCCTCGGCGTGTTCGACACGTTCCAGATTCCATATTCCTGCCTGGCCCCCGAGCACCACGATTGGATCGCGAAAGCTGCGGCAACGGGGGCCGGTATCATCATCCGGGGCGGCATTGCTCGGGGCGGCCCCGATGCCGAGGTCCAGCGCCCGGCGCTCAGCGACATCTGGTCGCGGGCGGGAATGGACGAAGTCCTACCCGATGGCATGAGCCGTGCCGAGTTGATCCTGCGGTACACGCTGTCCCATCCCGACTGTCACACGACCATCGTCGGCACCTGCAACCTTGGGCATCTGACCGAGAACATCGCTGCCGCGGCCAGCGGACCCTTGCCATCCGATTTGGTCGAGGAGATCCGGTCCCGTGTGGCGGCGCCGGACACATAGGCCCCACCTGCAAGAACGCGATTTTCTGGGAACTCCGCAGTTTCGGGCTTGGTTGGAGTTCACGCTTTAGCGTGCTCGGCGGGCCATGCCCGCCGAGAAAGACACGCTAAAGCGTGAACTCCAGCGTGATTGGTACCTTTGCCTGGGTGGACGCGCAATTCTTATCTCCCACGCGACCGCTTGCAAAAGGGACGGCGTTACCGGAAACTTCCGTTTGGTGCTAATGCCAATCCACAAGCAAGGAGCAGGTATGGGATTCTTATCGGGAAGCATGACGTTCGAGTGCTTTCGGGTCGACGGCACGCAGCCCCGGCAGTTTGGTCCCGAACACGTGGACATCCTGAAGAAGCACGCTGTCGGCGAGAGCAAAAGCCTTTCGAACGAGCAGGCACGGGTCGGCTTCCTGGGAGGCAATCACCTGCTCGATGGCGACTTTGATCTAGAGAAGAACGTCTTCGGGGATGCCTTGCACTTCGCCGTGCGGATCGACACCAACCAGGTTCCGGCCGCGATTCGCCGAGCCTGGCTGCAAGTCGAGTTGGCGATGCTGACGGCCGACTCGCCGGGCCGCCGCCCCACCAAGGTCCAACGCCAGGAGGCCAAGGATGCGGTCGAGGCGCGCTGCGAGGAAGCGGCTCGCACCGGTCAGTTCCAGCGGATGCAGCAGTTTCCCGTCTTGTGGGATGCGAAAGACGGCCTGCTGTACTGCGGCGGTACCAGTGCCTCGGCAAGCGACGTGTGCGGGGAACTGCTGCTCAAAGCGTTCGAGCTTGAGCTGAGCCGTCTGTCATCGGGAAAAGTGGCCCTGGAGTGGGCGACGAAGGCCAAACAGCGCAAGGCATTGAATGACGCCGTTCCCGCCAATTTCCGCGGTGACGGGACCAGGGCCGAAGTCGCGTGGTGGGATGGCGAAGGCGACAACTACGATTTCCTTGGGAACGAATTTCTGCTGTGGCTGTGGTGGCGTTGGGAGACGCAGGGCGACACGATCCAGTTGCCGGACGAGTCCGAAGTGACGGGCATGTTCGCCAGGACGCTGTGTCTGGAGTGCCCGCGGGGCGAATCGGGCAAAGGCACCATCTCGGCCGACGATCCGACGGCTCTGCCGGAGGCGGCCCAGGCAATCCGCTCGGGAAAACTGCCCCGTAAAGCCGGCTTGATTCTCGTTCACCACGGCCAGCAGGTCGAACTGACGCTCCAGGCCGAAACGTTCGCCGTCAGCGGCGCCAAAGTCCAGGCGGACGAGGAAGCCGAAGGAAGGGAAGTTTTGGAAAGCCGCATCGAGAGCCTGCGTGGGCTCAAGGAAACCCTCGATTTGCTGTTCCAGGCGTTCTGCCAACGGCGTATCGGCGAAAACTGGTCCGACGATTTGCCGCAGATGCAGGACTGGCTGAAAGCCAAGCCCCGATCCCGGCGAACCTAACCACAGGTGGTCCGGTAAGCATGGTTCGAGTGAGCGGCAAGGCGCTAGCCCAATGTCGCTTACTTTGTAGCGGCGCGGCGCGAGCCGTCCGGTATTACGGTCGGAGAACCGGGCGGCTTGCGCCGCTCCGCTAACAAAAATGCCACCAACGGTCCCAAAGTAAGCGGCATTGGGCTAGCGCCATTCCGCTCACTGATCCCTCGAACGATGCTCACGGTCCTTCTTGCTCGTCCGGATTCATCCCCAGTTGGCGCATCTTGCGGTACAGGTTCGTGCGGTGCAAGCCCAGACGTTCGGCGGCGGCGGTCATGGCGCCGCCCGCGGCGGCAACCTGGCGGGTCACGTACTCGGTCTGAAACCTGCGCGTGGCGTCGTTCAGCGTTTGGTCCAGCGCGAAAATAGCTGTGGAGGTGGGATCCGGAGCGAGCACAAAAGAAAGGTCCTCCGCCTCGACCTTGTCGCCCTGCAGCAGGTACGCAAGACGTTCCATCAGGTTCCGCAACTCGCGGATGTTGCCGGGCCAGGTGTGGCTGAGCAGCCGCCGACGAGCTGCCGCCGTCAGCTTCGGCGGCTTGCGGCGGGCCTTGACGCTGAACTCCTGCAAAAAATGTTCGGCCAACAGCAACACGTCCTCGCCGCGTTCCCGCAACGGCGGCAAGTCCAAGGTGACGACGTTCAGGCGGAAGAACAGGTCTTCGCGGAACCGCCGTTCGCGGACCATCCTGGCCAGATTCTGGTTCGTGGCGGCGATCACGCGGGCGTCGGTGTGAATCGGTCTTGAACCGCCGACCCGGACCACGACCTTTTCCTCCAACACCCGCAACAGTTTGGCCTGGCCACCGGGGCTCATATCGCCGATCTCGTCCAGGAACAGCGTACCGCCGCTGGCCAATTCGAACTTGCCGGCCCGCGCTTCATGCGCGTCGGTAAAGGCGCCTTTCTCGTGCCCGAACAGTTCGCTCTCCAGCAACGTCTCCGTGAGGGCCGCACAATTGACCGCGACCAGCGGCTGATCGCGGCGTTGGCTGAGGTAATGGATCAGTTGGGCGACGACTTCCTTGCCGGTGCCGTTCTCGCCCAGAATCAAGAGGGCCAAGTCCGTATCGGCAATGCGGCTGACCGTCGCCCGCAAAGATTCGATCGCCGGACAGTCGCCGATCATCCGCACCCGTTCGGCCGCCTGGTCGGTCAAGTGCCGCTGCACGCGCAGCAGTCTTTCGAACTGTTGAGAGTTTTCCAAGGCGATGGCGGCATGCACGGCCAGTTCGCCCAGGGCCGTCTGGTCGTCGTCCGTGAAATCGCCGCCGATCTTGTTCAGCATCTCGAACGCGCCGAACAACTCGCCGTGCGGCGAGCGCAGGGGGACGCACAGCAGGTTGCGGGTCTCGAAGCCCAGCTTGCGGTCCACCCGCCGGTCGACTTCGCGCTGGGCTTCGTCCCGGTCCACACGCCGCGGTTCGCCGGTCCGGATTACCTGGCCCACCACCCCGGCGTCGTCGGGCAACCGCAGTTCGTCGTCCTGGATGCCCAGCGCCGGCCGGCCGACGAGCGTGCGGTTGGCCTTGTCCCAGAGGAAGATACTCGCGCGTTCGGCCGCCAACAGCTGCGTGGAAGCTTCGGCAATCTGCTGCAGCAACTTGTCCGTCCGCTGCGTCTGGTTCCAGCCCCGGCTAATTTCGAGGATCTTTTCGAGCCGTTCGATTCGGCGGCGACCGCGGTCTCGCTGCCGCACAGCCGCTCGGCCCGCGCCCAGCAGGCTGGCCAACTCCTGGATCGTAGCCTGGCGGTTACCGGAGGCCGCAGTGGTGCCGTGCAGCGCGAGCACCTCCCCGGTTCCAGATCGCGGGGCCAGCGGCGCGGCGGCCCAAGCTCCATCGGATTGCGGCAACTCGCGGTCCAAGACTTCAGCTAGCAATCCCAGCGGCGGCTCCTGTTTCAAGCCTGCCGACGCCAGGGAGACCCATTTCCCCCGTTCCGCGCGGCGCAGCGTCACGTAGTCGGCCTCACCCGCGGCCAGCACCAGCGGCAATGTCTGCTCCAGAAACGTCGCCGTCTGCTCGTGCTCTGCCGCCAGCAACAGGATCTGCCTTGCCAGTTGCCCGATCGGTTCCGGGCTTGCACTTGGCGTACTCACGTCCTGTCCCCATGTATTCAGTTTGATCGGACAATGTAATCAAGAGGATAACACACCGATCCAAGTTTGCGCAACCGGAATGGTCCAAAACATGTTTTGCCGCTATGTTGTATGGCTGAGCGACAGAAAAGGACGCCTTGGGAGACAGAGCTTGGGATAGGCTTCCAGCCTGTCAGTCAGGAAAGACAGGCAAGATGCCTATCCAACTTGACCCGTTCGTGAATGATCCGGGGCAAACGAGAACGGAAATCGCGGATGGTTCAGCCGTGACCAGGGGCTGGCGTCAAAAGCCGGCTGATGCGTGTAAGTTGTATCAAGCAAATAAGTTACGGAGAAGCCTAGATGGGGTTATTCGACGGCAAAAAGGGATTGATCATCGGCGTGGCCAACGACCGATCGATCGCGTGGGCGATTGCCCAGACGATCATGGAGCAGGGGGGCGAGTGCGGATTCACGCATTTGCCCGATTCGCCGTACGAGGAAAAAAAGAAGAATCAGCGCCGAGTCGCCCAATGCATGCACAAGTATCCGCAGGCAAAGTTTTTGTTGCCGATGGACGCCCAAGACGATCGGCAGATTGCCGAGGTGATGCGCGCGACGCACAAGGAATTCGACAAGATCGATTTTCTCCTTCATTCCATCGCCTTTGCTGATCGCCGGGATCTGGGGCGGGACACGGTCCGGACCAGCCGCGACGGTTTCAAACTGGCGATGGACATCAGTTGCTACAGCTTGATCGCCGTCACGCACGCGGCGCTGCCGTACCTGAGTCCGCGTTCGTCGGTGTTGACGATGTCCTACTTCGGCGGCGAGAAATGCGTGCCGGGGTACAACGTGATGGGCATCTGTAAAGCGGCATTAGAAGCCACGGTGCGCTATCTGGCGTATGATTTGGGACCGCACGGCGGGCGGGTCAACGCTCTGAGTGCCGGCCCCTTGAAAACTTTGGCCGGCTCGGCCGCCGGAGCCAGCGATATGCTGTCGCTGTACGAGCACATGTCGATGCTGGCCCGCAACATCACACACGAGGAGGTCGGCCGCACCGGCGCGTTCCTGTTGTCGGATATGTCCGACGGCATTACCGGCGAGACCCTGCACATCGACGGCGGGTACAACGCCATGGGCTCGCCGGGCCGGCTGCTGGACCTGGTGAAAACGGCGCAACAAAAATCATGAGCGACATCGACTGCCAACATATCCGCAATTTCTGCATCATCGCCCACATCGACCACGGCAAGAGCACGCTGGCGGACCGGCTGCTGGAGCACACCGGCACGGTCAGCGTGCGCGAAATGCGCGACCAGCTGCTGGACGACATGGAACTGGAGCGGTCCCGGGGCATTACGATCAAGGCCAGTGCCGTCCGCTTGTGCTACGACTGGCACGGCGAGACCTACGAGTTGAACCTGATCGACACGCCGGGCCACGTCGATTTCTCGTACGAGGTCTCCCGTTCGCTGATCTGCTGTGAAGGCGCCCTGTTGTTGGTGGACGCGTTCCAAGGGGTCGAGGCTCAGACCGTGGCCAATGCCCACTCGGCCATCGAGCACGACCTGACGATCATCGCGGCCCTGAACAAGATCGACTTGAAGCACGCCCGGCCGGAGGAAGTGCTGGAAGAGATCGAGCACTCGCTGGGCATTCCGGCCGAGGAAGTGCTGCGGGTCAGCGGCAAAGCGGGACTGGGGATTGCCGAGTTGCTGGAAGCGATCATCCTGCGCGTTCCGCCGCCGCAGGGCGATCCGGACGCGGCGCTGCAAGCGATGGTGTTCGATTCGCATTACGACGAATTCCGCGGTGCGATCACGTATGTGCGGATCATGAACGGGCGGATCCGCAAGGGCCAGAAGATTAAGTTTCTGCAAAGGGGCTTGACCTACGAAGTCCTGGAATTGGGCCAATTCGCTCCCCGCCGGCAACCCCGGGCGGAGTTGCAAGCCGGCCAGGTCGGGTACTTGATCTGCAACATCAAGTCCCTGGAAAACGTCCACATCGGCGATACCGTCAGTACGCCGGAACGTTCCGCCGAGCCGTTGCAGGGCTATCATCCCCCGCAACGCATGGTCTACTGCGGGCTGTATCCGTCGGATGGCCAGGATTTCACCGAACTGCGGGATGCGTTGGAAAAACTCTCGATCAACGATCCGAGTTTCGAGTTCCAGCCCGAAACCAGCGATGCACTGGGCTTTGGGTTCCGCTGCGGTTTCCTCGGTCTGCTGCACATGGAAATCGTCCAGCAGCGTTTGGAGCAGGAGTCGGATATCGATCTGGTGCAAACCGCGCCCAACGTGACCTATCAGGTCGCCGTCCGCGGCGGGAAAGTGCTGGAGATCCACCGTCCCCAGGAAGTGCCCGACACGGGCGAGATCGAAGAATTCCGCCAGCCGGTGGTGCGGGTCAACTTGATCGTGCCCAGCGATTACATTGGGCCGGTGATGAAACTGTGCCAGGAGCGCCGCGGCGTGTCGCAGGGCACGGAGTACCTGTCGCCGTCGCGGGCCATGCTCAGTTACGACTTGCCGCTGGCCGAGGTGATCTACGATCTGCACGACAAGCTGAAAAGCGCGACGCGCGGCTATGGGACCATGAACTACGAGCTGTTGGGCTATTTTCCCGCCGACCTGGTCCGGCTGGACATCCTGGTCAACAGCAATCGGGTCGACGCTTTGAGCGTGATTTGCGACCGTGTGGACGCGGACCGGCGGGGCCGGGCGGTGGTCAAGAAGCTCAAGAGCGAGATCGACCGCCACATGTTCGAAATCGCGATCCAGGCGGCCATCGGCTCGCGGGTGATCGCCCGCGAGACCGTACCGGCAATGCGGAAGAACGTCACGGCCAAGTGCTACGGCGGCGATATCACCCGCAAGCGGAAGCTGTGGGCCAAACAGCGCGAAGGCAAGAAGCGGATGAAGTCGATCGGGCAGGTGGATATCCCGCAGAAAGCCTTTATGGCGGTGCTCGAAACCGGGGCGGAAAAGTAGCGGCGGTCTGGCCCACCCACCCCTACAAAGGTCCTAATCTCGTTGGAGTTCACGCTTTAGCGTGCGGTCTTCGGCGGACTCCGTACGCTTACCCGCTGAAGCGTCACGTCCCACGGTCGCCGAGGCTGCGAATTTGCCCAACAGCCGGACCTTGACAGGGGTGGGTCAAGTTCCACCCCGGCACCGAACGGTTTTCGACGGTGTGGACGCTTTATGCCTGAATCAGGAGTTTATCGCCATGTTTGCCGCCATTCTCCTTCTCGCTACGCCTATTTTGGCCGCCCCGGCGGAGCCCGATTTCCAAGTCGACGCCCGCGGAGTCGTCACTCGATTGGACGTTGCAGGTTGCATGTTCCTGACGGATGCCAGCGTCGGCGTCATCGCTCCGGACTGGCGCGGCAGTCTTGGCGATCAGCGGACGCTGCATTCGAAGTCCGTCCAGGTGACTCAGCAGGCGGGCGAAACTCTTTATTCCAGTATCCTCAAAGATCAAGCCCATCGAACGCGACTAAGGCAAACGGTGCGGCCGATCGCGCGAGGCGTGCGGCTGGAGTACGAGTTGACGCCGGAGACCGACATGGCGGCCCGATCGCCGGTGCGCTGGGCAACCCGCAGAAGCAGGAACTGTTTGACCGGATCACCTTCCAACTGGACATGCCTGCCGAGGGCAAATTCTCGGTTCGCTTGGGAACCGTGTCGAGCCGGGCACGTTTGCAGATCCGCGTAGACGACCAGCTTCAGGTCGACGAACCCTTGGAAACCGGCCCGCCAGGCCAAGGCCCCTGGAAAGCATCGACGCATTACCCGCAATGGAAGATCTGGCAATCGGACTACGACCGCGACTACACGGTCCCGGTTCCCGCCGGAAAGCACGTTGTGACCATCTCCAACGCCGAAGGCGATTGGCTGAGCCTGCGCGGCGGCCGCGTAACCGGCTATCGCAGCAGCCGCTACCCCTTCGTGCGTCTGCTCGGTTTGCAGTCCGACAACCTGGCCCTCGTCTGGTTACAGGACAAGCACAGCACCTGGAAAGCCGTCCTTGACAAGGTCGCGCTGCAGGAGATGGCCGATCTGCGAATAACCCTGCCAAGCCTGCCAGCCGGCGAGTATCAGATAGACTGGTGGAACACCTACACCGGCGAGATTTTTCAACAGGCGAAGGTCACCGCGGACCGTAGCGGCCTGCTGCTGCCCGTACCGCGATTTACCGGAGACGTAGCCGCCGTTATCCGCAGGCCAACGACGCAGTGACAGCGAACCCAGAGTCTCTCGTGACAACAAGCGGACGCCGTGAGCGCATCTTCGTTTAACGGCAAGCCGAAGGCGTCGGCGAATTCGACACGCAGTCGCCTTCGGAGACTGCTGAAAAACTGGCACGCACAGAAGTGGGATAGGCTTCCAGCCTGTCAAATACGTAATCCAGGCAAACGTGGAAGCTCGAAATGCCCGGAACTCCAGACATGGTTCACCTTGGCAACCGTGTTCTGGTGACCCGCTGCACATACGCCGCTATGCCGCTAAGGACTTGCTCCCTGGTTGTCGGCGATTGCGAGCATTCCAGCAGAGTGTTTCGGATCTCATGAGCCGTTTCCACTGACAACTTCGCGACGGCTTGTGTCCCGGCCCTGACACGGCTGAGTTGATAATCTGCCCGGTTTCGAGCCGCGTGTAGATCGCTCAAAAGGGACGCGGCAGTGCAGGCAGATGGATAGCCGGAACCGTTCAGATGACGTGGCACGAAAACATGCACGTTTGCCGTACGTGGCGCGGAAAATCCGAGTTCCGCGAGAAACGACGCGGCGAGGTGAAACGCCCCATAGTAGGCGCGGCTCACGGCGGTGCGGTAGGCCGCTTCATCCGCGTTTGCGGTCGCTGCGAGCTTCCCGGCCAGCGAAATGAAATCGACGGGATCCATCAGCGTGGACTTATTGAGAGGCGGAGTTTTCCAAACAGATCCGGAGAGAGGGCACGAATGCGCTCGTGCCACTCGCACTGGCGACGAACGGCCTCGCGGATGTCCCCCGTGGACTCGACACCGATCACGACATAGGTGTCATCGGGATATTCCGGGTCGGATTCGTCGTTGCACGAGAACGGGCCAGGAAACAGTTCTTCCGTAATCTGTCTCACGTCCGACATCCAGGCGGACAGGCCGGATGCCGACGGTTCGAGACGCACTCGGGCGGCCAGTCGCTGTTCCAACGCGTCGACGCGTTGTGCGAGTGATTCGAGGGTTATTGCGGTCATGTGTTGCTCTCGTTGGCGAGGCGGTTCTCGGCGACGTCGTGAACTTCAAAGCCTTCGCGGTGATTATATCACATGCAAACGAGGCCAACCAAGTCCCTTGTTACACCGGACGCCGTGACGTAGGTGAACCAGGAGGCGTTGCTGACCTATTTCAACTACCAAGTCGGGCATTCGCAGCTGCTGAAGACTCTGCGGGCCACGTGGTTCTATGGCGGTAACTGAGCGCGGAAACACCGCGTGCGATTCGCCTCCGGCAGGAATGGCGTCCCTTTCGCGCCGTGGTATACTCTGGGCACGTAATCCAAGGTGAAGATCGAAATGAGCACCTACCTGAAACATGCCGCGATGCTGGTTTGTGCCCTGGTCCTGTCGGCGCCGGCTGCGGGGGCCGAACCGGTGACCACGCTCACGCTGCGCGCGCCGGCCGGCCAAACCCTCAGGGACGTGCCGGTGACGTTTGGTCAAGTGTTCCGCAAGGGCGACATCAAGCAGGGTGTGCTGGCGAACGCCGCCCGGGCGTTGGTCCAGGCCGACGTCAAACGCACGTATGACGACGGCTCCGTGCGCTTCGCGGTCGTCTCGCTGTTGGTGCCGGAACTGGACGGCGAAATGGTGGTGACCCTCAGCGACGGGGGGCGGCGGCTGGCCACGCGGCAGCCGGTGCAAGCGGCCGATCTGCTCAAGACAGACTTCGACGCCACGGTGACGCTCAAGTTCCCGGACGGTGTGGAGCGAGCGGCCAGCGCCCGCGAGTTGCTACGGGCCGCCGGGCCGGATGCCAAGACCTGGCTGGCCGGACCCGTGGCTACCGAGTGGCTGCTGGACGGAACGCTTCGCGGCCCGGACGGCCACGAGGATCCTGACCTGCGCGTGCAGTTCCATGTGCGAGCCTATGCCGGCTGCAAAACGGTCCGCGTGTCGGTCGTGGTCGAAAACTGCCTGGATACCTGGGCGGGAAACATTGGCTACGACGTGGCCGTCCGCATCGGGAAGCAGGGGCCAGTGGCCGATGAGAAGCAGGGTGTCGACCACCGCCGGTTGAGCCGTTGGCGGAAGGATTTCTGGTGGCCGGCGGCCCCCGCGCAGGCCGATGTGGCACACGACCTGGCGTACCTGAGCGCCAGCGGGGCGCTGCCCAACTACGACCGCTCGATCGTCATCCCGGAAGAGACCTTGGCGGCCATGGCCCAGCGATGGGCCGAGAGCGGCGAGTCCGGCATCCTGGGCTCCGGCTCGCTGACCAAATACATGCCGACGACCGGCGGCCGGCCGGAGATTGGGCCGTATCCCAACTGGACCGTGCAGTACCTGTTGAGCATGGACGCGCGGGCCAAAGCGATTGTGCTGGGCAACGGAGATCTGGCCGGCTCGTGGCCGATCCACGTCCGCAGTGCCAAGTCGGGCCGCATCCTGACGTTGGACGAGCGGCCGAAGTTCTGGATCAGCGGATATCGGGATCATGACCGGGAGCGTCCTCTCTGGCAGCCGGACCGTAAGCCGGCGCCGCCCGAAAGAATGGCCGACGGCAAGCAGCATCCGTATCACCTCACTCCGGACGTGGCCCACATGGGCTCGTATGCCTACGTGCCGTACCTGATGACCGGCGACTTCTATTACTTGGAGGAGGCGTACTTCTGGGGCAACTATGCGCTGTTGGCCCAGTGGCCGGTACCGCGGCAGGACGGCCGAGGCCTCATGGCGGACCAAATCCGCGGCAATGCCTGGGGACTGCGGAACATCGCCGATGCGGGTTCCATCGCCCCCGACGGCGAACCCGAGGCCCAGTACTTTGCGGAGAAGATCCACAACAATCTGGCCGAACTGACGGCCAAGATGCTCGGCCCGCCGGAACACAACAAGATGGGCTTCTGGGGCCTGCGCACGGTGGACGACGCGCGCATCCAGAATGCCGCCAACTCGCGTTGGATGATCACGGCGCCCTGGGAACACGATTATCTGATCTGGAGTCTGCACCACTTGACGGAACTGGGCTACACCGACGCGGCCAAACCACGGGATTTTGAATTGCGTTGGCGGGTTGGCGTCTTCACGCATCCCGGCGAGTACGCTCCTCTGTTGGGCGCGCCGTACCGGATGGCCGTCGGCCAGATGGGGCCCGACAAGCAGGTGATCGTCTATGAGGACTGGAAGAAGCTGGGCGAAGAGAACGCAAAGCTGATGAAGACTGCCGATGCGCAACAGCCCCGCTTGGCCTACGACTACTCCGCCTATCTGGCACTAATTTGCGGTGTGGACGCCGAGTTCCCGCAAGCTGCCGAGGCGGTCCGGACGCTGTTGGACATCACCGGCGGATTCCATGGGATGCTGGCCGATCCGGCGTGGCGGATCGTGCCGCGGAAGTGATGACCGACGCCCGATACAGGCCGGACTACTTCAAGAAGTCCGGCAGATAACTCTCGGAACCGGACCCGGAGGCCGGCGCGTGCGGCTGTCGCTCTCGCCGCTGCTGCGCGCGGAGTTCGACGTACGAGCCGCGGTGCAGGCGGTCCTCTTTGCCCGGCCCGGCGGCGACGATGATTGCCGACCGGTCCAGCTGCCCCTGCAGCTTGACGTTGATCCGGTAGCAGCGCGTCTGGCACAGTCCGCAGCCGACGCACTTGTCCGCCAGGACGACCGGCGCGAGGAAGCCGGAGTCCTCGACCGGCAGGCCCTGGTCGTCCAACTCGCTGTGAACCCGCGTGAATTCGATGGCGTGATAGCCTGCGGCCACACACTCGTCCACACACAGTTGGCACGCTTTGCGGCCAGCATAGGGCAGGCAAGTTTGCAGGTTGACGACGGCCAAGCCCATTCGCGCGGCCTTCTTCTCCTCGATTGGCAAGGCCCGAATCGCGCCGGTCGGACACACCTGACCACAGGCGTTGCAGCTGGATTCGCAGCCGGCCCAGTCGGCGACGACCTGCGGCGTCCATAGACCGTCCAGTCCCTGTTGAAAGCCCAGCGGCTGCAGGACATGGTTCGGACACGCCTTGAAGCATTCGCCGCAGCGGATGCACAGCTGCAGGAACTCGCGTTCCGGAACGCTGCCCGGCGGCCGCACCGGCAGCTCGGCATCCGGCGTGTCAAGGTCGGCGCCGAACGCCCGCGTGATCATGGTCGCGGCCACGCCGCCCGTGGCCGCCGCCGTCGCGCCGGCGGTCAGCGACAGAAAGCCGCGGCGACCCAGCCGGGTCTCGCCGGTCGGCGGGTCGCCGGCCAGTTTCAAGTCCGTCCGGTTCCAACGCTCCACGAACTTGATGGCCTGCGTCGGACACACGCCGCCGCACGTCTGGCACAGCGTGCAATCGCTGGTCCGCGTCGTGAAGTCCGCCCTGATCGCGTCGAACGGGCAAATCTCGACGCACCGATTGCAGTGGATGCAGCTGGATTCGACTTTGCGTTCGCTGAGCCGGAGCAGATTTCCCACGGAAAAAACCGCGCCGCTGGGGCAGACATATTTGCACCAGAACCGAGGCTTCAACAGCCCCAATCCCAGCACCAGCAAGAAGAGGACGATCGAGACGTAATGCCCGGCGTTCAGCGGCGGCACTTGATGCGGCCCGCGCAGCAAGCCGACTTGCAACGGCGCCAAGACGAACATCAGGCCGCGGGTAACCACCGGAATCGCCGCCACATAGCCGGTGATCAACACCCCGCACAGCGCGGCCACCAGCGACCCGGCGAGCAGATAGTACTTGATGTGAACCCACCAGCCGTTATCCGGCGCACGGTATCGCGTGACGCGTCGGCCGACCACCCAATCAAACAGGTCGATCAAGGTTCCCAGCGGGCACAGATAACCGCAAAAGCCGCGTGGGATCAGGATGCCGATACCCAGCATGACGGCGGCCAGCGCCAGCGACCAGACCCACGTCTTGGCGGCCAGCGCCGTCGAGATGCTGACCAGCGGGTCCAGGGCCAGGAAGATCTCGGCCGGCACAAATTCTTTGGTCGCCAGATCGTCGGCGTAATGTGCCGGCCATTGGCCGGGCGGTGTTTCGGACAACGACCAGGGGCCGCCGAACGACAGCTGCGCCAGTTGGTCGGGCGTCAACGGCGTGTCCGACGCGAGTGCGATCTCGCCGGCCGTGGCTTTCGCGACGGTAAATCGTCCCAAACTGGCCGGCGGGTCCGCCGACGCGCCGGCCTCGGCCAGGAACACCGAGGATCCCGGCAGGGGCATCCCGGCCGTTGACTTGCCTGTCGATCCGGCCGCTGTCAAGACGATCTGTCCCGTCTCGTCGGCTTGCTTGGTGGACCAGCCCGCCCACACGCGGCTGGGCCGCGCGCTGTACGGCCAGCAAACGACGAAGAACAGCCCCAGAAACAACGCAAAGCATGCGGCCTGAATTCCCCGACGCACCGGCGATGAACGCCAAGTGGGCCCCAGCCTGGCCAGCCCGCGGCGAATCCGGCCCGGCCGGCCGGTGCCGCGGTCGGCCAGCCAAGAAGCAGGCGTCAACCGGCGTGCGACCCGCGCCAGCCAACGCTCGGGCGGAGGCGATTCGCCGCGTTTCGGCCGGCGCAGCACAGGTAAGAAGATGTCCAGTCGCATGACGGGCTCCGGTCGAGGCCGCAAAGGAGATCGTATTCAATATAGTCATCGCGCTCCGAGGCCGTGACTGTTGGTTGGAGTTCAGCCTTTAGGCTGTCAGGACGGGCGGGAAAGCCCGCCCGGGGACACGCTAAAGCGTGGACTCCAACAACTCGAACCCTAGAAAAAGTCACAGCACCTTGGTCGAACCGGGCGTGGCGCAGGCGTAGATCCCGTCCGGCCCCGGTTTGACCAGCGTCTCGCCGTCCCAACGCAGGTTCTTGGGAGTCAAGTCGATCTGACTCGCCAGCGCGTCGTCCCAGCGGATAACCTGGCCGGAATAGGTGGCCATGCGGCCCAGGATGGCCGTCATCGAGCTGGTCGCGCCATAGTCGCCTTCGTTGTACGGCTGTCCGGCTTTCAAAGCGGCGAACAAATCGTCGTGCTCCAATTGGTGCCCGTCAGGCCCTCGCTCCCAACGCATCGGCGGCTGGCCTTCGATCCGCAATTCGGCCCGGCCGTGCCCTTCGATCTCGCCCACGCCTTTGGTCCCGTGCGCGTGCTGCGAAAAACTGTTCCAGCAACCGGGGATGTGCCGGCAATAGCTGAACATCTTTGAGCCGTCGGCATACGTGAACTCGACCGTGTGATGATCGTAGATCTCGCCGTAATCCGGGCCGATCCGCACTTGCCGGCCGCCGGAGCCTTGCGCCTCGACGGGATAGGCTTGCTTGATCCAATTGCACACGTCCAGGTCGTGGACGTGTTGTTCGACGATGTGGTCGCCGCTGAGCCAGGTAAAGTAATACCAATTGCGCACCTGGTACTGCATCTCGGTCTGGTCCGTCTGCCGCGGCCGGACCCAGACGCCGGTCGAGTTGAAATAGGCCCGCTGGAATAAAATGGACCCGAGGGCCCCGTCGTGGATGCGCTGGACGATCTCCTTGTGCTTGACCTCGTGCCGCAAGTGATGGCCCACGGCGACCAGCAAGCCTTTTTTTTTGGCTTCCTCGTTGGCGGCCATGATCCGTCGCACGCCCGGCGCATCCGTGGCGACGGGCTTTTCCATGAACACGTGCTTGCCGGCGCGGACCGCCGCCTCGAACTGGGACGGCCGGAACCCCGGAGGGCCGCACAGCAGGACCATATCGGCATCGCAGGCCAATGCTTTCTGGTACGCATCCAAACCCGCAAACCGACGTTCCGGCGGCGCGTCGACCTGCTCCTTCAGCTGCGTGCAGATGATCTTGTAACTCGATTCCACTCGTTCCTCGAACGCGTCGGCCAAAGCGACCAATTTCACGTTCGGCATGGCTTTGTTCCGCAGAGCTTCGACCGCGGCGGCTGTGCCCCGGCCGCCGCAGCCGATCAGGGCGATTTTGACCTGTTCGCTGCCGGCCGCGTGGGCGCTGCGCGCGATCGGCAGCGTGCCGGCGAGGGCAATCGCCGACGAAGTTTTCAGAAACGTGCGGCGCGATTCGCGCGGAAATAAAGACGCGGGGGTGGACGGCTTCATCGTGGGGGCTCCTGGGGTTGGACTTCCGTACTCGGTGCTGTAAACGGCCAAAACTCACGCACCTGGTGTCAATTGATCTAACAGGAGGCAACGGAGTCAACGGAGAGGAAGCACCTCCCCTCTGTTTGCTCTGTTTCCTCCTGTTCGAAATCCCGTTGGTTTCGTTGCGGCCGAAGGCCGCGCCAGGATTATAACGGAACGACTTCGCGGTTGTCACGTCGCTTTGGGTGGACGATAGGAGCCGTAACGAGTTTGCGGGCGGCTGCCGGATGCGATCGGTACCCGGCGGCGACAGGTTCCCGCGTCATGCAACGGGGAATGACGTATGCTGACAAAGGCAAAATGCACGGCGTCGCGCTGGATGTTCCCGATTGGCCAGCTGCGTGGTAAACTACAAATGTCTCTTCTTCTTAGGACAAGGCGGCACGCCCGCTTGACGGTGGCAACTGCCATGATTCGATCTTTGATCCCTGTCGCTGTTCTGGGATGGCTGCTGTGCGGAGCGGCCGAGGCGACCGCACAGAATTGGGGTCCGCCGCGGTTCGCCCAGACGTACCACGACTTTGGCACGGTCGCTCGTGGGGCCGCGACGGAACACCTGTTCTGGTTCACCAATACGTGCGGTTCCGACGTCCACGTGCGGGGTGTGCGCACCAGTTGCGGCTGTACGACGCCCAGCGTGGTACACGCGACGGTCGCCAGCGGCGGGCAAGGGGCGATTCGAGCCGTCTTTAACACGCGCTCGTTTACCGGTCAGCGTTCGGCGACCATCACCGTGGTCTTCGACCGGCCGCGTTACGCCGAAGTGCAATTGCAGGTCCGCGGCTACATTCGCCGCGACGTGGTGTTCGAACCCGGCGGTCTGGACTTTGGGACCGTCCGCCAAGGCGAGGCTGGACAGCGCGTGATCGGCGTCGAGTACGCCGGCCGCAACGACTGGCAAATCACAGCCGCCCGCGTTCCCGGACCGCACTTGAGCGTCGAGACCCGGGAGATCAGCCGCAACGAAGGACGCGTCCGCTATGAACTGGTCGTGCGGCTGGCGGCCGACGCGCCGGCGGGGACCCTCGACACCGAACTGACGTTGGACACCAACGACTGGCGCGGAAACCACGTTCCGCTGGCCGTCACCGGGCAAATCGTGCCCCCCTTGTCGGTCAGTCCGGCTTTGCTGTACCTGGGCGACGTGCGCGTGGGTCAGCAACTGAAAACGCGGCTGGTCGTCCGCGCGGCGGAAGCCTGCCGGATTACCGCCGTCGAGTGCGACGATCCTCGGTTCCGTTTCGAGATCAGCCAAGAAGCCAAGACGCTGCATTTCGTTCCCGTCACGTTCCAGGCCGGCGGCGAAGCGGACAGTCTGTCCACCAAGATCCGCATCTGCACCGACTTGTCGGGCGGAAAGACGGCCGAGGTTATGGCCACCGCGACGGTCCGGCCGTGAGGCAAATGCTCCTACTCCAGCGCCGGCCCCGCGATCCGTTCGCCCCGCTGCTGACGCTTTTGGTCGGCTAGATCAAACGTCCCGTAGAACAGGGCATTGGCATCCATCCAGGTCGCCAGGCAGCGAAATTCCTCGTCGGATAGTACGACCTTTTCGTGGCCTTTCAACAGCAGCGTCATCAACGGGCTGGCGCGTGCGCCGAACCGGTCCGGATGGGTCAGCGGCTCGAAATTGGCTTGCGGCGTGCCCTTCCATTCGGAATAAGGCACGCGGGGCGCCAGGGCGTTGTACGAGGTGGTGAATTCGCCGGCCGGGCTGCCGGTCAGATCGATCCCGCCTTGGGCATCGGCCGGACAGTGGCATTGGACGCAGTGTTTGTCCAGGATTGGCTGGACCAAGATTGCGTAGCTGAACGGCTTGGAGCCGTCCGGGCCCGGTTCGATCGGGGACGGCGACCGTTGGCCCGCCAGCGTCGTCGTGCGGGCCAGCGGTGCCGTGGTGCGGTGCTCGTGACAGCCGACGCAACTGGCGTGTTCGCCCGGTTGCAGGTACGTCAGGCTGCGCATGGTCTGGATCGCCATGCCGCGCTGGTCCAACGCCTGGAATGCTAACGCGAGGCCGGCGGGGGCGCGGAAATAAGCCGAACCGTCGGATTCGACAGGCACCGTTCCCAGGACCTGCTTGCCGGGCGAAGCGTTGGCCAATCCCACCCGCGGCGTGTTGGCGTTGGGCGTCGTTTTTGGCAGTACCTGAACGATCCGCAACGCGTGAACCGCGTCCTTGGCATCCGACAATTGCGGCCAGCTCTCATAAACGTTTTGCATGAAGAACGTGCCTTCGCCGGGCTCCGTTTCGGCCAGCGCCGAGGGTACGGCCGGCGGCTGCGCGCGAGGCCGCAACGGCATGGGCCACAGGCTGCCGATGTTGACATCCCGGTAGATCAGTTCCTTGTTGCCAAACCGATCGACCAGGTAGATTCCGAACATGTTCGCGCGATTGGCGAACGGCTCGCCGACCAGCGGCTCGAAGCTGTAGGCGGCCAGGAAATAATCTTCCGACAGCGGATACGGAGTGCGGTAGCAGTGTCCCGGCCAGCGTTTTTCCTCGGCCGGCACTTCGGGACGCTGAGCGACACCGGCCGGGTTGTACCAATTGCCAACCGGAGATTCGCTCTCCGGGAACAACACATCTGGCGTCAAGCGCGTGATCGGCTCCAGGCCGTCGATCCCGCGGGCAACGTCCAGCAAGATGGTCGAGCCGGCGGTCATGGCGTGATGCGCCGCTGCGGTGGCCATGACCCGATTCGAGCCGGGGACGGGCCGCGCTTCCCAGACTCCCACGGGGTTCAAGGTGTTGTTCCCATAAAATGCGCGCACGTCGCTGCCGTCCGGCCGGACGCTCCACAACTGCTGATAGAACACCGCGTGCCGATCGACGTAGTCCCAACGCGTGTAGATCACGCGCCCGTCATTCAGCACGGCGGGATCCCATTCGTGGGTCTCGTGAAAGGAGATGACGTGCGGATCCGAGCCGTCGCCGTTGGCGATCGCCATCGCGTGGACCGGACAAGGCCCGCGGCCACAGCGGTGAAAGCCGCCTCGCCGCGTCGATAGAAACAGGATCTTGCCGTTGGGCAGATAGCGCGGCGAGAAATCGTCGTAGGTCTCACTGGTCAGCTGCCGCAGATCGGAACCGTCGGCGGCCATCTCGTACAGCCGATAGAACTGATCGGCGTTCGATCGCCAGTCGGTGGCCGCCGGGTCCGTCTGACAGAACGAAAACAGCACGCGGCGGCCGTCCCAGGAAACATCGGGAGACAGATAGCTGCCCGCCGGCAGCGTTCCCAGTTGCCGGCAATTCATCGACTTGCCCGGCGCATCGAGGACGAAGATCCCGCCGCCCGGCCGTGCGCAGCGGCCTGCATACTGGGTCAGCTGATGGCTAAAGCTGCTGGGCACATGTTTGACAAACAACAGCGGTCCGACCTGAGCCAGCGGGTTGCGAAAGGCGATCTGGCGCCGGACCGAGTGAACGTTGCGCCACAGCGATTCCCACTCGGCGGCCGTCGCCTCGGCGGCCAAATTCTGGTGCTTCAACCGCAATTCCTCCCAGGTCCCGGTCAGATCGGCAATAGCGACGCCGGCGGCTGTCAGGTTCTGGATCAGCCGGTCGCCGCGCTCTAACACGGCATGGACCGCTTGTGCCCGGGATCGCGGCTCGCGCAGCGTGCCGATTCCATCCTGCATCCGCCAGTCCCATTCGATCAGTTGCTGCTCGATGGACGGCCGCAAGCCGGGCAGGGTGAGAGGCGGCAGCGTCTCTGCCGTCTTGGGCATCGACAGCGGGATGTCGAATGCGTGCTCTCCCCAAACGCAGCGCAGGCGGCTCCAGCGGACGCCCGTGTCCGCAGCCACGCCGCGCGTGATGGCGACCAGTTGTGTATCTCCACCCGCCGCCAGCGTTTCCGTGGCCAGCACGGCCGATTCGCCGGGAGCGATTTGACGGACAATTTTCTTGTCCCCCACCGAAAGCTCCACTTCCACTTGCGTCCCGCCAACGACGGCGACTTCGGCCGAGACCCACAGCGGCTCGACGATGTTCCGAATCGGGATGACCAGCCGGACCTCTTCGCCACGTTCCGCACTAATGGTCAACGTCCGAGCCGGTTCCATGACGGCAACTTGCGGACCCGACTCGCGGGCAATCAGCGACCAGCCGCCGGCCGCTTCGCAGGATCTAGGCGCGTTTTCGCCATTGATCGTCACGCCGACCGCTCCGAAGAACGGGACCCGCGGATCGCGCACCAGGCAGGCGTCCGCCCAGTTGGCCATGTCGCAGCCGATCCCGTCACCGCTGTCGCTGGCGATCAGCCGCAGTTCCCGCGCGCCGGCCACCGGCACCTCGACTTGCTTGGCCGGATCGCTGTCGGACATCGGTCCGGCCTCGAAAACGGTTTTCCCGTCGACCGCGATACGAAAGGTCACGCTGCCCCGCTTGCCGCCTTGCGGCTGGACGCCGATCCACGTACGGAACGCCGTATACTGGCCGCGGAGTTCGATCACGATTTCGCCGTTGGCATGATGCCCCAGGCCTTTGGTAAAAGTCTTGTCCCCGATCTGCATGGGTGAACCAACGGCGCCGGGTCTGGCTGCCGCCGTATTCAGACCGAAATCTCCCCAGTCCTGGCGATGCGTCAGCGACACGCTGGCCGCCGGGTCGCTGACATAATCGGCGTCCTGTGCTGGAACGTACAAGCGGGTGCCGTTCCATGCCAGTAGCATCGAGAACGCCAGCCACAAACCGCCTCGTCGCTGCAACGAGGCACGTACCCTGGATATCCGGCCCGATGGAAGTGGGTTCCGCATGACGATGCCGCCTTGTGTTGGAGGTTTTGCGAATCGCGACAACAACGATTCTATACCGCACGCGGTCAAGAATCATCGGGCGGCCACTCACTGTAACCCGAAGCGCCAGCGAGGGGGGAAAGATGCAACCACCCTTGTAAAGGTGCAACCATCGCTGGAGTCCACGCTTTAGCGTGTCTTTTTCGGCGGGCATGGCCCGCCTAGCACGCTAAAGCGTGAACTCCAACAATGCCTGCCCCTCTGATTTTCCAGAAACTCGCACCTTATACGGGGGTGGAACATGTACCCTCTCGCTGGCGCTTCGGGCTCGCGTCATTCTCAATCGCTTACGGTACTTCACCGCATCGGCGAATAATCGGACGCTTTCAGGAACACGGACTTGACGCCATCCGTGACGGTCAACGGCCCGCCCGCCTTGTCCTCGGAAGCTTGCTTAGCCGTCAGCCAGTCGGGATCCTGGCGGAAGGCGCCGAACGAGGCCTTGGCCGCATCGACGCTCTTGTGAGCCAAGATATAGATCAGCGTCTCGCCGGCTCCCGGTTGGCCCTCCAGCGGACACCAGTACCCGACGTTGGTTATTCCGTGCTTCTCGAACAGCTTGAGCGTATGGTCGCGAAAACGGGCATTCAAGTTTTCCAACTTGCCCGGTGACGCCGTGTAGGTCCGCAACTCGAAGGTCCGCTCGCCTGCCACGGTCGGCTTGACGGCCGGTGAGTAATCGGTCGCGCCCAGCAGCACGGATTCCACCTTGGCCACGATCGGTCCATGGGCCTCGGTCTGCTTCTTGACTTCCTGCCACACGGGATCGGCAAAGAAGGATTTCCAGGCCGCCTCGCGGGCCTCGCGGTTCGCGAAGGCCAGCAGATAGACCAGCTTGTTGTCCGGGTTGTCGATCGGCACCCAGTAGCCGATGTTGGCCAAGCCGTGTTTCTCGAACAGCTTGAGCGTATGGTCGCGGAATCGCGCCTGCAGATCGTCCAGCCGGCCTTCCGGAGCATAATACGTCCGCAACTCGAACACGCGTTCCTCCTGACCTGCAGCCAGCGCCACGCTGGCGATACCCAGAACCATCGTCACAGCCAGAATCCCTTTCGTCATGATGTTGCTCCTAAGTTTGAGTCGAAACGATCCAAAACAATTGCCGAGTCAGCACCAATCGGGAGCGAACGGAGAACGTTCACGCCGGAGCGCTCAACTCAAGATCTTATCACACCGCGCGCGGCTCGCGTAGCGTCAAGCCGCGCATCTTTGTCCCCATAAAAGAGTGGTTTTTGTTGCCGAATCCATGGTAAGCCGCTTGTGAAATGTAGTCTTCTGCGGAGCATGATGCCAGACGGCGACCAGCTAAACGGGACCGCGTTTTGACGCTCGACGTCCGGCATTTCGTCCCTTTGGGTGTCCCGGCGATTTGATGCCAGTTTCAGCAAATCTTCATTTCCGGTTGATGAGTTTTGATTTCGCGTATGGTAAGATCATGCGTTGAATCAACGTTGCCGCCACGCGAGCGGCCCACAACACTGAACGACTTCCGCCGGTGTGTCACAAGGTGAGCACGATACCTTCCCATAGTATCCAGGCGACATTGGCGCCGCCGGGCGCAGGATTACCACGGTTCCAGGTGGTCCTGCTCCGCCACTTGCTGTTTCCGGTCTACTGTCGCCGCACCTCCTGGGACAGATCGGTCGCCGTGTTCCACGCCGAAGGGCAGAAGGTGCTTGGACTGGCTCAATCGCTGCCCCCCAACGCCTTTCAGAAAAGGGTGCGGATCAGGCCGCTGTGGGGAATCGAAGACAGTTCCCGCGACTGGTCCGCGGAAATGGTCTTGGAGCACCTGATCGAGGTCGGCGTGCGGATTGCGACGGCCATCATCGAATTGAGTCACGGCGAGAAGCCGGGGACGCCGATCGGCGAGGCCGTTCCCGGCGGCGGGCGAGGCTACGCGCTGCTGCAGGACTATGCGGCCTTCTTGGACGACTACGCCGCAACGTTGTCGGAAGACGTCGGCAACCGGGACAGCAAGCTCACTTGTCCCCACCCTTGGTTTGGGGAACTGACCGCGCATCGCTGGGCATGTTTGGGGGCCTTTCATCAGGCCCTTCATCGCCGGCACCTGGAAGCGGTCGTGGCTGCCGTTGCCGGCCCTACCCCGCGGGGCTAGAATGACAGTCGTTCCACGCGGTTTTGCGTGGTGGCCGGAGAAGGCCGGAAGCGGCCAGACAACCAGAAAACGTTGTTTCGGTTGTGTGTGGATGCCTTGTCAGGAGGCGACCCTTGTTGGATCTGTTGCAGCATTCAAGACGACGTCGGCCGACGGCTGGCAGCCAGGAGCGTGTCCCGTTGCTGGAACCCGGCGATCACTTGAATCAGCCGGCGTTTCACGCCCGCTATCGGGAGATGCCCGAAGACATCAAGGCCGAATTGATTGGGGGAGTCGTATATATGTCCGCAGCGCTGAGACGCCAGCACGGTCGTTCCAGCGGCTTGTTGGTTCGCTGGCTGGGCGCCTACGAAGACGACACGCCGGGCGTCGAGGTCTACGACAATGCCACCACGATCATCGGCGACGACAGCGAACCGCAGCCGGATGCCTGCATGATCGTCCAGCCGGAATGCGGCGGCCAGATGCAAGTGACCGAAGAAGATTACCTCCAAGGCGCACCGGAACTGGTCGGCGAAGTCGCGTCCAGCACCGAGGCTTACGACTTGCACAGCAAGAAGCGGGACTACGAGCGGGCCGGAGTCAAAGAGTACCTGGTGATTGCGTTGCGGCAGCAGACGGTGTTCTGGTTCGTCAACCGCGGCGGGAAATTCGAGGAACAACCGCCGGACGCCGACGGCGTGATCCGCTCGGAGGTGTTCCCCGGCCTCTGGCTCGACCCGGCCGCGCTGGTCGAACTGAACGGACGCCGTCTCCTCGAAGTTTTGCGCCAGGGCCTCGCCACGAGCGAGCACGCCGCCTTCGCCGCCCAATTGGCCGCCCGCCGGCCCCGCGATTCCCCGCCACGATAGCGGCGGATTCAGGCCTTTAGCCGTTTGTACCGGAATCGTTTCGGCTCGTCGGCGGCGAGGCCCATGCGCTCGTGCCGCTGCTCTTCGTAGGTTTGGAAATTCCCCTCGCACCAGTGGACGTAACCGTCGCCTTCGAATGCCAGGATATGCGTGGCGATACGATCCAGGAACCAGCGGTCGTGGCTGATCACCACGACGCAACCGGCGTAATTCAAGATGGCCTCTTCCAACGCCCGCAACGTGTCCACGTCCAGGTCATTGGTCGGCTCGTCCAACAAGAGCACGTTCGAGCCCCGCCGCAGCAGTTTCGACAAGTGGACGCGGTTGCGTTCGCCGCCCGACAGTTCGCCGACCTTCTTCTCGTGGTCGGGGCCGCGGAAGTTGAAGCGCGAGACGTAAGCCCGCGCGTGGATCTTCCGGCCGCCCATCTCCAAGGATTCCAGGCCCCCGGAGATCTCCTGAAACACGCTGTTTTCCGGGTTCAAGGCATCGCGATTCTGATCGACGTAGCCCAACTCGACGGTCGGACCAATCCGCAGTTCGCCAGAGTCCGGTTCTTCCACGCCCACAAACATGCGGAACAAGGTTGTCTTGCCGGCCCCGTTGGGCCCGATCACACCCACGATGCCGCCGGCGGGCAGGTTGAAGTTCAGGTTCTCGATCAGCACGCGGTCGCCGAAGCCCTTGGTCAAGTTCTGCGCCTCGATCACCAGGTTGCCCAGATGCTTGCCGGGTGGGATCTGGATCTCAAACTCGTCCAGTTGTTCTTCAAAATCCTGGGCCGCCATCTGCTCGTAGGCCTTGATGCGGGCCTTGCTCTTGGCCTGGCGCGCTCGAGGGGCCATGCGGACCCACTCCAATTCCCGCTGCAGCGTTTTCTGCCGGGCCAGGCTGGATTTCTCCTCCTTGGCCAGGCGTTCCTGCTTCTGCTCCAGCCAGGACGAATAGTTGCCTTCCCAAGGGATGCCGCGGCCGCGGTCCAGTTCGAGAATCCAGCCGGCGACGTTGTCCAAGAAGTACCGGTCGTGCGTGACCGCGACGACCGTGCCCGGATACTCTGACAAGTGCCGTTCCAACCACGCCACGGCTTCCGCATCCAAATGATTGGTGGGCTCGTCCAACAGCAGCAGATCGGGCCGCTGCAGCAGCAATTTGCACAACGCCACGCGCCGCCGCTCGCCGCCCGACAACGTGTCGACGTCGGCCTCCCTCGGCGGCAGGTTCATCACGTCGAACGCGATCTCGATCTCGCGGTCCAGCTCCCATGTATTCGTCGTGTCGATCTGATCCTGGAGCCGGGCCATCTCGTCGTACAACTTCTGCATCTGGCGGTCGTCTAGCGGTTCGCCCAGTTTCGCACTGATCTCGTTGTAGCGGTCCAGCATAGCCCGCCGGTGAGCCACCGCTTCTTCGACGTTGCCCCAGACGTCCTTGTCCGGATTCAACACCGGCTCTTGCGGCAGAAAGCCCCTGGTAAATCCATCCGTCAAATGGGCTTCGCCGTCAAACTCGGTATCCTGGCCGGCCATGATCCGCAACAACGAACTTTTCCCCGCGCCGTTACGGCCCAGCACGCCGATCTTGGCTCCGGGATAGAATGCCAGCCAGATGTCCTTCAACACCTCGCGCTGGGCGTGCTTCTTGGTCAGTCCGGCAATGGTATAAATGTACTGTTTGCTCATGCCGTGGTTATAGCCGCTGGGCTGCTTGATGAGAAGGAGCCGAATGGTCCTTCACGGTTCCTGATCGGCCGGCACGACGATGAACGCTTGGGCGACTTCGGGCGGGACCCGGCGAGGCACGCGGTGTTCCATGCCGATGAAGGCCCAGTCCGTTTCGGCCACAGCCAACACGGCCTGATCGGTGGTCCGCACCATTTTGTACTTCCGCAGCGAACGGATTCTGCGAAAGTTGGCGACCCACGTGTACACGACGACGGGATCACCGGCAAACGCCGGCTGCAGGTACTCGATCCAATGCGATCGCGCGACCCAGCCCGCGCCGATCTCGTGGTACCGCGCGGCGGTCCAGCCTTGGGCGATGGAATGCGCGATCGCCGCCTCCTGCATCCACCGCACGTACTCGAGATTGTTGACGTGGCCTTGCCCGTCGATCGCCGCCTCGGAAACGGTCAGTTCATAGGTAAAGATGGCTGGCATCGTGTCCCCTTCCAATTGGCTCGCCACGGGATTCACATCGCATCGGAGACCAACGGATCGCGGGCCAAGGCCGCTTGGTAATCGGCCTGGGCAGCGAAGTATTCCGCTTGGGCTTCCAGCCACGAGATCTGCGCATCGGCGACGGCTTGCTCGTAGATATTCAACACAATCAGGTCGATATCGCCGGCATTGAAGGCCTCGCGCCCGAGGGCCAGCGATTGACGGCTCAGTGCCAGGTTCTGGGCCGTTCGCTCGATCTTGCCGGAGGCGGCCTCGAGCGCCGAGACGGCGTCCTGGACCTGGGCCGTGATCTTGTTGGCGACGAACTCGCGTTTGGCACGCAACTGGGCCAGCTTGCCCCGGGCGGCGGCGATCTTGCCGCGGGCTTCCCGCCGTTGCAGCGGGACTTCGCCCAAGAATCCCGCCTCAAACGTAAAGGGACTTTTGGAGCGATTCGGAAACGCCGACTCGCCTACGTCCTGGGAGGCTTCCAGGATCGCGTCCAGCTTGGGCAGCAGCAGGTTCTCCGCCTGGGCCAATTCGACGTTCGCCTGCCGGGCGAACAGATCCAGTTCCACCAGTTCCGGCCGGGCCGCCAGGGCTGCCTGGATGTCCCGCTGCGTCTGTTCGGCCTCGGGCGGCTGATGAGCCGGGAAGCGTTCCGGCAGCAGCGAAGCGTCCGGCAGCAAGGGCTGGCCGTCCGGTTCCCGGAGGAACAGCGACAACTTGATCGAAGCGGCTTGCACCTTCCGCTGGACGTCGATCACTTTCGCCTCGCGCGCGGCGATGAGCCGCTGGTTGTCGATCCGGGCGATCCGTTCCAGGTCCCCGCTCTGCACCCGCTGTTCGATCTGCTGGACGCGATCCTGAGCGAGCGCGAGCAATTGCTGCTGGGCCTGCAACGCCTGTCCCGTCGCCACCCAATACCAGTAGGCCTGCGACGCTTCGCGGACGAAGTCCAGCAGTTGCGTCTGCACCGCCGGCTCGACGGCCTGCCGCGCCAACGCCGCCTGGGACAGGCTGCCGCGGCGCTTGTCGATCAAGCGGTCTTTGAGCAGCGGAACGCCGATGCCCGCCGAGAACTCACCGCCGCGGTTCGTTTCCTGTTCGTAGGCGTACGGATGGAACTGGCCCCGGCCCAGCTTGTAGCCGGCAAACGCCTCGCCGCCGCCGGGCAAAGGCTGATCCAGCCTGATCACGTTGCGATACCGCTGGTAGAAGCCCATCGGATCCGCCAGGCTGTAGGCCTTCAGCCCGGTATCGAACTCGCCCCAGGCGGCCAACTCCTTGCCCGCGGCGATCTCCTGCTCGCGCATAGCGACTTCCAACAACGGGTACGATTCGTACACCGACTGGATCACGTCGGACAAGGCCAGCTTGGCTTCCGGCTCGGGTTCCAGGATCGCCGGCGCGGCGGGTACGGGCTCCGGTTCGGCCGGGGTCTGGTGGCTGGCCGGTTGGACGGCATCGTGCGCGGGGAGATCGAGTCTATCCACCGCGACCTGGCAATAGCAATCTAATTCGTTCTGCGCCGTGCGCAGGGTCTGCTGGCAGCCGGCCAACAGGGCGAACAGACAGCTCAGGGTAATGGATAAGATCGCCGTCCTTGGCATGTTTTCCAACGCTACTTCGGCAGCTTCGGTTTCTTTCCGTCTTTCTTGCCTTCCGCCGCAGCCGCGTCCTTGGCGACGACCGGCGGGAATCCGTTCAGTTGACGCCAGATTTCGTAACCCAGCGTGACCCGGCTGAGCATCACCCAGCCGTTGGCTCGGACGCCTTGCCGCAGAAACCGCTCGGACGGCCAAGGGTCGTCGTCCTCTTGTTTCAGCAGCAAGCGGAACTTGCCGGTGCCGTCATCGGTCGCATCGATCGAAATCACTTGGCCGCCAAACGTGCCTACGGCCACCGAAGGCCAGCCGGCAAACTGCACGGCGGGCCAACCCTCGAACTGCAAACGCACGTGGTCGCCCGGCCGGACCAGCGGCGTGTCGTTGCCGGAGACCCACAGTTCGACCGCCCGCTGTTCGCTGTCAGGCACGATCGTGAACAGGTCGTCGCCCTCCTTGACCATCTGTCCCCGCTCGAAGATCGGCATGCGGAAAATCGTGCCGTCGCGCGGGGCGGTGATGACCAGCCGATCCAGTTCGCCCAACTTGATTTCTACGTCCCGCATCTCCTTCTGAGTCGTCGCCGCTTGCCCGGCGGCGTCCTCGCGCATGGCGCGGGCATAGTCGACTTTGGTCTGCGCCTCGCGGCGTTTCTGCTCTAATTCGTACTTCTTGGCTTCCAGCTCTTTCTCGGCCCCCACGACTTCCCGCCGCACACCCTCCAACTCAGCCTGGGCCACGTCCCATTCCGACTTGAGTTTCTCGATTTCCTTTTCCGGTTTGAGCCCTTTCTCAAACAGTCCTCGTTGCCGTTCGTAGTTGACGCGGGTTTGCCATTCCTTGGCCTCGTAGCCCGGCACGACGCCTTGCTTGGCCTCCAATTTTGCCTGGGCACCTTTGACCATCTCCTGCGCGGCTTGGACCGCAAAATCGCGGGCCGCGGCAAAGTCCTCGATGTTCTGCTCGTAGACCTCGACTTTCGTCTGAGCCGTCGCCAGTTTGGCTTTCAGGTCCTGCAGTTGCGATTTCAGTTGTTCCACCAGGTTCGCCGCCGTGGGCTGAATCTCCAGGATGAAGTCGCCCTTCTTGACTTTCGCTCCTTCGACCAATCCCTCGCCCAGGTGAGCCACCACGCCTTTGGCCGGCGAACTGACCGTCTGCTGCCGCTCTTGCGGAACGTAGGCCACCACCTTGCCCGTACCCCGAGCCGACTGCTGCCAGGGCAAGAACAACATCGCGCCCACGGCCAGCACGAGCAGCATCACCAAGCCGTTGGCCAGCCGCCGCGCATTCCGCGACGACTGGACCAGCTTCAACGCCGGCAGCGTTGCCTTGCTAGCTAACGGCGCGCTCGACATCGAATCGTTCCTCCTTTGTTCATCGTATCCCGGGGCGGCGGGCGTTAAATCTTTTTCAACCGGAAAAGTCAATCTTCTTCGCCTGCCTGTGTCCAGTCTCGGCCCAAGGTGACAACCTGATCGCACCGGTCGATCACCGAATGCCGTCCGGTGGCAATCAGGGCGGTCCAGGAGCGGTCCGGGCCGGCCAGATGTGCTAGCAACATCCGTTGCATCTCGTCGGACAGCGCGTCCAGCGTCCCGTCGATCAGCAGCAAGCGCGGCCGGCCGACGATCGCCCGGGCCAGCATCAACCGCAGCGCTTGCGTGGTCGACAGCGGAGCCCCGTTGGTCTGCAGGATCGCGTTCAAGCCGTCGGGTAGTTTCAGGGCTTCGTCCACCAAACCCACGACAGCCAGCGCTTCGCGGACATCCTGGGCACTGATGTGCGGGCGGTTCAAGTGGACGTTCTCGTCGATTGTGCCGCGAAAGATCTCGATCGAACGAGAGACCGCCAGGTGCTCGCGCAACGAATCGGGACGCAATTCCCGCAGATCGATGCCGTCCAACTCCACATGCCCCGACACCGGATGCCGCACGCCGCTCAACACATCGATCAGCGTGCTCTTGCCGGAGCCGGGCGGACCGGTCACTGCGACGCATTGGCCGGGCTTGATCTCGAAGCTCACATCGTGCAGCACGTCGTGTTCGTGGCTCTCCTGTGCGCCGTAGCGGTAGGACACTTGACGCACTGCGACCTCGGCCGGCGCGCCGGCTTGCAAGTGAAACTGCTTGTCATGCCGTTCCGTCGGCAAGTCGAAGAGATGCCCGAGCTTGTCCATCGACGCCAACAGATCGTAAAAGCTTTCCAAATGTTTGCCCATCTTGGCAAACGAGCCCACGATCACGGTAACGATCAACTCGGCCGCAACCAGTTGCCCCAACGTCAGCTGGCCTTGAATCACGAGCCAGCCGCCCAATCCCAACAGCGCCGTGGCGACGGCGGCCTGCAAACCAAGGGCAAACAGCAACTGGCGGAGCACGATCCGATAGTGCTTCCGGCGGGCCTCCAGATAGTCGACCGTCAACCGGTCTGACCGATCCACCGCGAAGGAATGCCCGGAATGCAGCTTGAACGCCGTGGGATGACGGACCAACTCCTCCAGCCAGGCTCCCACCGCATACTTCGCGATCGACTCGTTCACGGCCGTCTTCACCGCCCCGCGGCCGAGGCCGAAGGTGATGAACGCGATGAGGAGCAGGAGTACGAGGTCAAAACCCAGCAGGAACGGATGGTAAAAGGCCAGTACGGCCATGCCCACGAACGTCTGCAGGACGATCGAGACCGCGCCCAGCAGCAGCGAACTGGCGGCCTTCTGGACGGTCACGATCTCGAAGAATCGATTGACCAATTCGGGGGCATGCACATGGTCGAAAGCCGTGCCGCGGACGCGCGGCAAGCGATACGCCAGGTCCGCTACCAGACGCACGAAAAAACGCCGCTGCAAAACCTCCACCACGTAGGACAACAGCCCCCGCAAGGCCGCGGCAAACGTGAGGAACGTAAACAGCATAATGGCCAGTACAACGATCGGCTGCAAATACCTGCCGAATGCAACCGTGTTGACCAGCGCCTCGACGGCGATCGGCGTGGCCAGCAGCAGCACCCCGTCGATGATCGAGAACACCACGATCACCCACAGGTCTTTCTTGTCGGGCCAGAGGAAGGCCCCGAGCCTGCTCAGCGGCGAGACGGAATGCGAATCGCCATGGCCGTGCCCCGGGTCGGAGGCGGCTTGGCAAGCCAGCGCGGGTTGCCCCACCACCCACAGCCGCCGACCGTCGGACGCCCGTCCGCCCAACAGCTGCGGCAAGCTCCGCAGGGAAACCCAGTGATCGGATGCCGCGGATTCCAAGTTCTTCAGCCGCGCCCGCCGCCCACGGACTTCGCAGATCAGAACCCACCTTAGCTCACCGTCCGCCTGCTCGATGCCGGTGGCAATCGGCACGCCTTGCCGGACAAAGCCCAACGCCTCCTGCAGCGTACACTCCAACAGTTGCACTCGCAGATCGATGCTCTCACCGACTTCGACCAGCCGCCGGGCCCAGGCGGCCGCGTCGTCGCCGGGAATCGCCCGTTCGGCTTCACCCAGTCCGCGCGCCGCCAAAGTGCGATCGAACCGCAGCTGGGCCGCCGCCGCGAACTCTTCCAAAATTTTCAGAGCATCCTCGGCTTGCTTTCGCCGATTCGGCTCTTCGAGTATCGGATCTGCCATAGCGGACATCCAGCTACGAATTTCTCCGTCTTGCTCTATCAGCCTTCCGCGCATTGACTTGGCGGCCGGGCAAGCAGCAGACCGCCAAGACTTACAAGTTCAGCGATAGTATAGGGTACGGATAAAGCCCCGCAAAATCGGAATAGCCGGCATGAACCCGGTTCTGAAAACAGGATCTGCTCCAATCCATTCGATCGGTGCCTGCTCCATTTTCGGAGCTTCCGGGTACGGCGAAGCGAGACATGAATAACTCCAAGTTTCGCGGGCTCGGGGTAAGCAACGTTCGCGAAATAACTGTTCGATTTCCTCGTGGCCTAAGCTTCCAGCTTGCGGAAGATGGTAGTACCGCAAGCTGGAAGCTTACGCCACTTATTTCTCGAACGATGCTAAATCGTTTTCCTGATCGGCGACGCGGCGGACCTTCGCACCCCTGGGTGGACGGATCATGCCGGAGCCTTGCAAGTCAACAGTTGTCGCGTCTCCAGCGCTCGGGTCGTCGCCGCCGCGGTCGAGCTCGCCAGGGCTGTCAAGTGCCCCATCTTGCGGCCCGGCCGAGGCTCGCGTTTGCCGTACAGGTGCAGTTTGACGTCGGGCAGAGCGCACGCCTTCAACCACTGCGGTTCCCCCGAGGACCAGAGGTCGCCCAGGAGGTTGACCATCGCGGCGGGCCGTAACTGCTCCGTCGAGGCCAGTGGCAAGCCGCAGACGGCCCGGACCTGTTGCTCGAACTGGCAAGCCACGTGGGCATCAATGGTCAGATGCCCGGAGTTGTGCGGGCGCGGGGCCAATTCGTTGATCAACAAGCCGCCATCATGGCTCACGAAGAACTCCACGCACAGCACGCCCACGACCTCCATGTGTGCCATGACGGCACGCGCGATTTCGACCGCGGCAGCGGCCACGGGCGACGGGACATCGGCCGGCGCCAGCGAGACGTCCAGAATGTGCTGGCGATGGATGTTGGTGATCGGGTCAAAGCAGGCCAACTCGCCGCGCAAGCCCCGCACCGCGACGACGGAAAGTTCGGAAGCGAAGTCGATCCAGCGTTCCAGGACGGCCTCCCCGCCTCGTAGCGACTGCCACGCTTGGCTAGCCTGCGGGTGCGACTCAACGCGGACCTGCCCCTTGCCGTCGTAGCCCCAGGAGGCCGTTTTCAGAACGGCCGGCAAGCCTACCGTGGCCAGGGCTTGGTCGAGATCGGCCACCGATCGTACCGCCGCAAAGGGCGTCACCGGCAGGCCGGCGTTGCGCAGGAAAGTCTTTTCGCGGAGGCGGTGCTGGGTCGTGTGCAGCACCTGTCCGGCGGGCCGGACGGGTGCGTAGCGGGACGCGACCTCGGCCGTGGCCACGGGCACATTCTCGAACTCGAAGGTCATCACGTCGACGCCCCGGGCGAACTCGGCCACGGTCTCGAGATCCGCATAGTCGGCTTGGATCTCGACATCGGCGACCTGCCCGGTCGGGGTGTCGTCGTCCGGCGACAAGACCCGGACCCGGTAGCCCATCCGCCGCGCGGCAATCGTAAACATGCGGCCCAATTGGCCGCTGCCCAAGACGCCGATCACGGAACCGGGAAGAATAACTCGACTCATAACTCACACTCGCGGAGAACCTGGTTGCGTTGTTGATCGTGGTACGTTCGCAGTTGTTCCCGCAGCTGCGGTTGTTCGTTGGCCAGAATGCGCAAAGCAAGCAGCGCGGCGTTCTTGGCGCCCGCGTCGCCGATGGCCAGCGTCCCGACGGGGATGCCGCCCGGCATCTGAACGATCGACAACAGCGAGTCGAGGCCTTGCAGCGCCCGGCTCTGCACAGGCACTCCCAGGACCGGCAACAGGGTTTGGGCGGCAATCATGCCGGGCAGGTGCGCCGCGCCGCCGGCTCCGGCGATGATCACGCGCAGTCCGCGTTCCTCGGCCGTGCGGGCGTACTCGCACATCCATTCCGGCGTGCGATGCGCGGAGACGACGCGGCACTCGTGCGGGACCTGGAACTGCTCGAGCACCTCCGCTGCATGACGCAGGGTGTCCCAGTCCGACTTGCTGCCCATGATGACTCCGATCAGCGGAGGTTGCGGTTCTGTCATGTTGGATTCCTCTGGCCTTGTGCGGTCGGGGTTAAGGGGCTGTGAAAGCCCGTGGGATAGGCTTCCAGCCTGTCATGTTTTCACGCCATGTTGACAGGCTAGAAGCCTATCCCACGGTGTTTCTTCAGCGTCTCGGGTGTCAGTCAGCATCGCCTAGCCTGTGGTCCGCATGCCGGCGGCGACGCCCTGGATGGTCAGGCGAACCAGGTGCGCCCACTCCTCGGCGTCCGGCGTAGCTTCCCCCGTCGCCGTCCGCAGCCGGCTCAACAAATCGATCTGTAGCAGATTGAGCGCATCCACAAACGGGCTGCGCCGGCCTATGGACTCACGCAGCCAAGGCACGTCGTCCAACAGTCGCGGCTGTCCGGTCGTCTCCAGCATCGCCGCGCAGCAGCGCTGATACTCGCTGTAGATCAGCGCGGCAAACTGCGGCTCGTCCGTCGGTTGTCCGGCGAGCCGGAAGTAGCCCGCGGCGATGGCGAGGTTCGTTTTCGCCAGCGCCAGCACGGCGTTGTCTACCGAGGCGCGAAAGAACGGCCAGTGGCGATACATGTCCGGCAATTCACGCCACTGCCGGGGCGATTCGGTGCGCAACTCGGCCACGGCGCTGCCGAAGCCGTACCAAGCCGGCACCAGGCAGCGGATCTGGGTCCAAGAGAAGACCCAGGGAATCGCCCGCAGGTCGCTCAGCGAGCCACCGGCCTTGCGCCGGGCCGGACGCGAACCGATCGGCAGTTGTTCGATCTCGCTGATGGGCGTCGCCTGGCGAAAGAAGTCCACGAAGCCCGGCTGTTGAGTGAGTTCGCGGTACGCCTGGAACGAGCGGTCCGCCAGCCACTGCATGGTCTCCTCCCAACGGCGTGTGTCCGTGGCGGCCGTCCGCGTGCCGGCCAAGAGGACCGACCAGATCACCTGCTCCAGGTGCCGATGCGCAACCTGCCGGTCGTCGTAACGCTCCGCCAAGACTTCGCCTTGCTCGGTCAGCCGCAGCGTGCCGTCGAAGGTTGCCGCAGGCAGCGACAGGATGGCGCGTGCCGTCGGACCGCCGCCGCGGCCCAGCGAACCGCCACGGCCATGAAAAAAAGTCACGGCCACCCCGTGTTGCTGGGCCACCTTGTGGATCTGCGTCTGGGCGTGATACAAGGCCCAACAGGCAGCCAGATAGCCGCCGTCTTTGGTGCTGTCCGAGTAACCGATCATGACCGTCTGACGTTGCTCCTGCGTCTGCAAGTACGACCGATAGGCGACCACGTCCAGCAAGGCGGCCATCGTCGCCGAGGCATCCCGCAGATAGTCGATGGTCTCAAACAGGGGAATGATCGGCAGGTGCAACGCCGCGTCACGCGGGTCGCCGCCGTCGACCGTCCGGGACCACTCCCACAGCCACAGCACCGCGAGCACGTCACTGGCGGTCCGCGTCATGCTGATCACGTACCCGCCCAGCGTTTCCGGCCCGCAGGTCCGCAGCGTGCGCCGCAGCAGACTCATCAGTGCCAGCGTTTCCCGAGCCGCGTCGGACAACACGGTCAAATCCCAGGTCCAGGGGCGGCCCAGAGACTCCAGCAGAACCCGCTGCCGATCGGCTTCCGGCAAGGCCGCAAAATTGGGTGCGACGCCTGCTTCAGCCAGTAGTTCAGCAATCACCGCCTCGTGGTAGCGGGCGTCCTGTCGGATATCCAGCCGCGCCAGGTGCAGGCCGAAGACCTCGATCTGATCCAGCCAACACTGGATCTCGCCCTGCACCAGCACGTCGTTATGGGCCCCCGACAAGCTCCGCTGAATGATCCGCACGTCGTCCGCCAGTTCGGAACTCGATTGGTAGGATCCCGCATGCGGCGGCGCACTCGGACGCAGCTGGCCGGAGGCGTGCAGCCGCCAATCCACGATGACCAACCAGCGGCGATACGTTTCGGTGGGCGGAATGCCCGCGAGCAGGCCTTCCAGCTCCGGCCAGTTGGCCACGGCCGTCGCGATCGCCTGGCGCAACTCCGCGCTGACGGGCGCCTGCCGCGACGAGAGACTCAGCGAACCGAACAAGTTGCAGACCGTCTCGCGCTGCTGGCCCACGGCGGCTTTGCGCAGCCAGACCAGGGTCTGCTCGGTCACTTCGGCCGTCACACCGGGATGACCATCGCGATCGCCGCCGATCCAGGAGGCAAACCGCAGGCCCGGCGGCACGCGAAACCCCTGATTCGGATAGAACTCAGCCAGGGCCTGCCGCAAGTCTCTCAAGGCGTCCGGCACCACTTCCCACAGCACCGGCATGATGCTCAGCCCGCGCTGCACCTCCTGGATGACGGTGGGCGGCCAGGGACGGATGAAGTCGGTCTGCCAGAGCTTGGTCAGTTCCGCCTGGAGTTGCGCGTCCAGGTCCGCGGCCTCGCGCGGCAACAGGTCGCGTTCGTCGGGCTGCTGCAGCAATCCTCGGACCCGCCGCAGCTTGCCGCGGATCGCACGCCGTTTGGCTTCGGTCGGATGTGCGGTCAGCACCAATTCAATGTCCAGGCGGTCGAGCAAACGCTGTACCTCGCCGCCCGGCAGCCCCTCCGCCGCCAACTGAGCGACTGCGGCCCGGATCGACTCGGCCCGCGGCGCGGGATGCGCCGCGAGTTCCCGCTCGCGCAAGATCCGCACGCGCTGCCGATCCTCCGCGACGTTCATCAGGTCTAGGAAAATCGCCAACGCCCGGACGACGACGCGGCGTTCCACCTCGGTCAATCGGGCCAGCCTGCGCGTCAGTTCCGACTGCGCGGCAGGGCGGTCGGCGTGAGTCGCCTGAGCCAGCTTGCGGACCTGCACGACCGCGGCCAGTCCTTCCGGTCCCGCGATCTGTTGGATCGTCTGGTCTAGCCGCCCCTGCAGACGCGAAACGACTGCGTCGAGTTGGTTTTCGGATTCAGTTGCCATGGGAATTCGTTGGTAAGTTCACTACGCGAGCGACGCGTTTCCTCCGAGCCATCACGCGTCGCGGCTGAGCAAATCCAGCAGCCGTCCGATCGCATGCTGCGACTCCAAAGGGTGCCGCAACCGAAAATCCCGCTGCACTTCGTAGCGATTGCAGCGGCCTTCTTTTTCCACCGCCAAGTAGCCCGCCTCCGCCAACTCGGCCACGATCTTCTGCACCATCCGCTCCGTGATGCCGACACGCTGCGCCACCTCCCGCAGCCGGATCCCGGAGTCGCGGTAAATGCACAGCAACACGTGCGCATGGTTGGTCAGGAAGGTCCAAGCCGGAGTGCCGGAAACCGCAGCGCTTTCCGCAGCTACGGACTGAGCCGAGCGGGCGGCTGTCGTTCTTTTCATTTTCTGCCCTCACCAATCCGGCCGAATAACGATATAAATTACACGAATCAAGTTTCATCTATTGTAGCTCCAGCCAAGCGATCCGAAAAGGGCCTGCCGGTGGAAACTTGAACGTTTTTGGCGCTAGCCGCCGGTAACCGCAGTGGCTGAACGAACTCCCGATTCCCAGACGTAGCCATTCTGCATTCCAGCCTTCCTCTACCGCCAAGCCCCGCCAAGCCCTAAACTGATGGCGTCCTGCCACGGAGTCGGCGGCACGGACTTGAGTCATCGCGAATTGCCCCGTCTGGCGCTCGACTTTCCGCCGGTTGTCGCCCGGGCGGCCTGCTGCGTGGTTGAGGCAAATGAACCGGGTTCCGGCCGCTGCATTGAATCGTGGCCCCGCGAGATTGTGTCGGGCGGGCCACACCGAGCGAACCGTTCGGAGATCGCGAAAGATGAGTACGTCCGCGAAACGACCGTTTGCCAGCAGTTCCTTCGGTGCCCCCGGAGGTTGCGGGGATCCCGCGGTACTGATCCTGGTCTCGCCGTTTCTGATGATGATCTTGCTGTGCGGCGGATGTGAACTCACGTATTTTCTGCGCCATCCCGAGCGACAAGAAATCGCCGCGTTGAAGGACCAGTTGCGGCGAATGGAGGCGGAGCACGAAGCAGCCATGCGGCGGGCGGATACGGCAAGGGAAAATGCGCTGCGGGCGGAGGAGGAACAACGGCGGAAGTCTCTGCCCGCAGCCGCAATCGGCGTTGCGCGTCAGGAGTTGGCCCGGCAGGGACTGACGCAAATCGCCGACGACATCTCCGCCAGACACGACGCTGCGAATCCGACGCGGTGGACCGTTTACGGGCATGCGTTGGTCGAGAGCCGCTTGCAGTCGTTCGCCGTCACGCTGAAGCACGTCACGTTCCAAGGCGTGAATCATTGGGAGACCGAGTCGGTCGAAGTAGGTGACAACCTGCTGCCGCCCTGCGACCCGCCGGCCGAAGATCCAACGTCCCCAGATCTCAAGAGCCCGTATTCGTTGGACGACCTGTTTGGCCCGCCGGCCCGTAAGTGACGTTTGAGGAATACTGGTCCGTTGGCGCGTAATCGGCAAGGCGTTAGCTGCCGGTCTGGCGGCCCATCCGGATGATCGGGAAACGGTGGCTGGTGCTATTCCGCCGACCGGTTTGCCAAATCGACGATTCCGGCAGGCCGACCCAGGTTCCGGTGATCTGCGGCGGGATGTCGTCCTGGACGCCGATGCGGATGTACGGCGGGCCTAACTCCAAAGCACGGCCTTGCGTGTCGCGGACATCCGGGGAGAGCCCGATGACGAAGGGCCCGGTCATCTGGGCGCGGTTGTTGGTGTATAAAGTAGCTGCAGTCCAGTTGGCTGAGGGGCCGTTCGCCGGACGGCGAGTACGAAGTCACGAGGAACTTGTCGGACAGCACCGCGGGAGCCGATTCCGCTTCGCGCACGGATCCCCAACCTGAGCCGGCCGCCGGTGCCGGACTCGCCGGCGTCTCCAGCAGGACCCCCGCCTCGTACCGGCCGTCCGCCGCCTCGCCCGCCTGTCCATCCTGATCCTGGTCCAGTTGGCGTCCCAGGGGATCGGTGATCTCCGGTCCGACCAGCAGACTGAAGAAGCCGGGCTCCGCCGGCGCGGCGAACTCGGACCGCCACAGCCGGGGGGAGCGGCCGACCACGGTCGTAGACAAGACCGTCCCATCCGGCGCCCTCATCAGTACGTCGTCGGCCGTGAAGGTCGCGGGCGCGATCGCCTGATTGAACGTCACTTCGACCGCCGCCACGCGGCCGTCGGCGGCTGCGACGGGCGTGCCGGTCTGGACGTACAGCGGCACCGCCCCGGTATAGCGTCAGCCTCTCTCAATGGCCTGTTACCAAACGGGGTCCTTGTCGAGGTCACTTCGATGCATGCTGAACTTGTAGCCAAACCTGTGAATTGTGTTTTGGACGAGGATTTTGAACCAATCCTGAGCCCACGGGGCCAGGTAGACCCGTTCAATCAACCTTAGTAGGTCAACTGCCACATTTACGCCTGTATCGGGCAAACATGTGTCAATGAGCACATGAAGCTTGCCCGCTATCGCGAGCCCAAAGCCCCCGGGGTCTGGCTCGGTAACCACCGAGGCGCTATCGGGACGACGAATGGCTGAACACGCCCGAACCCCAATGCCACTTCCGCACACCCCGCTCGATTATCGACCGCGAGCGGCAGCGGCTTCCGGAAGGGATGTCCGGTGCCGAAGCAATGATCGACCCCGACTGCCCCAGCTGCCAAATGCTGGCCGACCTGCCCAGGCCGTCGCTCTGGCATCTCGACGGCAGCGGGATGGATTGGGGCGAGCTCGCGCGTCCTTACCATCGGCTCCGACGGCCGCGATCTGCGTCTGCTCTCGGCCCGCGGGGCGTCGCATTGGACGTGGCGCGATCCGGAGCACGTGCTGATCTGGGCCGAGGGTGGCTACCTGATCGCCAACGCCCTGTCTGTTAGTGAGACGAATCTCGCTCCACTTGCATACCGCCTGGGCGACGGTTACCACACTCGAATGTTCAATTCGTGTCGTTGGACGCACGTGCGTTGGCTCCCGCAGCATGATCCGGTTCCCGCGACACGGTTTGTAGGACCAATCGTCTCGGCCAACTGGATGTCGATCTGGCCGCCAGCGTTGATTACACGTTGCAATCGTTCGCCAGCGACCGGAACGTCGCAGGGGAAGACCGCAACCTGCGGCTGGACAAAGTGGTTGTCTTTCGGACACAATAGAATGATACCCGCAACCAGGGAGTTCTCATGTCCACGGCAATTGCACCGCAGGTCGCACTCGAACCCAGCCTTACGCTTCCGCGCGTCTGGCCCAACGACTGGAGCCTGGCCGACTTGCAGGAGCACCTGGGGGTCCCCGCCCAACGTATCCGGCTCGTCCCGGCACCAGGCTGTGCGACCGAGCAAGACCTGCTGGA
>CAZXYZ010000084.1:2668-51249 GCA_964645045.1 uncultured Pirellulaceae bacterium | reverse complement strand
AACGACGCCCCAACGCAGCACCGGTGGGCTTACGCCTCACCGTTCGCCGCATCGCGGTTGCTACCGAACGACGCCCCAACGCAGCACCGGTGGGCTTACGCCTCACCGTTCGCCGCATCGCCGGTGATACCAAGCGACGCCCCTGCGCAGCTGACGCAGGGGCGTTTTTCGTTTTGCCACGGTCCTAAGCATCGTTCGAGAAATAACTGTCCGGTTTCTCCGTGACGTAAGCTTCCAGCTGACGTGAGATCATCGCATCGCAAGCTGGAAGCTTACGCCACTTGTTTCTCGAACGGTGCTAAGAGCTCAAGCGTGGTCCAGAGCGCGCAGAATGGCAGAAATGGGCGAGGCGAAAAGCATCTCCGGCGAGCATCCTTGCGACCGCTTGGGCACTATCTATAATGACCGTGGGTGTCAAACGTCCCAACCGAAGGTGGTCCCGGACTCGGAGCGGTGCGGCGACTTGTCGCCGTTGTTCGTTCATGCATCACGCCACATCGACTTTTAGGGGCTTAACGCTGCTCCTCTGGCTCTGCGCGTCCGCCGCGGCCTGGTCCGCCGACGATTCGGGCCTAGGCAATGCCCGGCGACTGTTCTTGACGGGCCGCTACGAAGAAGCAATCGAAGCCTACGAGGCGCTGGCGGACAAGGAGCCCTCGGCGGCCGCCTTGGGACTGGCGGACTGCTATCGGGAGACCGGCCGTTTGAAACAGGCCGAAGACAGTTTGCTCGCCGCGTGCCAGCGCGATCCGAAAAACGCGGACCTCGCGGCCGGCGCCGCCCTGCTGGCTTGGCAACGTGGCGATCACGATCAGGCCCGCGACCGGGCCGCGGCGGCGATCCAGTTGAACGACCAGCAATTGGCGGCGCGTTGGGTGTCGGCGGAACTGCAGCGCGTGTCGGGGCGGCTGGACGACGCCCGCCGCGGCTATCAGTGGTTCATCGACTACTATAACGGCCACGATCGATTCACGCCCGAAGACCTCCGCTGGATCGGTCTGGCGGCGGCTCAATTCGCCCGCTGGACCCGGAACAGCGGCCAGTTCCGCTTCCTGGTCAACACGCTGTATCCGCAGGCGTTGAAGCTGGACGAGAATCACTGGCCGGCACGCCTGGAAATGGCCCTGCTGTTTCTCGAGAAATACAATGCGGGCGACGCGCGAGCACAGCTCGATGCGGCGCTGGCGATCAATCCCAACGCGGCGCCGGCACATGCGGCACGCGCCGCGTTGGCGCTGCAGGACTTCGACCTGCAAACGGTCCGCCGGTCGCTGGATCAAGCGCTGGCGATTGACCCGCGATGCTTGCCCGCCCACCAGCTGCGCGCGGACACTCTGTTGGCCGAGTTGCGTGTGGCCGAAGCGATCGAGGCATTGGAAGCCGCACGCCGCCTGAATCCGGCCGACGAACTCACGCTGGGCCGGCTGGCCGCTGCTTTCGCCGCAGTAGACGGGCCGTGCGACGACCGGCCGGACTCGCGGTTCGCCCGGCTGGTCGGCGAAGTTACAGGCCGCAATCCGCAGTGCGGCGAATTCTTCGTCGCCCTGGCCGACGGCTTGGATCGGATGCGGCGATATCCGGACGCCGCGCGGTACTACCGCGAGGCGGAACGGCGGATGCCGCAATCGCTGTACACCCGCGGCCAATTGGGATTGCTGCTGATGCGGTTGGGCGACGAAGCGGAAGCTCGCCGAGTGTTGGACGAAGCCTTCCGCGAAGATCCTTTCAACGTGCGGGTCCGCAACCAGTTGGAGGTGCTCGACGTCTTGCAGGACTATGCCGTTTTGGAAACGGCGCATTTCCTGATCAAGTACGACGCGAAGCATGACGAATTGCTGGCCCGCTACGCGGCGCGGCACCTGGAAGATCAGGTGTATCCCGAGGCCGTGGCGGCGTTTGGATTTGCGCCGCCGCAGAAATCGCTGTTTGAGATCTTCAGCACGGGCAACGGCACCAGCGGGCATGGGTGGTTCAGTGCGCGGATGACCGGGCTGCCGTTTATCGGCACGGTGGGGGCGTGCGCCGGCAAGGTCGTGGCGCTCACGTCGCCCAACGACGGCCATGACAAGTTCAATTGGGCGCGCGTCTTGCGGCACGAATACGCCCACGTCGTGACGCTCCAGCAGACGAACTTTGCGATTCCGCATTGGTACACCGAGGCGTTGGCTGTGCGGTTCGAGGGCGGCCAGCGTCCGGCCGACTGGAACGAGGTCCTGGTTCGGCGCGCGGAGGCCAAGACGCTGCTGGATTTGGAGACGATCAACCTGGGGTTCATCCGCCCCAAAGACAAGGATGAATGGGCTCTGGCGTATTGCCAGGCGGAGTTGTACGCGGAATTCATGGTGGCACGGTATGGAGAGGATTCCCTGGTCAAGTTGCTCGGGGCTTATACCGACAACTTGGACACGAATGCCGCCATCCGCCGCTGTTTTGTAGTCGAGCCGGCCGAGTTCGAGCAAGCCTATCGGGCGTACGTTTCCGAAGTGGTCGAAGGACTGGGCCAACGAGGACCGGAGGAGGACGCATTGGCGCGGCAAGCGGGACTCACGCTGAAAAGCGGGGAATTGGCCTGGGCGGAAGAACTCTGCCGACAGGGCGCCGAACGGTATCCTCATTCGGATCGCTGGCTGAAATCTTTGGCCGGCGTCTATCTACGCACGGGCGAGAAAAGTAAATTAAGGGACACGCTGCGGCGTTTGGCGGACTTCGACTACGACCATTGGCTGTATCGTAAGAAGCTGCTGGAGCTGGCGATCGAAGCGGGCGATTTCGAGGATGCCGTCCGCTGGGCGACCGAAACGCTGCAGATTGACGTGAACGACGCGGAAGTCCACGCGCTGCTGGGCCAGGCGTTGGGCGCGCGGAAGCAGTATTCCCGGGCAATTGAAGAACTAGAAACGGCCGTCAACCTGGTGCCGCAGCAGGCTGAATGGCGAGCGTCGCTGGCCGAAATGTACCTGCAGGCGGGCCGAACCGAACAGGCCGGGAGCACACCAGACCGTGATGCAAGAAAGCAACCAACCACCCCAGACCGCTGAACCCCCGCAAGTCGCTTTTTCCGACTTCCAACAGTTGATTCGCAACATGTATCTGGAGAAGGACTTGGCACGCGGCGTCGACGGGACCTTCATGTGGTTCATGGAAGAGGTTGGCGAGTTGGCGGCCGCATTGCGGGACGGTTCGCACGACGACAAGATGGAGGAATTCGCCGACGTGATCGCGTGGCTGACCACGATGGCGAACGTGGTCGGAGTCGATCTGAGTGCCGCCGTCCATCGGAAATACGGCTCCGGCTGTCCCGGCTGCGGGCACTTCGTCTGCTCGTGCTCGCTGACGGAAAAGCCGTAGGCTTGGCTCCGGGCGGCTTCTCACGTAAACTCATCATCACCTCGAAACGGCCCCGTTGGACGCCCAATTGACTGACCGATGCCTTTGATTTGCAGAAACTACCTGGCGATTCTTGCCGGCTTGACGAGCCTTTCGTTCGCTGCTGCCGGAGTTGCTGCCGATCAGGCGGACCCGACCGTACGCATCGAGTCGGTCCAGATCGGCTTTCACGGCGTCTACAAACCGGGGCATTGGATGCCGGTTTGGGTCACGCTCGCCAACGCAGGTCCCAACGTCGACGTGCGCCTGCGGATTGCGGCCCGCGATAGCGAAGGCGTCGAGGCGATCTTGGTGCGGGCCGGCGATCGTCCGCTGAGCTTGAACGCGGACGGAAAGACCGCAACGCTGCAGTACGTGAGATCGGGCCGGTTGGGCAGCGGTTTGACGGTTCGCGTTGTTGGCGAACATGGCGAGCTGGCCGAGCGGACTTTGGCAGCCGGGGAATTGGGTTCGGCCGAGGCCTCCACCCAAGAGTTGATCGTCGGTTTTGCGCCGGGTCTGGGGCTGGAGGAAGCCGCCCGCAAGGCGCGTCGCGACCGGTCCCGGGCGGTCACGGTGGCGACCGTCGCAGACCCGTTGGCGTTGCCGTCCGACTGGTTCGGATACGAAGCCGTGGATATCGTCGTGGCGACGACGGGTGAAGCGGGTGTCATCGAGAAGCTGAGTGAGGCCCAATTCGACGCGCTGGACCGCTGGCTGAAATTGGGCGGACGCATGGTGTTGTGCGTCGGTCGCCGGGGAGCGGAAGTGTTTGCGTCCGGCAGTCGCTTAACGCGTTTTTCGCCGGGCCAGGGCTTTGAGGTGTTGACGCAGCGGGTGACTTCGGGACTGGAGGCTTATGCCGGCTCCAGCGAGCGGCTGGTTACGGTCGGCGGTCAGCGGGTGAGACGGTTTGGGGTAGCGATCACGGCTTTGACCGAGGTGCGCGGCTTGATCGAGTGCTCCGAGGTGGGCGGGCCGACGGGCCGTTTGCCCACCATCATCCGTTTTCCTTACGGGCTGGGACAAATTGCCTTGTTAGCGTTCGATCCCGAATTGCCGCCGTTCGACGCATGGCAGGGCCGGCCGGAACTCATGGCCCGGGTGCTGCAGATTGCCGGCCCCGGTCTGCACTCGCGAGGCGAAACCGACGCGCGGCAGGGGCCGGTTGCGCATTTGGGATACGAAGATCTGGCGGGTCAACTGCGGTCCGCGCTCGAACAATTCGCCGGTGTCACTCGGATTCAGTTCTCCTGGATCGCCGGGTTGCTGGCTTTGTACATCGTGTTGATCGGGCCGGCGGACTACTTCGTGCTGAGACGGTTTCGGCGTTTGACGTGGACTTGGCTCAGTTCCTCGCTGATCGCCGTCGTCTTCTGCCTGTTGGCCTACGGCGTGATGCACCGGCTCGCGGGCCGCCAGGTTCACGTGAATCAGGTCGATCTTGTCGATGTCGATCTCGCCCAAGGCGTCCTTCGCGGGTCGGCGTGGATGCACGTCTACAGCCCCGTGACGGACAAATTCACCCTGGCATGGAACGCGAACCTGCCGGTGGCGATGCGCCACAACAGCAATTCCGGGCGACTGTTGGCTTGGCAGGGATTGCCGGGCGGAGGCCTGGGCGGACTGGACAGCCGCGCGGCGGGCACGGGACTGTTTGCTGAACCCTACACGATGGGGCTTCAAGTGGGCAGTAACCGCTCCCAGATGGACACCACGGTGCCGGACACGGAGCCGTTTGCCGCCATCACCGGCCTGCCCATCGAAGTGTCGGGCACCAAGAGCTTGTTCGGCGCCTGGTGGGGACTGGGGGAGCAACTCGCGGAGCAGCGGCTGACTGCCAGCGCCTATGGTTTGCTCACCGGCCAGCTCATCAACCCGCTGGAATGCGAGTTGACCGACTGCATGGTGCTGTACGAAAACTGGGTGTATCCGGTGTCCGGGACGCTCCGTCCGGGCCAATCCGTCACGTTTGACGGAGTCTCGCCGCGGAACCTGGAATGGCATCTGTCCAGGCGGCGCGTGGTGGACTCGAAAGACGTCGGCACGCCGTGGGAGCAGGCCAGCGTGGACGTGCCCCGGATTCTCGAAATGATGATGTTCTATCGCGCGGCGGGCGGAGCCGCATACACCGGACTGACGCACCGTTATCAACCCGGCCTGGACCTCAGCGACCATCTGCGGACGGGCCGGGCGATCCTGGTTGGCCGCGGTACGGCCGCCGGCAGCCGGCTGGGGCCGCAGCAGGGAAACTGGGAGCCGGACCGTGTTCGTCAATGGGCCTTTTACCGCGTGGTGTTTCCCGTGGACCGATCCGAAAGGGCAGCTGTTCCGTGATTGAGACGCACGATTTGACGAAGAAATACGGCGAAATGTTTGCGATCCGCTCGATCGAACTGAAGCTGGACGAGGGCGATCTGTTCGGTTTCATCGGACCCAACGGCGCGGGCAAGACGACCACCATGCGGATCATTGCCACGCTGCTCAATCCCACCTGGGGCGAGGCGTACGTATGCGGAAACTCGATCTACACCAAACCCAAGGAGATCCGCCGCCTGGTCGGGTACATGCCGGATTTCTTCGGCGTCTACGACGATATGCGGGTCATTGAGTACTTGGAGTTCTTTGCCGCCGCGTACCGCATTACCGGCCCGCGCCGCCGCCAACTGTGCAACGAGATGTTGGAAATCGTCGACCTGGATTTCAAACGCGATGCTTACGCCAATACGCTGTCCCGCGGCCAGACGCAGCGTTTGGGCTTGGCACGCACGCTGCTGCACGATCCCCAAGTGCTGTTGTTGGACGAACCGCTGAGCGGCCTGGACCCGCGGGCCCGCATCGAAATGCGGAACCTGCTGCGCCGCCTGGGCCAGATGGGCAAGACGATCATCGTGTCCAGCCACATCCTGCCCGAGTTGGCCGATATCTGCAACAAGATCGGAATCATTGACCGCGGCGTGCTGGGCGTCAACGCCTCGGTGGCGGATGTCATGAAGCAGGTCCGCCAGCGGACCGTGTTGCACGTGGCGGTGAAAGAGAACCCGGAAGCCGCTGCCCGGCTGCTGGAGCAGCATGATCAGGTGGAAGAAGTGAAACTTGCCGAGCGCCGCATCATCGTGACGCTCAAGCAAGACGTTGACGACTACAGCGAAATCCCGTCCCGGCTGATCCAGCACGGCCACAAGCTGACCCTGTTCCGCGAAGAGGACGTCAGCCTGGAATCGGCCTTCATGGCCCTGACCAAAGGCATGGGGTCCAAGACCTGACCGGCTCCGCCGCAGAGTCTCACACAAACCCGAATCCCCAGCGAGTGGGTTTGCCGTCCTTCCTTTCGCTGGCGTTTCGGGTTAGCACTGTTCGAGAAACAAGTGAGCGGAATGGCGCTCGCCACCGGTTCCGGATTGCACGCGATACCGGCGGCTAGCGCCGCGTCGCTCACGGACGATCGGACAGTCACCTGACGGTTATTTCTCGAACGGTCCTTTTCTGGCTCCGGCCGACAATAACCAGCAACCTTGGCATGTTCGATTCCTCCGTTGGTTCGGAATGGACTCTGATGCGATCCGCAGGTGGGAAGCCGCGGCCAGCCACGAGACAGCGTGAGTGTACCCCGTAGTGGCACCCCGGGCGGCGACACCAGAGGCCGCCGAATCCCGGCCAGCTACTGTCGGCACCAGAGGCGGCCCCGGCGACGCTCATCTGACATCCCTGGTCAGCGCGATTAACTCGGCCAGCAACCGCCCGGCCTCCGCGTCGGTTGGATCGTCGGGAATTGCGATGAAGTAGTCGTCTGAGATTCCGAGTTTGGCCTTGGCCCGACGTGCCACCTCCGGGGTGGCGTCCAGGTGTTCCACCATGTCCCAGTCGTCATCCCAAAGCACACGGCCTTCCAGGCACTCGATCAGCAGGTCCCAATCGTCGAAATCTTGGGAGTCCGGATCCGGCAGGTCTTCAATCTCCACCTCCCGACCCGCGGCAATCGCCCGTTCACGCCAGCTCGGGCCGTCTGGCAACTCGCCGAAGTCGAAGTTCACCGTATCGTCAACGTCTGCAATATCCAGTTCCAGCGAGATCATGTCACGGACATGGCGGTAGACGCTGGCTACTGCGCCCTCGATCACGGCCGTCAGGGCCGGCGGCGGTTCGTCCTCGGCCAGCAGGGCCCGCGCCGCCGCATGGTAGGTCGCAATCGTCTGGTTCCGCGCCAGATCCTCAAGGACCTGGATGTCGGTCGAGAATTCATCGAGCGTCAGCATGTCGACGATCATGCCCAGCGATTCGACGAACAGTTGTCGCTCGGCTCTCTGCAGCACGCGGATTCCTTCGGAGGTATTGTACATGGCGGGGGAAATCTTCCTCCGGTTGGAACATCGAATTTGGTTCGAATGGGCATTTGGTATACAATATCGGCGTGAGTTCCTCAACGCCGGAGTGCATTCCATGACCCTGACGCGACGAAGTGTGCTGAAATCCTTGGCTGGCATGGCTGTCGGGCTGACGGCCGCCGACCGTTGCGGTACGTCCGCCCGGGCGGCCAAGAAAGATCCACGTTGGGAGAAAGCGATTCAACGCGGCTTGAAGTGGGTCGCCCGGACCCAGTCACCGATCCGCGGCAATTGGACGGCCGGCAACTATCCCACCGCCATGACGGCCCTGGCCGGAACGGCCTTGATCGGTTCCGGCTCGACAACCGTCCAAGGCCCCTACGCCAAGAATATCCGCCGCGCGGTGGATTTCTTGCTGAGCAAGTCCCGCACCAACGGGCTGATCGGCGACCCGCAAAGCGACAACCGGTACACCTACGGGCATGGCTTCTCGATGCTGTTCCTGTCGCAAGTCCTCGGCGAAGAGCAAGACGAAGAAACGCGGCAGATGCTGGTCGAGAACCTGGCGCGAGCCGTCGATTTCAGCGCCAAGGCGCAGACCAGCGCCGGCGGCTGGGGCTATGTCAGTGCCAAGGATGGCAGCGATTTTGACGAAGGCTCGACGACGATTACCCAAGTCCAGGGCCTGCGGGGCTGCCGCAACGCCGGGATTCCCGTCGCCACCGAGGCCATCGACAAGGCGAAGAAGTACATCTACGAGTGCAAGAATCAGGACGGCGGGATTTCGTACAGTTCCCGCAACCGCGGCAGTTCGCGGCCGGCCATCACCGCGGCGGCGCTGGCGGCTTTGTACAACGCGGGCGACTACGACAGCGAGCACGTACCGCAGATGCTGGACTACTGCAAGAAGACGCTCAGTAACATCTCCGACCAAACGCATTCCTACGGCCACTGGCACTACACGTACCTGTACTACTCGCAGGTGATGTACCGCCAGGGTCCCAGCGAATGGGCGCCGTTCCGCGACAAGTTGTACGACAGGATCATTAGCGAGCAGGATGAGGAAGGTTTTTGGACCGGCAATATCGGCCCGATCTACGTCACCGCCTGCAATCTGATCATGCTGCAGTTGGACAAGGCCATTTTGCCGATCTACCAGCGGTAGGATCAGGCCAAGTGCTCCTCGTCGATGGCGACGATCGTCAGCCGGTGCTGGTCGGCGGTGCGGATGACTTGCTCCTGATCCAGCACGATCGTCTTGCCCGCCTCGATGGCCAGCGTGCTCGCGCCCGCTTCGATCAGCGTCTGAATCGTCCCCAGGCCGATGGTGGGCACATCGAAACGCATATCTTGCTGAGGCTTGGCGACCTTGACCACCGTAAACCCGCCGGACGGACACAGAAGGCCGGCGCGGCGAATGCACTCATCGGTCCCTTCGACCGCCTCGACGGCCAGCACCGCCTGGCCTTTGACGGCAACGCTCTGGCCGACATCGACCCGGCCCAACTCCTTCGCCAGCCGCCAACCGAATTGAATGTCCTTCCACTGCGCCGCCGACGGCGTCCGCTTTGTCAGATTTCCCGATGGCACGAGCAACTCCGGGGCATAATCGGTGGCGGGGGCGAACTGGATGCCCTCTTGCGCGAACGCCGCGACGATCGTGCCCAGCAGGGTGTCGTCGGTGCGGTCTTTCGTATGGGTGATCCAGTGCGGATAGAAAGTCCAAAAAAACTTCCAATCGGGCAGGTGCTTGAGCCAATGGAACCTGCGGAAGATCAACGTCTTGTGAAATTTTCCGGCCATGGTGGCTTGCGTCACGCCATGCCGCTGGAAGTAGCGGATCGCGGCCCCGAGTTTGGCTACGCCCTGGGGCTGCCAACCGTGGCACAATTCCCGCAGCGCCGGATCGGCGTGGTCCTTGACCGCCAGGCAGTAGACTTGATGACCTTGGGACCGCAACGCCTGGGCCACGACGATCGGATATCGCCCCCAGGCTGCCAGCAGGCCGATTTTGTTCGGACCGCTGCCGCTCACGCCGCCTCCTGCCGGGTCAGCGAACCCGCCGCCTGCTCCAACTGGGTCACCGTTTGCTGCAACGTCCGCAACTGTTTCTTCAGTTCGGGCAGTTTCTGCAACGCCGCCAGCATCACCAGTTGTTGCCGCTCCGGTGTCGCCGGAATGCCGACATAGGTCGCCCCGGACGGGATATCGTTCATCACGCCCGCCTTGGCGCCGATGGTCACCCCGTCGCCGATATTCACGTGATCGCGGATGCCGACCTGGCCGGCCAGGACGACATAATCACCGGTGGTGGTGCTGCCGGCGATCCCGACTTGCGAACAAATGACGTTGTGCCGTCCGATGCGGCAATTGTGGGCGATCTGCACCTGGTTGTCGATCTTCGTTCCCTGGCCGACCACGGTCGCACCATACGTGCCGCGGTCGATCGTCGTGCCGGCGCCGATTTCCACGTCGTCGCCCAATTCGACGCACCCCAACTGGGCCGACAGCCGGTGCTGGCCCGCGACGGTCGTGTATCCGAAGCCGTACGCGCCGATCACTGCGCCGGCGTGGATCAGGGCACGGGAACCGACCACCGTGTTTTCGTACAACACGACGTTGGGAAACAGCACGGCGTTTTGGCCCACCCGGCAACCCGCCATGATCTGGACACCCGAATGAATGACGGTCCCGTCCCCCACGGTCACTTGATCGCCGATGACGGCGTTGGCATGCACGACGACGTTTTGTCCCAGCCGGGCGGTGGGGCTGACGACGGCGGCGGCGGCGACGCCCACGCGGTGATCCTGCTGAGGAGGGCGGAATAAGGCCACGATTCTGGCAAACGCCTCCTGCACATTGGGCACGGTGACAAAGGCAATTCCCGCGGGCTGAAAGTCCGGCGGCGTGAGGACCGCCGCCGCGCGGCAGGCGGCCAACGGGGTGGCCAGGCGGGCGTTGTCGGCAAACGTGATGTAGCCGGGCTGCGCGTCGCGGATAATGTCCGCGCCGGTGATCGGGATGCTCCCGTCCCCCTGCAGTTGCCCGTCGACCATGCGAGCCACTTCGCAAAGCGAGACGACCATGATGCGGAATCCTTTCCAGCAAAAAGCGAACTGACCGCTCCCCCGACCGCGTCCCTGCTTTCGGGGCTTTGCAGGCGTATGCTACTCGAATTCGGCCGGCGGAGACAAGATGAATCTAAACACGGCTGGCCTGTCTCGGCTGCTAGCGTTCCCGAGGCGCTAAAACCGTCAGAATCGGCAAGATTTATCATGCCGGCGGCCGGGATTAGCCGAATATGAACGCGCCGAATTCCAGGGGCGGTGTCTGCACTCGTGCGCATCTATGGAGCCAAGTCGTGATTGAGCGTCAAGCTTTGCTACTGCAGCCGGCGTGCGGCCTCGATTCCACTCGGGATCAGGACGCGACGACGCAACCAATCGCGACGGGATGCGACGGGCCCGTTTTGCAACGCAGCAGGTGGGCGGCTGGAGTACGGATCGGCTGGTTTCAATCGCCGTGGTTCTTGCCTGTGTACCTGCCATGCCTGCTGCTAGCTTTGCTGACGATTTTCTTCCGGGTATCCGAAGCGGACATTAGTATCTGCCGATGGTCTTACAACGGCGGCGGCCAGAACTGGCTGGGAGCGGACTCGGCGATTCTGCAGTTGCTCTATGACTTTGGTCCGGCCCCCGCCTTGACGCTGGGGATCGGCGGCTTGGTGGTCGGGCTGTTGAGTCTATTCTGGCGATCCTTGCGGCCTTATCGCGAGGCGGGCCTCTTCTTCGCCGCCCTGCTGGCATTGGGTCCCGGTTTGATCGTGAACGGAGTTTTCAAACCCTATTGGCATCGTCCGCGTCCCGTGCAAACGCTGTCGTTCGGAGGCAGCGAGCCGTTTGTGCCCGTCTTGGAATCGGGCACCAGCCCGCACAGCAAGTCCTTTCCGTGCGGCCACGCGTCGATGGGCTTTTACTTGCTTGCGCCGGCGTTCCTGCTGTATCGCAAACGTCGCGATTGGGCTCTGGCGTTCGTCGGGTTAGGGCTCGTAGGCGGGTTCGTCATCGGGGCGGGACGCGTCCTGCAGGGAGCCCACTATCCCAGCGACGTGGTCTGGTCCGCCGGCATGGTGTACCTGAGCGGCTTGGTTTTGTTGAGGGCACTCCAATTGGTCAAGTCCGTTGCGGATCGAAGAGAAGCGTTTGCGAGTCCGGCGTCGGAATCCGTCGTGGTCACGCTGCGGCTCCCCCTCTGCGAGTCCGGCGAGGCAGCGAGTCCTGCACCGGCCCGCCGCGCGGCCTGACGCCCGGCCCTTGGAGTGCGGTGACTTGTCACCGCTTTGGGAACGAGTCGATATTGGGACGACGGTGGATGTGCTGGTAGAATCCGGTTGATTCGACAAAATACGTTTGAAGCGGTTTCGAGGTTGAGGCATTGATCGGAATGCGGGCGTTTTGCGTTGCCATCCGATCAAGGCCCCGGGGTTGATTCCAAAGCGGTGACAAGTCATCGCACTCCCAAAGGAACGCCGCAAGCCAATGGCGATGCTGCGACGCTATGTTATTATCGAGACGCTGAAGATCTTCCTCGTGACGATCGCCGTCACGTTGCTGCTGATGGTCTTGGGCGGCGGCGTCAAGGAGGGACTCAAACAGGGCCTGCCGCCGCAATTGGTCGCTCAGATTCTGCCCTACATGGTTCCCGAGATGCTCCGCTTCACGATCCCCGGCTGCCTGCTGTTTGCGGTGTGCAGCGTGTTCGGGCGGATGACGGCCGCGAACGAGGTGACGGCGATCAAGGCGTTGGGGATCAACCCCCTGGCCGTGATCTGGCCGACGCTGATCCTGGCTTACGCACTGAGCATTGTGACCTTCCTGATGTACGACGTCTGCGCGGTTTGGTCGCGTCCCAACCTGCAGCAGACGGTCGTCAATGCCGTCGATCGCGTCGCGTACGGTGTGCTGCGGGCCAACGGCTCGTTTCAATCGCAAGGCATCTCGATCGTGGTCAAGGACGTGCAAGGCGATCGCTTGTTCCAACCCGTCATCACGGTGGAACCGCGCGGCCAACGGCCGGCCGTCACGGTCGTGGCCAAGCGGGCGCGGCTGAACATGGACCATGACGCCCACGCGTTACGGATCGAGTGTGAACAAGGCCGTCTGGACGTCGCGGGCCAAGGGACGTTTTGCTTTCCGGACCGGTTCGTTCAAGACGTCTGCCTGGGCGAACCGGATCCGTGTCCGCAAAATCATGTTTCGCCCGCCGCCTTGGCTAGCCGCAGCGTCCGGCAACAAATCGTTCGCGAACAGCGGCTGGTCGCGTCGCTCCAGTCGCCGCCGGTAACCGGCCCCGAGAGCAAGGAGGCACGGGACCAGCGATCGAGCGAGTTACGGGCTCACCAGGCCCGCCTGTTTCGCCTGCAGGCCGAGGTCCCGCGGCGCTGGGCCAACGGCTTCGGCTGCCTGGGCTTCGCCCTGTTAGGCATTCCGGTCGCGATGCGCGGCCGCTCGGCCGACACGATGTCTGTGTTCTTTCTCTGCTTTTTGCCGATCCTGCTGATCTACTACCCGCTGCTGGTGACGGGCGAGAACATGGCCCGCGCCGGCGTGTACCCCGCGTTGTCCGTCTGGCTGGCCAATGCCGTTTTGTTCACGGTGGGCGGGGCATTGACGTGGCGGTCTCTGCGGAATTGAAATTCGACGAAGAAAGGTGCGGTTTGCTGATGCCCACAACTCCTGCGGAACGTAGCGACAGCCTGCCTCAACAGGATGCGATGGCAGACCGGCAATGGCTGCAGCGGACCTGGTGGCTGATTGGGAGCCTGCTGCTGTTCCGCCTGGTCTACGCCGCCGTTGTGCCGCTGGATCTGGTCCCCGACGAAGCCTATTACTGGGACTGGTCCCGCCAGTTGGATTGGGGCTACTACAGCAAGCCGCCGATGGTGGCCTGGCTGATCGCACTGTCCACCTCGCTGGCCGGATCGTCGGCCTTTGCCGTGCGGTTGCCCGCCGTCTTGTTGGGCACGCTGGGGCTGTTTTGGATGTACTTGTTGGCGGCGAGCCTGTATGGCCGGAAAGCCGGTTTCTGGGCGACCCTGCTGACCGCGGCGACGCCCGGCAACGCGGCCTTGGCGCTGCTGATGACCATCGACGCGCCGTTCTTGTTCTGCTGGGGCGCGGCGCTGTACTGTTTCTGGCGGTTCCTGGAAGGCGGACGGCGGCACGGAGCCTGGCTGGCCGCGACGACGCTGGTCACCGGTCTGGGGCTGCTCTCCAAGCAGACGATGTTCGGATTCCTGCCGCTGGCATTGGTGTTCCTGTTGGTCAGCCCGGCCGATCGCGCCCAACTGCGCAAACCGGGATTTTGGGTTTGGATCGTCGGCTCGTTGCTATTCCTGGTCCCGGTTTTGGTGTGGAACGTCCACCACGACTGGATCACGGCACAGCACACCAGCGGCCACTTCACCAGCTCGCCCGTCGGGATGCTGAAGCGGCTGTCGCGGTTCGGCGAGTTCCTGGCGGGCGTCTTCGGCGGCGGGACGCCGGTGACGATGGCCTTGTTCGCGGCGGTCTTGGTGCCGGCCGCGTCCAACTTCCGTGGGATCGACCGGCGCGCGCGTTACTTGTTTTGTTTCAGCGGCCTGCCGATGGCCGGCGTCCTGGGCTTGGCGCTGGTGCAGCGCGTCCAGCCGAATTGGCCGGCGGGATTCGTTCCGGCGGGTCTGGTCCTGGTGTGCGGTTGGGCGCTGGGACAAATTGCCGGCCTGCGGCCTCTGAACGCCGGGCAGCTAGGTTTGCGCCGGGCCGCCGTCGTCGGAGCCGCCTGCGTCCTGGTCACCTATCTAACGCCGTTTGGGTTCGGCTTGCAAGGCAGCCGCATCGATCCGGCGGCGCGGCTGCGCGGCTGGCGCGAGGTGGGACAGTCCGCCGATGCCGCATGGCGCCAACTGCCGTCGGCGCAGGATGCGTTCCTGGTGGCGACGACCGGGCGGGCGGCCGCCAGCGAGTTGGCGTTCTACCTGCCGGCTCAGCCGCGTGCCTTTGTCTGGAACGCGACGGGACAGATCCTGTCCCAGTACGACCTCTGGGGCGGCCCCCGGGATCGGATCGGCGCGGCCTGCCTGATCGTGACCCCGCCGGACAGTCGGCCGCCCGAAGCGTTGGCGACCGCATTCGAGACCGTGGAACCGGCCGGCCAAGTCAACATCCCGATCGGCAACGGCCGCGGCCACCAGTATCAACTCTGGCGCGGCCTCGGCTTTCGCGGCTGGCCGTCCGACCATCCCGTCACCGCCAAGGCAGAGATCCTGACCGCGAAGCGGTCGTAGAAATTAGCCGGTGGTCGAACGTAGCGAGCCCACCAGTAAGAAATCCGACGTGTCCGGCCTTGTTGGAGTTCACGCTTTAGCGTGCCAGGCGGGCCATGCCCGCCAAAGAGACACGCTAAAGCGTGAACTCCAGCGGGCTGAGCACCTTTATAGGGGGGGATGGTTATCTTGGCATCCTGCCACCGGGTTCGACGTCGCAAACCGGGCGCCGACGGCGACCGGGTGTCCGCGGAGGAATTCGTCGATGGCCATGCTGCGCTTACCGGCCGGCTGGACTCGATCCAGTGACAACCGGCCAGCGGCGGTGGCGACGTGCAGCCGCTCCTTGTCGGCCAGCACGACTTCGCCCGGCTGGCCGCCGCACGCTGCATCGGCCGCCACCGAAACGTGGTCCAGGATCAGGCGAATCGGCTCGCCGCCCGGCCGCTGCCACGTGGTGAACGTTCCGGGCCAGGGCTTCAGGGCCCGAACCTGGCTGGCGATCTGCCGCGCGGATCGGGTCCAATCCACTTCGCCGTCGGTCTTTTTCAACCGGGGGGCCTTAGTGGCCGCCTGCGGATTCTGAGGCACGCCCAGCGGTGAATGTCCGTCCCAGCGGGCGATCATCCCCATCGCTTCGTGAACCGCCGCGACGCCGATTTCGGACAGCCGGCGTTCGAGTTGCACGGCATCTTCGTCGGAGCCGATTGGCGTCCGGCATTGGACCAGGCACGGGCCGCTGTCCAAGCGGGCGGTCATGTGCAGCACCGTAACGCCGGTTTCGGCGTCGCCGTGGTACAGAGCCCAGTTGATCGGAGCGGCGCCGCGGTACTTGGGCAGCAGGGAAGCGTGCAGGTTGATGCCACCCAGCGGTGAGACAGCCAGCGTGCCGGCCGACAAAATCTGGCCGTAATCGCAAGCAACGAGCAACTGAAAATTGAGCGCCGCCAGTGCCCGGCGAGATTCCTCGGCGTTGATGTCCGCCGGTTCCAAAACCGGCACGCCGCGCGAGACGGCCAAGTCGCGCATCGGAGCGGGCGGCGACTTGACGCGGCCCTTGGGCGGCGGCACCGGCCGGCTGACCAGCGCCACGACCTGGTGCGGCGAGTCCAGCAGCGACGCAAACGTCGGGACGGCAAACGGGCCGGTGCCCATCATTAACAAACGCATGATTGCCTCACACGCGGTTCTGGGCGCCCAACATGCGGATCTTGTCGGCGACCACGGCGGCCAAGTGCTGGCGGATCGGGCCGTACATTTCCGAGGGCAGTGGGTCGATGCGGTCCATGGCCGCCGCCGACTCTTTCAAACCGCTGTACATGGCGATCCGCAGGTCGGCGTACAAGTTGAGTTTGCAGATCCCGTTCTGCACGGCCTGCTGGATCTGGTCCACCGGTGTGCCGGAGCCGCCGTGCAAGACCAGCGGCACGTCGCTGGCCGCGTTCAATTCCTTCAACCGTTCGATATTCAGGTTGGGCAGCGAACGATAGACGCCATGCGACGTGCCGATGGAAACCGCCAGGGCATCCACGCCGGTGCGTTCGACGAACTGGGTGACTTCGGCCGGATTGGTCAACACGTTTTCCGCGCAGACTTCGTCCCGCAGGTCCATCCCGCCGACCAACCCGAGTTCGGCTTCGACGCTCACTCCCCGCGGCGCGGCCAAATCGACCGCCGCGCGCGTGATACGCACATTCTCCTCGAACGACAGCGCCGAACCATCGATCATCACCGACGAGAATCCGTTGTCCAAGCCCCGTTGGATCGTCTCCAGCCGGTTGGCGTGGTCCAAGTGCAGGACAATCGGCAGCCGGTGGTGATTGGCCACCGCGCGGACCAAGCCCGACTGGTAGACCCAGCCGTTGCCGTGATGCGAGTTCAAGTCGACTTCCAAGGCCATCAGGATCACCGGCGCCCGCAGGTCTTCGGCGGTCTCCAAAATGGTCCGGACCATGAAATCTTCCGTAAAATCAAAAGCGGGCAGGGCGTAACCGTTGGCCCGCGCGTCGCCTAGCACTTCACGCAACGTTACCAGCATAGAGAATCACACTTTCAGGTCTTGGGGCACAGGAAATGATCGGACGGATCGGCCGGATCCGACTGATCCGACCGATCGAATGGCGGGCCTCACCGCATCAACATGCCTCCGGTGACGTCGACGGTTGCGCCGGTCATGTATTTCGCGCGATCCGACGCCAGGAACACCACGACATCGGCTACTTCGGAGGCTTCCGCCACGCGGCCCAGCGGGATACGTTCCAGATAGCGTTGTTCGCCGGCAGCCAGCGCGTCGCGGGCCATCTCGGTCCGCATCATGCCCGGCGCCACCAGATTCACGTGGATCCCGTGCGGGGCCACTTCGCGAGCCAGCGAGATACTGAAGCTGACCAGCCCGGCTTTGGACGCGGCGTAGTGCGCATGGCCGCTGGTCGCACCGTTAAACGCGGCTTGCGACGTGATATTGACGATCCTCCCGGGGCGTTTGGCTGCCAGCCAGCGGCGGACGGCCTCGCGGCACGTCAAGAACGCGCCCACCAAATTGATCTGCAGCACCCGGCTGAATTCCGCTTCGCTCATATCCCGCACGAACGCCGTGGGCCAAACGCCCGCGTTGTTGACCAGGATATCGACCGGTCCCAGTTCGCGTTCCGCGGCCGCAAACAGCCGCTCGATATCGGCCTCCTTGGCCACGTCCCCGCCCACCGGCAACGCCTTGACGCCATGCCCGGCGCGGATCACTTTGGCCAACTCCGCGGCCTCGTCGCCCAGGTCGATCTTGGCTTCCGGGTTGGACAGGTAGCTGATCGCCACCTTGGCCCCTTCGGCGGCCAAGCCCAGGCAGATCGCCCGGCCCAGCCCCCGGGACCCGCCGGTCACAATGGCCACTCGGTTCTTGAGATTCAAATCCACGGACGACTCCCGACTCTGTTTGCGGTTTCCGCGTTTGCGGTCGATGGCAGGCCGAAGGACGAACCCGCCCACGGTGTACCAGTTTATCGCAGTATACCTCCGGCTGCCAGATGGCGGCCTTGATCGGAGGCCTTGATCGGAGGCCTTGATCGGAGTATTGCGCAAAACGCTAGCAGCGGACCATCGTAACCCGAAGCGTCAGCGAGGGAACGCCGCTCTTCCTCGCTAACGCTTCGGGTTCCGATGCGCAACATTCCGATCAAGGCCCAGATGGCTGCTGTTGTTGCTTGCTATAGCTGCTGCTGCTTGACACCCAACGCCAGAGGTTGACAATACCCGGATGATCACTGCGTACGACCAGTTGCGACGCGACTACGAAGATGTCCCCTATCCCGGAGTGGCTGACTCGGAGTCGCGTATCCGTTACTTGCAAGCGCTGGCCATCTTGCACGGTATCCCCGCGGCGGACGTCCGTGGCTGCCGCGTGCTCGAACTGGGCTGCGCCGCCGGACGCAATTTGATTCCGCAGGCGGCCGAATTCCCCGGCAGCCAGTTCCTGGGCGCCGATTTCTCGGCGGCGCAAATCGCCGCCGGCCGCTCCATCATCGCGGAACTGCCATTGGACAACATCGAGTTGCGGCAGGCGGGCATCGAGCAGGTGGATTCGTCTTGGGGCCCGTTCGATTACATTTTGTGCCTGGGCGTATTTTCCTGGGTGACCACGGATTTGCAGGCGAAGCTGTTGTCGATCTGCCGCGAGAATCTGGCACCGCATGGCGTGGCTTTGATCTCATTCAACGCGTACCCCGGCTGGCATGCGCAGACCGCGGTGCGAGACTTGTTGCGGTACCACGTGGCCGCGTTTGCGGATCGCCGCCAACAGATTTCCGAGGCTCGAGCGCTGCTGGAGTTCGTCGCCGATAGTTGCACGACGACGACAGTTCCGGGTCGCGTCTTTCAGCACGCACGCGATCAGCTTCGGACGGCGAGAGACGAGTACCTATTTCACGAATACCTAGTGGACGACAACCACCCGCTGTACCTGCACCAGTTTGCAGGGCAAGCGGAAGCCGTCGGACTGCAATTCGTCAGCGACGCAGAGTTGTGGAGGATGAGCGGCATCTTCATGTCAACGGCGGTTCAGGCGGTACTTGCCAACACGCCGCTGGTACCACGTTGCCAATTGCTGGATTTCCTCCGCAACGAGAAATTCCACAAAGTACTTCTTTGTCACCAACCCGTCCCGCTGCGGCGAAACTGGGACTTGGACACCCTTAACCCGTGTTTTGTGGCATTGGCCCAGAAGCCCAAACCGGTTGCGGTCGACGTCGCCGATGGCCAACCGGTAGGAATCGAGTTTCCCTTTGGAACGCTTACGGTCAGCCAACCCCTGGGCAAAGCGGCCATCAAGTACTTGATTGACCATTTTCCCGCCGCCGTTTCGCTGGATCATTTGCACGCGGCCACTTTGACCGCCGTGCAGGCAACGAATCCCGCGTACGCCCAGGCTGCGGGCGGCAGCCGCACGTTGCTCGCCCAGTCGATGCTGGGCGCACTGCAAGCCGGTTTGTTGACAACCTATCTTCACCCGCCTCAATTCTGCGACCACGTAACTCGGCGACCGAGTGTAACCCCGCTCGCCCGATGCATGGCAACTCGCGGGCGCTTGCTGGTCAATCAGGTGCATAACAACGTGATGCTGGATCCGCTGCAGACCTTCCTCGTCCCGCTATTGGACGGTTCTCGCGACGTTTCGGAGTTAATTGACGCCGCGCAGCAAGCCATCGCGGACGGCCGCTTGACGCCCCCACCTGGGAACCTGCCGTTGTCGAACGCCATCGAAACCGCGTTGATTCAGTTGTGCGATGCCATTTTGTTGGTCGGTTGAGGTCGTGACAGCACGCCCGAATTTGGTCTTTGCCGCGTAGCGGCTACTGATCGTAGCCGTGGGTTTCAAACCACGGAGGTCCATCGCAAGAATCGGAACAAGTCGCGTAGCGACGACTGAACCAACGCCTTGAGGTGTTCGCCGGGTCAGCCGTCGCTACGCGACTGAGACGTCTCGGGAAAACGCCCTCCGTGGGTTGAAACCCACGGCTAGTGCGTCGGTGCGGTCGCGGCGGTAAGCCCGAGGGAAGGAAACCAGGTCGGCCCGAGGGACGCAACAGGTGGTTGGAGATGGAATGGTCGGAAGATTCGATGACGTGAAGGAAGGAGGCGGTAGCCAGTCAATCCTCTGAGGTAAAACCACCAACCGGAGAGCCGTACCCGGGAGACCCGGCCGTACGGTTCGGAGGGAGGGGGAGCCGGGCAACCGGTCCTCCCTACCTCTATCGATCAGCAGCCGCTACGCGGCAAAAACGCAAAATGCGGGCGAGATCGCCAGCCCTACATGGCCGGACTCGCGTCCTTCAGCTGTGCGGCCACCCTCTCGGCGACCTTCTCGCTCTTGTAGATACAGAACGGGATGCCAACGCCGCCGAAGGCGTTGCCGGTGAAGTACAGTCCCGGCAATTGTTCGAGGGCCGCTTCGACTTGCTTGATGCGTTCGCCGTGGCCCACGTAGTACTGCGGCATGGCCTGCTCGTAGCGGCTGATTAAGACCAGATTCGGCTCGCCGGAGATCCCCAGCAGCTGGCTCAATTCGTCGCGGGCCACTGCGACCAGTTCGTCGTCAGGCAAGGCGGCCAGTTCGGGTTGCATTTCGCCGCCGATGAAGGCCCGCACCAAGGCCGCGCCGTCGGGCGCGCGGCCCGGATACTTGACGCTGGAAAAGCTGCCCGAGAGGACTTTGCGGTTCTCGACCTGCGGAACGACGAAGCCGAAACCGTCCATTTTGTGCGCGATCTGATCGCGGCGGTAGCCAAGCGACACCACGGAGCAACTGGCGTGCGGGATGGCTGCCAAGTGCTCGGCCAACTGCGGGTGAATGTCCGCCATCAAGCGGGCGGCGGCCGTCGCCTTGGGGGCCAAGATCACCGCGTCGCAGCGCAGCGTCTCGGGTTTCGCGCCGCCGGTCGTTACCAGCCATCCACCGGCGGGATCGCGTGCCAAGCGAGTCACGGGCGTGCTAGTGCGGACGCCGGCGGCCGGCAGTCGGGACGCCAACGCGTCAATCAGGCTGGAGATGCCATCGCGCAGCGTCATGAACATGCTGTAGCGGGCCCCGCTGCCGCCCTGCATCTGGGATTTCTGCTTGCTCGCCTGTTTCCAAACGGCGCGGATCAAGCTGCCGTGATCGCGTTCCATGTCCTGGAAACGAGGCATCGTGGAACGGACGCTCAGTTTCTCAGGATCCCCCGTGTAGATGCCGCCGATCAGCGGCTGGACGAGCCGGTCGTAGGTTTCGCGGCCGAACCGACGCGTCACGAACGACGCCAGACTCTCGTCGCCTTCCTCCCGGCGTTTGGGGACGAAGAACTCCCAAGCCATCCGGAATTTGCCCCAGGGGCTGAGGATCGGCGTCGTGACCACCGGCCAGATGCGGCTAGGCGCCATGATCACAAAGCCCTCGGGAATCCGCCGCAGTTGGCCCCGGCACACGACGAAGGCGTGCCGATGCTGATGATTGGTTTGCAGCAACTGGTCGCCCAGCCCGAGCCGCCGGCACAATTCGATACCCCAAGCGGGAGTTGTGATAAAGTTGTCCGCACCACGTTCGATCAGGTAACCGTCTTGCCGCACGGTCTCCAGTACGCCGCCCAGACGCGGAGCGGCCTCGAGCAGGAGCAATTCGGCGTCGGGGACCAACTCGTGCAGACGGTGCGCGGCCGCCAAGCCGGAGATGCCTGCTCCGACGACAGCGACTCGTCTGGTGCCAACGGGTGATTCAGTCATGGTTCCAATCATCAAGAGGGTGAAATTGGCAAGTGGCAGTTAGACTCGCTGGGCTGGAAGTTGGCAAGTAGGGGATTCGCGGGGCAACATTGCGATCACGGTCGTGGGCAAATTGAGCATGGGCAAATTGAGCAAGCATTGACCCTGCCGCGATAAATTCGGTACGATGGTCGATTGCAGGACACACTATTGGGCAGGTATTACGGATGATTGCAACAAAAACTTGTCGATCGCTTTGTCTTTTCGCGGCAGGCTTGGCCTTCCTTTTGCCAGTTAGGCTGCTGGCAGCGGCGGACGCCTCGGCCCCGCCGACAATGCTCAAAGATTTCGCGGATGCTCCCGGATTTGGCGATTTCTTGGGTGGCGGTGGCGCGGAGGAGCTGACGCTGTCCGGCAATGTCAAGGTGCGGCGCGGCCAACGCTCCGGGGTTCTTGAAATCCGTGCGGCTTTGGTGCCAGAGTGGCACGTGTATGCGATCGACCAACAAGGCGGTCCCGGGCCGACGAAGATTACTGTGCCAACGTCCGGCCCGATTCGCGTGACCGGGCCGTTTCAGCCCGACAAGCCGCCCGAAGTTCGCACGGTCGAGGTGTTCGATGTGCCGCTACGGGAGCACTACGGCCAAGTGAGTTGGTCGGCGCCGATCGAACTATCCCCGGACGCCGATGCGGAGAAGGTTCGCCTGGAAGTTGTGTTCGACGGCCAGATTTGCAGCGACAACGTCGGCTGCAAGCCGATTTTCGGCAAGAAGATCGAAACTGCTTTCGGCGGCTACCTCGACGGGGGGCCCGCTGTCCCGGCGGCTCCCGTGGCTCCCAGCGAAACCACGGTTCCTCCGTCCGTTCCGTCCATCACACGGGACGAGTACCGTGCCGACCGCGCGCAAGTATCGCTGCGTGGACACGCGGAACCTTCTACCGTAGCGGCTGGAGGGAAACTGAAGCTCGTGATTACGGCCGTGCCCGACTCCGGCTGGCACTTGTACGCCTACGCGCCGCGGGATCCCCAACAGGTGGCGAAGCCCACTCTGATCGTGGTCAGCGAGCCGGCCTTGTGGACATTGGACGCGGTGACGGCTTCCGGAGATCCGATTGTCAAGCCTGCCGAGGGCGATCAGCCGGAGGTTCGCTACCACGAGGGGCCCGTGACCTGGACGGCCCAATTGACCGTCCCGGCAGGCACGCAGCCGGGCGAATATACGTTGGCTGGAACCGTAGGCTACCAAACCTGCACGGATACCGCTTGCGATCGGCCGCTGGCGGCCAGATTTTCGGCAAGAGTGACGGTGGGCGAGGCGGCAGGCGGCGAGCCGACGCCGTTGGCTTTCGCGGACGCGCGTTACGCCGAAGCAGCTCAGTTGGCTGCTGCCCGTGCGGCAGGAGCGTCGCCCGCGTCCGCAGCGCCGCCTGGAAACACCGGGGGGCTTACGCCGCCCCGTTCGCCAGCGGAGGAGGGGCTTACGCCACCCCGCTCGCCAGTTACGCCGCCCCGCTCGCCAGCGGCGGGTGGCCCCGATGCGGCAGCGTCCCTGCTCGGAGTTGGGGCTTTGCCGCCCAGTGGCACCAACGGGCAGACCGCATTGCCGCTGGTCCTGGTCTATGCCTTCCTGGGCGGCCTGATTCTGAACATCATGCCTTGCGTTCTGCCGGTGATCGGCTTGAAAGTCATGGCGTTCGTCCAGCAGGCGGGCGAGAACCGGGCGAAGGTGTTGGCTTTGAACGTCTGGTATTCCCTGGGACTGATGTCGGTGTTCCTCCTGTTGGCGACGTTGGCTGCGGTTTGGAACGTAGGCTGGGGCCAGCAATTCAGCAGCGAAACGGTGACCATCACGCTGGCCGCCATCGTGTTTGCGATGGGGCTCAGTTTTCTGGGCGTTTGGCAGATGCCGATCCCGGGATTTGTGGGCAGCGCCTCGGCGGCCGAGTTGGCGGATAAGGAAGGGCCGGCGGGGGCGTTCATGAAAGGCGTCCTCACGACCATCCTGGCCACGCCCTGCAGCGGTCCCGGAGTGGCCGTGGCGCTGGGCTATTGTACCGGCAAGCCGGCCAGTGTCGTGTACCTGATCTTCACCATGGTTGGGCTGGGCATGGCCAGTCCCTACTTGGTGATCGGCGTTTTTCCGAAGGCGTTGCGGTTGCTGCCCAAGCCGGGAGCATGGATGGAGCGGTTCGAGCAGATCATGGGGCTGGTTCTGCTGGCCACGGTCATCTACCTGCTCAGTTTCACCGCTTGGTCCAACGTGCTGCCCGCGGTCACGCTGCTGCTGGGACTGGGCGCCGCGTGTTGGTGGATCGGGCAGATTCCGTTCACCGCCGACGCACCGGTCAAGGTGCGCGGCTGGCTGGGCGCGACGGCCTTTGCCGTGCTGTGCGGGCTGTTGGCGTTCACCGGCAAGACCACCATCGGCGGCAGCGAGGTCTACGGCTTGCGCGGGATTATGGAGCATCGATTGGAGAGGTACGTCGCTCAGCAGGCGGCGTTACACAGCACCCATGACGACGTGCTGGATTCGCCGGAAATCACGCAACACACGACGACGATCCGGTGGGTTCCTTTCAGCGAGCAGCGGTTGGAGCGTCTGATTGCCGCCAACCGGACGGTGCTGGTCGACTTTACGGCCGATTGGTGCCTGACCTGCAAGACGCTGGAGGCCACGGTGCTGGATACCCGGGAGGTGCGCGACGCGCTGCGTGCCCAAGGCGTGGTGGCGCTCCAAGCCGATTGGACCAACGGCGATCCGGTGATCAGCCAAAAACTCGAGTCCCTGGGCGGCAAGCAGGTTCCGGTCCTGGCCATCTTCCCGGCCGGCCGGGCCCGGCAGCCGATCGTCTTGGCCGGGTTTTACACCCAAGGGACCTTGTTGCAGAAGCTCCAGGATGCATACACTCAGTAGCATGGAACTCGCGACGCTCGTCCAGAGCTTTGACGAACCGGGGGAACTCGCCGCCTGGCTGAAGAAAATCGGGCTCAAAAACCTTGCGCGGGCGCAGGCCAACTGGTGGTCGATTGCCCGTTCGGGCGTCACGCCGGATTTGATGGACACCCTGGCCGGCCAGTTGTCCGAGCAGCTGCCCACGCTGAGCGATGCCGACATGGCGTTGAACAATCTGGACCGGTTCTTTGCCGCCGCCCGGAACCGGCTGGCCCTGGCGGCGTTTTTCGAGCGGGACACGGAAGCGCTGCCGACCCTGCTGCAGATCTTCTGCACCAGCCAGTACCTGAGCGACCTGTTGATTTGCGATCCGGAGAGCTTCGACTTGTTGCGGCTGACGGAAGGCCAGCCGGTGGCCCGCGAGGTGCTGGTCCGGGAGATCTGCAAGGATGTCGAGGCCGTCAGCGACGATCGGGACGTGATGGCGGTCCTCCGCCGGCACAAGCACCGGGAGACTTTGCGGATTGCGTACGGGGACATCGTGCGCCGGCAGTGTCTGGAAACGGTGATCGAACAGATCTCGGTGCTGGCCGATGCCATTTGCGAAGCGGCCGTGTGGGCGGCACGACGCAAACTGGAGCAACAGCGCGGCGTGCCCCGGCGGCCGGACCGGCAACCGGCGCGGTTTGCCGCAATCGCGATGGGCAAGCTGGGCGGCCAGGAATTGAACTATTCCAGCGACATTGATCTGGTCTTCCTATGCGACGACACGGGCAAGACCGACGGTCCGCGTTCCGTCACCAACACCGAGTTTTTCGAGCGGATGGCGCAGCAAGTCGTCAAGTACTTGACGGAGAACACGAGCTTGGGCGCCGCTTATCGCGTCGACCTGCGGCTGCGGCCCGACGGGAGTCAAGGGCCGCCTGTGACCGGCGTCAATGCGGCGTTGCGGTACTACGACATCTCCGGCCGCACCTGGGAGCGGCAGGCGTTGGTCAAGGCCCGCTGGATCGCCGGCGACGAGGACTTGGCCCGCGAATTCCTCGAGCAGATCGGACCCTGGGTCTACCGCCGGTACCTCGGCTGGGCCGATATCATGGGCATCAAGGCCCTGAAACGCAAGATCGAGCAGCGGACGCATCACGAAGGGGGCGACGAGCGGAATGTCAAGACCGGCCACGGAGGCATCCGCGACATCGAGTTCGTGATCCAGTTCCTCCAACTGCTGAACGGCGGCAATCTGCCCGAAGTCCGCACGGGTAACACGCTGTCAGCCATCGACCGGCTCGAGAAAGCTGGCTGCTTGACGCTGGAGGAACGCGCGGCGCTCGAAGAGAACTATATCCTGCTGCGCAAGCTGGAGCACCGGCTGCAGATCATGGGCGACTTGCAGACGCACACCATGCCGGACCAGGACGACGAGCTGCGCAAGCTGGCCATCCGGATGGGCTACGCCGAAGGCCCGCATCGCTCGGCCCTGTTGGCTTTCAAAGCCGATTACAAACAACGGACGGAGCGGAACCGTGCGATTCTGGATCATCTGCTGAACGAGCCCTTTGCCGCCGACGACCAGGCCGTCGAGGAAACGGACCTGGTGCTGGATCCGGAACCGCCGGAAGCGGAGCTGCGAGCGGTGCTGGAACGCTACCGCTTCAAACATGTGCAGGATGCCTACCATCATCTGCTCGCGTTGGCCACCGAGAAGGTCTATTTCCTGGCGTCGCACCGCTGTCGGCATTTTTTGGCGGCCATCGCGCGGCCCCTGCTGCAAGCCATCGCCGTCACGCCGGACCCCGATTCGACGCTGGTCGATCTCAGCAAGATCAGCGACTCGTTGGGCGGCAAGGGCGTGCTGTGGGAGCTGTTCAGTTATCACCCGCCGTCGCTCCAGTTGTACGTCCGGTTGTGCGCTGCGACGCCCTACTTGTCGGGAATCCTGACCAGCAATCCCGGCATGATCGACGAGCTGATGGATTCGCTGGTCCTGGACAAATTGCCGACGCTGGCGTGGCTCGACACCATGCTCGAGGACCTGTTGCACGGGGCGGAAGACATCGAGCCCATTCTGCACGGCTTCAAGAATTCGCTGCACCTGCGGGTCGGTGTGCGCGACGTGCTCGGCAAAGAAGACATCCGCAACACGCACCGCGTGCTGTCCGATATTGCCGAGGTGTGCCTGCGGAGAATTGCGGGGACCGAGTACCAGCGGCTGTGCGCCAAGTACGGGACGCCCATCATTCGCAGCGAAGACGGTCAGGAGCGGGCGTGCGAGATGGTCATCCTGGCGCTGGGCAAATTGGGCGGACGCGAGCCCAACTATCACAGCGATCTGGACGTCGTGTTCCTGTACGAAGCGGACGGCATCACCCAGCACGTGCTGCGAGGGCGGAGCGACCAGAGTACGACAAACCAGCATTTTTTCACGCAACTCGGCCAGCGGATTATCAAGGTTCTGAGCCAAATCGGACCCCTGGGCCGGCTGTACGAACTGGATCCTCGGCTGCGTCCCACGGGGCGAAGCGGTGCTCTGGCCGTGTCCCTGGACGAGTTTTCGCGATACTTTGCCGAGGGCCAGGGGCAGGTTTGGGAACGGCAGGCACTGTGCAAAGCGCGGACGATCTCCGGCTCGCCGGCTGCCAGCCAAGCCGTCATGCAAGCCGTTCATCGAGCCATCGTCGGCCAGGGGTGGCAACCCGGCTATGCGGACGAGATCCAGCGGATGCGGCAGCGGCTCGAAGAAACCGCCACGCGGCGGAATCTGAAGCGGGGGCCCGGCGGAACGGTCGATATCGAATTCGCCGTGCAAGCCTTGCAGTTGAAGCACGCCGCCGGTTCGCCCAACGTACTGCAACCGGGTACGCTGGACGCTATCGCGGCGCTGCACCAGGCCGGTTGCCTGTCGCAGGACGACAGCGAGTACCTCCGCCGTTCGTACCGCTTCCTGCGCAGTATCGAGGCTCGCCTGCGGCTGATGAACACCGTCGCCCGCCACGATTTTCCCAGCGATGAAACGGAACTGGGCAAGCTGGCCTACCTGCTGGATTACCCCAGCATCGCGGCGCTCCAGCAGGAATGCGATCATTTCATGCAGGAGAACCGGCGCCGCTGCCAGCGGCTGTTCGAACAAGCTGCCTTGTGAACCACGTACTTGCACACCGAAAGGCGAACGGCGGGCGTGAGCCCGTCGGTGTTTCGAATGCCCGCGCCGTTGCGCGAGGGGTTGACCAGATCACCTTCCGTGAAAACAGTTGACGGAAGGTGAAGGGCCCGCAGAGACCATACACCGGTGGGCTTGCGCCCCACCGTTCGCCAAGATCGTTGCAACGTTTGGGTGGGCTCACGCGTTGCCGCTACAAGCCTTGGGTGCAGTCGTCCCGTGGGCCGTGGCCGCCTCCAACTGGTCGGGAGTCACGATCCAACCTCGGCACGTCGGCGCCTCGCAACGGCAGGGGATGGCCGTGTCGGCTGACCAGTTGTAGTCGATCGTCAATTCCTCGCCGGGCTTGATTTCGCGCAGGGCGAGCAGGAATACGTGACGCTGCGTTTCGGATTCGCCCGCCGGAGTCAGGTCGAAAAAGTCAAACTCACAATTGGGCTCGCAACTGTGGTTCACATAGCGGAACGGAGCGTGGGGCTCCAGCACGCAGCCGCCGCCGATATCCATGCAGTAACGGGAGCCGTAATCGGGATCGTCGATGACGTCGCCCAGAATCTCGCCGATGACGGTCGACTCCAAGTACCGTCTCCGAGCGAACACACCTTTGCCGACGCGTGTGCGGCCGATACGAACGGACTTGTCGCGCTCGCCGCGAGCCGCCAGTTGACGGCCGTCTGTGACTTGCGGGCCGCTTTTTCCGGCCTGCCTGGACCGCGTCCGTGGGCCGGATGATTCGTCGCTGTCCTGACGAAAACGAAGTGCTTTGGAAATCGGTGGGCTCCTGATTCGGCATGCCTTACGGGCACTTCGTTGTAGGACGGATTGCTAATCCGTCCGTGAATTCGGGACGGATTGGCAATCCGTCCTACTTGGCGAATGATCCGGCCAGACCCAATCGTTGTCAGGCGGGCAGAGAGGCTGTCAACCAACGGGGACAGGCACCTCGCAAGACGTCGGGTTGTCCAGGTCCTCGCAAATTTGGCCAGCCAGATCCAGTTCTTCATCGTCCAGGACCGTACGGCCGAAACCCGCCAATTGGCCGTGAATTTGGACGTCAGGCATGATCTGCTGGATCACATCAATGGCGCGGTAGGACAGGGTGTCCGGCCGCAGGAATCGTGCGACTTGGGCGACATCGTCACCGGAAGTGATCAACGGTTTTTCGGTCGAGCCGTCCGGCAGCAATTGTCCCAGGCCGATGTTGCCCAACAGGGCGTTGCACAGGCACTTCCGGCCGTGGGTCTCGTCGACCGAACCACCCTTGTCAACAAAATCTTCCACCGGTTCGGCAGGGCATCGCCAACCCAGCGTCCCTTGCTCCATGCGATAGGCTTGCCGCAGGTAGCCCAAGTCGCAACGACGCTGGCGGTCCTCGTAACTGGCCTGCTCGGACAAGGTGCCAGCCAGCTGCACCACCTTGAAGGGAAAACCCGTCGGAGACGCGAGCGGATCGGTGAGCACTCGAGCTTCCCGGGACAGACTCGCCTGTAACACCCGGGTTTTCAACTCGGGAGCAAGGTCCGACTCGTCACAAAAGGCAAACGCCGTCCCGATTTGGACGCCGACAGCGCCCGCCTGCTTGGCGAGGGCAAGTTCGCCCGGCGTAGCAAATCCTCCGGCGAGCCAAAACGGGAGCCCGATCGATCGGATCGCCTGCAAATCGGCGATGTCGCGCTCTCCGTAAATCGGTTCTCCTGAATTGTTAAGCTGCAAGGGACCGCGAGGCGGTGCGTTGTGCCCGCCAGCCGTGGGCCCCTCGACCACAAAGCCGTCGACGCGGCCGTCGGATCGGCGTGCAAGCATTGTGCCGAGCGTGGCGGAGGAGATAATGGCCAGGAACTTGGGCCTTGCCGACTTCGACACTTGGCCGCCGGAAAACGCCTGAGGATCAAAGCTGGTCCAGAATTCTTCGCCTGCCTGCGCACCCTCGACGGTCAGTTTCTGCCGTACGGGTTCTCCGCGTGACAACCGGTCCAGAATGCCAGGGACCGACTTAGGAATTCCGGCCCCCATGAGCACAAAATCCACACCGGCCAGCATGGCGCCGTACACCGAGGGCAAAAGGGGCAGTTGGATCTTCTCGAGATAATTGATGCCGACAAGGCCGCAATGGCCTTCCTTGGCAAGAAATACCTCGACAAAGTTGCTGGCGACGAGCAGTTCTTCCAACAGCCGGCTGGGTTCTACGGCCGGCAACGGTTTCGAACGGAAAGGCCGGTCTTCCAGTTTCCCGCCGGGAATGTAGTACCGCTGCAAAATCCGCTCCGCGATGCCGCTGATCGGAAACAGTTCCAACGCGCGGCGGATGTGGCCTCCAGGGTCGCCGAGCTGTAGTCGGCGAGTCAGGACCAGATCCAACCCCGTTCCCGACACAACGCCAAGTTGGCCCGCCCTGGATACCGCACGGGCCAAACGCCAGGCAGATACCCCGACTCCCATGCCTCCTTGAATGATCGTCGGCAGTTCATTTTCCACATGCACCTCCGAAGGCACTTGGCCAGACGGTACGACCTTCGCCATGGTAATCCAGAACGATCGATCGCAAAGTCGACCAGGCAGGCATGGACTGTTCTTCCCCACTCGCTCGAAACAATGATGTTCAAGGGGGAAGGAACTAACTTGGGTAACTCAGGCTAACTGCGGTGGCAATATCGTACACTACGAACCACAGCAGACTCAACAGCCGGTTAATAATACAGGTATCGCAGGATAAAGATAGCGTGTAATGACTGAAGAATCGCGAATCCCGCCCTTTTAATTGCCTCGCCGGTCGATACTCACGGCTTCACCGCTCCATTTTCCAACCACGTCAAATCCACGCGCGCCAATGTAATCTGACGGTAACCATCCCGCTCGAGCAGCACACCGAGCGTGCCGTCGGGCAGCTTGGCCAAACACGAATACGCAGCCGATCCGCCGTACAGGACTCGCGAGGCCGCCCACGTCCCGCCTTCGTCGTAACTCAACCGTAGGGTGAGCTGCTTGCGCGACGTGCTGGCCGGGTTCACGAAGACGATCCGGCTGCGGGCTGCCGGCGAGTCAGAATCGGGCCAGGAGTACCGCAGGATGCTGGCCTGGCACACAGGCTCGATCAGCTGTTCGTCCAGCGTGACCGGGCCCCACGTCTGGCCGCCGTCACTGCTGGTGGCCACGGCGCGGCGGTGTTGACCGTGATAGGAACGCATGTTGTCCAGGATCGAACCATCGGCCAGTTCGACGATGGTCGATTCGTTGGTCCGCTCGCCGACCACGCCGCCCAGCTTCCAGGTCTGGCCGTGGTCGTCCGAGTAGATCACGTGCGCGCGGTACGGATGCGTTTGCGGATCGCTGTGATCCGAATGATTGCAGGGAATGACCAGGCGGTCCGCGTGCGCGCCACGCGTTAGCTGGATTCCTTTGTCCGGCCCTGTCGCGTACCAGCGCCAGTGGTCCTGCCGCAGGTGCGGCATCTCGGCGGGCTCGGCCCAAGTTGCGCCGTCGTCATCGCTGTGCGTCATAAAAACCCGGCGCGGGAACTTCGTCGTGCCAGCCATCAGCTGCCCTTCATGTTCGCTGCCCAGGTTCCAGGTCAGCGCCAACCAGATCCGGCCGGTTTGCTGGTCCACGACCGGTGCCGGATTTCCGCAGGTGTTGTCCGCGTCGTCCCAGACGACTTGCAGCTCGGTCCAGGTCTGTCCGAAATCCGAAGACCGTTTCAGCACCAGGTCGATGTCTCCGGCGTCGCCGCCGCCCAGTTTGCGGCCTTCGCAAAACGCCAACAGCGTCCCGCGGGAGGTGACGATGAGCGACGGAATACGAAACGTGTTGTATCCTTCGCTGCCCGAAGCGTACACGTCGACCGGATCGCACTTCAGGCCCTCGGCCCAACCGGCCAGCAGCGAGGTCGCCACCAGATTCCCTTCGGCCGAGAATTCTTGGATGCGCATCCGGCTGCGCCAAGGCCGGAAACCGAAGTCGCCCAACGGACTGTTGCCGACCTTCCTGGTACACACCTCCGCGCCGTCGATCCGGAACACGAGCTGCTCGCCGTTTCGAGCGACCTCGAAGCGGAACGGCTGCCCATCGGGGACTTTTCCGGCAGCGTCCGGCAGATACGTCGCTTTGCCGCCGAACAGCGGTCCTTCGATAAACGGCCGGCCGTCGCCGCCTTCAAATCCAAAATGGCTGTTTCCGTCGAAGGTGAAACTTGCGGCACTGCGCGTTAAATCGAAGATCGTCAGCGTCGCGGCGATGCGAAAGTCGCCTTCGCCCAAGGCTTGGCCCGCGTACAACACCGCACCGGTCCCGACGCACTCCAAATAGCCCGCCTCGCGCGTCCACGGCCGGCCTTCCTCCTTGACCAGCTTCGGCTGGCCGGACTCGACAAAGATCGCTTCGCCCGCCTCCGCCGTTCCAGCCAGCAAGAAAAGAACCAGGTGCGCCACCGCGCTCGTTTTTGTCATCCGTCTTTCCTCCAATTGCAGAGAGCGAGTTCTGTTGGCATCCCCCGCAGCTTGCTTTTCGTTTTGACCGACAGGAACGACCTCTGTCAAGGTGCCAATCCCGTTGGAGTTCACGCTTTAGCGTGTGTCTTGCGGCGGGCAGACCCCGCTTGGCACGCTAAAGCGTGAACTCCAACCAGGCCCGGCGTCGCAGACTACACGGGAAACCGCCTGGTCGCAAGAATGCGGGTTCGTCAACACCGCCCAGCCGCCTCGGCGATGCGGCGCAAATGCCGCGAGTGCATGTTCACCGGCACGGCGCACTCCGGGCCGACGACCGCCACACCGGCGGCCAATGCGTACTGTACCTCGCGGTCGATCTGCTCCTGTTTGCCCAAATACAGCGTGTCCGGATTGTTGACGTTGCCGACCAATCGCAGCCGCCCGGCGGCGATCTCGACGGCGGTGCGGGCGTCGTTCTTGGAATCGAAATGAAACGCTTCAAAGCCGCTGTGGCAGATGTAGTCCAAGCGATCCAGCGTGCGGCCGCAGATGTGCAAGATGATCGGGCACGGCAACTGGGCGTGCAGCCACTGATGGACCGGCAACAGGAAATCTCGATACACGGTCGCGCGGCACATGTCGCCGGTCAGATGGTCGGCCAGCGTCAGGCAATCGGCGCCGGCTTCAACCTGGGCTCGACCAAACAAGACAGCCGCCAGCTTCAGCCGTTCGAGGATCCGCCGCAGCTTGTCGGGATCATCCAGCACCAGGACCAGGAAGTTCTCCACCCCGAACAGATGATAGGCCAGCGTCCACGGGCCGAACACCTTTCCCACGAGCGCCACTTCGTCCCCGTATCGCGACTTGAGAATGCGGATCGCTTCGATCACCGTGCGGGTCGCCGGATGATCCAGAAAGCCGGACGGAATGACGACTTGATCCGGCTCGCTGAACAGATAGGGCGGCTGCACGGCCGGCATGTGTCCCTGGTCCGCCCAGTCCACATCGGCCCCGAAAGCCGCCGCCTCTTGAACCACCGAGAAATAAGGGGCGATGGTGTCATAGCCCAGCTGTTCGTACCCGGCCGCAGCCAGCGTGGCCATTCGCTCGGCATCGGTGTGGGCATCCGGAAAACAACAGCCGGTTGTCTCCATCAAATCCAGCGTAGCAATCGACGTCGGGTTCCCGACACTGGGCCGATCGACGGGCTCGCCTTGCAGCGCAGCCAGAAAACGTTCTCGCGGTTTCATCTCGGTTGGCCTCCACGGGGACATGTCGCTCGTGTTCTACCGCAGAACTGCCGTCGCGCCCAGCAGACATGCGAGCTGTTGATTTAATCGTGGGATAGGCTTCCGGTCTGTCGACTGGAACAACGCCGCAGAATAGTCACTTGCAACTGGGCAATTCTGACAGGCTGGAAGCCTATCCCACGTATGTTTCGCCGCTGGCGAATCTCATCAATTCCTGCAATAATGGGCCCTTTCTGTTCAACCTCAGAGACGTTGGTTAATGACTGACAAACACGATTCGAATACAGCCCGGCGGCTGGAACAGCTGCTGCAAGAGCGGATCCTCGTTCTGGACGGCGCGATGGGAACGATGGTCCAGACGCTGCAGCTGGACGAAGCGACGGTCCGCGGCCGGCGGTTCGCCGACCACCCCCAGACGCTGAAGAACTTCATCGATATCCTCTGCCTCACGCATCCGGAAACGATTACGGACATCCACCGGCAGTATTTGGCCGCCGGGGCGGACATCGTCGAGACCAACACGTTTGGCGCGACGCGGATCGCGATGGAGGATTTTCAGCTCGAATTGCTGGCCCGCGAACTGAACCTGGCGGCGGCGGCGTGTGCGCGCACGGCGGTTGACGAGTTCAACGCGCGAATGCCCGACAAGCCCCGCTTCGTCGCCGGCTCGATCGGCCCCACCAGCAAGACGGCTTCGATTTCCCCCGACGTGGAAGACCCGGGCTTTCGGGCCACCTCGTTCGATCAGTTGGTCGAATCGTACTACGAGCAAGTGGCGGCGCTGGTCGAAGGCGGTGTGGACATTCTGTTTCCGGAGACCGCGTTCGATACGCTGAACCTGAAAGCCTGCCTGTTCGCCATCGACAAGTTCTTCGACGACCACCAAGTCCGGCTGCCCGTCATGGCGTCGGTGACGATCCCGGACGCCAGCGGCCGCACGCTGTCGGGCCAGACCATCGCCGCGATGTGGAATTCGATCTCGCATTTCCCGCTGCTGAGCGTCGGAATCAACTGCGCCCTGGGGCCGGAGCGGATGCGGCCGTACGTGGAAGAACTGTCGGAAATCGCTCCGGTCTTCCTCAGCTGCCATCCCAACGCCGGTTTGCCGAACGAGTTCGGCGGCTACGACGAGTCGCCGCAACAAATGGCCGCCGTGCTGCGGGAATTCGTGGCTGCCGGCTGGCTGAATATCGTGGGCGGCTGCTGCGGCACGACACCCGACCACATTCGGGTGTTCGCCGAGATGGTGCGCGGCCAGAAACCTCGCCGTCGGCCGGACGTCGAGCGGCTCACGCGGCTCAGCGGTCAGGAACCGCTGACCATCCGCCCGGACACCAATTTCATCATGATCGGTGAACGGACCAATGTCACCGGTTCCCGGAAGTTCGCCCGGCTGATTCAGGAGGAGCGTTACGACCAGGCGGTCGAAGTGGCTCGTGAGCAAGTCGATAACGGGGCCAGCGTGATCGACGTCAATATGGACGCCGATCTGCTGGACAGCGAAGCGGCCATGACACGGCTGCTGAACCTGATCGCCGCCGAGCCGGACATCAGCAAAGTGCCCGTGATGATCGACAGCTCGAAATGGTCGGTGATCGAAGCCGGGCTGAAGTGCGTGCAGGGCAAGTCGATCGTCAACAGCATCAGCCTGAAGGACGGCGAGGACGAGTTCCTGCGGCGGGCCCGCCTGGTCCGCCGCTATGGCGCCGCCGTGGTCGTGATGGCCTTTGATGAGCAGGGGCAAGCGACGGGCAGGGACGAAAAGGTGCGGATCTGCCAGCGCGCGTACCGGCTGCTGACCGAACGCATCGGTTTTCCGCCCGAAGATATCATTTTCGATCCCAACATTCTGACCGTCGGCACGGGGATCGACGAGCACAACAACTACGCCGTCGACTTTCTGGAAGCCACGCGGCTGATCAAACAGCTGTGCCCGGGCGTCAAGATCTCCGGCGGCGTCAGCAACGTCTCGTTCTCGTTCCGCGGCAACGACGTCGTCCGTGAGGCGATGCACGCCGCGTTCCTGTACCATGCGATCCGTGCCGGCTTGGACATGGGCATTGTCAACGCCGGCCAGTTGGCGGTCTATGAAGATATCCCCCCGGAATTACTCGAACGGGTCGAAGACGTCCTGCTGAACCGGCGGCCGGACGCCACCGAGCGGCTGGTGGAATTCGCCGAAGCGGTCAAATCGCAGGGCAAGAAGACGCAGGAAGACGAAGCCGGCTGGCACACGGGCACCGTCGAAGAACGCCTGATCCACGCCCTGCTCAAGGGCATCGACAAGTTCATCGAGCAAGACGTGGAAGAGGCCCGGCAGCATTACGAGCGCGGCCTGCACATCATCGAAGGTCCGCTGATGGCTGGCATGTCCAAGATCGGCGACCTGTTCGCCGCCGGCAAGATGTTCCTGCCTCAGGTGGTCAAGTCGGCCCGCGTGATGAAGAAAGCGGTCGCCTACCTGGAACCGTTCATGCAGCAAGAGAAAGCCGCCGCCGGCGAATCGGCCCAGCGAACCCGCGGCCGCATCCTGCTGGCCACCGTCAAGGGCGATGTTCACGACATCGGCAAGAACATCGTGGGCGTCGTGCTGGGCTGCAATAACTACGAGGTGGTCGACCTGGGCGTGATGACGCCCGCCGAAGAGATCCTGCGGGTCGCCCGCGACCAGCACGTCGACCTGATCGGACTGTCCGGGCTGATCACGCCCAGCCTGGACGAGATGGCCCATGTGGCGAAAGAATTGCAACGGGAGGGCTTCCGGCAACCGCTGCTGATCGGCGGCGCGACAACCAGCGCCAAACATACGGCGGTCCGGATCGCCCCTGGCTACACGCCGCCGACGGTCCACGTGCTGGACGCGTCCCGCAGCGTGGGTGTCGTGGATCGGCTGCTGAGTCCCACGCAGCGGCCGGAAATCGAGCGTGAGAACGCCCAATTGCAGCGGCAGTTGGTCGAGTCGTTCCGGCAGCGGCAGGTGCGGCTGGTACCCTACGCCGAGGCCTGTCGCCGGCGTTTCCCGACGGATTGGTCCACCGTCCGCATCGACCGTCCGTCGTTTACCGGCCTGCGCGTGCTGGACGATTTCCCGCTGGCTCAACTGGTCGAAACCATCGACTGGTCGCCGTTCTTTTTGGCTTGGGAACTGAAGGGCCGCTTTCCGGCGATCCTCGACGATCCCGAGACGGGCCCGGCCGCCCGCGAACTGTACGACAACGCCCGGCGGCTGCTGGACGACATCATCCGCCGCCGCTTGCTGGCCGCCAAAGGCGTCTACGGATTCTGGCCCGCGGCAGCGGCCGGGGACGACATCATCCTCTACACCGACGAGTCGCGGCAGCACGAGCAAACGCGGTTTCACACACTCCGCCAGCAATGGGAACGCAAAGGACAGGACTACTTCCGGGCTCTGGCCGATTACATCGCACCGCTCGATTCCGGCCGGCAGGACTACCTGGGCGCGTTCGTGGTCACGACCGGATTCGGCGTCGACGACTTGTGCGCCAAGTACGAAGCGGCGCTTGACGACTACAACTCAATCCTGGTCAAAGCATTGGCGGACCGCCTGGCCGAAGCGTTCGCCGAACGGCTGCACGCCCAGGCCCGCCGCGACTGGGGCTATGGTGCCGAGGAATCGTTGTCTCAGGAAGACTTGATCGCCGAACGGTATCGCGGCATCCGCCCGGCGCCAGGCTATCCGTCGCAGCCGGATCACACGGAGAAACGCACGCTGTTCGATCTGTTGCAGGCCGAACACAACACGGGCGTGACGTTGACTGACAACTACGCCATGCTGCCGGCCTCCAGCGTCTGCGGGCTGTACTTCGCCCACCCCGAAGCCCGCTACTTTGCGTTAGACCGGATCACCAAAGACCAAGTCGAGGACTACGCCCGCCGCAAAGGTATGAGCTTGAAAGACGCCGAACGCTGGCTGTCGCCCAATCTCGGCTACGAACGGTAGGGCGCACGAGATTCCCGTCGGGCGGCAAGCCCGGCCGCGGCTCGCGTTTTGGGACGAACTCGTACTTCTCCACCTAATGCGGCTGGGCTATCATGGCAAACGTTCGGCGTAGTATGCGTGTTTCCACGCATTGCGCTTAGCTTTGGTGCCAATGAACGATCGGACTTTGTCAGAACATCGTGCGGGGGCAAGTGTCATGGGATGATTTTGCGCCTCAAATGATGTTGATTACCTATTGTGGCGGGATTATTTTGATCCCGAAATGGAGTACGAATGCGCGAGGTGCGGTACCCTTTTTTGGCGAGGAATGGGAATTGGGGCCCCGGACCGATCCGAGTGGCCTAACCGTATGTCCCACCTGCGGCGCTGTCGCGCTGACATCTCGCGTTCTGCGAGGCGGTGACGAGTGACGGACTTGCGTCGCGGAGATTTGTGCGAACTCGCCGAAAGTGCAGACGATAACCTTCCGGATCAAAAGCCGAATGTGGCGAGTTGCTTGGCCCGAGGTGTTTTGCGCAGACTGGCACATTCAAAATGATTCGACTGCGATGGATAATCGCCAAGGAGAATTCTCGTGAACTCAGAAATCTCCGGTGCAACCGGGCGAAGTCTCGTTGACATATTCCGGGACAGTCCTTGTGACGTCGCAGGGATGGCGGACTTTCGCAGGAGCGACGATCTGCTGTGTTACTGCGCCAGTCAGGTGGCCGCACTGATCGAGCGAGACGAATCGGAGCCCGTTAACTTTCTGCCTGACCACGATCTGGCAAACATACTCTTCGTGCTATTGATGGTCGCCCAACGAGACTACGACGACGGGGAATTGTGGCCGTTCGTGCGGCAATTGTTGGGGATGCCTCTACCTCAGAAGCACCAAGATCGGTTGGGTGAGTGGTTCCGCAAAGGGCTGAGGCGTTTCGGCTACCAGTTCTCCGACGATCGAGGGCAATCCAACCTGATGCCGATCCTGATGCATACCCTACCTCGTAAGTCCTTGCCTGGTTTGCTCCGACTTGTTGTCCGACGGATTGAGGTTTGCGGTACCGAACCTGACCCAGATGAGTTACGAGACGTTGTGGAAACTTGGCGTGACCCTGGGCTCCACGCAAATGTGGCGCGACTCTTGAAGAGCGGATGGCAGGGGGCAGTCGAGATGTGGGCCAGTTTAGCGGAAGTGGTGCTGGCTTGGCCGGACGCGGCCCGCGTCAATGACGCATTAGGCTCGGTGCCGAGCATCATCGACGGCGACGTAGTTCGACAGACTCTCCAAGAACTGAATCATCCCAGCGGTACGTTGCGGGAATCGACGTTGTATCCTCAGATCCGTTACGACCCGCGTTATGGGGCCGTTCATTTGTGGATTCCCAACGGAACGCCCCGTGAATGGACCGTCTCACCGGAAGTGGAGATTTGCTGGGATCCGTCGGAATCGGGTTGGGTCGGGGAGTTTTGGGACCCGATTCCGGAGCAGTTGACATTCCAGAGGGCGGACGACGCCACGGCAAAGCGTGTGGTGGCCACAACCTTCTCGTCGGACGAGTGCCCCGCCACGCTGTGGTTTCGAGGCGGCAACGGAGTCCTGTTGCCCAGCGAGCGAGTTCGGCACTACGGGATTGAGGAAGGGAGTTGGTACGTGGTCTGCCGCCCTGAATCCGAACCACCATTCCCCGCCCAGGCCCGACGGCCATTGAACTCCAGGTGGGCTGGATGGTCGGCCTGGGAAGTCGATGTCTTGCCAGATGTAAGCCAGTCGAAGCCCGAGAATCGCACATGGAAATTCCCGCCAAGTCGACCGACGATGTCTGTCCCACTGGCACTGCGACCAGGACCGCGACTTCAGTTGGTTTGCCGTGACGACCCGACGCAAGAAGTCCAGTCGATCGTCGCGAGCGCGTTCTTCCGGCACGAGCGGATTCCGGTGTACGCCGCCATGCCCAGTGTAGTATTGAAACGGCGCCAGACCTGCAGACTACTGATTCGGCGTTGGGATGGCAGCCGTTTTGTTGCTAAGGACCGAAAGCAATTGATGGCGGAGACGCCGGTAGCCCTCGACAACGAGCCGGGAATCTACCAGTTTCGCGAAACAGGCTCCTTACGAAGCGTGCATCAATTCGCGGTTATTCCGGGTCTTGCCGCCGATGGTCCGACCTATTCGCCTGACGGCGAACGAGTCGCCATCCATCTGCGTGTCGGCGCAGATACTGGTTTCTTTGTACCTGCTGGCGATGCGAGGACCGCGACGTCTGTCGAGAGACTGTCGCCAACGGAATGGAGACTGGGGGCATCAACCGTTCGCCCTGCCGCTTCGGTGGGGTGGCTGTGGCGAGGGGAGGAGCAGTCAGCTCTCGACTTGCTCATGGAATGGCCCATATTCGGGCTTCGCTGGCGGATCAAGCTGCTGGATGAAACCACCCGCTGGACTCGCGACGTGGTGTCACTCGACGAACGGAGCGAGAACGCTCAGTTGGAGATCCAAGTACCGCCGAGAGGCGAGCTGCTCATCAACGACGAGCCCGTACAGGCGATGCAGCCTTGTCCCGCGGGCCGATACATTCGACGCCCCCTGGCGGCGTACAGCCACCGGATCCGGCTGACTTATGAAGACAGACACCTTATCGCCGTCGCGTTCATCCGTCGCCCCACACTTGACGAACTCTTGGCGGCAAGCGAGGACGATTGGCTCGCGGTCCAGTGGGTCGGAGACTGCCCCGAGGGCACGAACTTGATGATTTGGGATCCGCTGCACCCGCAACAACCGCCGGTCACTGTATCCCTTGATGCGACAACCGGGGGAAGGGAAGAACGCCATATACCGTGGGCGAATATCCCGTTCGCCCCCCTGGTGGCAGTAACCTTGGTGAAGGAGGAAGGCGGACTGGGGGAACCGCGATACGAATGCGCCGTCCGTCGATCTTCGCCAACGAAGCCCTTCGGCGTTGTCTGTCGGCGTCCCGGTGCCAACTTAGATGCTGCTACCGAGGTTCTCGCGCAGGCTGCTTTGGACTGGCAACTGGCATTACTCGTCAACCGATTCGACGACGATGTATTGAAGGCATTGCGCAAGAACCTGCTGGACAGCGAAGCTACCCACGGCCCTATTCCTTGGGACCGCGTGGGCGAACTTGCCCAACAGCTTACATCTGACAAGGGGCTGCTGTTACATACGAATTCGGGGCTTCGGGACCGTATCAGCGACGCGCTGAGAAGGTTCGCAAATACGCGGTTGGATTGGCTGCCCATTCTGAGGAGTCTTGGCGACGATGCGACGTCGCGTGCCGGACAACGATTCCTGGAGTGCCTGGAAGACGGCATTCATTTGGGCTGGATCAAGCCCCATCGACTGGCCGCACTCGGTTCGGACGTCGTAGCCGCACTGCCCTGTCCGTTGGGATATTACAGGAGCGTCTGGTTTCTTCGCACCAACTTCACAGAGGCTCTAGAGCAAGTCGATAGCGGGGTCATTACTTCATTTGCCCAGTATCGCCAGATGCAGCTCGAAGCGGCAGACATCACTTGGGCATTCCATGAGAAATACGCCCTTCCTTCGCTTGAGAAGACATCCCCGTGGAGACGTGACGGCGGTCTCGTTCCGATGACGAAGACCGACCAGCAGCCCCTCCGATTCATACCTCCACCAAAGCCAGAAGAATGGAATCGGAAACGGTTTTACGAGGAACTCGGCATCGAAACACTGTGTCGAGATGCGGAGTCCGTTCTTGGGCAGGGAAGTCGGCATGAGCAGACATTACTGACTTGGGAAGGTCGCAAGAATCGCGGATGGACCGTCGAGCGATCATCAAAGCTTATTGGACACGCCCCGTACGCCAAACCAGGGCTGCAGCCCGTCTTGATGGATGCATGGCGGCAAGAAACAATCCTCGAAGAACTGAGTCTTCGCGGCCTGTTGATCCGCTGGGGCAGGGAGTGCACCGCTCGTGCAACCGTCCCGCCGTTGAAGGAAGTGGAGGAGATTGACGCAGCCCTAAAGGACGACTGCTTCACTGGAATCATTCACAGGAGACTACTGCAACCTGAGCCCATTGCGGAACGGTCTTTGTGGGGTGGATCGTTCCAGCGCCCGGAAGATCCCGATGTACCCGATGTTCCACTAACGGCGTGGCGACTTGCTTGGCTGGACCGCTTAACGGTCTGGCGAGGTCAGGATTATCTGCTCGCACCAGAAGGCAGGACATCCCTGACTGCGGCTGCATTCCAGACGACACTTGTGTCCGCGCTACGGGCGTGGCCGAGACTGATGACGCAATGCCTTGCCTTGGCGGAGTTTCTGTATGTCGTGCTCGCCCTTGGGGGACTCGGCATCGCTGCCAAGTTCAAAGTTCCCAACGATGGTTGACGTTCCAGCCTTCAGCAATCCGCCGCTTTGACAACTTGTTTTGCGAAAGACACTTGACGATGAATCCGATTGACGTTGCGAATGCATTGCGAGGACGTTACGTTTCGTACTTGACCACCAACTTTGGGATTTGCGAGGTCTTTCCCGAACTTGACCAGAAGTTCGAGGCCCTGATCAGCCAGCGCGACGAACTTGTGAAGGGGCCGTTTTTGGAAGCGACCGCACCGTACCGGGCCGCAGCGGAAACGCTAACGCAGTTGGTTGACGATGGAATCCTTCACGAGGGATTCCGCCACCTGTTTGCCCCGTTGAAGGTCGAAAAGCATTCAGCGCCGCCTGCGCCGAAGGGTTTCATGTTCGGCGGGAACTCGAAGAGCGATCCGCCCACGCTGCAGTGCGAACGGATGCCTGGCGACCGAAATCTGTACGTCCATCAAGTGTCGGCAATCCGCAGATTGTGCGCCAAACCGGACGACTGGGGATACGACCGGCATACGGTCGTCGCCAGCGGCACGGGGAGTGGGAAGACGGAGACGTTCTTTCTGCCGTCGTTCGACTGGATTCTGCGTCATCCGACGCGAACGCCGGAGGGTTTGCCTGGTGTTGGTCGGGGCATTCGTGCGATTCTGGTCTACCCGATGAACGCCCTGGTGAACGATCAAATCCGACGACTCCGAGACCTTGTCGGCTACCGGTTAGGGGAGACACCAATCCCGATAACGTTTGCCCGCTACACGAGCGAGACAGAGGAAAAAGACCTGGACAAGGCCAGAAAGTCAGAGCCCAATGCGCCGCAAAACCAGTTGTTGACGCGAGAGCAGATTCGCGCCGATCCGCCCGACATTCTGATCACGAACTTCGCGATGCTCGAACAGGCCCTGTTGCGACCACAAGAGGTCCCCTTCTTTACCCGTGTCGACGAGCATGCTTGGCGATTCCTTATTCTGGATGAGGCGCACTCCTACCGCGGAGCGCAGGCCATTGAGTTGGCTCGGTTGATGCAGCGGTTGCGGGCTGCAATTGCCCGGGGCAAGAGCCAAGCGAACGTCCCTGCACATCCGCCGGTATGTATCGCCACCAGCGCTACCCTGGCAGATCCATTTTCGCCTCTCGACGTCCAGCGGGCGGCCACGGCTGCGTTCGCGGGCAATTTGTTTGGCGCAGTGAAGTTTGACTTGTCAGCCGTGATTTTCGCAGAACGGGAAAACCCGAAAGGCGTTCAAGCGCCGTGGACTTTTCCGGACGACACTCAACGTGAGGCAGATCTCGCCTGGCGTGTGATCCCAGAATCGGCGTTTCAAGACCTTCACCGACCCGCTGACGCGGACTTCTGGAGTATATTTGCTGGCATAGCGCCCCCGGATATTTGGAGGGACGCCTGCACGATGGCCGGAGAGGATCGCTGCGCATTCCTGTACCACCTGCTTAAGAGGCACCCCCGATTTCATTGGCTCTGGGAACAGGTCAAGAAGGACGCCCCCCGCCGCTTTCAGGCATTGGCGGATAGCTGGGAAGGATTGGAGGCCAGCGAGGCGTGCGCGGCAATGGAGCGTCTCGTCTCGGCGTGTAATGCCGCACGCAAGAAGCCCGGCGAACAACCTTTGTTGCCGTGCCGCTATCATCTGTTCGCCAGTGCGCTCGAAGGGCTATTCGTTGAACTGGCAGCGGATTCGGAGTTAGAGGCGATAGACGTGGCGGAACACTCCTGCGAGGTTCCGACACTTGGAATCCGTCAGATCGCCGTGTCTCGAATCGCACCGAAGGACCGGCGTGCCTTCGAAATCGCTCGGTGCGCAGGCTGCAACTACCCCTTCGTCGTATCTGAGTGCGAACCGGAGGCCATTTCCCGGCTGGACCAGCCACCCATCTGGGAGAGGCCCGTGCATTACTTGGCCTTCCGGGATGAGTCCAGCGAGGATCAAACGACACCGGCCGTTTGGCTTGACTTGGCGTCAGGAAAGGTCCTTCCTCATGGGAGCAGCCAACCGCCGTTCGGACGCAAGATGTACGAACTCGAGCGGAATGTAGACCACACGGACGTGCAGACATGCCCGTATTGCAGCCGTTCCGCGAGAGCGGATCGTCGCGTGGCAAGTCGTTTCCTAACTGGTCAGGACGCCCCGGTCAGCGTACTTGCCGAGGCGCTCTACGAGCAATTGCCCCCCTTGAGCCCAAACCAGGCGGGTAGCCTGCGAGATCAGTACCGCCATCGCCTCGGCGCCAACCGCGATCCGCAGGTCGGTGGCGGTCGCAAGTTGCTCATGTTCAGTGACAGTCGACAGAACGCGGCCTTCATGGCGTCCTATCTGCAAGATCACTGCCGCGAGTATCTCGTGCGAGAAATCGCCTGGGCAGCCCTCGCCGGAGCCAACAGGGCATTGTCGTTGGCTGACTGGGCGGATGAGATGATGAACATCATCGATGCCAAGGGGCTGCATGTGCCCTACCTCGAAGACCGCGATTGGGCGAAGCTTCGAGACGGCAGGCCTTTCGAGGGGTCATACACGACGCAGCCGAGCAAGAAACGAAATACGCTAGAACACTCCGTGCTCTGCGAAGTCTCGGGGACGCAACCCTTTGTGCTCGAGTCACTCGGCCTGGCCGACGTCCGGGTGCGTATCGACCTGCTCGACAATCTTGACTCGGACAACGACGTTGATATTTGTTTTGACTGGCTTCCGAAAGTTCGTGTTGGATACTTGCGAGAACTGTTTGGCCGCTTCTTTCGGCTGATGCGGCGACAATACATCGTGACTTGTCCCAGCCGTGTAGAACGTCCTGGCTTCACAGACAAGCAGCCATATCTGGTCAAGATGCGCACACCCGAACTCCCGGATACCTGTCGGGGCATGATCGGCGCGCGGAGCCGCCCCACAATGATGGAAGAGTTGATCTGTCGATGGCTCACGGCCGTGCGGCACAAGAAGCCGTCGTTGGACGAAGTCAGGGCGTTTGCGACGCTGCTTTGGCAGACCATTGTCCGCGATGACCGCGATCCACTCCAAAATCTGCTACAAAGAGAGCCGTTCCCTGGAGCCGATGCGATCGCTCTTAGGTGGGATTGCCTCGACATCGTTCGTCCGTCAGTTCTGTGGCGATGCCAGCGCTGTGGGGCTCTTGCCACATCGGCTGAGGTTGATTTTTGCATCGAGCCTAGCTGCGAAGGAACGCTGGTGCGAGTGGCAAGGGAGGACTTCCCTGAACGTCGTCCCGAGCGGCACATGTTTGTGGAGCGGTTCGTCAAGGGCCGCCGGGCGGAACTTCGTTGTGAGGAACACACTGCCCAATTGTCACCGAAACTGGGACAGGAGATACAAGAGGCGTTCCAGGCCGGCCAAGTCAACGTGCTCTGCTGTTCCACGACGTTCGAGATGGGAATCGACATTGGGGCGCTTCAAGCGATCGTGTTACGAAATGTCCCGCCCAGTACGGTCAACTACCTCCAGCGTGCTGGTCGCGCCGGTCGCCGCGCAGATGCCGTCGCTTTCGTTCTTACGTTCTGTCAACGGCGTCCGCACGACCGTCACTTTTTCAGAGCGCCGGAAGAGATGATCGCGGGTCGAGTGCGCCCGCCTCAGATCGAGTTGAAGAACAGCAAGATCCTTGAGCGGCACTGCAATGCTGAGGTACTGGCCGAGTACTGGAACTGGCTGTATGCAAACCTCTCGACTGACGCCGCCGCCCGCGCGTTTCGCATGGGTGGAAACGTCGGCGCATTCTTCGATGATCTTTTCGACGGGTTGAACCGGACTGCTTTCGACTACCTTCGAGATTGGATTTCCATCCCCGACCACCGGCGAGTGTGCCTCGGTCGGCTGAACGCCGCCTTTGGGATGGCAGACGACGAAGCCCAAGAGATCTTGAACCGACTTGCCAATCCGGAACCCGACGAGACGCGTCCTCTCGCCCGAGCTGCCGATGAGGCCGGAAGTCTGTTGCGCAGCTACCGGCGAGACCGCGATGAACACCTGCGTAAGGCGGAGCAACATGCAGAGAAAGTCAAGGCGTTGCGCGACCAGGGCAAGCATCTGGATGCGAAGAACCTTGCGGGAGAAGAGGACAAGGAACGTCGCATGGTGAGATCGTTCGACCGCCTCGAAAGCCAGCAGCGGAAGGAGACTCTGATTTCGTTCCTGATGAGCCGGGGCGTCCTCCCAAGTTTTGCGTTTCCCGTGAATGTGGGGCAACTCCACGTGTTGGCCGAAGAAATGCGCGACGACCGGGACGCCGGACGCGGGAAAGGCGATGATTCGGTTCCGCTGCTGAAGTTCGAACGCGACATGAAGATCGCCCTCGCGGAATACGCACCAGGGTCTGGGATTGTGGCAGGAAAGCAGGTGTACCGGTCGGTGGGATTACGCAAGTTTCCTGCGCTTCAATTCAACGGACTGGACTGGTATCGCTGGTGCCGCGAATGTAATGGAATTCAGGTTTGGTACGGCCAGGAGGAGCCTCGAGATTACGGTCCCACGTGTCCTTTTTGCGGGACACAGATGCCGCGGAATGACCGAAATCCACAACAGTGGGTGTTCCCACGCTGGGGTTTTGTAACGGATGTCCAGGCAAAATTCGAGCAGCCGCGGGGAAAACGCCCCGAGGGAAGCCAAGCGACCCGTGCTTTCTTTCCGGAAAACCGGCCAGTACCTCGACAAGACTGCGATGCACAGAGTGAGCCACGGCCACCTGACATCTATCCGGAAGTACATGGTGATTTCTGGGTTGTGGGGGTTTATGCGGGCGGTCAGAGCTTACTGGTGCTGAACTTGGGGCCCGGGGCGGATGGCCGCCGAGGATTCCAGTTGTGCAATGAATGCGGACGTAGCGAGTTCAACGGGAACAACACACCCACCAAGCACGCCGCCCCGTACCACCGTTTCGGAGCGGCCTGTATCGGGCCCATGGGTGTCGGTCCCAATCCGCAAGGCCGTTTGGTCGCGCTTGGCCATCGATACGAGACGGACGTCCTTTGGCTCGAATTCCACGGCACGAGTCCGTTCTGTGACGGCATCGGTTTCTGGCTAAGTCTCGCCTATGCCTTGGCAAACGCATCATCGTTGGAACTCGACATCGAACGAAGTGACCTGGATGTAACGACCCGCCCGTTGGCCCACGCGGAACGGCAGGCAATCGTGCTGTACGATACGGTTCCTGGTGGAGCGGGGCACTGCCGCCGCATTCGACAACACCTGCAGGATGTATTGCGTCGGGCGCGGGAAATGCTGGCCAACTGCACATGCGATCCCCAAAGCGCAGGCTGCTACGGCTGTCTGTGCAACTACCAAAACCAGTTCGCGCACGATATTCTCACGCGGGGAGATGCGCTGGCCTACCTTAATGTCCTGGTGGACGAACTGGATCGGGACACTCCCAACCCATGGCGTTCGGAGAATCGAACGCCTTGGCGGGAGATCGTCGACGGTCTGAGATCGGCAACTGGTCCAATTCGCCTGACGGCCAGTTCCATCGACCCAGGGCCCATACCTGGTTTGAATCGAGACTGTTACGACCTGCTCAAGGAAGCGGCGATGCGGCCAAATGGTGCTGGACAGCTGACAATTGTCCTGGGATGTATCCCCGAAAGGGGACGCAATCCAAGTCATACACTTGGCTATCATCGCCTGTCCGAACTTCAGGCCTGCGGTGTTAATTTACTGGTATCCGAAGCTCCCGCACTTTCTCACGGCTCTTTGATCGTCGAAGGGGGTGGCGAAATCGAAACCAGCGTCTGGCGGTGGGATTGGCGGTACCCTTTCGGGCCCGACATTCAAGGGGTATGCCGGAATCGTTTGGGTCGTCATGACGATGCCTTGAGCGAACTCGGGGCGATTCCAGCCGCAAAGCCTGCGGCATTCCCAGCGTTTAAGGCATTTCATCATTTCGTGCTCGAACCTTGCCGCGTTACCCGTGACCCATTCGACCCACGCTACTTGGGGCGACTGCTCGCATATCCGATGCAGCGGCTGATTTTCGTCGATCCGTACATCATGAGTGGCCCCACCGAACGTGATGCACTCGACCGGTTCCTCGGGAAGCTCCGCACAACAGCAGGCTCGCAAGTCCGCGTGCAGACTCGACAGCTTCGCAGAACGCCCGGCCCTCACGATTTTAGCAACGAGCGTGAGCAGGAACACGCACGCGTAGCACTGCAGACCAAGCACGCCAGTCGCCTACACCTCCAAATCCACATTGAGGGGCATCGGCGTTTCTCGGATCACGATAGGACGATCATGTTGGAGGTTGTCCAAGGAGGCATTCTGCGCTATTACCGCGTGCTGCTTGGGCAGGGTCTCTTTGGCTTCGAAGCTAAGTGCAACAGCCGATCCGAAGGAGTGTGGTTTGAGATCGAGCAAGCCGATTTCGTCGCTGAGTGGTGATGCTTTTTGTCAGTCTTGATTCGCGTTGGCGACGTTTGATGGCGAATTTCGCGGTGAATTCCGCAGGCTTGACCACCGCGTCCCGGTGCGGTACGTTGTTGCGTGTGGTTGCTGGCCGGGGGGAAGCCCCTTCGGCGGCGGCTGGGCGGGGGGAAGAAGCACATGGCAACCGAACGAGAGGAGATCGAGGCAGCGCTCCTCGCGCGCACCCGATTCCAGCGGCGGCTAAGCGAGCAGCGGTCGCCCAGCGAACGCTTGGCCGACTTTGCCAAGCTCCAGCAGGCATCTTTCCGCCTGCTACGTGAATCACCGCACGGATACGAGCATTTCGTTCGGAGAAACTTGGAATCGCGCCGCGTGGAGGTGGTCGATGGAGTCTGGAGACCTGTTTCCCCTGCTCGACGTGCTCAGCTGCCATAACGTCCCTTTCGTTGTCATCGGCGG
>CAZXYZ010000084.1:0-2568 GCA_964645045.1 uncultured Pirellulaceae bacterium | reverse complement strand
ACCTCGGCACCCGGCCAGGGCATCAACGTCGGTCAACTCGATCTGGCGACCGGCGATTTGCGGCTGGGTGGCGTCGCCGCGGAAACGAAGAATCCGTCGTTCGTCGCCGTCCATCCCAACCGCCGGTTCCTGTACGCGGTGGGCGAGATTTCGGACTTCGCCGGAAAACGCACGGGGGCCGTGAGCGCCTTTCGGATTGCGCCGGCCACCGGCCGACTGGAACTGCTGAACCAACAATCTTCCGGAGGCGCCGGCCCCTGTCACGTGACCGTCGATGCGACGGGACGGAACGTGCTGGTTGCCAATTATAGTGGCGGCAGCGTCTCGGTGCTGCCGATCTGCGAGGACGGCAACCTCGCGGCCGCATCGGCCTTTGTCCAGCACGAGGGCTCGGGCGCCGATCCGCGCCGCCAGCAGGGGCCGCACGCGCATTCGATCAACTTGGATGCCGCGAACCGCTTTGCCTTTGTGGCCGATTTGGGGCTGGACAAGATCATGATCTACCGTTTCGATCCCGCAGCCGGCACGCTAAACGCCAATGACCCGGCTTGGGCAGCCGTCGCCCCTGGCTCCGGGCCGCGGCATTTCGCGTTTCACCCCGGCGGCAAGTTCGCTTACGTGATCAATGAATTGAAGTCGACGCTGACGGCCTTTCGTTATGAAGCCGCGCGGGGTGCATTGGACGAGCTGCAGACGGTGTCGACGTTGCCCGCCGGGCCGGTCGAAGGCAACACGACGGCGGAAGTCCAAGTCCATCCGAGCGGCAAGTTCGTGTACGGATCGAACCGCGGGCACGACAGCATTGCCGTGTTCGCCGTGGACGCCGCCAGTGGCCGATTGAAACTGGTGCAAAACGAATCGACACAAGGCAAGACGCCGCGCAATTTTGGCATCGATCCGACCGGCCAATTCCTGCTGGCCTGCAATCAGGGCTCCAACTCGATCGTCGGCTTTCGCATCGACCAACAGACCGGTGAACTGACCCCGACCGGCCAGAAACTGGATGTCCCATCGCCGGTGTGCGTCAAGTTTACGGCGACGGAGCCGTAGCCCACGTAGTCGCGTCTCTCCGAGACGCGAAATCCGGTCTCGGAGAGACCGGGCTACGTGATGGCCGACTCTTCCTCCCACACCGTCCGGTAGGCCCCCAGCGATTCAAAATACTCGATCAGTCGGCGGTAGAAGGGATGGTGGGCGAGCGTGGCGGTATCGCCGACGACCAGCAGTTTGCGCCGCGCGCGGGTCAAGGCCACGTTCATCCGGCGGATGTCGGCCAAGAAGCCGATCTCGCCGGCCGGATTCGAACGGACCAGCGAAATCACGACGGCTTCCTTTTCCCGCCCCTGGAACCCGTCGACGCTGTCGATCTCCAAGCCGATGATGGGCAACTCGCTACGCAACAACCGCACTTGAGCGGCGTACGGCGCAATCACCGCGATGTCCTGCGGCGCCAATCCGCTATCGAGCAGCAAGCGGACTTTGCGGACGACCAAAGCGGCTTCCTGCGGATTCAGCCGGCTTTCCCCGTCCGGCTCGAGCTCCTCGTCGTACCCGGCGCCGGCGGTGTCCCACAGTTCCAGCGGCGTTTGCGTCAACGGCGTCGCCGCGACGCCGGGCAACTCGCACAGCAGGTGACCGGCGACCGAGTCGTCCGCGGTCAACTCGGCTTCGTAGAACTCCAGCGACGAAAAGTCCATGATCTGCGTGTGCATGCGGTACTGGACGGTCAGCCGCCGCGCCGCGGCCGGGCCATACCGCTGCATCAGCCGCTCGAACAGGCTCACACCCAATCCTTCGGCGGCGGCCGGCTGGCTCACGATCGTCGGCGGTAAAAGTGCCATCGCGGGCCGGACTAAGCGGTTCGACAGCCCTCACACGATAGTGGTGCGGACCATGTTATCTGGCCAAAACCGGCCAGAGAACAGCCCCGCAGGCCGATCGCCCACGCAGCCGCAACAATGCTGGCGGCAACAACTTCCGACAGCGCCGGCGCGGGAGCCGTCCGCGTTTTATCTGGCCGTGATCGGCCAGATAACATGTACCTGGACGACATTTCCCCGGAAGTGGCATCCCCAGTCATGGCACCCGATCGGCGTTATCTGGCCGAGATAAAACGCTCCCCACCTCCCAAGAGATCTCCAAAAACCCTTGCACGGCCACCCCTTGCGCACGTAAACTATCGCTCGAACAGCCCGGCAATATCCAAACCAATCGGCCAGAGAACACGGATTCGGGTGCGGGATAATGCCGGGAGAATAACACGTTCGTGCCATCGGGTGCGCGGGTCTGGGGTGGCGACGTGAATTGGCTCGTGGGCTCGGGCGGTGGTACTTCGGCGTCCGCGATGGAGATGGTGGATTGGCTCCACGTGGCAGCGGCGTGTTGCCGATGGCCACAATTCGAGGCTCCACGCGCTGGCCGCTGGCAACCATTGATCGGCGTGGCGACGGGCAGTCCAGGGCCTCACCGCCGACCCCGCGTCGGCGGAAGGGTGACTGGCAGGCTAGAGAGGTCGCCTCGAAAAATCCACCCCTTCCCTCTCCCTTCCGCCGCCTGCGGCGGCGGAAG